>NZ_AKXJ01000002.1:0-536056 GCF_000276645.1 Pseudoalteromonas sp. NJ631
GCTCCTACTACCATATACACTGCATCGTAGGGGGTGGTTCACCCGCCGATGGTTTGCAATGAAGTTTCAGTAACAAACATGTATTCCAAAACCCGTTTCAACAATACAACGGTTTTTTCTGTTTGGGATTTAAAACCTTGCAAGCCAATTAACACATCGCGAGGTGAACTCGCGTCCACCATATACACATCGCTAAGGTTTGAAAAAACTCCAGGCGATAAAACGGCTTGTCTTATTACCTTGTTCCATCTCGATCACTTTCACTTGCTCGGCAGCGACCTGTTTAAGTTGTTGTTTAAGTGGTTTTACGTTGTTTTTATTCGAGATAAGGGAAGTAAACCAATAAACTTGCTCTTTGAAAGTGACGCTCTCAGAGATCATATCCAATATAAAGCGCTTTTCTCCACCTTCACACCATAACTCTTGAGCTTGGCCGCCAAAGTTTAGCGAGGCTTGTGGTGCTCGGTTAAGATTTTTCCACTTTCTTTGCGTGCCCTTGTTTGCATCTGCTTCACTGGCATGGAAGGGCGGGTTACACATTGAAAAATGATAAAACTGGTTTGCTTTTATTATCGTTTTAAAAAAGTGATTAGGCTGCTTTTGTTGCATCACTTTTACCGGCAACCTATTTAGTTCTGCGATGGTTTTGGCACACTTCACAGCAAGAGGATTGATATCAGAGGCAACAAAGCGCCAGTTATACTCTCTTGATCCTAAGATGGGATAGATCAAATTGGCACCAGTGCCAATATCTACGCCTTGCACCTTATCGGGCAAGTTACTTTCATCTAAGAGATCTTTCAGCGCATGGATATAGTCTGCTCTGCCCGGAACTGGAGGGCATAAAAACTGTGCGGGGATATCCCAAACTTGTATATCGTAGTCTGACTTAAGCAGTGCTTTATTCAACAGTTTTACGGCATCTGGATTAGTGAAGTCGATACTTTTTATGCCATCAGCTCGGTTGTAAGTAAAATTCTTTAAAGCTGGTTCAATCGCCATGAGCTTGTCTAGATCATAGCCTGAATTATGCTTGTTTCTTGGGTGCACAGGATTCTTCGAATAAATAAAAAGGATTATAACACTTTTAATCGAACGCTTAAGTCTTGAATACTGGCTTTATCTTAAAAGCATATCAACCTTTTATTTGCCCAGTTTAAAAGTTTACTTATCAATCAGTCAACTGGTACGATGAGGCTAGTGTTCAAAGAATAAAAACAAAGAAATGATAGAACAAAAATCACTATTAGTAGATATAGAAGATGGACATAAACTCCACCTCAGATATATAGCGAAACCGGGTAGTAGCGGCCCTGTTGTGTTTTTTATGCATGGTGCGGTTGAAAATGGCAAAATTTTTTATACTGAAAGCAATAAAGGGCTAGCGCCTTTTTTAGCTGAACACGGCTATCGCTGTTTTGTTGGTGATCTTCGTGGGCGAGGAGAGAGCATACCTAAAATCGACGCTGAAGCGGATTATGGCCAAACTGAATCAATCTTGCACGAAATCCCCGAAATGCTGAATTTTATCGAACGATATACCGGATCTAGAGCACAATATTGGATTGGACATTCTTGGGGAGGTGTATTGATGAATAGTGTTTTTGCACGCTTTCCTGAAGAAATTCAGCATGTTAATGCATGTGTCTATTTTGGCTCTAAACGTAGTTTACATAACAATCACCCGAGCAAATTACTTAAAGCAAACCTGCTGTGGTTTAACGTTGCGCACTATTATTCGAAAAAGCATGGATACTTACCTGCGAAAAGACTTGGTTGGGGGAGTGATGATGAGTCTTTAAAATCACATGCTCAAAGCGCTGACTGGGCACAGAAGCACCCATGGGTGGACTCCGATGACGGTTTTAATTATGCCGCAGTATTACAAGACATGACGTTACCTCCAATCTTGCACATTGCGGGCGTTAAAGATAAAGCACTGGCACAACCTGTCGATATTCAAGCATTTATTCGTGAATCGGGAAAGGGGATACAAGAACTCAGAATTTATGGAAAAAAGCACGGCCATCGGCACAATTATGGGCACATAGACATGTTAACCCATAAACATGCACGTGATGATCAGTTTAAAGATTTGCTGGCGTGGTTTGATCGCTTTGCGGTTGAGCAATCATCTTCTCGATAAACGCTTCATAGCGCTGCCACTTTTCTAGTGGCAGCGTGCTGATTGGCTTTCTGACCTGCGCCTTACTTAGAGTATGTACCGGCTTTTTAGATTTGTGAAACTCCAAGCATTCTGGCTCGTATTTTTGATATAAAAAGCTTAAGCATTGTTTAATAGTCTTTTCAGGCTCTGCAATAAGTTGTTCGTAACTGAGCGTAAAAATATCTCTTTTCATAAATTGATTAAAATGTGACATCAAGTCGCTTTGCGCTTGCGCATACAAGGCAAATTCACTTAAGGAGCAAAAGTAGGGCTCGCTTTCGGCGAAATGATTACTATAGACAGACCAGGCTGTAGCATTGAGGTTACGAGTTAAATGAATAATTCGTGCCTCAGGGAAAAGTTTGTGGATTAACCCAAGATTTTGGAAATTAGCTGGAAGTTTATTGATCACCACTTCTTCCGGCACTCGATGCCGCTTTATCTCGTCGACATAGAGTATACGGCAATGGTCTAACATAGAGTTACTTAGTTGGTCTAAACAAGCTGGGAACTCTGCATTATTGCGTTTACTGAGGTAAGGGACAATTTTATCGCTGATCACGGTATTCTCGCCTAGTGTACCAACATGTGAATGTTGCACTAGCATTTGTTCTAGGAGAGTCGAACCAGTTCTTGGCAAACCAACAATAAAAACAGGCGTAAATGTTGTCTTAACCCTATCACTAGGTTTATCAAAAAACGCTTTGCCACAATGCAGCTTGATTGATTCAAAAAATGGCAGCATGTCTACAGTACGAAACTCGCTCATCAGCAGCTGTGTATCATTCGCTAAAGCATAGTTATCTTGAGCTGCATTAAAATTACCTAATTGTTCATGACACTTAGCAAGCGCATAGTGAACCACAGTTTTTAGTCTCGGTGATTCAAACTCATTTTCCAACTTTTCTAAAATCGCTAAGTATGCAGGTAATTCTTTGGCTGAGGACATCTGTACCAGTTCGTACAGCATAAATGCAGTCACTGTACTATGAGGACAATCTAACCCCGCTTTAAAGACATTTTTAGCTTGTTCAATAAAGCCATAGTCCAAATAGAATTGACCGAGTTGGTAATGGGCTTGGGCATTATGTTTTGCCACGCTTAAGGTGTATTCAAGTACGGTTTTTGCGTCAACCGGTGAACCTACGGCTAAAAACGCATCGGCCAATGCGAAGAGTGGCTCAAGCATTTTTGGTAAATGTTCGCATGCTCTTTTTAAATAGTAGATTGCGTTATCGTACTGCTCTAAACGCATGCAAATGCGGCCTAAACCAAATAGAGCAGGACCGTTGTTAGGTGACTGTTTAAGTACCGACTTGTACATAAACTCTGCTTCTCTAAGCTTGTTTTCGGCTAATAATTCGTTGGCTCGCTTTAATAACAACATGTTTGTATTCAAAATTAACTGCTTTGCTATATAGGATAAAAATAAAAAGGCGAAATAGCTAATGCTAGTTCGCCTTTGTTTCTGGGTTACAGTAAAAGTTAGAACGTATAGGTTGCTTTCACATAGTAGAAACCACCATTAATACCATATGGTGAAGTTTCATAGTATTTGCCACCCCAGTTGTTATTTGGGATACCTGTAGCGTCAAAGAAGTCTAGTTCTTCTGCATCTTGGTCAAAGATATTATTTGCACCAACAGACAGACTGATTGAATCTGTTGCAAAGTAGGTAAGCTCTGCATCAAATGTGATTGTCGCATCCGCTGTTTTTGCTGTTGCATCATAATCGACGTGAACGCCTTGGTATTCGCCAAAGTAGTTCATACGAACAAAGCCTGAGAAGTTATCCCATTGCTGAGCCCAAGTTAATGTGCCTCTGTGCTTCGGTAAGTCGTTTTCTAAACGAGATACCTTGAAGTCACCTGTGATAGCAGAGAAGCGGTCTACTTCAGTTTCATTCCAGTTGTATGCTGCACTGAATGTGGCATAGCCACCCAGCATATCCATAGAATAGTTACCAACTAAGTCGATACCTTGAGTCGTGGTATCGAAGTCGTTAGTGAAGAAGCTCACCTGCGCCAAGTTATCAACGTTAGGAACACCCGCCGCTTTAAGGGCTGCTTTGTCTGCATCACTTAAAACGATTTTTTCAGACTGGCTTAGACGGTCAGTTACTTCAATGTTGTAGTAATCTAACGTAATAAATAAGTCGCCAGAGCGATATACCGCACCTAGTGTATAACTTTCTGACTCTTCAGGAGTCAACTCAGTACCACCAAGCTGCTCTGAAACAGGGTTTGTTGGTGGTAATAGTGCTGAGTCTACAAGCACACCACTACTTAAGTTTGTCTGCACGTTAGACACGTTAGCTTGACCTACCGTTGGTGCTCGGAAACCGGTACTGATTGAGCCACGAACCGAGAAGTCTTCGGTAACATGATATTGACCTGTGATCTTAAAGTTTGTAGTCGAACCAAATGAATCGTAATCTTCGTAACGAAGTGCCCACCCCATCATAAAGTCTTCAGTAAATGGTGTTTCAATATCTACATAAGCGGCATAGTTACGACGAGTATATTCTCCTGCTGCAGAAGGTTTAAATCCAGGGAAACCATTTGAACCTATCCCAAAGCCTTGCTCAGTCAGCGGTCCTGCAATAAATGATGCTTCGTCACCTGAAAGTACTTCGAATGTTTCTTCATGCCACTCAAGACCTGCTGCAACGTTTACATCGTAAGCTAGGTCAAAATCGTAGCCTTTCGACACATCGAAATTAAAATTCTTTTCCAGTTGGATGTATTTACCAGGGCTGAAGTCCATTGGTGTATCAGCGCCAAGAGAGGCATTCACAGTATTAGTGATGAAATAACGTGATTCGTTACGGCCCACCGAGCCACTCAAATCCCAAAAACCGCCTTCAAGGAAACCATCTTTAAATTCCCCTTCAACACCAATAGTTAGAGAGGTATCAGTGATGTTACCACCAAAGTTTGGAGTAAAGCCGCCTGGTAAAATTTCATTAAAGGCAAAACAGTTTCTACCTAACTCTGTATCAGCCGCAATTAATTGATATGCCGGGATATTCGCTACATTTTTATCCGTTAGATTAACGACTGGACACTCAATGCCAACACCTACGCCATCTAGATCGCCTACGAGTAAGGTTTCGCCACCATCGTTAGAATAAACACCTGGACGGGTTTGAGGGTTTCGATAATAGAATCCGCCTTTAACGTCTCGCTCAGAGTAGTTACCAAACATATAGAATCGAGCATTGTCAGTGACGTCTACACCAATGTTACCAAAGATACTGATATCGTCTTTGATTTCTGGTGCACCCCAAATTTGTGCTGGGTCACCAACGCCTTCAACTCCGGCGCCAATGTATGCTGCTGCATCAGGACGTTGAACACTGCGGCTAGTCGCGTCCGCTTCTTTGTACTGAAAGCTTAAGTTAGCAAATCCATCATCCGTAAATGGCAGACCTACGTTACCTTCAATCACCGTCGTATCGCCGTCACCTTCGTAGTATTCGCCTTGACGAATAGAGAAAGAACCCCCTTCGCTTGCGTCTTTAAGTACAAAGTTCATTACACCTGCGATTGCATCTGAACCGTACTGTGCTGCTGCACCATCACGAAGTACTTCAACTTGTTTTAGTGCAATACTCGGGATCACTGAAATATCAGGGCCCTGTGCACCGTCGTTAATACCACCACCTAAAAAGGCAATCACCGATGAACGGTGGCGACGCTTACCGTTTAACAAAATCAGCGTACTATCCGCAGGCAATCCGCGTAAGTTAGCTGGCCTTACTAACGTTGCTGCATCACTGATTGGATTCGCGTGTACGTTCAAAGACGGTACCGATCCTTTCAGTAACTCGAGCATGTCAGAACCTGCCGCCTTTGACATATCTTCTGCACCGATGATGTCGATAGGTACCGGTGACTCGCCCACAGAGCGAGGCGCCGCTCGAGAACCTACAACGGCGATTTTTTCGACTTTTTCATCTGCTTTAGCTTTTGTTTGATTGGCTTCTTCAGCCATTACGGTAGTGGTAAGAAGTGAAGTAGTTGCTGCTGAAGCTAGCGCGAAGCGAATTGCACGGCGCAGCGTGTTACTTTTTAGTTTCATCCTGTTTCCCCAGTTGATTGTTGTTGTCATACCAATAAAAAAGGTCATTTATAATATTTTTACCTTTAATACACATATAATTTAATTTGCTATGTGTTGGCAAGCGCTTTTTTAAAATTAGCAGTGATTTCTGAAACTGCAACTTTCTTAATAACTTTTTGTTTAGGCTAAGAAGAATTACAAAATTTGCATGATAAGTTATTGTTGAAAATGAACTTTTGAGCACTTTAACTGCTTTTCTAGATAAACACCTAGCAGCTTAAAATTTGTTGTTACAAAATTTGGCTAGTTTACTGAAGTTTCATTATTCAGTTTTTGTAGATTAATTAAACAGTATTGGATGCTAGTCTTTGTGTGGGTGATTATTGTACAGTTTTGTGTGGTAATTAGGGTTGATTTTGTACTAGTCCATTGTTTTGCACACTTTACGTATAACTTTGCTCGCTAGAATAGGTAATTTGTACCAATGGCTAATAGCTAAAGTGCTAAAAATTTTGATAGACTCTGGACAACACTATCTTTGAGTTTATTAATGAAACTGATCAAAGTTGTCCATAAAGCACCGATGCGCGTTGCTCGGATCAGTAAACGCAGACAGCAAATAAGATTGCGCAGAGCAATGATTGCGCTCAAATGCGCACTAGAACAAGAGAAACAAGAAACGAAAGAAATGCTTGAGATATACAAGCGATATACTTTGGGGCGAGCGCATAAGGCTGAGCTAAAAACAGCAAACGCTCAACTAGTGGATATTCTCAAAGGTTTAGGACTGGGTGTGTTTGCAGTTTTACCTTTTGCCCCCATTACCATTCCGATAATCGTAAAGGTTGGTCAATTAGTGGGCGTGGATGTTTTGCCTAGCTCATTCAATTTGAAAAAAAAGCCAACAAAAACCAAGGAACAGTGAATTTTCTTTTTAGCCTTGGTAATCTAAGTACGAATATAATAAATTTGAGGCCTACATGAACAACCTACTCGTTCACTCTGCTATGGGTACACCCATTTCTATCTTCTCCGCTGCAGAATTAGCGTCATGGCAAGCGCAGCAGTCAAGTACGACGCAGCTTTTCGTAAAAACCGCACAACTTCAATCGCAAAAAAATATTCTTATTCCGAATGCTGATTCTGGAGAAGTTGAGCGAGTTATTGTTATTGCTGAAGACGATGATTTTTGGCTATTGGGCGATCTTGCAAAGCAATTACCAAAAGGCACTTATTTTATTGATATCGCTTCAGAGCAAGTTGAAAGCCACGCTATTGCGTTTTTACTGGGGGCGTATCAATTTTCTGCTTATAAAGAATTGCCAGCGATTGTCGCAAAGCTTGCTATCGAAGATGCAAAGGTATATGCCAAAGTAAAAGCGGCTGTCGAGTCTATTAATCTTGCAAGAGATCTTGTTAACACACCTGCTGCTGATATGATGCCTCAGCACATGGCTGAAGTAATGGAAGAACTCTCTGAGCAATATGGCGCATCATTTGAACAAATCATTGGTGATGAGTTGTTAGAGCAAAACTACCCAACGATCCACATGGTGGGCCGTGCGAGTGACAATGCTCCGCGTTTGCTTGATTTACGTTGGGGTGACGAAAACCACGCAAAACTTACTTTAGTTGGTAAAGGCGTATGTTTTGACTCTGGTGGTCTGGACTTAAAGCCAGCGTCTGGAATGCGTAATATGAAAAAAGACATGGGCGGAGCGGCTCATGTTATCGCGTTGGCTAATATGATTATGGCGGCTAAGCTGCCTGTTAGATTACGCGTACTTATCCCTGCGGTAGAAAATGCGGTGTCTCGCAATGCCTTTAGGCCAGGTGATGTGATCAAAACACGTAAAGGTATTACGGTTGAAATTGACAATACCGATGCCGAAGGACGCTTGGTTTTATGTGACGCATTGGCTGAAGCGCAAACAGAAGCGCCGGAGCTATTGATAGATTTTGCAACCTTGACTGGTGCGTGTCGCATTGCCCTTGGCACTGAACTTCCTGGTTTTTATTCTACAGATCAAGCGATTGCTTCTGAGCTAATGGAAATTGGTCTGGGTAATGCGGATCCTATCTGGCAACTACCTTTGTTTGATCAATATAAGGCGCTGTTCAAGAGCGATATCGCAGATATTGCTAACTGTGGTTCGACACCGTTTGGTGGCTCAATAACAGCGGCACTGTATCTAAAAGAATTTGTTGAGCCAGCTACGACACCTTGGCTACATTTTGATGTGATGGCTTGGAACGTAAGAGCATTACCGGGTAGACCTGTTGGTGGTGAAGCATTGGGTCTTAGAACTATGTTTAGTTATCTTGAGAAAAAGTTTAGCTAATCGCAGAGTTTGAAATCTACAAAAAGCCCAGCTATGTCAGCTGGGCTTTTTGTTTATCTAACAACATGATTTCACGGTAATTATACCAATTCACTTAGTTACGAGGTCTATTTTGAGGCAAGAAAATCTTGTCGATAGCCCGGAAAAAGTTTTGCTATTTAATTGTTTTAAAAGATAAATCTTTAACACAGCTAGCGTCAGATTTTATCTCTCAAATTGAGTAAGTATCAAGTCAAATTGGTATTAGTTTGGGATTAGTTTTACTGCTTTTCAGGAATGTTTTCTAAGATCCCTTTCATTTGCTGCCAATATAGGCCAACGCTTGAAATTTCTACTTTTTCCTCAGGAGAATGTGGAAATTTGATGGTTGGACCAAAAGAAATCATATCCATATTCGGGTAAGGTTCTTTGAACAAACCACATTCAAGACCAGCATGAATAACCATAATATGTGGCTTTTCACCGTAGATTGACTCATACATATCACGGAAAATAGCTAATACTTCTGAGCTTGGATCAGGTTTCCAGCCTGGATAAGCACCACTGAATTCAATGTCAGCTTTTGTCAGCTCAGCCAGTGAACACAACATACCCTCGACATCACTGCGACCAGAATCAATTAATGAACGGATCAAACATAGGACTTCTAAACTGTTATCTGTAGTAGAAATTACACCCATATTAAGTGAGGTTTCAACAACACCAGGTATATCGTCGCTCATGCGTACAACACCATTAGGGCAAGCATTGAGAAGCGCTAATACTTTACTTTTAGAAGCTTGGCTCATTGGCAATGTGGTGCTTGTTGAAGTGCTGAGTGCAAATGTGATCCCGGTTTCTATGGCACATAACTCTTGCTTAATGATGGTTTCATAAGTTTCAATCAGCGTTTGGAACTCGCTTATTTTCGCTTCATTAAAACTAATGACTGCGTATGCTTCGCGCGGAATTGCATTGCGCAGGGAGCCGCCTCTGATCTCGATAAGTCTTAGGTCAAAGTCTGCGATATGATGCTTTAAGAATCTTGCGAGCAATTTATTGGCGTTGGCGCGACCTGTGTGAATGTCGACACCAGAATGTCCGCCGCGTAAGCCTTTTAGAGACAGCTCAAAGATTTTATGGTGTTTAGGTAACGCTTCTCGCGAGAGTTGTAGAGTTAAGGATGCATCTACACCACCTGCGCAACCCATGTAGATCTCGCCTTCTTGCTCTGAATCGGTGTTAAGTAGGATTTCACCGTCTAACCAGCCGGATTGCAAACCAAACGCGCCGCTCATACCTGCTTCTTCATCAACGGTTAGTAATACTTCAAGTGGACCGTGCTTGATATCGTCAGCGTCTAAAACGGCTAAACATGAGGCCATGCCGATACCATTGTCTGCACCTAGCGTCGTGCCAGTTGCAGTTACCCAGCCATTATCAACATATGGCTTGATTGGATCAGTAACGAACTCGTGTGCTGTATCATCATTTTTTTGTGGCACCATATCAATGTGCGCTTGCAATACAACGGGCTTACGATTTTCCATGCCACTTGTCGCAGGTTTTTTGATGAACACATTACCAGTTTCATCACGACGTACGTCTAAATTTTTGCTTTTAGCCCAGTCAACAATAAAGCTTGCTAGTGCTTCTTCGTGTTTTGAAGGATGGGGAATGGCACAAATTTGGTCAAAAAACTTCCAAATTGCTTGTGGTTCTAATTGACTGATCTCGGTATGCGCTTTGAGCACAGTAAACTCCTTGGATGAGCGATAATAATATTGCAATATTACCACCCACCCAAGGGCAAAATCGAGCAATTAACCCTAAGTTTCAGTAACTAGAGAGAATAGGTTACTTATTGAGCTTGACTTGCGGCCACTGCTGGTGCAATCAATTCAAGGCCTGTTTTATCGCAATCAGGTAAACGTGCATCCGACACCGCAATTGGGGTCGTTCTTTCTCCCCATTTCAAATAGCTGGCAGCCCAGGTTAATCCTGCGCCAAATGCCGCCGACATAATATTAGCGTGTGGCTTAATAAGACCATTTTCGACAGCTTCACACAGTGCAATTGCAATTGTTGCAGCTGAGGTATTACCATACTTGTCGATATTAACCATGACTTTATCATCTGCAATTTCCAAGCGATTTTGGATAGCTTGAATGATACGAAGATTAGCTTGATGCGGGATAAGTACATCGATGTCTTCTAGTGATAGCTGTGCTTGGTTGAGTACATCATCACATGCTTCACTCATACCTTTTACAGCACGCTTAAAGATTTCACGTCCCTCAAAAGAGAGGTCAGAAGGTCCGGTGCTTGCACAGCGGTCCATATCAGTACCATAGTTTGGAATGTGTAATATACTTCTATCTGTGCTATCACAGCCAGTTTTGGTGCCTAATAACCCGGTTGGTTCGTCACTTGCTTCAAGCACGACAGCACCAGCACCGTCGCCAAATAATACTGCGCTGTCACGCTTTGCCCAGTTTACATACCAAGTCATACGCTCAGCTGCAACAACTACGGCTCTTTTAATCATACCGGCTTGGATCTGTGCGGTAGCATTTTGTAATGCATACAAAAAGCCTGAACAGGCTGCATTGGTATCACATGCTGCAGCACCAACAGCGCCAATATTTTTTTGTACTAAAGAAGCTGTATTTGCCACCATAGTTGACGGTGTACAGGTGGCAAGTAGCACAAGATCGATATCTTTACCTTCAAGCCCTGCACATGCCAAAGCGTGTTGACTGGCCACTGTTGCAAGCTCTGCAGTGCTAACATGGCTAACGCGTCTGGATTTGATACCTGTTCTCGTACTTATCCATTCATCATTTGTGTCAACGATAGTACTAATTTCATCATTACTGATGCTAGCTGGTGGAATACACTTTCCCCAGCCCGTAATTTTTGCATAAACCATAGTGTCTCTTAATCTAATCCGACCAGTTGGCCAATTTTTTATTTATACCAAATCCTTCACAGTATTGCCATAAAAGCGAAGCAGAGGTTCGTATTAACGCGATATAACTGACCTCGATCACACCTATTTTTGTTAGATTAGGTATAATTCTTTTATCTTAGCTTAGCTTCTTACATTTTCATGAAAATTGCGTTTTCTCCGAACTCTGCATTGGGCCAACTTTTGCTGTTGCGGTCAGTGGCAATCGTTATCCAAATTGTGATGCTAGCGATAGCGGCTGTCGTTTTTGGTAAACAATTTGATTTTGTTTCGGTAGTTGCAGTGGTAGCTGCGGAGTCGGTATTTCAGCTGTTAAGTATATACGCCTACCGTAACACAAAAGAAGCAGCGCCTATTGGCATGACAATGCAATTGTTGGCGGATATTTTGTTTCTTACTATTTTGTTGGACCTGACCGGCGGAGCAACCAATGCTTTCGTGTCCTTGTTGGTACTGCCAACGGTTATTGCAGCAGTAACGATCCCAACTATCAATATGTTGATGGTGTCGGCTGGGGCGATTGGCGCTTATCTTTATCTTTATATAAAAATGTCTCATGAACATGTCCACCACATGGACATGAGCACTCACTTGCTCGGGATGTTAGTAAACTTTACTTTCACTATCATAGTTGTTGTTACTGTGGTGAGCATATT
Source organism: Pseudoalteromonas sp. NJ631 (assembly GCF_000276645.1). Lineage (NCBI taxonomy): Bacteria > Pseudomonadati > Pseudomonadota > Gammaproteobacteria > Alteromonadales > Pseudoalteromonadaceae > Pseudoalteromonas > Pseudoalteromonas sp. NJ631. The sequence continues at coordinate 12,181 of NZ_AKXJ01000002.1, forward strand.
GGTAAAGCAAAATCGAAAAAAAGAAAGGGCAATTGCTATGCTACGAGAGCAGCAACTTCAGCAAGAGCAATTAATTGCACTAGGTAGTGCGGCTGCACAAGCTACCCATCAACTCGCCACGCCAATCGCACATTTGGCGCTATTACACGAAGAGCTCGAGGAGTCGTATCCAAAAGAGGCATGTGTTCAAGAAATGTCAGAACCGCTTGGGAAATGTAAGGAGCAGCTTAATGTCTTTAGAGAATTTACTGAGTATTTAAAGTCAGCGTCTAAACAAATGATAACTGTAGAGCGTCTTGCAGAGCAGTTAAAAGAATTAACGAATTTACAATTTCCACAGCAGCATTTTAGATTCGATATCACGAATGTTCAGGGGGCACTGTGCGATGATCCTATGTTGATGCCTTCGATTTTAAATCTGATTAGTAACGGTGTGCGAGCAAATGAGCAAGCAAAACAGACTGACATCGATGTGACATTTACCTCAGAGTCGACTGAACATGTGATCACCATACTTGATAGAGGTGAGGGAATTGCAGAAGAAAGGCTAGCGCAGTTAGGGCACAATGTAGTGAATAGTGAATCAGGGCTTGGCATGGCGGTACTGCTGAGTCATGCGACAATTGAACGGCTTGGTGGACATCTGCTGATTGAAAGCGACCTTACTTATGGCACTAAATGTACAGTTAAACTACCAAAGGTGAGTGATGAAGTTACTGCTTGTTGAAGATGATCTGCCTTATGCGCAGACATTAATAAGGCGCTTGGAAAAACAAGGTTTTAGTGTTGAACATGTTACTTCCATTGAAGATATGCAGGTGGCGTGTAAACAAGAGGTTTTCGGCTACATATTATTGGATATGAAACTTGGCGAGGCCAACTCAATAAACTTCATAACACAAATCAAGCAGCTCAATGCAAATGCTCGCATTGTATTATTAACGGGTTATGCCAGCATTGCGACTGCGGTTGAGGCGATAAAATTGGGCGCTGACGACTACTTAACTAAACCTGCAAGTACCAGTTTGATAGTACAAACGCTATTGGGAGAGAAAGGCCAAGAAATTGTGGAAGAAGTCATGTCTCCAGAACGACTAGAGTGGGAACATATTCAGCAAGTTTTAAAGGCAAATGAAGGTAATATCTCTGAAACCGCGCGGCAACTTAACATGCACAGAAGAACGCTGCAGAGGAAATTACAAAAGAAACCTGTTTATAAGTAGGTTTTCACTTATACTCATTATTAAATAAAATGAAATATGCTGAGTTAGTCGATGATAATCTCATTTGAAGCATTAAACCTTTGGGCAATTATTCTCGCCGCTTTGTCTTCCTTTATGTTAGGCGGTATTTGGTATTCGCCTATGCTGTTTCAAAAAGCCTGGATGGAGGGATGTGGACTGACAGAGCTTGACCTACAAACGAGCGATCCCAAGATGACTTTTGGCGTCGCATTTTTGTTGTCTTTGTTATCCGCTGTGTTTATGGCGGTGATGCTTGATCTATCGCTCTCTTTGCTTGCAGCTACCGGAGTTGGGCTTGGTGTGGGAGTTTTTTTCGTCGCCTGTTCATTAGGAATAAGTTATATATTTGAGCAGCGTCCGATGAAACTGTTTTTAGTCAACGGTGGTTATCATGTGTTACAGTTTACGCTCATTGCATTTGTACTCAGGATTATGAGTTAATTCGGTATGGCAAAACCTAATAAAAAAGGCCCTGTTAGAACTGTTGATATTTATTGTGCAGGATGCCGCCAGCAGCTATTTAAGTATCGTAAGGGAGGCAAGGGCAGCCTAGTTAAATGTTTTAAAGAACGGATCACCCAAGACTTTACCACCAACCAAATAAACTGCCCTCATTGTGAGAAAGAGTTTGCCCGCGATACATTAGTGAGAGGTGCGCCAGCACTGAAAATAATTGGTGGCAAGGTCACCTTCAAGTAGTCATTACTTCAATTCTTATTGCTCACTTATTGTTGTTATCAGACAAATGTCCTGTCTTGAATTTTCCAATTTGTTACTATCTCGCCGTTTGGCTTTGCTGTTTCAACGAATGAAAATGACCCTTCCCATGGAACTGGGCCAGCCTATTGGGTCTTGCTAAATGGAAAAAACATGATCGATTTAATGTTCGATATCATCGGTATGACAGGCACTTTCTTGGTTGTTGGTGCATTCTTTATGCTACAGCTGGAAAAGGCATCTCCCGATAGTTTAACGTATAACTTAATGAATTTAAGTGGTGCGATCCTATTACTGATTAGTCTTTGTTATAACTTTAACCTTGCAAGTTTTGTGATTGAGCTATTTTGGATCGCAGCCTCTTTAATTGGATTATTTAAATATTTCAAAGCGAGAAAACTGGCATCTGCTTAGAGTCTAAAAGAAAAGGCTAATCAAAAACTTGCGTAGTAGCTAGGAGCAAGTATTATTAAGTTAATCATATGCTGCTACGTAGGTTAGAGTAATCTAACACTACGAGTGAAGTGTGGGAACATAGAGCTCGTATAATATGAAAAACTTAAGCGCTTTAATTAAAGTCACGCCATTATTAATTCCTTTTGCGGTAGTCGCTGAACCAGAAGCTACGGACTCCGACCTTTATCAGCTTTCATTTGAAGAGCTGTTGAATGTAAATGTCTCTATCGCAACCAAAACCGACGAAACGAGAGCATCGGTTCCCTCTAGTATTACTGTTTTTAATTCAGAACAAATAAATAGCCTAGGTGTCGACAATGTTTATGATTTAATGAACTTCGTACCTGGCTTTCAATCTACTCGAGGTGATTGGGTAGGCGCTGTGCCAAAAGAGCATACCCGCGGTGTGTACTTGGATACTGGGCACGTGTTAGTGATGATTGACGGTCAAAGGCTCAATGAGTCCTCATTTGGTAAAGCATCAGTCTACACACCCTACATTCCGATTGAAATTATCAATAAAGTTGAATTTATCCGAGGTCCCGGTTCCGCCCTCTATGGGAGTAACGCCTTTCTTGGCGTGATGAATATTATTACCAAAAAGCGTAATAATCAGTTTTCTGTTGGTTATGGTGAACACGGCAGTGCGCAAGCAGCGTTGAATCTTTCGAGGCAAGTGTCGGATGAAACACGGCTCTATGCCAATGTAGCATTTAATAAACGCTCAGGGGATAGCTATTTTGGAGGTGCTGTAAAAGACCCGTCAGAATCACTTTTTGTTGTATTTGGAGGTAGTCATCAAGCGTTAACATGGCAAGTAAGGTTTAACCGTACTCAACTTGATGAGTTTTTAAATCTTTCCCGTTACTCCCCTGAAAATGAGCATAAAAGTGAGAACTATGCAGCAACATTTGAATATCATTGGCAAGCTACTGAGCAACTGGAGTTAACGCATAAGTTAAGCTTTATTGAGCATAATATCGAAAGTGCAGGGCTTATCGTTACAGCAGCAGAAATTGGTATCACGCAAGGAGGAGACTTTTTAGTTGGCCCTGCTTGGCAATCCAGAGATTTAACTTATAACCTAGATGGTGGTTATAAACAAAACGACCGTTTACAGTGGAATTATGGCGCTGAGCTATCAAAAGAAGAACAAAGTAAAGCTGGCGTTAGAACCTCATATTACGATCAAAGTGCCGGTGATATCATCATCTACAACCACACTTATTTAGGTGGTATTCAAACCATATCTGATTACGCCCCTTTTTATCCGTTGCGACAAGACTTTGATTCATATGCTGGATACGTTCAAGCAAAGTATCGGTTTAGCGAGCAACTGAGTATGTTCGCGGGTGCACGATATGACGAAGTGAAAGACATAGATGATAAGTTATCGCCTAGGCTCGCGTTCGTTTACGGTTACGATGAGGCTAACACTTTTAAGTTGCAATATGGTGAGTCTTTTCGTACCCCTGTGAGCAACGAACTTAATTCAAACGATGATGTTACATCAGGTAATTCGGAGTTAACTTCAGAATATGTAAAAACCACAGAGCTTGTTTGGCACTATCAAGATGAGTCTAAACAGTTTGATGTAGTGTTATTTGATAATGAGCTGGAGGACTTCATTAATCTAGTACCAATAGATGATGAACAAGCAGAGTTTACATTTGATAACGTCTTTGAGACGAGCATGCAGGGTATTGAAGTTAATGCTAATTTTAATCTGAGCAGCACAACTTGGATACAAGGCGCATACACCCAGTTATTTGACGAGCCATTAAATGGCAGTTTTAAAAAGTTTGCTGCACTTGCCTTTACTCATAAAAGAGAGGCGGTAGAAGTAACTTTAAATGCAATTTGGCGAGACACAACATTTATACCTGCTCCCCCTGAGTCAATTGTCGATGATTTCGAGCAGTCAAGTTACTACCTCATCGGCGGCACCGTTTCTTTCAATTTGGATAATCACGCTAAAATTCAACTGAAAGCTGAAAATCTTTTTGATAAAAAATACACCGTATTTGATCCAAGATTGATTGACGGTCATGTGCCACAACAGGGCAGAAATATCATGATTCTGTTTGAATATCGCTTTGGACTTAAATGATAATTAAAACCACCATTTATGAACTAATGGTGGTTTTATTGCTTTCTTAGAAAGGATCAGGACATTTTCCTTTGCAAGGGTAGCCATTCCATCTGAGGATGATATTTCGCGATGTTGAGGATGAATAACCATCGTTATCACGAACTTTAGCCATTACATTGAAAGAGTCTCCATCTTGTCCAACAAGTTCAGTGGATGAACCACTCTGTTTTACGCCATTAACCCAAAGCTCCTGAGAACCAATCGAACCATCTTTATCTCTGGCAACGATATACACATGTCTATTAGCACTACCAGCTATTGCGCTATGCCAAATTTCGACCGACGGTTTATAGTCACACACAGTTTCATAAACGGCTTCCGAATGAGAAAAAGGAACATTATGTGCTGTACAAGATACTAAGTGAGTTTCTCGTAAGCGTGCGCCAGTAACTCCGGTAACCCACTGTTCTACTAATTCTTGTAGCTGAGCGCTATTTGAAGTTTGTAATGGTATATACTTGCGAATTGTAACAAAGTTATCATCCACGACATGACAACTTCCAATTCCAGAGGGACATGTGCTGTAGGCATATTCACCTACGCACGAAGCTTCACCTTCATAAAAGTTTTTAGTACCTGTTTGCTCGCTTCTGCAGTTAACCGGTTCATACTCTACGGCATTTGAGAGGCATGAAACACACATTAGAATTGAATAGATTATTACTTTCATACGTTTTCCTTGTTGTTTTTATATTGCATACAAAAGATACATTTTTGTTCATTAACTGTAAATGTTTGGTATTTTGATTTTTTTGGTTTTATAAAGAGGTGATCGAAATGGCTTTGGCTTATAAGTTAAAGAATAGGATAGACAAAATGTTTTCAACTGGAGACTTCTCATACCCTCTACTAGTAGGAGTTTCTGGCGTTCAGGGTTCTGGTAAATCAACACTCAGTTATTCTCTTTGTAAACAACTTAGGGAAGTTGGCATTGCCTGTAAGTGTGTGTCTTTTGATGATTTTTATTTAGACCCAGAAGAGCGGGCAGTGCTTGCTTCAAAGTTTCATCCGCTGTTTCAACAAAGAGGCTTGCCTGGTACTCATGATCTGCAACTATTACAAGGTGTTATAGACAGGTTTAAACGCGGCGAAGCATTAACTTTACCTGTATTTGATAAATCAATTGATAGGAAGTTGCCAAAATCAAAATGGCGAGAAGTTGAGGCGGGTTTACAGGTACTTATTATCGAGGGGTGGTGTATGGGAGTGGAGCCGCAGCCTAGCGATGAGTTAGCATCTCCCGTTAATCAATTTGAGCAAGAGTTTGATAAAGACGGTTCGTTTCGCTTACAAGTGAACCACATTTTATGTGAAGAGTATCAAGCTATTTTTTCACTATTAGATAGTCTCATTTATTTAAATGGAATGAGCTTCGACAGAGTATATCTGTGGCGCCTGCAACAAGAGCATATGCTCAAAGCATCGACTGGAAAGGGGATGAGTGATGAGCAAGTTAGACAATTCATTCAGCCATTTCAACGTCTTTCGGTATGGGGGATGCAAAGCTTACCAAACATCGCAGATATTGAAGTGTGTTTGGGTGAGGATAGAGAAGTTCTGCAAATAAACACTCAACTTGGTGAATAAACAAGCTGAGTGTAATTTTTGCTAAAGTTGATGATTTAGGCAGCTAGCTCTTCAACGCCAACGATTAACCAGGGTGCATCCCCCGTCGTTCTACGCTCTAAGTGCCATATTTCGTGGATAGGCTCTTCTTGCATGTCGCCCAGGTCACGATATTTACCAGTAAACTTAATGCTAACTTCCCAAACGTCAGGGTGTGTATCTGCACGGACTAACTCAGCGTCAACAAACATCACTTCAGTGTTAACGTCGCCTTGCTGCTCTCGTTCACGTTTGAACTCTTCAACCAACTCTGGGCTTAAGTATTCAGAAACTGTCGAAAAGTCATTGTTATTCCAAGCGGTTTGGATGGTTTGATAATGCTGTCTTGCGCCTTGTAAAAAGCCGTTGATATCAAAATCTCTAGGCAAATTCATAGGCACGCTACTTGCGCCAAAACCACCGCCAATTGGTCCTTGGCTTTGAAACTGCTGTGGTGGTGGCGTATTGTTGTAGCCACCCATGTGCGGCGCACCGGCATAACTTGGCTGCTGTTTTTTTGCAAGCATGCCTTTAACCAATTTGAAGATTAAAAAGGCAGCAGCAGCAAGCAAAATCATTTCAAGGAATTGAAATCCTTCAAAATCATCGCCAAGCATTGCGGCAATTAGACCACCGGCTAGTAATCCGCCAAGTACACCGGCCATAATGCCTTTTTTACTCGACTTAGGTGTCGTAGTCGATTTTGCATTTAATGCTTGTGTATCAGTTTGCTGCTTTTGTTGGGTTGTTTGTGTTTGCTGGGTTTTTCCTGAGCTCTTACTACCAAACTTCTTTCTCGCTTCAGCATTAAAACTAGCTGTAAATAAAAAAGAAACAAGGGAAAGTAACACAATGAAATGTTTCATAAAGTTCCTATATACCAAAATAACTGCCGCCATTGTAAAGAACTAACATGGCTATTTAAATAGGTATGTATCTCAATTAAATTTGTATTTTGAGAGGTTTAGTAAGGATATTGAGACACCGCCCCAAAGAGTGGGGCGGTGGCGTTATAACCAGCGTAGTGAGCTTGTCACTTCTGATTGGAAGGTTTCAATCGGCGTGCCTCGGTTTGCCACCAATATGGTGTTGGCTTTACCATCATGAGCAATCAAGCCCTCAAAGCGGCTATCACCAAAACTATCTTTGCCGTCAATCGTGCTTTGTTGACCAGCTGGCACGACAAAAACCGTGAGCGGACCAAACTCGGATTGCATAACCAAGTGAAGGCTTTTTTGGCCTTTAAAGTTACAAAATGTCGCGTAAACCACTTTACCCGGTAAGTTGTCGAACTTACCCCCAAACATCGCGAGCTTCTCGTTCACGGTTTGCAGTGACACTGTTTCTTGCTTTTGCAGTGCATTTTCTTCGTAATACACATGAGCAAGCGCATGTTCACCGGTATCGACAGGGTGTCCAAAACCACCAAAGTAAAAGACCACGGCGGCAAAAAATACACTGGCGGCAATCGCAAATGGTGCAGTAGCGCGTCTAAACCAAGACATTTTCACTACTTTGTGTTCTTCCGTTTCAAGCTCCTTTTGCTTTGCAATTATCTTATCAGCCAACCCCTCAGGCACATCAATATCGAGTGATTTTCCCAAGAAATCGTCGAAAGCTTGCATTTCTTCGACCAGTGCTTGCAACTCAGGTTGCTGTTCGGCCTGTTTCTTGACCTCTTCATCATGAGGATCAGCAACGAGGCGGCGTCGAAATTCGAGTTCATCCATCAGTTTGATGCCCCCTTTATTGGTTCATATTCAGTCGTTAAAGCGTCTTTTAGCTGGTTGCGAGCACGGTATAACCTTGTCATCACCGTGTTTTTATTCAGCTCAAGTATATCGGCGATTTCATCCCCAGAGCATCCCATCACCACTTGCAGTAGCAGTGGTTCACGATATTCTGGTGCTAAGTTGGCTATTTGTCGTTGCACAACGGTTTGCTCCATTGCATCATCCAAAGCCGAACTGGTATCGTCGACCAGCGTATCTTGTTCAACCTCCGCATAGTCAAATTGCTTGCGCTCAAAACGACGTGCATTCTCTCGTCTTAAAATAGTTAATAACCAAGGCTTTGCTGCATTTTCATCTTGTAATGAATCGAGTGCGCGCCAAGCCCGCAAAAAAGTTTCTTGTACTAAGTCTTCTGCTATTGTCGGATCGCCAGACAACCAATAAGCGAACTTATATAGCTCTTTATGGTACATCCGAACCAGTGACTCGTAGTGATGTTGTTTACTGGCCATATCTATGAGACCTATCTTTTTGCAGGTTTATTTCAACAAAAACGTATTTTATTTTAGTTGATTTTGGGAGTGTATCTCACACCAAGCATAATGGATCTGTTAATTATTTACTAACAAATCTAGTTCGTCTTGCAATAAAAAAGCGCCCTGAGGCGCTTATTGGTATAGATTGCCTAAATTTTGGCTTTTATTTGTGTGAACAGTGCTTTTTACACTGGTTTTAATTTCACCATATAGTTGAGCCAAGTCTACTTTTGCGCTATTGCCTCCATACAGCGAGCTTTGTAGCGTTTGTACTTGTGCTCGCAATGAGCTGGGCTGAAGTGCTAGCCATTGTGTCATGGTGATATTTTGTTGTTTGGTGTAGCGCAGTAGCGCTTGGTAAAAGCCCGCTGGGTTATCTTGCTTAACCGCTTCTTCAAACGAAATAAAAGGTGCTGGATTTTCATCAATGACCCTATTTACTACTGGGTTTGAGGCCGGTTTTGCTCTTAGACGCCATATTAGTAATGTTATTAGCCATAATGCGTATCCAAAAGCGGCGAGTCCCCACATCCACAGCGGGATAATTTGCTCTGTGATCACGTTGGTTTGTGTAGCAGTTGACGGACTTACGCTTGGACTTGAGAGCGGCTGCGGGATTGGAGCGGTCTGTGGTAAGGCTGGCTGATTTGGATCGTGAATTACGCTGACAGACTTACTTGGTAATGTCGCAAACTCTTCACGTTTAGTGATGGTGTTAAACCAAGGTAGTTTTACTTCGGGCAGAGTAAAATCACCGGCAAGTTGCGGTAGGTAAGCAAAAGAAATGGTTAACTGTGAGATGACTTTTCCATCTCGGGTAATTTGCTTACGTTCAGACGCGTCTGGATAAATTCTAAAGCCATTAACGTCTTCGAGCTGAATGTCAGGAAGCTGCTCTTTAGTAACACCTACTGCAGTGAGTGTTAGTGTTCGCGTGATGGGCGTCCCAACCATAAACTCGGTATCTTTGGGCTGCCATTCTTCAGAAAAATTCAAATATTCACTGGGTAGCCAGTTATCAGCAGCGTTAGCTGGGATTGGAGATACTGAAAAGTCAATGGTATTGCCAACCGCAGAAGTCGCCATTCTGCGATAGCCATCTCTGATCTGGCCGTTGAAGATCGGCGGCTCTATGCTGAAATCACCACTTTTTTGTGGTTGGATCATATATTCGCGAGTGAGCACCATGTAGCGTCGGCCGTCAATAACTTCGTATTCTTCATTGGCTTTGCCCAATTGTGTGAAATTAGCGCCATCTGAGATTGGGGCACTCAGTTGACCATCTAGTAGTTCTTTTCCTACATAGAGCTTAACAGTATAAAGCGCAGCCTGTTGAACATAGAGATTTTTTGTCTTGAGTTCGGTTTTTACGAATATATCTTCACTTTGCTGCTCATCATCACGAGCGACAACTTTTATTTCGATCGGCTGGGTCGTTTCACCATCTACTTCTAACGCAGGAATGGTGTAAGTACCCGGCGTGCGAGCAACGAGCTGCATTTGCCAGGTAGTGGAGCTTGAAACGCTACCATTAATGATACTGGTTCTTGAGCTGGTATTCACCGGGCTGGTGATAAAGTCGTTACTAAGCACGGAAACATCAGGAATGGTGCCTTTGACTTTGCCCTCAGCGATAATCGACAACGTGAAATATTCACCTGCGAGCACTGGGTTTTTGTCTACGCTGGCTGTGAGATTTTCCAATGCCAACGAGGCGTGGCTTAATATCAACAAAGACAGAAAAAATAGAATGCGTTTTACCATGATTTTTCAGCTCCTCTTGGTAGACGTCTTTGTTTGCGTTGTTGTGCTTCTAGTTGCATTTTATTTCTCAATAATATGGCCGGATCATCAGGTACTTTTCTAAGCAGTTGATTAAGCTGTTGCGCTTTCTCTATTTCTTCGGGGGTAAGTGGCCGACTATCTTGCATCATTGTAGCCTGTGCCTTTTCTTCATCCTGAGGTGATTGCTCTGGATCGGGCGTAGGTGCGGCTTGCGCTTGCTGTTGTTTTTGCTCTTGAGTTTGTTCGTCAGCTGCTTGCTGGTCTTGGCGGGCAGCATCTAGCTCTGGCTCGTTGTTGTTTTGTTTTGACCCACTTCCTGCTTGTGGATTCTGTTGCTCTTGCTGACCTTGTTGGTCTTGCTGACCTTGTTGGTCCTGCTGACCTTGTTGGTCTTGCTGACCTTGTTGGTCTTGCTGACCTTGTTGGTCTTGCTGACCTTGTTGGTCTTGCTGACCTTGTTGGTCTTGCTGACCTTGTTGGTCCTGCTGACCTTACCTTGTTGGTCTTGCTGACCTTGTTGGTCTTGCTGACCTTGTTGGTCTTGCTGACCTTGTTGGTCTTGCTGACCTTGTTGGTCTTGCTGCTCTTGCTGATCCTTTAACGCTTCGACTAACGCTTTATTATCCTTCGCTTGCGTAAACTCAGGATCTAAGGACAAGGCTTTTTCGTAGGCAGAAATTGCGTCGTCTAACTTACCAAGCCGTGCTAGCGCATTGCCTAAATTGTATTGGCCTTCTGCTGAGCTTGTTTGTTCGAGTGTTTCTACCGCTCCTTCGTAATCTCCAGCTTTATATAGGGCTGCACCTTTTAGTACCGGATTATCGGCAAGCGCTGCTTCATCGAACGCTTCATTTTGGTAGGCCTGTAGCGCGTTTTGGTCGCTATTTTTAAACCACTGTGTCCATTCATTCGCCAGCGCTTTTTGCTGCGGCAACATCGCAAAAACAACCAAAGCACTTAACATAACTGCGTGATTTCGAACCAATAGCAGTGCAAGTGGGATAAGTACAATCAGCAGATACATTCCCGCATCTACTCGCCACTTAGCACTTTCTAGGTCGCGTTTAAGCACCGATGTATTTGCACCCAAATTAGGCTTAAATGTCTCTATGTCACTGCTGTCAGCAGTATAGCTGGCAAATTTTCCACCTTTTACTCTAGCGAGTTTTTCAAGTCGAGTCGGGAATAACTTTGGCACGACTATCTGACCATATTGGTCTTTTAAAAAGCCGCCTTCAGGTAATTTGATTGGTGCGCCTTGCGCTGTACCTAAGGCATAGATACTTAAATTAAATGGGCTGTCAGAAAGAAGCTTTTGTACATCTTCTGCGTCTTCCTGTTCAAGTCCATCGGTTACCAAAATAATGTCACCATAGGTTGCACTTGCACCTGTTAACAGGCCAATGGCTTCTTCGATTCCTGCATACACGTTAGAGCCTTTTGAGGGCATGATCTCTGGACGAAGGCTCGGGATCAAGTTCTCAAGTGTGGTGACGTCCGTTGTGAGTGGCGATACAGTAAAAGCATCGCCTGCATAGGCAACTAAACCTGTTTCGCCTTCTTTAAATTGCTTTAGCATGTCTAAAGTTTTAAATCTCGCTTGCGTTAAGCGGTTTGGCGTGAGATCGGTTGAGTACATAGAATACGACATATCGAGCACTAACACTCTAGGTGCCTGAGTTTTAAAAACCGGTACTTCTTGTTTTTCGATACTTGGCCCTGCAACCGCAATAATGGCCAACAAAAAGAACACAATTCCAAGCCAAGAGTTACTTTGTTTTTGGTGTTTTTGACCATCGGCTCCCATCACCACCTTCATCAGGTGCGGTGCGATAAGTTGCGCTGATTTTTGATTAGACTTTTTAGACCATTGCAATGCACTGTATATCACCCAAGGAATGAGTAACCAAAGCAGGTGTGGGCGAATAAATTCAAATGCCATCATATATTTACCCTCTTAATTTTGTTCTTAATACGAGACTTAGCTGAGCTACAAAAAGCAAGCCGAGTATCGCGAGGAGAGGAATATAAAACAGTGAAATCTTAGGACGGAAAGTCTGTGTTTCATCACTTATCGGCTCTAGCTCATCGAGCATAGCGTAGATCTGTTGTAGGCCTTCCACGTCTTTTGCGCGAAAATATTGCCCACCAGTTTCTTTGGCGATATGTTGCAACGTTTTCTCGTCGATACTACTACCAGCCATAGAATTAAAACCAAATAAACCAAAACCGCGTCTACCATCAGAGCCAACACCAACGGTATAAATTTTTATGCCTTCTTCTCGGGCTAAGATCAGTGCTTCTTCTGGTTGAAGGTTGCCCGCGGTGTTTTGACCATCGGTCAGCAAAATCAAGATTTTGTTACTTTGTTCACGCTCACCAAAACGCTTTACCGACAAACCAATAGCATCACCAATCGCTGTGGCGCGTCCAACTAAACCAATTTGTGCCTCACTAAGCATTTGGCTAACCGTCGCTAAATCTCGGGTGAGTGGCGTTTGCAAAAACGCGGTGTCACCAAAAAGAATAAGTCCCAGACGATCTCCTTGGCGCGCTTCGATAAAGTCGCTAACAACAGCTTTGACGACAGACAATCTGTCTACTAAGCGACCTTGGTATTCCATATCTTGCTCTGTCATTGAAGCCGACAAGTCAACAGCAAGCATAATATCGCGTCCCTCGTTTGGCACAACGATTGGGTCGTCAAGCCAAGTCGGGTTTGCCGCTGCGGTTACCAGTAGTAGCCAGATGAGTGTTTCTACTAGGCTTACTTTTGCGCGTTTATTGAGTTGATTTGTGCTCGCGAGTTGTAACTTTGCGGCACTTGGCATACGAATATTGATGTTGGTCTGCGCGATACTCGGTTTAAACTTCGCAATTAGCCAAGGCAGAGGTAACAATAAAAAGGCAAGGGGCCAACTAAACTCAAACATCGAGGCGCTCCTTCACTTTGAAAGTATTAATCGCACGACATAGTTTATCGCTGAGTGCGGGGTCTTGAGTCGGCGCATATAACGAGTCGAGCTCTTGCTGAGTGAGTTCAACGCGTGTGAGTCTTGCTTGCAGCGATAACCATTCTTGGCCCGATCTACTCGCAGCGATATCACCGTAATAATGTTTTACTAAACGTTTGAGTATGGTGTGTAATTTTTGGGCATTATCCTGCGAATGACTCAGTTTTACGGCTTCCTTTTTTGCCTTTAAAAATTGCTGGCGACGATACAATAGCCAACACATAACCCCAAATATTGTGAGTAGAACACAAATGGCTCCCCACATTGGATAAGAAAGTGGCCACCAGCTCACGCTTTGAGGGATGACCACATCATTAAGCTGGTCGAGTGGATTGACTTGCATTTAACCCCTCATGATTTGTAATTCGATTGGTAATGACGCGTCGTACTTTTGTAACGACATACCAGAGCGCTTAAGTAGCGCTAATCTTCGATTGAAAAAGTCAGACGCATTTTGCGAGAATTTGTCTCTAAATTGCTTGTCCATCAAGGGCAATGTCCAGTTCTGTTCACCAGCTGAGACCTCAATCGCTTGACTGTATTCAGGTAGATGATGCTCAAAAGGATCGCTTACCATACAACCAATTACTTCGTTATGGCGAGTGGCACGCTCTAGCAATTTAAAGCTTTCATCATTCAACTCCGTAAAGTCCGAAATGAGATAAATCAGGCTGCCGGGTTTGGCTAGATGCACAAGTCGTTTTAAATTCTCATTGAAACGATCCCCCGAGGGTTGGGTCTCTTTTTGAATTAATGCTTGTTCGTGTAGGGCACAAAACTGATGAGCTAGCGCAAGCACTCCACGGTCGCGAGCAATCGGTTTTAGCTCGTGGTGATTGCTGTCATTAAATACCACACCACCAACACGATCGCCGCGTTGGCATGCAGCCCAAGACACCAAAATGCCTAAGTGTGCCGCAAGCACCGACTTAAGTAACAGCTTTGAACCAAATAGCATGCTTGAGGAAAAGTCACAAAATACAAAAACGGGACGTTCTTTCTCTTCTTGAAAGAGTTTCGTGTGTGCTTCACCGGTACGCGCGGTAACGCGCCAGTCAATCGCACGAATATCATCACCATATTGGTATTGTCTGACTTCAACGAACTCCATACCTCGACCTTTATGCGGTGCGAGGTATTGTCCTGATTGAGCACTTTTCACTTTTCCTCTCGGTTTGAGCGAAAGTAAATGCGCTTTGGACTTATAAAAAAGTAGCTCTTTCAGGCCGAGTTCGACACCATTACTGTGGCTTTCATTAAACCAGCTGGCTGAATTAAACTGCTTGATGTCGTTCATAGTATTATGGAACAGCAACCAATTCTAAAATCTTACTGATCACCTGATCTTTGGTGATCCCATCCGCCTGTGCTTCATAACTCAGCACGATACGGTGGCGTAGCACGTTATGCACCACAGCTTGAATATCTTCTGGTGTGACAAAGTCTCTGCCTTGTAGCCACGCATGAGCACGAGAACATTTATCAAGCGCAATTGTAGCTCGAGGGCTCGCACCATAATCAATCCAGCTTGCAAGCGTTGCATCAAAGCGTTGTGGCTGTCTGGTCGCAATAATCAATTGCACAAGATATTGCTCTAGTGGCTCAGCAAGATGCATGCTTAGTACGGTTTTACGGGCCTCAAATAGGGTTGCTTGACTAATCGGTGTGAAGGTTGCTTGGTACTCCTCCAACGCCTCGCCACGAGTGAGGCGCAAAATATCAACCTCGGTTTCTGCATCCGGATAATCGATATTTAGATGGAGTAAAAAGCGGTCAAGCTGCGCTTCAGGTAACGGATATGTACCTTCTTGCTCAAGCGGGTTTTGTGTTGCCATTACCATAAATAGCTCAGGTAACGGATACGTTGTTTTGCCAACGGTTATTTGGCGCTCAGCCATTGCTTCTAGTAGCGCTGATTGCACTTTGGCTGGGGCTCGGTTGATTTCGTCAGCCAAAATCAAATGATGAAAAAGCGGGCCTTTCTCAAATACAAATTCATTGGTTTGTTGGCGATAGATATCTGTACCAGTTACATCAGACGGCAATAAGTCTGGGGTAAATTGGACGCGTTGGAAGCTCCCTTCAATGCCTTTAGCCAGCGCATTTACTGCACGGGTCTTAGCAAGACCAGGGGGGCCTTCAACCAATAAATGACCATCTGCTAAAAGCGCGATAAGCAAGGATTCGGTCAGTGCACTTTGTCCTAAAATTTGGGTATCTAAATATTCTTTTAGTTGAGAAAACTCGTTTACTGCCATGAGACTGCCTTTTAAGCCGACAAAAATAAAAATAGTTATATGGACGCGGAATGAATAATCAAGTTGATTAGACCCATAATTTTAGAAAAGTTCATAAATTTTAAATAACAATTTCAAATACTTTGAGATTGCTTGAAAAAGCATCTAAAGTTGGTTTTCACGGTTTAAAAAGCAGCCATTTCGTGCTTTGCTATTGGCAACTTCGATTTGGTTGTTTAAAATCGGAGGAAATTAACAGGTCAGACCTGTCAGCGGGAGAGCAAAATTCATGTCTGAACAAAACATACTAAAAACATCAAAAGGCGACCGAATCGCTATCGTGAGCGGCCTGCGTACGCCATTCGCAAAGCAAGCTACCGCTTTTCACCACGTTCCAGCCCTAGATTTAGGCAAAATCGTCGTCAACGAAATGCTTGAGCGTTTGAACTTCGATCGTAAAGAAATCGACCAACTGGTATTCGGTCAAGTTGTACAAATGCCGGAAGCACCAAACATTGCGCGTGAAATCGTGCTTGGCACTGGCATGCCAGTTTCTGTTGACGCTTACTCTGTATCACGTGCATGCGCAACCAGTTTCCAAGCGATTGCTAACGTTGCAGAGAGCATTATTTCAGGCCAAGTGAGTGTGGGTGTTGCTGGTGGTGCGGATTCTTCATCAGTGCTACCGATTGGCGTGAGCAAAAAGCTTGCAGGTAGCCTTGTTGACTTGAACAAAGCACGTACACTTAAGCAGCGTTTACAGATTTTCTCAAAGCTAAGACTCAAAGACTTACTGCCAGTGCCACCGGCAGTTGCAGAATATTCTACTGGCTTATCAATGGGGCAAACCGCTGAGCAAATGGCTAAGACTCACGGGATCAGCCGTGCAGATCAAGATGCGATGGCGCACCGCTCACATACCTTAGCTGCAAAAGCATGGTCGGAAGGCTTATTAAATAATGAAGTGATGGCTGCCCATGTTGAGCCATACAAAAGCTTTATTGATAAAGATAATAACATCCGTGAAAACTCCTCATTGGAAAGCTACGCCAAGTTAAAGCCTGTATTTGACAGGCAGCACGGCTCAGTAACCGCAGCAAATGCAACGCCACTGACCGATGGTGCAGCGGCAGTATTAATGATGAGCGAAAGCAAAGCCAAAGCACTTGGCTACGACATCTTAGGTTATGTGCGTAGTTTCGCCTTCTCTGCAATCGGCGTACACGAAGATATGTTGATGGGTCCTGCACATTCAACGCCTGTAGCTCTTGACCGTGCGGGTGTTACCCTTGCTGATCTTGACCTGATAGAAATGCATGAAGCTTTCGCAGCACAAGCGCTGTCCAATATGAAAATGTTTGGCTCAGACAAATTCGCGCAAGAAAAACTTGGTCGCAGTAAAGCAATTGGCGAAATCGACATGGATAAGTTTAACGTGCTTGGTGGTTCACTTGCATATGGTCACCCATTCGCAGCAACCGGCGCACGCTTGATCACGCAAAGCCTACATGAGCTTAAGCGCCGCGGCGGTGGTCTTGCATTGACAACTGCCTGTGCTGCAGGTGGTCTTGGAGCAGCATTCGTATTGGAGAGCGCATAATGTCAGTATTTTCTTATGAATTAAACGACCATAAAGTCGCCATCGTCACCATCGACGTGCCGGGCGAAAAAATGAACACCTTACGTGATACATTTGCTGATGAATTATTAGAGATCATCGCAAAGAGTAAGCAAGACGATGTAACGGGTATGGTTTTTATCAGTGGTAAAGACGATAACTTTATCGCGGGTGCAGACATTAAAATGCTAGACAGCGCGAAAACCCGTGAAAATGCGTTAGCGATTTCGGAAATGTGTCATAAAACCTTCTTTAAATTGGCTGATTTACCATTCCCGACCGTTGCTGCGATCCACGGGGTAGCACTGGGTGGCGGCTTGGAGTTTGCGCTGGCGTGTGATTACCGTGTATGTACTGAAGACAGCAAGACTAAACTGGGCCTTCCAGAAGTACAGCTTGGTCTATTGCCTGGTGGTGGCGGTACACAGCGTCTACCGAAATTAGTTGGTATTCAAAAAGCACTTGAATGGATGCTAACTGGTAAACAAGTTCGACCTAAGCAAGCGAAAAAAGCGGGCCTGGTTGACGATTCTGTACCACACAGTATTTTACTCGACGTAGCGGTGAAGCTTGCAAGAAAAGGTAAGCCTAAGCCTCGCAAACCGAATTTAGACAAAATTAGCCAATTGCTAGAGTCTAACCCGTTCGGACGCAATATCATTTTCAAAAAAGCACAAGAAAATGTTGAGAAGAAAACGGGTGGTCACTATCCCGCGCCGCTCGCTATCATCAAAGCGGTACGTGCATCTGTAGAGCTGGACAAGCTTAAAGGTTATAAAACCGAAGCCGAGGGTTTTGCTGATTTAGTGATGTCTGAAGTATCACGCTCGCTACGTGGGATTTTCTTTGCGACAACGGAAATGAAAAAGGATTTCCAAGGTCAAGATCTTGCTCCTGTGAAGCGTGTTGCAGTGCTAGGTGGTGGCTTAATGGGCGCAGGTATTACCCATGTTAGTGCGGTTAAAGCAGGCACTCCGGTACGTATTAAAGATGTTGCGCATCAGGGCATTAGCAACGCATTAAATTACAGCTATAAGATCCTAACTCAACGCCAAAAGCGTCGTATTATTTCAAAGGCAGAGATGCAGTCAACTTTGAATATGATCACGGGGACAACAGATTACTCTGGTTTTAAACACACAGACATGGTGATCGAAGCCGTATTTGAAGACTTAGACCTTAAACAGTCGATGGTGGCGGATATTGAACGCGAATGTAGTGAGAGTACGATATTTGCAAGTAATACGTCATCATTACCAATCGGTCAAATCGCTGCAAAAGCGACGCGTCCTGAAAACGTAATTGGTTTGCATTATTTCTCGCCAGTAGAAAAAATGCCGCTGGTGGAGATCATTCCGCACGAAACTACTAGTGATGAGGTTATTGCGCGCACTGTGGCTTTTGCTCGTAAGCAGGGGAAAACCCCAATAGTAGTAAAAGATAAAGCTGGCTTTTACGTAAATCGTATTCTGGCACCTTATGTTAACGAAGCGGCAAATCTTTTGCTTGCTGGTGAACCGATAGAGAAAATCGATCAAGCTTTGGTTGAGTTTGGTTTCCCTGTTGGTCCCCTTGCGCTTCTTGATGAAGTAGGTGTAGACATTGGCTCTAAGATTGCGCCAATTTTAGAAAAAGAATTAGGTGCTCGCTTTAAGGCGCCGGATGCTTTTGCACGTATGATAGATAGCAAACGCCTAGGTCGCAAATCTGGTCGTGGTTTCTATACCTATGAAGGTAAAAAAGGCAAGCAAGTG
Source organism: Pseudoalteromonas sp. NJ631 (assembly GCF_000276645.1). Taxonomy (NCBI): domain Bacteria; kingdom Pseudomonadati; phylum Pseudomonadota; class Gammaproteobacteria; order Alteromonadales; family Pseudoalteromonadaceae; genus Pseudoalteromonas; species Pseudoalteromonas sp. NJ631. The sequence continues at coordinate 31,032 of NZ_AKXJ01000002.1, forward strand.
GACGAGTCTGTTTATGAGTTACTCGGTGTCACGCCTTCTCCTAAATTGAATAAACAAGAAATTGCGAACCGCTGCGTTGCACAGATGCTCAATGAGGCTGCGCGCTGTCTTGATGAAGGTATTATCCGTAATGCAAGAGATGGTGATATCGGTGCTATTTTTGGCATTGGTTTCCCTCCATTCTTGGGCGGTCCATTTAGCTATATGGACAAAAAAGGCGCCAATAAGGTGTGTTCAGAGCTATCAACATACGCTGCTGACAACCCTGTATTTACACCTGCGGAGCCGCTACTTGCAATGGCCGAAGAAGGCAAAGCTTATTACGAGTAACGATACCAATTTATCTAATACTCGCTTAAAAATATCCTATCTGTAAGCCGCTGTAATGCGGCTTTTTTCGTTCTCTGGTCTAGACTTAATAGCTGTAATGGTATGTAACTTTTGTACCATCGACATGGATTCTACAGCACCTAGACGGTCTCTAATTTCTTCTTTCTACTGCGCTCTAGGATTTGCTGAATTTGGACAGCAGAGTATATGAATAAACGTATTTTTTTGCAGATCAGTGGCTTAGTTATTTTTACTATTTTGGTGAGTGGTGGCCTATTTTATTGGTCCACTTTGTTAAACCACTCCATTTCCTCATTTCATCAGTCATGGCAATCAGAAACTGAAGTTGCAATTAAGCGTGCTGAACTGCTAGCTGAGCTGGAGCGTAGCTTTGGTTATAACGGCTTTATTCATCACTTCAAAAATTATGTCCTACGCCAAGACGAGATTTATTACGAACAGGCTTTAGCTGATGTTGAAGCGACCAAAGCGACAATCTTAAAATTACAAAGTACGGCGCTAAGCAGCCAAGAGACAAAGGCATTAGCCGTTATTCAACACACCTTTGATGAATATACACAAATGCTTGCGCTTGCTAAGTCAAAATTCACATCGAGAAGATTGAGCTCTGAGGCTGTGGATCGTTTAGTGAAAGTAGATGACACGGACGCAGAAGCTGCATTTAATTATTTGCGTAAGTCAATTGGAGAGAAATTTGAGCTTGCAAAGCAAAACCAATCGGTAAAGCTTGCTCAAACCCAAGAATTGAGTAACACCGGTATATTGTTGCTGCTACCAATAGTCTTGTTGTTTGCTTGCTTGAACATCTTCACGCTCATTTTTGTGGTTAAACTTATCAACGAAAAGCGAAAGTTATTCAACTCTACTCCTGATGCTATTTTATATTGTGACAAAAATGGTCGGCTTAAAGAAGTCAATAAGGCCTGTACTGACTTATTTGGTTATCAGCCACAAGAATTATTAGGTATGCAGGTTGAAGACCTCATTCCAGAGCGGTATATAAGTAAACATGTCGCGGACAGAGAAAAGTTCCGAGGCACCTCTACGATGCGCAGAGTGACGTATGATGGCCTTAAAATTGTAGGACGGCACCGATCAGGTGCGGAGATCCCGGTGGATATCGCATTATCCACGGTGTCCGTCTCTAAAAATGATATTTTTATTGCGGTGATCCGAGATTTACGTCAAGAACAAGAATTGAAGAACCGGGCTGAACTGGATTTCTTAACCCAGGTTATGAATCGCAGAAAGATTGAAGCGCTGCTGAAAGAAGAAGTACAGCGGGCCATACGCTATCATCGAGCGCTATCGCTATTGGTAATCGACGTTGATCATTTTAAACAATTAAATGACACCGCAGGACATCAAGATGGTGATAATGCATTGAAGGAAGTTGGGCAATTCTTAAGAGAGCAGGCACGACCAAGCGACCATATTGGACGATGGGGTGGTGATGAATTTGTGATTATCTGCCCTGAAACTCGGCCTGATGCCGCGCTTAATTTCGCACAACGACTGGTACATGAATTTACCCGTTTCACCAGTTTTGGACTGACATTTAGCATTGGCGTGGCAGGATATGAGCTTATTGGTGAAAGCTTTAATCACAAACGATGTTTTGAAGAAGCTGACTTAGCCCTCTATGAGTCGAAAAAGTCAGGTCGAGATCGTGCTTCGCTTTATATCGCGCCACGCAGTTCTCTTGACAAAAAGGCATAGTCTAAAACGAGATCTTTTACTTTGGCCGTTAAAAACCTTACAATTTGCGCCCAGTTTAGACTTGTGGCGGATGTTGATGCATAAAATAGAAGACCTCATTGCTGTTTTTAATGGGTTATTCCTGCACACGCTTAACACGGAGCTGGTAGTGGGCGACGATGAACCTATCTATCTACCTGCAAATGAATCATACCCTCATCACCGCATTATTTTTGCTCATGGCTTCTATGCCAGTGCTTTGCATGAAGTTGCACATTGGCTCGTTGCGGGTGAGGCACGTCGGCAACTCGAAGATTACGGCTACTGGTATTGTCCCGATGGACGAGATAAAGCGCAGCAGCTCGAATTTGAAAAAGTGGAAGTGAAACCACAAGCGATTGAGTGGGCGTTAAGTGTCGCGGCTGGTTTTTCATTTAATGTTTCCGTTGATAACCTCAATGGTGAACAAACTTGCCGTTTCAGCTTTCAACAACGAGTACATCAGCAAGTGTTAGCTTTATTAGAAAATGGATTTAATACCAGAACGACTCAACTACTCAACGCATTAAGCAATTTTTATAATACACCTTGGCCGTTACGCCAGCAGCAATTTAACTGGGATATCCCGACAGAGCTAAGCATGGAGTTTGACGATGCAATTTAAGCTTGGACTTATCATCAATCCTTTAGCTGGGCTTGGTGGGAGCGTTGCACTAAAAGGTAGCGATGGTGCAGAAACAGCCCAACAAGCGTTGGCGTTAGGTGCTGAGCCTCGTGCTAATCAGCGAGCAAAAACGGCTTTAACACAACTGCTTCCACATCAACAAAACATCGAAATATTTACTGTTAACGGTGAGATGGGGGAGCGTACGGCAAAAGAGCTGGGTTTTAACACCCAAGTGATTTACCAAACTCAAAGCACGGCAACTCGTCCTGAAGATACCGAGACTGCTGCGCAAATGATGCAGCAGCTCGGTGTCGATTTGATTTTGTTTGCTGGTGGCGATGGCACTGCCCGTAACATTTGCCACGCAGTGGGTGATTCATGTCCTGTACTTGGGATCCCTGCTGGGTGCAAAATTCATAGCGGCGTATACGCGATAACGCCAAAAGCAGCAGGTAGAGTCGTTGAACTTTTGGTTACCGGAGAGCTCGTCTCTATTGGCGAAGCCGATGTGATGGACATTGATGAAGCTGCATTTCGTGAAGGGACTGTGCGCGCTAAGCGATTTGGTGAAATGCAAGTGCCGACCGAGCTGAGATATGTGCAAGCGGTGAAAAATGGTGGCAAAGAAAGCGATGAGCTGGTGTTGGCAGATATCGCCGCCTATGTGGTTGCTGAAATGGAAGAAGACGAAACCTACATTATGGGATCTGGTTCGACCGTTGCAGCAGTGATGGAAGAGATGGGACTTGATAATACACTTCTTGGTGTTGATGTGGTAAGGGACCAAGCGCTGATCGCGCAAGATCAAACCGCGCAGCAATTGTTGTCGCTTGCTGATGACAAAACAAAGCTAGTGATCACATTAATTGGTGGGCAAGGACACATTTTTGGCCGCGGTAATCAGCAGCTAAGCCCTAACCTCATCAAAAAAATCGGTAAAGATAATATTATCCTTATCGCCACAAAATCGAAATTAAAGGCCTTAAATGGTCGTCCTTTAATTGCTGATACCGGTGACGAACAACTTGATGAGTCCTTAGCTGGATTTATTAAAGTGATCACTGGATTCAATGACCATGTAATGTACGCCATAGGCCATCAAGAATAATTTAGGAATAAATATGTCTTTAGTAGAATATGTAGAGAAAGCGCAGCAGTTTTTTGATGAGCTTGTCGATAGAGCGAGCGATGATGAACTATTTGCTGGCGGCTATTTACGCGGCCACTTTGACTTAGCGGTAGGCTATGCGCAAGTAGAGGAAGCAGATCTTTCGATTGATGAGTTAAATGCCAAAGTTGAGAGCAGCTTGGTAAAAGCATACCGAAATGGAGAGCTAAATGACGATGATAAAGCGCACGTAGTTTCTATTTGGGAGCAGGTGCAAAATCTAAAATAAATGCACCTCGCTCGAGTGTAGCAGATGCTAGAAGTCTAATTTGCATCTGCTACTCAGCCTCTTTTAGCCTTACATCAAAAATCGCCAATATATGAATAACAGTGCAAAGCCCACTAAATAAGCCAGCCCCAGTCCCGTTAAAATCTTGGTGTACATGGGTTGACGGCGATAGATCTCACCTTTCACTAATCCTAAATTCATCCAAGCAAAGATGGGAGTAGTGACAAACGCTGAGCTCATGGCAAACATCAGCATGCTCTTTAAGTCGGCTTTAAAAAACAGCACTACGGCCATACCAAGCGCTGCTTGTAGCAATAGAATGAGCGTGTAACTCTTTTTCGTTGTGTTAGGGCGTAACAGCTGAAGCGATTCACTAAGCACTCGGGAGTAGCCGTCTAACACCGTGATCGTTGTGCCAAACATACATAAAAATGCGACGCCTGCAATTAGCCATCTGGCCCATTCGCCAATCGTATTGGCATACATATCAATGAGCTGCTGTGAGAAAGCAACACCTGCGAGTTCAACAGGCTTATCTTGACCATATTGCATGAGCATACCGAGCAAACAAAAAACGACCGCAAGACCCAGCGTAACAAAATATCCCACCTTGAAATCCAGTAGGATCTGGCTACTTGTTAGCGATTGTTTAGCCATCTTCGTTTTTAGCCAAGAGGAATTAATGGCAGAAATCTCGATTGGTGCAGGCATCCAACCCATTAAAGCAACTAAAAACCCCAGTAGTGCGATGTCGTAGGGGGAAACCGGATCAATGGGGGCTGGATGGGCAGGTCCATTATGAGCCGCAATGGCAAGCGCCATAACTGTGGAAATGGTCAAAATTATCATTACCCATTTGCTAGTCACATCAAGTATTTTGTAGTGTCCAACCAGTAAGATTGTCAAGCAGCTAGCCAAAAGTATAAAGCTTAACAATTCAATATTTATTGGAAATGGCAGCGAGTAGCTCAAGAGACTTGCGGTAAGTAATAGCACACCCGCGGTATTTACAATGGCTGCGAAAATATTGAGTAGCACAAAAACCTTAAATCCGAAGCGGTAATGTGCATGATAGCCTTCGACGACAGTGTGCTTAGAGTGACTTGTGTACTCTACTGCATATTTGAAAAAGGGATATTTGAGCAAATTAACAGCAACAATTAGCCAGATCAATTGACTACCAAATAGTGCCCCAGCCTGAGTTGACGAAACGAGATGTGAACCACCGATAGCAGCAGTTGCCATTAATATTCCAGGCCCAAAGATGGCAAACTTGCCTTTAAGAGATAGCAGCGCTGGCAATGTAAATTCCTTAAGTCATTGTTATTTTAATTTTGCTGCCAGTCTACGAAGTTTTAAGAATTGCCGCAATACTGTCGTTGAGTCGCATTTCAAAGATGGTGTTGAGTGTGAGGTAACTAGTTGCTTACTCCATCTTGCTCTAAAAAGTATTCATCTAGGTCTTCTTTGATGTCTTGGTAATCATCTTCATCTAAATTTAAAACCTTCAATACATCTGCTTTCATTAAGTGCCAATCAGGCGCGGCAACAAAACGTTTATTGATATGTACAAAATTTTCAGCCATTTTTAGAGCGGCGAAAGCTAATTTCTGCTCTTCGTCTTTACAGTTCCCCAAAAACTCAGGGTCATGATGGCATAAAATCATATGACAAATACTTTGTGGCAAATTCCAAGAAGCTGATAGGAAGTAGCCGATAATGGCGTGATTGGTCTCGTACTTTTCTTCTTCGTGCTCGACTAACAGCTTGTCATAATCTTTGTTAGCGGCAATGAGTGTTTCCATATAATCGGGGTAATTAACCGCCATGGCAGCAATTCCTGCGTCGTGAAATAATCCTAGCAAGTGCAAGTTTTCGATAGGAACACGCGATTTAAGTTTATTACCAATTACCATGATGCTATCTGCGATGTCTGAAGCGTTATCCCAAAACCGCTCCAAACTGATACAACATTTACGTTGGTCAAAGGTTTGTTTTAGCAAAAAGCCGGTTACAAGCTTACTGATAGAGTCTAGACCTAGAAAGACGACAGCCTGTTTTACATCAGTTACTGTTCTCGCTAAACCATATAATGGGGAGTTGATGACTTTTAACACAGCAGCAGAGGTACTGACATCATGAGCGATGATCGTAGCAACATCGTTCAGATCTGGATCTGCTGCAGCAAGTGCAGCTTGCAATTCGCTTATCAGCGCGGGCTTTGGTGGTAAATTAAAACCATGTTTGACGTCAGCTAACACTTTGTCGTCTAGATCTATCATCTAAAAATCCTTAATTTCAGACATATAAAAAGCATAGCGTAAATTCTTTATTGGACACCGACTTGAGACAAAAAAATGCCAAGTCGACTACTAATTCGGCAAAGTGTCTCGTCAATAGGCACGTTTTCTTGCTTAACATGTAAATATTAAGTTATGGTTAAGCAATTTTTTTCTTAGGGCAATGGTATGCACGAAACACAACAAGCGAACTCGCAAAATTCTGCGATCACCCGTTTTCTAAACGGGATAGAGCGGGTGGGGAATAAACTTCCTGATCCTGCAATCATTTTCTTATCAGCAATGTTGCTGATTTGGCTGCTATCTTGGTTATTTTCAGGCGTAGAATTTAGCGCTATTGATCCAAGAACCAATCAGGCGATTGTCGTTCACAATTTATTAGACCCAAATGCGCTTGCCGGATTTATGGCAACGATGGTAAAAACCTTCACGGGGTTTGCGCCATTAGGCGTGGTGCTAGTTGCTATGCTAGGTGTGGGTGTTGCTGAACATTCTGGCTATATTAATACTGGCCTTAAAATCATGCTTAAACGCACGCCTCAGGCACTACTAACTCCTTCTATTATTCTTATCGCAATTGTAAGTCACACGGCGACAGATGCTGGATACGTATTAGTTATTCCGCTTGCCGGTGTTATTTTCTATGCGATGGGAAGACATCCTCTTGCGGGTATTGCTGCGGCATTTGCTGGCGTAAGCGGCGGATTTAGCGCGAACTTTATTCCTTCAGGTATCGATCCGTTGCTACAAAGCTTTACCCAAAGTGCAGCGCAGATCATCGATCCAGAAATTGCGATTAACCCACTAAATAATTGGTTTTTCACTTCAGCATCGAGCTTATTCATTATTTTATTAGGTTGGTATATCACTGATAAAATTATAGAGCCAAGGCTAAAAGCGACAGAAATTGACGGCGATACAGAGAGCTTGCCTTCGTTTGATGAGATCACCAGTAAAGAAAAGAAAGGCTTTGTTGTAGCGTCCATGGTGATGTTAGCCGGTATCGCGTTATTGGTTTATGCATCAAGCGGTGAAGATTCAGCACTACGCAGCCCGTCGGGCGCTTTAACCGATTTTAGCGCGCCGTTAATGCAATCAATTGTGCCACTTATCTTCCTACTGTTTTGGATCCCAGGTGCGGTATACGGTTTCGTTGTCGGTACGTTTAAAACCTCAAAAGACATGATTGATGCCATGACTAAAGCTATGAATAGCATGTCTTACTATATTGTTATGGCGTTTTTCTGTGCACTTTTCATCAGTGCCTTCAGCCATTCAAATTTGGGTGCACTGCTTGCCATTGAAGGGGCTCAAGTATTAAAAGCATTGGCGCTGCCAAGCTATGTTACTGTGGTTGGTATTATCTTCTTGACCGCATTTGTAAACTTATTTGTGGGGTCAAGCTCTGCAAAGTGGGCGTTGCTGGGGCCGATTTTTGTTCCGATGTTAATGCAATTGGGCATTTCACCTGATTTAACACAAGCGGCTTATCGTGTTGGTGATTCTGGCTCAAATATAATCACTCCGCTTATGCCTTACTTCCCACTGGTTGTGGTTTACTGCCAGAAATACGTTAAGTCGACAGGAATAGGTACATTGATAGCGATGATGTTGCCTTACTCGATTGCCTTTTTGATTGGTTGGAGCATCTTCTTATTGATCTACTGGATGCTTGGTATTCCGCTAGGTCTACAAGCGAGTTATGCATATCCAGCTGGTATGTAATTTGAGGTTTAGTAAAAAAAAGCGCTGTTTGAAATGACAGCGCTTTTTATATTCTATTATTTTGTACAGCGCCTTACGTCGCTTTATTGATACCCAGCCAAGAAAATGAGCGATGTAAAAACGCCTCAGCGCCTGTTTCAATGCATTCACCATGGGCAATAACGATATATTGAGGTTGCCAAGCAGCCATCTTTGAAAAACAGGCTCGGGCCTGCTGCTTCCCAAACGCAAACGAAGTTCGCCAGTCTATGGGCGTTTTGCCGTTAGGGCTAATAATCCCGGTGATTTTCGCTAATACTTTTTTAAAACCGGAGAAGTGATTAGGGTGAAAGTTCTCGATAAGATCTGTCAAAATTAATGTACTGCTCTCTTTGTGGAAGAATACGACTTCTTCCATCACCGCGCTGCCTTTAAAAATGAGTTGCTCAATATCTCCTTGCCACTCGGGTTCTGCCATGTCGCCCAGTTGGCGCTGAAAAGTAAGATCTGGCCGTTTTTTGTCGACACCTGGAGAAGCAAACATTATCGCATGTGGGAACTTTTCCTGCCAATCTCCCATAAATAGGTGATGAAGTTTATTTGGAGAAATTAGATAGCTGACTTGCCCAAGTTGCGTCAATTCACTGAGCAGTTCATCCGTTAATTTTCCTGGAGAGTGCACCCATAATGCGCCAGAGGAAAGCTTTACTATGGTGCTTCTGGTAGTATATGGCATGCCAAAGAATGGGACCGCTGGGCCGTTGTGGATCCAAATGTTTTTACCAATTGCAATTAATTCGCTCATCTGATTTCCTTACTCTTGTTAGCGTGAATGACTATATCAGGGAATTTTTTTGTTTAAAATATAGCCTTATGCAAGTTTGTGTGAAATTTATTTAAATCCTTGTACTAGCTTACCTTATTATTAATCTTGGGCGCGTTGTTCAGTCCCATATCTCGCCATAAAAAGCGCAACGCTTTGCTCTACAATAAAGTCCGTATCCTCCGTATTTGTGAGTTCAAATCCATAAAGCCGTGGGTAAAAGATAAAAGACTTGAGTTGATATAAGAACTGTTGTGCTGCGAATGCCTGATGTTCGATATACAGTGCATTGTTAGCGACAGCATCGGCTAAAAACGTTTCTAAATAACGCATACAACCTACTTTACTGCTATTGAAATGCGCAGCCAATGTAGAGTCTTGCAACAACTCGATAAATGCCACGCGAGCCACTTTGATAAATGATTCAGAAGTGAGCAGGTTGACTTCTCGTAAAGCGATTTCTTGAAGTTGTTTTGCAATCGGGACATCGGGTCGATATTGATAAATATCACCTTGGTCAACTTGAAGCATCATGTGTTCAAGTACGTTATACAGTAGTAGCTCTTTGGTCTCAAAGTGATTATAGATCGTTCGTTTAGACACTTCAGCGTGCTTTGCGATGAGATCCATACTGGTATTTTGAGCACCGTGCTGAGCAAATAACTGTTGGGCAGCCTCTAGAATTTGCAGTCGCTTTCTTTCTGATTGTTTCATTTTCTCTATTACAGGCAAGGGAATATCTACAAATGGATACTCCGCATTTTAGCAAAACTAAAATAAATTACACTGCTTAGTTTACTTTCTATTTTCTATATGTAAACTACACTGTATAGTTTACTTTTGGTGGTTGTATGAAAAAGCGAACATGGTTTGGCTTGATTGTGGTCTTGCTGATAGGAGTAGGAGGAGTTATGGCTTCTAATTTAAATGCTACGGTAAATCAAAGTGGGTATTCATCAACTCAATATAGCGATGGTAAATTTCATAATACTCATGAAACGAATAAAACGAGCCTAGGTAAGACGCTGGAAATTTTTTGGCGCTTTTTTACCGAGCAAAAAGTCAATGCGGTGCCGAAGGTTGATATGCCAGTAAAAGTGCTCACTGAGGAGAATTTAAAGGCACTTTCTGATACGCACACTCACGTTATCAAACTGGGACATTCATCAGTACTTATTAAAGCGCAAGGGAAATATCTTCTGATTGACCCCGTTTTTGCTGAACGAGCATCACCATTTTCATTTATTGGTCCAAAGCGTTTTCATCAACCACCTATTACTATTGAATCATTGCCTCAAATTGATAAGGTGCTGATTTCACATAACCATTACGACCACCTAGACAAAGAAAGCGTAAAGCGATTAGCAGACAGAGTGGGGGTATTTTATGTACCTTTGGGTGTAGAAGGTGATTTGCAAAAGTGGGGAGTTCCCGCCGAGAAAATAAAGCAGTTTGACTGGTGGCAGTTTGAAGAAACCACTGAGTTAACACTCACCTTTACACCTACTCAGCATTTTTCTGGACGTGGACTTGGAGATGCAAATAAAACCCTTTGGGGAGCGTGGGCTATTCGCACAGCAGACAAAAATATCTTTTTTAGTGGAGACTCTGGTTATTTTGCTGGATTTAAGGAAATAGGTGAACGGCTTGGCCCGTTTGACCTAACCTTAGTAGAGACTGGCGCCTATGATAAAGATTGGTCTGATATTCACATGACGCCAGAGCAAAGCGTACAAGCTCATATAGATCTGCGAGGAACGCATATGATCCCCATTCATAATGCTACTTTTGACTTGGCTTTTCACTCTTGGTTTGATCCGCTCGTCAGAGTCAAAGTCGCAGCAGAGCAAAATCAAGTGGCACTGGTAACACCTGTTGTGGGTGAAGTTTTGACGCTATCAGAAACACTATCAACTAGCTGCTGGTGGGAAGCGTTGATGCCCTAATATCCATATCTTAGTAATTGAATAAGGGCTAACGTATGAGGCGGAAACCCTTATTTGGCTTGCTTGTGTTAAGCAATCAACAGCCTTAATGAGAAGGCCATAAGCAAAACAGCAAGTGCTTTTTCAACTAGGTTCATCTTGTTCAAGAACCAAGCGCGGGAAGATGGGGCTGAGAATAATAAGCTGACACAGATAAACCACAAGGCGTTAACACTGCACATCCAAGCGCCGTAAAAAAGTTGAATATGCAACGGAGTTCCTTGGCTGACGACATTGGTCACTACGGCTAAGAAAAACAGGGTTGCTTTTGGGTTAGTTGCATTAGTTAAAAAACCAAGACTAAAGGCTTTTTTGAGCGACTGTGAGCTTACATCAGCTTGGGCATTTTCTGCATTCAGTTGAATCGTTCCTGCACTTTTGAGTAATTGAATAGCGATGTATATAAGATACGCAGCGCCGATTAATTTAGCTACTTGTAAAACCCAAGGTGAGGCCTGCATCAGTGCGCCGACACCAAGTAAGGTATATAAGATATGAACACTAAGCCCAGTGCCAATCCCCAAGGCTGTCATTGCGCCATGTAGTCTGCCGTATTTTAAGCTTTGTCTGACCGTGATAACAAAGTCAGGGCCTGGCAAGATCACTGCAACAAAATGAATGATGGCTAATGATAAAAACTCTGGCCAATACTGCACCATAATAAGCTCCCAATATAATATTGAATAATTGAGAACATTGTATTTTCATTCTTCTGAGAAGATAATAATCTGAAAATAGAAATAACTTTTGCGTGGAGCGCACAAATGGGAGAGCTATGACGACCAGTAAACATATTGAACTCCTGCAAGAAATGTCGATTTTTGTTTCGGTAGTGAATACTGGAAGCTTCTCCAAAAGCGCTCGGCAATTAGGTGTCTCGCCGTCATCAGTGAGTCGTGCCATAAAACTACTTGAACAGCAATTGGGGGTGTGTTTACTTCAACGCACCACACGCAGCTTAAGATTGAGCGAAACAGGAAGGGCTGTGTATGAGCGCTGTACTCAGTTGGAACAAGCCGCCAAAGACGTTATCTCGCTTTGTGAAAGCTATCATCAAACGGCACAAGGAACAGTAAAAATCGCAGCGCCAAAAGCGGTCGCACATACACTAATTCACCCAAATGTGATGGCGTTTTTAGGCGAGTTTCCAAATATTGATGTTCATTTGATGCTAGACGACAACGCGTTGGATTTGATCCGTGATGAGATAGACATTCTATTTAAAATTACCAACGAGCCTCCACAAGGCTTAATAGGTAGAAGCGTAATGACGATAGAACATATAGTGGCGGCATCGCCAAAATATCTTGCGACCCACTCAATTCCTACTCACCCTAAAGAACTAGTACAGCACAGCTGTATTGCCTTGGGGGAAACGGATGCTGATGCTAAGTGGCGATTCAGAAAAGGCACACAAAAACTCACAACTCCAGTTAACGGGCGCTATAAAGCAAATCATACTCGAGTGAGGTTAGATGCTGCGCTGCAAGGGCTTGGGATCACAAGCTTACCTATGTTTGTAGCTAAAGATGCGTTAGCGTCAGGAGAGTTGATACAGGTATTACCTGAATGGCAATTTGAGACTCACTATTCAGGCGAGCTGTGGATGCTATACCCAGCAACTCGCCATATTCCTGCGAAGGTGAGTGTTTTTGCTGACTTTATTGTACAGCGACTTACCAGGGGTTGTTGAGTTTTACTGTATATTAAAACCCGCTCGGAATAATTACAGTGAAAAGCGATAACTTAATGTTGCGCTCGCTTGATATTGACTCATTACCTCATTGTCGAAGTGCCAGCTACAGGTATTTTGGGTTTCTGGGTCGACATCGCAAGTGACTTTAGAGTTGTTGTTGAGGATAGTTGCAATCCATCGTGCTTCAGCACCAAAATGAAAACCTGCGCCAAGGTTGTATTCAAAACCCGTGTATAACCCTGATGCAAAGAAAGTATCAGAGTCGATAAAATTAGGGTCAACAAAGGTCGCACCAAGCTGTAATCCGAGATAAACATCTAAGTTGTCTGTGAGAGGACGTACTACCGCGCTTTGAAATAGTAGGTATTCCATTTCCACTTTGTTTAGTGGGTAAGCAGTAAGCTGGGTCTCAGTTTTACCATAGTAAAATCCGTAACGGCCTTCTGATATATACTTGTCTAAGCTCACCCCAAAGTGCGAGTCGTCTTCTAATTCGTATGTTTGATGGCGAGAAGTTTCGATGTCACTGCTGTACGTTTTGCCACCATATATTGAAACACCAAAATCTCCGTAATCTGCGGCACTGACGTTGCTTGAAACAACTAACGCCAACATAGTCACCAATGAAGCTACTTTCATAAAGTTCATTTCCTTGAGTTGGAATAATTTTTTAGATTTGAGCCCTACTAGTATATCAATGATGAAAGAAAATAATAACGAGGTTGGTCTATTTACTTGCATTTCTTTGCTTAGATTTTTATTATTACTTCGCTTATTTGATTTGGAAAAGTACCTTGCAAGTATTCTTACGTTTACTTATCACATTGTTCGTGGTGGCTACACTTAGTGGTCAAAACGCGGCTGCCTCTATGGCAGCATGTGAAATGCATGGCGCTACCAGTCATCAAATGCTTCAAAGTGATTTGCAATCGGCTGACTCTCACCATCATGAAATGATGGTTGAGATGGATTGTTGTGACCCTCAAAACACAGCACAATGCAGCGATTGTACTTGCCCCACACATATGTGCTCCACAAATCTTGCAGCGTTTTCGCCAAGAGAGTGGGTAGCGCCTATTGTACTGAAAAACGATAAATTAAGTTTCACAAGTGGTCAGCTTAGCGACTACCCTCGCTCTCTTTATAAACCCCCAATACCAGCCTAACCTCAGGGCAGATCTGCCTTAATTTCAAAGATTTGTACGATTAATCGCCTTTTTGGCGTAGTTTTCAACGATTTTATTAATACCCGTTGTAGTAACGCAATAGGTATTACATGCGAGGTTAGCATGAAAAAGTTTTATTTAGTGGTGACGCTATGGCTAATGAGTGCCATGGCATACGGTAAATCCAATATAGAATTGGAAGTCTTTAAATCCCCAACCTGCGGCTGTTGTGAGCTGTGGTTAAATCATTTAACTGCACAAGGTATCGTGCACAAAGCCACCGATTTAAATTATCTTGGCTCACTTAAGAGTAAGTTTGGTATTAAGCAAAATTATCAATCTTGTCACACCGGGGTTTCTAAAAATGGCTTTATTTTTGAAGGGCATGTTCCTGCCAAGTTTATTAAACAGTTTTTGCAAAACGAAACGTTAACTCAAGACACACAAAATATCGGCTTAAGTGTGCCGGCTATGCCACTTGGATCGCCCGGTATGGAAGTTGGCGAGCGTTTTATGCCTTATCAAGTATTGCTACTTAAAAAAGATGGGAGCTATGAGGTTTTTGCTGAAATCGACAGCTATGAGGAGCAATTCTAATGACAATCAAAGTTTCCCTGTTTATCGCAACACTGATACTGCCACAGATAGCACAGGCCAATATTGCAACGTTAGAGCAAGCGATAGATGCCGCCATCAGCAACGATCCTTGGCTTAAATCTAGCCAATACAAGCGTTCTGCGATGCAATCTATGAGCCGCGAAGCGCTAAGCTACCCTGATCCTCAGGTGTCCATCGGTATGATGAATCTGCCTGTTGATAGTTGGGAGTTTAATCAAGAGGGGATGACTCAGCTTAAAGTTGGCGTGATGCAGATGTTACCGCGAGGAGATAGCCTCGAAATTAAGAGTCAGCAATTGGCACTTGACGCTAAAAAGCAACCGATTTTACAAGCGGATAGAAAAGCGCAAGTGCGCCGGGACGTTTCTCAGGTGTGGCTTGATATTGTACAAGCCAAAAAGACGTTGGAACTGATTGAACGCGATAGTGTGCTGTTCGACCAAATGGTAGAAATAGCCAATGCTAGCTACTCCAATGCGCTGGGTGCAACACGTCAGCAAGATGTGATCCGTGCTCAGCTTGAGGTGATGCAATTAGACGACAAGCGTTCCGCGGCTTATCAGCTGCTTAACACCGCTAAGGCAAAGCTTTCGCAATGGCTATTAAATGATGCATTCACTAATTCAAATGCACTGAGTGTCCTTGAACAAAACGAAGTGACACTGCCGTTGATCCGCTCAATTGCGCCAAAGTTGATGCAGCAACGTCCAGTTGATAGCCAAGCTGTAGTACAACATTTGACTCATCACCCGTTGGTTGTTGCCGCCGACGTTGATACATACCGTGCCAATCAAGGGGTAAAGTTAGCTGAGCAGGCATATAAACCACAGTTTTCCGTCAATGCGAGTTACGCATATCGGGATGATGCACCGGATCAGATGTCTCGCACTGACTTTTTCAGCGTTGGTGTGTCATTCGATGTTCCGTTATTCACAGATGGAAAACAAGACCAGCAAAAAGCGGCAGCGACTGCACAAGTTGAGGCGAGTAAAACCGACCGGTTGCTGGTGCTAAAGCAGCTGTTTTCAAACTTAAATGGAGAAATTCAAACTATCCAACGATTGCAAGAGAGGCAATCGCTATACGCAAAATCAATTGTGGCACAAAGCGCTGAACAGGCCGAAGCTGCGTTGACTGCTTATACCAATGATGATGGCGACTTTTCCGAGGTAGTGAGGGCGCGTATCGCGAAACTGAATGCGCAGTTATCAGCACTTTCCATTGATATTGCATTGTTAAAAGCGGTGGTACGCAGTAATTACTATTTGGCTCAAATTGAAGAGGGTGCAAGCCATGAATAACAACTTAAAAATGACGCTGGTTGCCGTCACTACATTAACGGTCGGCGTGCTAGTTGGGATGAACCTCTCTTCAAGTAACGAGCCTGCGGTAGCGCAAAACGCTGAGAAAGCGCCACTTTATTGGGTTGCGCCTATGGATCCGAACTATCGTCGTGATAAGCCAGGTAAGTCTCCGATGGGAATGGATCTTGTACCTGTGTACGAAGAAGAGTCTGCGAATGCAAAATTTGGTGAGGGGGTTGTGGAAATAGCGCCTCACGTTGAAAACAACCTGGGTGTTCGTACCGCGGTGGCCATGCGTCAAGCGATGTCTCACCAAATCCGTACCGTTGGGTATGTTCAGTACAACGAAGATAGCCTAGTTCACATTCACCCCCGAGTTGAGGGTTGGGTTGAAAAGCTCTATGTGAAAGCCGCAGGAGATCCAGTGAAGCAGGGTGAGCCTCTGTACACCTTATACTCGCCGCAATTGGTCAATGCGCAAGAAGAATATCTTATCGCTAGAAAGCGTAATAATCAGGCGCTGATAAACGCAGCGCACGAAAGGCTCAAGGCATTACACCTGAGTGATGATTTTATCGATACGCTTAAAAAAACGGGTGAAGTGCATCAAAGCATTACCTTTTATGCGCGTCAATCTGGGGTGTTGGATGGACTCCAGATCCGAGAAGGGTTTTACGTAAAACCAGGCACAACGCTCATGAGTATCGCCAAACTTGACGAAATTTGGGTCGAAGCTGACGTATTTGAACGTGATGCTATGTTGGTCGCTGAGGGACAAGCCGTTTCCATGAGGTTAGATTTTTTATCAGGTAGAACGTGGCGAGGGCAAGTCGATTACGTCTACCCTTCACTCAATGAAAAAACACGGACACTTAGAGTAAGGCTTAGATTTGACAACAGTGATGCGCTGTTAAAGCCGAATATGTTTGCGCAAGTGAACATTCATGCCGATTCTCGTGACGATGTATTGCAAGTGCCGAGTGAATCTGTGATCCGCACAGCCAAACAAAATCGTGTTGTCGTTGAAGTTGCACCCGGTAGCTTTAAATCGGTTGCCGTTGAACTGGGTCAAATTGGTGATGAAAACATTGAAATCCTCAATGGCCTTAACGAAGGAGACAAGATAGTTACGTCAGCCCAATTCTTGATTGATTCTCAATCGAGCATTACTTCTGACTTTATGCGTATGGCGCCAGTTGCAGAGGCTAAGTCAGTTTGGATTGAAGGAGACATTCAAAGCGTGAACTACCAAAGTCGAGTGGTGAATATCGCTCATCAACCCGTACCCGAGTGGGAATGGCCTGAAATGGTGATGGATTTTACAGTAGCTGACAGTGTCGATGTTGACGAATTAAACGCCGGACAGACTTTGCATTTTGAAGCCACGAAACAGGATGACGGTAGCGTATTACTGACTGGCATTCACATTATGTCTGAAGACAGTACGACCGAAAGTCCCTTACCCACAGCAACAGTGGGTGGCGTGATAAACGCTATCACCCCTGACATCCGAGTGCTTAATATTTCTCGCGACGCCATTGAAAAATGGGACCGTCCAGCTGCGACGATGGACTTTGTTGCAGCTGAGCACATTGATTTAAGCCAGCTTATGACAGGAATGAAGGTGACTTTCACCTTTGAAGTGGGTGACGAATTTGTGGTGACTGATATCAAACCTGTAGGTGAGATGTCGATGAATATGCACTCAGGCCACTAAGGAGCGTTTACAATGATCCAAGCAATAATTCGCTGGTCAGTATACAACCGTTTTTTTGTGGTACTGCTGACACTAATGCTAGTGGGGGCTGGGCTATTTACCCTTAAAAACACGCCTGTCGACGCTATTCCGGATTTGTCTGATGTACAAGTCATTGTTAAAACACCTTATCCAGGACAGGCACCACAAGTGGTGCAAGATCAGGTGACATTTCCACTGACCACGGCAATGCTCTCTGTGCCGGGCGCAAAAACCGTGCGAGGTTATTCCTTCTTTGGGGATTCCTATGTGTACGTTATTTTTGACGATAAAACGGATCTTTACTGGGCGCGCAGTCGGGTGCTCGAATATCTAAGTCAAGTCGCACCACAATTACCTGATGCGGCAAAACCGCAGTTGGGCCCTGATGCCACTGGGGTGGGTTGGGTGTATCTTTATGCATTAGTCGATAAAACCGGTAAACACGATATTAGCCAGCTACGCAGCCTACAAGATTGGTTTTTAAAGTTTGAGCTGCAATCGGTTGCCGGCGTGTCAGAAGTAGCGCCGATTGGCGGTATGGTGAAACAGTATCAAGTACAGGTTGATCCCAATAAACTGCGCGCGTACGGTATTCCACTTACGCATGTACAGCAGGCGTTGCAACGCGGTAACCAAGAATCGGGCGCATCTGTGATTGAGATGGCTGAAGCCGAATATATGGTGACAAGTACGGGATATATTCAAAGCGTTAAAGATATTGAGGCCATACCACTTGGGCAAGCTGTCAAAGGCACGCCATTAACGATAGCAGATGTTGCGTCTGTCAATATTGGACCGCAAATGCGGCGAGGCATTGCCGAGCTTAACGGCGAGGGAGAAGTTGTGGGCGGCGTTGTGGTCATGCGCTTTGGAGAAAACGCGCAAAAAACCATCGACGGCGTAAAGCAAAAACTTGCTGAGCTACAACAAGGCTTACCTGAAGGGGTGGAAGTGGTGACGGTTTATGATCGCTCCGAGCTTATCACCAAAGCCATTGATAATCTTTGGTCTAAACTGCTCGAAGAGCTGGTGGTGGTGGCCTTAGTGTGTGTGGTGTTCTTATTTCATATTCGCTCTTCCGTGGTTGCGGTGATCACTTTGCCACTTGGCATTTTGGTTGCTTTTATCGTGATGTACTTTCAAGGCGTGAATGCAAATATCATGTCCCTTGGTGGTATAGCCATAGCTATCGGGGCGATGACCGACGGTGCAATCGTAATGATTGAAAACATGCACAAACACATGGAAAAAACGCCATTCAATGATGAAAATCGCTGGGAAATCGTCGCGAAGTCGGCTTCTGAAGTAGGCCCTGCGCTGTTCTTTAGTTTGTTAATTATTACCGTAAGCTTCTTACCTGTGTTTATTCTTGAGGCGCAAGAAGGGCGTATGTTTGCTCCTCTGGCATACACTAAAACGTATGCGATGGCCGCATCTGCGGGGCTTGCCATTACGCTTATTCCTGTGCTGATGGGATACTTTATTCGCGGTAAAGTTGTGCCCGAACATAAAAACCCAATTAATCGTTTGTTGGTTGGCGCGTATACGCCGCTATTAAAGCAAGTATTACGCTTTCCCAAGTTGACGTTACTGGCCGCAGCAGCTACTACTGTCGTTGGCTTTTATCCAATGGATAAAATCGGCAGCGAGTTTATCCCGCCTTTGGATGAAGGGGATTTAATGTATATGCCGACTACATATCCAAGTATTTCGATTGGTAAAGCCAGAGAAATCTTACAGCAAACCGACAAGTTGATAGCGACGGTGCCTGAGGTAAAAAATGTCTTTGGTAAAATCGGTCGCGCGGAAACCGCAACCGATCCTGCCCCGTTGACGATGATTGAGACCTTTATTCAATTAAAACCTAAAGATCAGTGGCGTGAGGGAATGACCACTGAAAAGCTAAAAGCAGAACTCGATAAGCTAGTGCAGTTTCCGGGCCTAACCAATGCTTGGGTGATGCCCATCAAAACGCGTATTGATATGCTCGCGACGGGGATTAAAACGCCTGTCGGGATTAAAGTCGCAGGTCCAGATTTAGATACTATCCAAAAGATTGGTCAAGATCTTGAACGTATTCTGAGCAAGGTAGAGGGTACAGCGTCGGTCTATTCAGAGCGAGTAGCTGGGGGGCGTTATATTAAGGTCGATATTCAACGTGATAAAGCCGCGCGATTTGGGCTCAATATTGCTGATGTCCAGCAAGTGGTCGCAACTGCAATTGGTGGAATGGACGTCACGCAAACCATTGAAGGACAAGAGCGCTATCCGGTTAGTTTGCGCTATTCACAAGATTTACGAGATTCTCCCGAAGCGCTGCGGAAGCTTCCTATAGTCACCGCCGAGGGATTAAATATTGCCCTAGGTGATGTGGCAACTATCTATATTGAAAACGGGCCACCGGGCATTAAAAGCGAGAACGCTCGCATTAATGGTTGGACGTTTATCGATCTAGACGGTGTCGATGTTGGCAGCTATGTGGCAGCCGCTAAACAAGTACTGAGCGAACAGCTGGAGTTACCTGCAGGTTATTCCATCAGTTGGGCTGGTCAATACGAGTATATGGAGCGTGCTAAAGCTAAATTGACTTATGTGGTGCCGCTCACGCTTGGGATCATTATCGTTTTACTCTATTTGAACTTTAGAAGCTTTAGCGAAGTGGCAATCATCATGGCGACGTTACCTATGGCGATGATTGGTGGACTGTGGTTACTATACCTTGAGGGTTTTAACTTTTCGGTCGCGGTAGGCGTTGGTTTTATAGCGCTTGCAGGTGTTGCGGTTGAAATAGGCGTGATCATGCTCGTGTACCTCAACCAAGCCATTAGTGAGCTTAAAGATAAACCACACACATTGACAGTTGAGGCCATAAACAATGCCATTTTAGAAGGCGCGGGCAAGCGTATTCGTCCAGTCATGATGACGGTGGCAACGATTATTATCGGGTTATTGCCAATCCTTTATGGTTCGGGCACAGGTTCAGAGGTAATGAGCCGCATAGCCGCGCCTATGGTGGGCGGCATGGCAAGCGCACTATTACTCACCTTAGTGGTGTTACCCGTAGTATATATGTTGATGATCCGTTGGCGTGAGAAAGTTAATTAATCGATAGCGGAAAAAGTTTGCCTCAAGCGCAGTAATATTAAGCGCTTGAACGGCAAACTTTGGTTTGGTAGAACCCGATTACATCCAAAAATTGGTTAAAAGATTCTTAGGAGCCTAACTAATCCGAGAGCAGGTTAACAACGCTCCCTTGGCGCACTTATTGCTGTACTAGAATAGCCAATGCACCAAGGAGCGAGTATGTACATTCAAAATTCACCCTATTCACAAATGTATAGTTCGAATGATTTTTATAGTCGTAAGAACAATAATGTTGTGAGTGATCAAGATATTTCTAATTCGGCTGCAAAAAACTCGGAAACACCTTCGTTTATGGAAGCAGCAAAGGCCGTTCAAGAAAAAGCGCCGAACAACACAAAATCGACTTACCTTACCAAGCATTTTGAGCAAGCTGAAAAGCTAGCCCATGAATCTTTGGTAAGTTCAAGTCACAAAATAGGCAGCCGTGAATATAACATCGAGATGTATCGTGAAATGATGACGAACATTGTAGAGATGCCAATTGAAGTAGAAATTGCACCAGAAGAGATGAATCAAGCGCTGTTATTTAATCATCTGGGATTAGACTTTAAAGAGTATAAAACCGTTTCAGTGCGTTCAGAGTTGTTAACTATGCTTGAGCAAAAAGTTGAGCAGGACAGTACGCTAATTAGATCAGATAAAGCAAAACTAACCGCAATTATTACCGATACGCAAGATAGGCTAGAAGCTGCGCAAGCCGCGTTACTTGAAGGTGAAGACATTACCCAGCGACTGCAAGATAGCAAAAAGGCTATCTATCATTCTTATGAGCAGCTTAAACTTGGTAAGGTAAGTCAGCGAGACCTGATTTCGACTTTGTAGTTATTCTTGACCAAGGATGCTTTAACAAAGTGAAGAAAATGCATTTTGTAGTCTGAAATGATTGAGGCTTATGTTTTATTCTAAAAAGTACAATTTTTTGTTCTGCCACATTAGCCGCACTGGCGGTACGTCGTTATGTAGTGTTCTCAGGCAAACGGTGCCAGACCTAAGGATGATATGCAGCCAGCATGCATCGCTTCTAGAGGCTAGAGCGGCATTGCCGGAAGCGTTTGAGAGTACGTTTAAATTTGCTTTTGTACGTAACCCATGGGAAAGACTCGTTTCTTGGTATTCACTATTAGAGAAAGGTAAGAGTCTACACTCAGAAGTGGTATCTGAGAAACGTCATTATGATGAAAAAGAAAAGTTTGAACTATTTGTACAAGAAATGGTTACAGAGCAGCACAGCGGAATAGCGTGGAGTCAATGGTCCCAGTTATCCGACCATTTGGGAAATTCACTCGTCAATGAAATTTGCCGCTTTGAAAACTATCAAAAAGACAGTGAGCGAATTTTAAGGAAGTTGGGGAGCGAAGATTATTATTTGCCTTATTATAATCAAGCATCAAGTAGGCACTACCGTGATTACTACTCAGATTTAGCGTTAAAATTGGCCGAGGAGCTTTTCCTAGATGATATTTATCAATTTGGGTATAAATTTTGATAGTAGTCAGCCTTGTGAAAAACGGTAACTATCAAAACAAGAAGGAAGTTGGAATAAATATTTGTATAAATCACAACTTGTAACAATAATGTGTTAATTGTTACTTAAAAGAGCTTTTGAGTGTTTATATGGATATCACTGAGTTAGATAAAAAGGCATTTGTTGACGTATTTAACCTGCCAGAAAAAATCACCATAAAGACTGCCAGTACCGCAGATATAGAGGAAATGGCGTTTGTGACCAAAGTGAGTTGGCAAGCGGCTTTCAGTGGCTTTTTACCAGAGCAAGTGCTAGCAGGGGGAACTGTCGAATTTTTCGCAACCATTTGGTCTGATATCATTAAGCATTCTGCAACCCAAACGGCTTTGCTTGTGACTGATGGCAGGAAAATATTAGGCTGCGGTGCGGCGGGTAATTACCGTCGAATGTATAATCCGGTTAGCCAAAAAGTATCGAGAATAAATGCGGGTGAACTATATCGCGGTTATATTTTGCCAAGCCATCAGAACCGTGGATTAGGTCAAGCGCTGTTGAAGGCGCGTCTATTAAAGCTTTATGAGCAAGGTTGCCAAAGCGCGTATACCTGGATTTATGAGCAGAACAAACAAGCGAGACGCTTTTACGAAAAGCATGGAGCGGTAAACCTCGACCAAGCCCAAGGGATAACAATGAAGCGATTTAGGTTTGAAGAAGTGTGCTATGGCATTGAAGTAAATCGTGTTTTTGATTTTAGCTAAGGTGGAGTGAGAGAAAATTTCAAACACGGCATGGTCAGAGGTAATTGTCATCGATAAGCGGTGACAATTACTTCATGCAGACTAACGTAGGTCGGCGGGGGTAGGGTAGTCTGGATGCTCAACAATTTTCGGTGCCCAAGCTGCTGGGATCACGGCCTCTCGTTTCTGTTTGATACGCTCTACTAGCGTATTTAAATCATAATTGGGTTCACCATAAACAGCTAGCCACTTCTCAGGTACGTCTTCTGGGTCTGCAGCCTGAATAACGTGTGCCATCCATTGCTTTCTAAGCTCAGCCCATTCACTAGTTTGATTCTCATTGACACCCGCAAGCGGTCGAAGCTCTACATATATTGTCCTTCTCGGACCTTCACTGCGTTTGGGCTCAGAGCCATGTAAAACCATCATGTCTTGAACTAAAATATCTCCGGCTTTAGCTGGTTGTTGTACAACCCCAGGAATGTTCCAGCCATATTTGCTCGAGAGAGAATAAATATCCAAAAGTTGGTGTTGGGAATCTGGCAAATAGCGTAAGCACCCGTCATCTATATTCGCATCATCAAGATAGATACCGACATTTAAATAAGCAAAATTACGAGAATGAGGAGCATCTTGATGCCAGGCTATGTGAGGGTGGGGATGTGGATATTTGCAGACTAGGTCGCATTGCAATGGGACACAGCCTGCACCACAAAAGTGTTCACTGATCGCTAACATTGCTGGTGTTGCGAGTAGTTCGATAATTAACTCTGGCGCTTCAAAAAGCAAATCATTATAACGAAAGAGTTTTGGCTCACCTGATTCATTTGATAAATGGTATTGAATCGCGACTTTTCCGTCTTGCTGTGCTTGTTTTGCTTTACTCTCAAGCGCATTAGATAGCTGTTTCAGTTTTTCCAGCAGCGTGTCCGGTAAAGGTTGTTCAAATAAAACGAAGCCGTTGTTTTTGTATAAATCAAATTTGCTTTTGCTCACAATCGTCATGTGTGTACTTCCTAGTTATTTTGTTGCTTGTCAGACTTAAGTATTGTTGTTTGTCGAGTATATTCACTCGCCTGACAAATAGAGCCTGTCTCAGCTACAGCACTGACCATAGTGTCGTAAAATGCCAGTTAGAGCAATTACGGAGGGTTACATTGTGGATTTCGTTTATATTAACTCAACTTGAATAAACAGAAACTTCCATTGGCACCGCTTTGCATCCTCAAGTACAATTAGCGTTTTCGATTGCAACACACCGGAACCTTCCAATGGAAATCAAAGTAAATTACCTCGACAATCTCAGAATTGATGCCAAATTTGACGACTTTTCTGTCATTGCGGATCAGCCAATTCGCTATAAAGGCGATGGTTCAGCACCAAGTCCATTTGACTACTTTTTAGCTTCTTCAGCGCTTTGTGCTGCTTACTTTGTGAAGGTGTATTGTAATGCGCGTGACATTCCAACGGATGGAATTCGTGTGGCGCAAAACAACATCGTTGACCCTGAAAATCGTTATAACCAAATTTTTAAAATTCAGGTGGAGCTTCCAGAAAGCATTTCTGAAAAAGACCGCCAAGGTATCCTGCGCTCAATAGACCGCTGTACCGTTAAAAAAGTGATCCAAACAGGACCTGAATTCCAAGTGGAAGCGGTTGAAAGCCTTGAAGATGACTCTCAGGCGATGCTGATGGTTGATACCAGCGAAAGCGACAGCACTTTTATCCTAGGTAAAGATCTTCCGCTTGAACAGACGATTGCAAATATGACCAAAATCCTGTCGGATTTAGGCATGAAGATTGAAGTTGCGTCATGGCGTAATATCGTGCCACACGTTTGGTCTTTGCATATTCGTGATGCTGCTTCACCAATGTGTTTCACCAATGGTAAAGGGGCAACCAAAGAAAGCGCGCTTTGCTCGGCACTCGGTGAGTTTATTGAGCGTTTAAACTGTAACTTCTTTTATAATGATCAATTCTTTGGTGAAGAAATCGCAAATGCTGAATTTGTTCACTACCCGAACGAAAAGTGGTTTAAGCCTGAAGCTGATGATGCGCTTCCTACTGAGATTTTAGACGACTACACTCGTGAAATTTATGATCCAGAAGGTGAACTACGCGGTTCACATCTAATCGACACAAATTCAGGTAATGTAGCGCGCGGTATTTGTTCTATTCCGTATACTCGCCATTCTGATGGTGAAACTGTGTATTTTCCGTCAAATCTAATAGAAAACTTATTCCTAAGTAACGGTATGAGTGCCGGTAATAACCTGTTTGAAGCGAAGGTGCAGTGTTTATCTGAGATCTTTGAACGCGCGGTGAAGAAGCAAATCATCGAACAAGAAATCGTGCTCCCTGACGTGCCAGAGTCTGTACTTGCTAAATACCCAGGTATTGTTGAAGGGATCAAAGGGCTTGAAGAGCAGGGGTTCCCTGTGGTGGTCAAAGATGCGTCTCTTGGCGGTCAATTTCCTGTGATGTGTGTGACCTTGATGAACCCTAAAACAGGCGGCGTATTTGCCTCTTTTGGCGCGCATCCAAGTTTCGAAGTGGCACTTGAGCGCAGTTTAACCGAGTTGTTACAAGGTCGTAGTTTTGAAGGCTTAAACGACGTACCAAAACCTACGTTTAATAGCATGGCGGTATCTGAGCCGGAGAACTTTGTCGAGCATTTTATCGACTCAACGGGGGTGATCTCTTGGCGCTTCTTTAGTGCAAAGCATGACTACGATTTTGTTGAGTGGGATTTTACAGGCACTAATGAAGAAGAGTGCGATAAGTTATTTGGCATTTTGGAAGGGTTAGGTAAAGAAGCCTATATTGCGGAATTTACAGACTTAGGGATCGCTTGTCGTATTTTGGTTCCTGGCTTTTCTGAAGTGTACCCTGCTGAAGATCTGATTTGGGACAACACCAATAAAGCGTTGCAATACCGCGAAGATATTCTCAACATCCATTCTCTAGATGACGAAGCATTAGCTAACTTGGTTGAGCGCTTAGAGGACAGCCAGCTTGATAACTATATCGATATTATCACCCTAATTGGTGTTGAGTTTGACGAAAATACGGTGTGGGGTCAGCTTACAATTCTTGAGCTTAAGATTTTAATCTATCTAGCGCTTGGCGATATCGAAGCGGCCATTGAACTAGTTGAGACCTTCTTGCAGTTTAATGACAACACGGTTGAACGTGGCTTATTCTACCAAGCAATGCATGCCACACTTGAAATTGCATTGGATGACGAGCTAGAAATAGAAGATTACATCCACAACTTCACCCGTATGTTCTCGAAAGACGTGATGGATGCTGTTATTGGCTCAATTAATGGTGATGTGAAATTCTATGGTTTAACGCCAACTAACATGAAGTTGGAAGGTCTAGACAAGCACCTGCGTCTTATTGAAAGCTATAAGAAGCTTCATGCAGCAAGAGGGAAATTCGCTTTATAATTGAATGTTGTAAATTAGGGCGCAAAGCGCGCTCTAATTTACACATGATTGCAGGCCTAAGTAAGCTTTTGAGTAAACAGCTCTATTCGGCTCTTTAACCAGCTTAAAATCTACCCAAGTCCAAGCTAATTCAAATTTTGACGATGACCATTGTTGTATCAGTGACGACTTCTGTTGAGTAATTAGTCCCGATGATGCGAGCTTCTTACATAGTTTATTCGATAATTCGGCCTTGTTCTTTAGGAATGAAAACTTGTTGTTGAGCTCATCAAAATATACGGGGGAGCTGACCAATGCGAAATGGTCAAACAGTGTGTCTCCAATAGCTAAGTCAAAAAATAAGTAGGGGCTATCATTTATATCACGCCAAAACAGTAGCATCTTCTCGACTTCCTTTACATCTCCGGGAAAATGCACTTTTTCCAAGTATTTTATAACCTCATCCTGATGCATAGAAATATATAGTTTTGTTGTGGCGGGCTTACGTTGCTGCATAAATGAGATATGTATGATATGACCCGAAAGCGGTAAGTGTTTGAATAGTCTAGATAGCGTTAAACTCGCTTTTGAGTGATATTGTTGGCACAGACCCATAGAAAAAACATATGGTTTATAGTGGCTAAGCTGTGCATTTTTCTCTGCGAGTTGTTCCGGATAGCCAGATTCTAGACAGTAATGCACACCTGGAGCTGCGATGGTTTCTGGTTTGTTTCCCAGAATATTATCAAATTCAAGCCATAAAAATGGAGTAAATGCGTCAAGAGATTTCAATTTAGCGTAGGTGTTTCGTAAATTTTCTATTAAAGGAAGCCAGCGATTATCGAAAATGTTTGTACGTTTTTTAGGGGATTGGTGATCGATAGCGCAGAGTAAATCCAATCGACTAAATTCATGAGTAGCTAGATCTCTTATTTCTAAATAGTAGGATGAAAACAGCTGAGGAAAAAGGCTTGCAATTTCTTGCAAGCCTTCAGTTGTTTTTTTACCTAACAATTCGTGGAGAGATTCATCTAACACTCTGTTAAGTATAGTATTCACCGTATTACCAAATAATATTCGCGTTATCAGCTAAATTTTGCGAGATAATTTTAAGAGAGAATAATTCACGTACAAATTTCTCCTCATTACCTTTTATATCTCCAAACTGAGAGACCAACGAAAGTAGTTCATCTTTAACGTCTGCAGAGAGCTCTGCTTTGGTGTTGTTATACTCTACGCTGAAGTTTGATATATAGTCACTTGGAGATTGAATAAATTCACTGTGAGACGTTTCTTCATATGCTATCGAACGTAAGAAATTAAGTAACGCTACGACTTCAACTCCTTCGGTAATAGAAGCTTTACTGCTTGTTTTCTCACCCTCGAAGTGAGAAAGGTAGTCACTGATAAAATCTTCGTTGTTCAGTGCAGCAGAAAAGTTGCTTTTGATAAGTTGATTTTCTTCAGGTTGTTTGCAAAGTTTACTATTACCACCAATAGTTAAGCATTCTTCGGTGATATCTTTGTTGTCTACATAACCATTCAGTGATTTTATTGGGTTGTCCTGACTATTTAACCTGAAGTCTAAATCAATATTTAATCTGTTCAGATAGTCTATGAATGCATTGTTAGCCATTTTACTTTTCCTTAGGGTTTAATGTTATTTCTTTCATTGGTATACCAGGTATTCCACTGTTTATTAAAGTGAAATCTTTGAATCTTTCTGTCCATTTTATTTTATTCTTATTGTAATAATAATTTAGATTGTTATGGCAGCTCGCGCAATCAGACCCTTTATTTCTGATACTTTCAGAGACGGTCCACTGTGACGTGGGAATTTTACATTTGCTATTCACCTGAGCTAGAAAAGGCTCAAAAACCACACTTCTAACATTTTTGTCAAAGCGCTGGTATGACCCCGCGTTATCAATATGTGGATATTGTGAGCCAATCAGCTGGTAATGTTGTAATACAGAGTTTTGTTTTTTTAGTTTAGAGCGATACAGATCATTATATGTTGCAGCTAGAGTGGGGATCGGTTCATCTCGAATAAGAGGAGTCGGTCTATTGGCTGTATATATATTGGAACAGCTATATTCGTCCTGAGCAATGAAGCTATATTGAATCGTTTTTGGGGTTTCACTTTCAAGCGTATCAATCTGCTCAAATGTCAACCAAGTCCAGGTCGGTTTATCACCTACTAATAGGTTTGAACTGGTACCAACCCCGATATGCATGGCAATAAGACCGAGTGTTTGTTTTACTGCAAAACCATGTAACTTAATGTTTTCCATGGTGATGAATCTCAGTTTATCATCTTCATTTGTGAGTATGCGCCAACCCAGTTTTAACGCAATCTGAGGCTGTTTAGCGGATGTGTTACCTTGCCCACAACTGCCCCACCTAAATGCGAAACCCGCAAGGTCTTTGAGAGCAGGATTGTTATCAATTTCGTTTAGGTTTTCTTTGGTATCCCATAGTGCTTCCATCCATTTATCATTTACCCGCTTTTCAAAAAATACAGGGTTGTTATTTTTATCTCTCAGGCCCAGCATTTTGATTTCGTCGCCATCTAGCTTTAACGACATATCTAAGTCTAAACAACCAGAGTCACATTGCCAGCTATCTGCTGTGGTAATATTTTTTCGAGTATCTTTGCCTTCAACAGAAACGGGCGTGTTGAACTCCTTTAAATAGCCATTTGTGTAGTTGACTTCAGCAAGTGTTGCGGTATTAATCCAGTCAGCCCAAGCGGGTAGTGAAAGCTTACCGAATTGTTTTTGTTGGTTAATCGCAATAAAAGTTTGCCATGAGTATTCGTATAAATGCTCAGGTGTAAGCGTAAAATTGGCAATCGCATTGTTAGTGCTCAAATCACATGAAACGTCCGCAGGAAGCAAAGTTGTTGATGCACTTGCAACCCCTGAACAGCCCAATGCTACCAGTAAGCATGTTCTAGTTATCATTCTTAATTTCCTATTTTAAATACTTATTGATATATCCAAGTGCCCCTTGCAATTCAGCGACTTCTTTAGCACTTTTTAATTGTTCTTTACGAGCGGACTCTGTAGTACACAGCATACTTTTAAGTCGATAAGCTTCTGGTAAGTAAAACGTATCAAGTTTTTCATTTGCAATATTGATAGCAATATTTAACTGTTCTGAAGCCTCTTGAGTATCTTCTGCAAGCAGTAAGCATTCACCATACATTGTTCGTAGCCAAGCAACATGACCAATAGAGTCCGTTAACAGGTAAGCATCTAAACCAGAGCGAACGAGGGGAAGACCTTCAGATACATTATGATCAAGGCACATCAGCCAGCCTTTTATTACGTTACCAATGGATAACCAAAGCGCGAATCCATGCTTCTCAGAAAGTGAAAGGACCTTTTCAGCGTAATACTCGGCCAGATCGAGTCTTCTGGATATTACTCCAATGTAGGCATGACGGGCGTAAACGTGAACTTGATATGCGGGAATATCATCTAATTCGGTCAGTCTATCAGCTTTAATTCGCTGTTGGTCAGAAAGTTCGTAGTCACCCATAAGCCAAGAAACACCGGCATGAATTGGCAGTGAGGATATTGCACAGTCAAATGGAAATGGGTAGCTTTTGAAGTATTCGTGGTGCTCATCATAGTTATAAAGAGCTAATGCCTGAGTAAAGGTCTTGTCAGCCAATAGCAGATCCCCTTTAGCCCATTCGATCCCGCCTTTTAAATGAAGAGCTGCTATTTCCAAGGCTGCAGAATTTTGCTGCTTAGCCATTTCAAGTAGTTGCTGTATCGTGTTCAATCCTTCGATATGCTCGGCTTTAACGACTTGAATTAATGCAATACTCCAAAAAGCTGAATACAGCTCTGGGGGGTTGTTGAGCTCACTACACAGTGCTCGGGAACGGTCGATATGTGGTGTGATACTGCTGTTTGCATATCCCAAAGTGGTAGCCAAGTGTAGTGCTAGCGCATTTCTTATTAGAATTTCTGTGAGCTTGTTTTCGTAACTGCCTGTACATTGCGTGAGAGTATTAAGTGCGCAGTTGTAATGTTTTATTGCAGAATTTATATCTGCTAACTGTGTACTTTTTTCTGCAGCTTGTTTCCAAAGCAATGTTGCGTCAGTGTATTCAAGCGCTTTTTCGTGATGAGTTGCTCTTAATGTGTAATCTTCACTTTTGAATGAGTCTAGTGTTTGAGCAACCACTGAATGTAACAAACGTATACTGGTTTGATTAACACTTTCATAAGCCGCATCCCTCACCAGCGCATGCTTAAAGATATAGCTATCGTTATCAACACGACGTTGCTGCACAATAAGGTCGTTTGCTATCAGTTCATTTAAGTCGTTTTGGATCTGGTTCTCGCTTAAAGAAGATGCCGCAACGAGTAAATCATATTCAAACTCTCGGCCAATTGTGGCTGCTAGTTGCGCTGTTTCTTTGGCGTGACTAAGGCTATCTAGTTTTTGTTGTAATGACTCTCTTAAACTCGTAGGTACTTGGTCAAGTTTATCTGGTGCGAGGAAGTCAATCTCTCCGCCTTTATCTCCAACTAATGCCTTTTGTTTAAGCATGTTGACGAGTTCTTCAATAAATAGCGGGATCCCGTCTGTGCGACTGGTAAGCAACTTGAGAACTCGCTCTGACACTCGGCGGCCATCAAACAAGTTAATGATAAAATCTTCAGTGGCCTTCTCGGTTAGTTTTCTCAGGCAAACATCCACAAGGGTGAGGTCTTTCAACTGAGTTGGCACCGCTTGTCTTGAAGTGCTTAGTAAAACATCACCTGAAGCTAGCGCACCGACAAAGTGATGTAAAAACTCTAAGGTGGTGCTATCTGCCCAATGAATGTCTTCAATAATGTAAAGTTTAAACTTACTGAGCCCGTGACGGTTTGACAGTAACAATGCGCAAAGCCCTTTAAACAACACTTGCTTCTGCTCATCGGGAGAAAGTGTAGAAGGCGTAATTTCATCATCAAGTGAGATATTGAGCCAAACTAGCAACACAGGGATAGCCTGCGCTAAATCGAGTTCACCGTCCTTATTCGATAATACATAACTAAAAACGGTATTGGCTGAATGAGCGTCAAGCTGATCGGTGTTAAAGAGGTATTTGATCAACGTTAAAATTGGATACAAAGCATTATTTTGATGCTCTGGTAAACACTGGGCGACTAAATGCTGATATTGCGGTGCATTAGCACGAATTTCTTGCAGCAGCCGAGATTTACCTATGCCAGCTTCACCATGAATGTGCGCGATGCGGGTTGCACCTTCGACTTCATTATTAATGAGTGAAAGTGTCTGTTCAAGCTCAAGGTGACGACCAACAAGTTCATGATGGTTCTTTGTACCACGCATAAAGCCAAATGCTTCGATGCGACGTTCTCCTTGCAAGTTATAAACCGGCGTTAGTTCAAATAACGGGCCTATTTGAACTTGACCGTACAGATTGAATTCTGAAAAAGCATCAAGGAGTGAGCGTGACTCTGCACTACATAAGACTTGGCGCTCGCCGGCTTCACGGGAGAGTGCTGCTGCAATATTTGCGTGATGACCTTCAGGTACGGCATTGGCGTAGGTAATAAATACACCGGTATGAATACCAATGTGAGCATTAAGAGCGACTCTATGGGCTTCTTGCATTAGTGCGTTACGTTTGCCAAGTTCGCTTATCATTTCAAGTGCGGTACGGGCAGACAATCGCGCATCGTTATCGCTACTAACTGGGTAGCCAAAATAAAACAAGCTGGTATCGGCGAGGTTACCTACGTGATAAGCGCCGTAACGAGTCGCGATATCAATAAAGTGATTGCGTTGAGATTTATAAACCGTGTCTATGACATCGAAGTCTTTATCTTGATTGTCGAGTGCTTTAACACTTAATCTTACCGCAAGAACGGTGAGCTGCTTGCGCTCAGTAAGCGCCGTATATTCTTGAATGGCGCGATGATTAGGATCGTCATCACGGATCATTACTGTGGTTTCGTCGTAACCATGTTGAGCTTTAACATCATTTAGCACACCAACAAGGTTCGATACGTTCATTCGTGCAAGTTCAGAGAATGCCTCGGTTGCGGTGATCACGCGCTCCAACGCGCTTTTATTGAGTACGCGTCTGAGAAGCCCTGCAAGAGGGTGGCCAAGTAGGGCGCTTGGAATTGGAATATGTACATCGCTTAATTGTTTGTGATAAATCGAGGCGACACTTGTGCCAGTTACCGCAGGCACGCCGGTTAAACATTCTAAAAATACCAAACCCCAGACATAAAGGTCTGATTTAGCTGAGGCTGGCTCACCACGTAATTGTTCTGGTGCGCTGTAAGAAGGTGTGCCTAATGTTTCTTGTGTAAGCGTGATCGTTTCAAAGTCATGCTGGCGAGTTTCTTGTGCCAGCGTACCAATACCAAAATCAAGTATTTTGGCATAAGTTTTTGCACCAGACTGGCTAAGCATAATATTGGTTGGTTTTATGTCTCTGTGAATGATGCCTTGTTGATGGGCATGAATAAGTGCATCTAGCACCTGCAACATGATGTCGGTTGCATACACAGAATCAATCGCGCCATTTTGACTTAGATAGTCCCTTAATGTTTGTCCTTCCACATACTCGAAGACTCCAAACATTAAATTTTCATTTAATTGTCCTTTATCTAATAATCGTACGATATTTGGGTGGTTTAATTGACTACAAAGTAAGGTTTCACGATTGAAACGCTCGGCATATCTATGTTTTTTCGTCGCTTCTAGTTGTGGTTCTAACGCCAAAAATTTTAGTGCAACGATTTGCCCCGTGTTTATTTGGCGTGCTTTGAAAACTTTACCGAATCCACCTTCTCCAATTTTTTCAAGTAGTTGGTATTTGTCAGACTGGAAAACATCGACAATATGGCTATCCGAAAACTGTGTCAGAGACATATGATTACTAATTCTTATTTTTTGTTAATGGTATAGGGTAATTGGAATGTAAATACTTGTCTAGCATGAGAATTTTAATTGTTCTTAAAAACCAAACTGTTTAGGCTTACTTTTTATTCTCGAGATTTTCAAATTACTGATAATTAACGAATTTTATTTTTTTGGTACTCAGGTATAGTTGTGTGTAATGAGGTGTAATTGTCTACATCCTGGTAACCATATAGAATTTTCGAACTTGAATGCAGTAAATAACAATTTTTAAATAAGGAACTGCAACAATGGATAGAAGAGGATTTGTTAAAGTAGCCATGGCTGGTGTTTTTGGAATGGCGTTTGTGCCAGCTCTCACCTTTGCTGCTTATCGAGGAAGCATCACAGTTATCCCCAAATTGCCCTTAGAGCAATTTGATAGTTTAGGTATCTCTCGACCTAAGATTTCAATCCATAATCCACAGGGGGAGTTGGTAACTTTCGATGCCCAGCCTCTTATTATTCGACGTGGAGACAATCACTTATACATTTATTTTGAATTGTCCAGACAAATAGACATCTACACACTTGATGGTCATCGTGTAGATCACATCTCGTTACCAAATAATATCAATAGGGTTGTCGATTTTACTGTCGATGCCGAAAAACAATTAATTTATGTTGTGGGCAGGCAGTTATCAACCATAGATCAATTAAGCTTCGACGGCACGCATTTGATGACAATTGGTGAGCTCGCGTATGACGCTCCTAACAGAGTTAATGGGATTAAATCGTTGGAGTTGAATTCTAGTGGCAATATTGTTGTGCTCTGCGGTATGCGACAACAGCAGTTCGAATATACATCGAGTGGCGTGTTGATTAATGTTAGTCGTGTCGCTAACAATGTATTTTTATAAAAATAAGAGCTTACTGTAGGTGCCTATGTGAGTCTATCAGCCACAGATATAAAGAATAAAAGTTTGTAGGCTCGTAAAATATGTACTAAACCCTAGTAACGAAACAAACTTAGCTTTAAATGAAAAAGAGCCAAGTATCAGTAATACGAGGGGCTCTGTTAATGTTTTTATACTGTCCAAACGTCACCGGCTAGGAGCTTAATATGGAAAAATATACGTTTGAAAATTTAAAATCAATAGAAGGACAACCGCTAGAAATAAAGTCACCTGATTATCAGGCGAGTTTGCAAATTTCAGAAGTTACCTATTCCCCCACGAATAATGAACACTGGGAAGGGTATATAGTCTATTTAAAAAATACAGATACCAGCAACGTACCCGAACAGGGAAATTATATGGTAAGTCATCCTGAACTGGGCTCTGTGGAGTTATTTATGTGTCCCAATTCACCGAGTGAAATTGAAATTATTTTCTCACGTAAAAAAGTGCTTAACGAGCCGTAGAGTGGAGGTCTTATGACACCTTATTTTGGTATGATTCAACAATTTGCGTGTAATTTTGCTCCTGCGGATTACGCTTTCTGTAACGGCAGCTTGATGCAAATAAACCAGTTTCAAGCGTTGTATTCATTATTGGGAACTCAATTTGGTGGTGATGGTCGAACGAATTTTGCCCTCCCCAATCTATGTGGGAGAGTACCTATTCACCCGAACTACCAAGCTGGAGAACATCAGGGATCATTCGGTGGTTTGGAAAACGTTTTTATTACCAATGCGACAATGCCCGCTCATTCTCACAAAGTGAATGTTTCAAGTCTAAGCGGGACGCTGCGTAAACCAAATAATAACAAACAAGCAAAACCTGCTGTATTTGCTTCTGTAAATCCTGATGGTGCCGAAGCGTACACTAAAGCACATTCAAACCCATCTAGTTTGAAAGATACCAGCTTGCAAACATTGACAGCTAGCCCTGCATCGGGTGGGCAAGCCCATAATAATATGCAGCCTAGTTGCGTTATCAACTTTTGTATAGCGTTGGACGGGTTATACCCTCAGCGAAGCTAATAAGGAATAGTTTATGTCTAGTAGGTATTTATCAGAAATTATTATGTTTGCGGGCACGTTTGCTCCAATGCATTGGTCCTTTTGTGACGGCCAGCAGCTTGCAGTTTCGACAAATCAAGCTTTATATTCTTTATTGGGGACTACATTTGGCGGAGATGGGAGAGTTAGCTTTGCTCTACCAGAGATGAGGGGAAGAGCACCTGTAGGGCAAGGCTCTGGGCCTGGATTGACGCCTCGAGCTTTGGGTCAAAAATTTGGTACACAGTTCGAAACATTGACTGAATCCCAGATCCCATCCCATACCCACTCATTTAGGGCTAGTTCTGAACCTGCAAATTTAGGAGACCCATCTTTTGCTGTGCTTGGAGCAGCAGAGCAATTTGCGCCTGAAACGGAAAGTGGTTCGATAGTGCCCATGAGTGCTGCTGCTGTATCTTCAGTTGGTCAAAGTGATCGACATTTGAATGTCGCGCCAAGCTTAGCTGTCAATTTTGTTATTTGTATGGCCGGTGTATATCCCCCTAGAAGCTAAAAGGAAACGTTATGAGCGACTCGTTTTACGGTGAAATTTCAATGATGCCTTATACTTTCACGCCTGAACTTTGGGCTGCTTGTGAGGGGCAACTAATGCCAATTGGCCAAAATAGTGCGCTATTTTCACTTATTGGGAACATGTACGGGGGAGACGGCCGTGTCTCTTTCGCGATACCAAACTTGATAGGGCGCACGCCAATACATTCTGGACAAGGTCCAGGCTTAATGAATTGTCTGTTGTCTGAAGAGATAGGAATTAACGGTATCTCCTTAACACAAGACCAGATACCCTCGCATACTCATCAAATGATGGGGAGCACGAGTAATAATGTGGAGGCTACTATTCCGGATAATTTACCTGCTGCATTAATTAGCAATAACACCATATTTGATCATTTCGATTTAAACAGTGACGATAGCGAGCTAGATGATGAGAGTGTTGCAATTACCGGAGGTGGGCAAGCCCATGAAAATAGGCAACCTTGGCTTGCAATAAAGTTTTTCATTTGCCTTGATGGGATTTATCCGTCTCGTAGTTAACTCTTTTCCAAAGGTATCTACATAGGATACAATGTACTGTGTAGATACCTAAGGCTTTATTAAGAGTTAATTCCGTATTTTATTTTAGTTATTTAATGCTTTATGCGTTTTATATGGTTGTAATTGATGAGGTTATACTTATTTTTAATTTCTTTCCTTAATATTGCTTCTTCTTATGCGTTAAATTCTGTTGGGTGGCCAAAGAATCTAAATGTTAAATATGGTAATAGCTCAATTACTTTAGATTATCACTCTGATTTCAAAGAAGCTCCAGTGTACCATCATCCAAACTTAGATAATTTTGGCTTACTTATTGGTGAACGTATTTTAATAAAGCATAGTGTTGAAATAGATAAAATAAAAGAAATATCTTCCCTGTCTCACTTTAAGGTTTATAACTTTTTGGGTGAAGCTTGGAGCGTAGTATTTACAGATGGTGTAAATCATACGTTTGAGTTGTTGGAAAATTTAGCTCATGTAGACGGAATAATAGACTTTGAGCCAGACTTTTTGCAAGTTCGACTAGAACGAAAAAATAATGAGACTCCTGATATATGGAAAATTTACACTCATACACCAGTTCGAGAATCACTTTCAGTTAAGCGCTGGTTTGACAGAGCTGGAGAGGGGACTGTCGTTGCAATAATAGATAAAGCATTTACATTAGAAGACCCATTTCTGAGACGTACCCCTATTAAACTCCATTATAGTGTTGATGAGTTAAAGGCTCGATCCGATAATCCCCAGCAGCTAAAAAATCTAAAACAAGATGGCTTTCATGGTAATTCAGGTAGTGCTTTAATTTGGTCAACACATGAGCAATATCAAGGTTTAGCGCCTAAAGCGGATGCAGTATTAATCGCTAGAGAGTATAACTGGACATCCGATATTATCTTATCGTTTTTTTTGGCAAAAATGTCTGGATCGGATGTGATCTCTTGCCCTTGGACATTAATGTTTGTACCGGCCTCACTACAGCAGGTTTTGACTGATCTAGCAAAAAACGGTCGGCAAGGAAGAGGGACATTGGTGATTGTAGCAGCTGGTAACATACCTATGCAGTTAGATGGCGGTTTTATGTTAGCAAATCAAAGTCAAGTGATCGCCATTAATGCGATGCATGGCGAAAATTATGGGCCAGTAAAAGGGGAAAATATACTTATAGCATTGCCTGTTCCTTATACGGTTTATAATGAAAATCAGGCTGACTACAGCGCATTTTATACAGGGACATCTGCTGCTAGTGTTGCATTCACAGGAGTCTCCGCAGCGATTTTAAGTGCGTATCCTGAGTTAACAAGAGAGCAATTTATTAACTTTGTTAAGCGCAATAATAGTAAAAACCTAAATGTAAACGAGCTAATTAAGGTGATTATGGAGAGTCAAAAAAGTCGAATATTAAATGGATTCTAGCTTGATCTGACTTATTGATTACACCATGCATTATCTTGTTGTTTACTTCATATGCTATTTTTGGTGATAAATGGAAGCCTTTATCTTCCTCAATAAAAAGAACCTCTTTGTTTGTTATTATAGGGATATGAATTTTATGGGGGATATCAGCTGAAACATGTTGATCAATATGTAAATCTATATGGCTGTGTGGTAGTAGCTTTGCAAGCATAATTCGAGCAGTCCTGCCATTGTGATAATTGTAAACTTTAATTACATGATCAATTAATGGCTGTATAGTCATTTTCCAGTTTTCCCACTGATGGGTGTAATATGACTCTAGGTGATTGTCTAGATTTTTTGGGAATTGGAAAACAATGTGCTCTGTGCTATGAAAACATTGGAAATTGTTAGGTTTAGCGCTATTTATGCTGTCCCATTTTGTACTGCTTAGTTGTACTTTTTTATACAGTGGCTCAAAGATAGAGTCTGGAACAGTTGTTAATTGACGTATTTTTCCATCGAAATAACACATGGGCGTCCTGAATAAATAGTTAAAGTATCATAATTGAGAGAGAATGTGTTTTGAAAACTAATTTAGTATGCTCTTTCCCCAAATGCGGTAGAACCTGGGTCAGATTCATACTTGCTAATTATATTAATCAGTATGTAAAAGTACACAAGTCAATAGATTTTTTTAGCGTGTTCACCTTATGCCCCAATTATAACTTAGATCCCGAGAGAGGGCTCCCTGCATATGCTTTATCACAGCAAGACCCTTTCGTTACTTTTAGTCATGCAGTATCTCATAGCAAAGAAGCTGATAAGTTGCTTATTATCAAGCGCTGTCCATTAGACACTTTGGTTTCATATTACTTCCAGTTGTCTAGCCGTCACGGTAGAGATTTACCACCATT
This sequence comes from Pseudoalteromonas sp. NJ631, assembly GCF_000276645.1. Classification (NCBI taxonomy): domain Bacteria; kingdom Pseudomonadati; phylum Pseudomonadota; class Gammaproteobacteria; order Alteromonadales; family Pseudoalteromonadaceae; genus Pseudoalteromonas; species Pseudoalteromonas sp. NJ631. Next base: position 69,508 of record NZ_AKXJ01000002.1, read on the forward strand.
ATCGGAGTTCACTGTAAACCAAAGTATTTTCACACTTATTGAGTTTTATAATGAACTTGCAGCAACACTCATCAATAACGACCCTAAACAGCTTAAGACGATAAACTATGAAAGTTTACATGGAAATACAATGGAAGTGATGAGCTCAGTGATTGAGTTTTTTGAACTTTCACTGGAAGTTGATAAGTTGACGCAAGCGATAGCCCACTCTGCGTTTGATTCGCTGAGGCGCTTAGAAATAGAAAAAGGATTTCCCAACCGACAAATTGTCATTGACCCTACTAATCCAAACTCCTTGCGAGCAAGGGAAGGTAAGGTTAATGGGCACACTCAACATTTTTCGAAACAACAAATTTATAAGATAAAAAATATACTAGAAAGTCGCCTAACATTGCCAGCAAAAATATTGTTAAGCGAATACTTTTAAGGGGAAGATTATGAATTTTAGCGAACTCGTATTACCAAAAGGGCTACATGTAAGAATGTCGAAGCCAAGCGATAGCGGATTTTTACAAAGAGTACACAATGAAAAGCGTGACGATTTACGCCTAGTAGAGGGCGAGCCAGACTTTATAGAGTCCTTAATTGAATTACAATTCAAAGCAATGAATCAAGGATATGGAGAGCAATTTCCGAATGCAATGTATTTTATCATTGAAAAGCAGAATGAACCGATTGGTCGGGCGGTAGTCGATTTTTCTGAGAATCAAGTGCATTTAGTAGACTTAGCTATTATTAAAAAGGCTAGAGGAAATGGGTTTGGGGAGGCTGTATTACGCTCATTTATGCACATAGCAGGTAAAATTGGTGCTTCAATGAGTTTGTGTGTGCTTTCTCATAATTTCGCAGCAAAACGTTTGTATCTTAGATTGGGGTTCAGAGTGACGAGCATAGAAGGCCCGTCGGAAAAGATGATGTGGTACCCGCAGGCAGCATCTAAAATCTATGTTTGACTATACTAAGAGGTCATAATCGAAATAAGCAAACAGTGCGGCATAAGGAGTGAACGCTTCGATAGCAAAAGCTAGCTGTGCTTCACTCAGGCTTTCCATTTGCTGATTGTTAAAGTTGACTAACGGAGATGTCCGACCCTTGACGTTATGTATTGTTGAGAAATCCACAGAATCAAGAGTTGGCTCAAACTCCGCCAACTGCTTCGAAATTATTGTAGGGTTATCACAAATAGCTTCATAGTGAATAAGCAAATATGGAGCAGCGCAAGACTCTATATTTTGTTTTTGTTGCATAAAACACCAAATAATGTGGTCGACAGCGAGTTGCTCAATATTGTAAAGGTCAGCTCGACCACGAATTATCGACTCAAAGGTTGCGATCGGGTTTCGAACTAAAAAAATGAACTTGGCGTTATCAAATTCTTCAATAAGCATATTCATGCGAGCGATATTGCATGGTGACTTTTCGATAAACAAGTTGGCACCATTTTGAGGCTGTGTAACACAATTACTCCACCCTTTTCTGATAGCTGGCCAGTTGTAACTTCGAGGATCAGTTAGGCGATTTAGTGTATTGAATTGGCTCCACACGTACATGCTAGCATCATGAGCAGGGTTTGGTCCGATAAACTCAGGCAGATATTGGCCCTCGGTTGGTAGGCTAAGTACATTTTTTCCTGCTGCTAATGTGTTAGACAATAGGGTCGAGCCTGAATTATTTGGACTTAAAATAAATAAGTGTGTAGTTGCCTGAGCAATGCGTTTTATCGGCCGAGCGTCAAAGATAAGGTGAATACGGTCTTCTTGTGAACTATTTAAAACTCCATGTAAAGCAAGATTATTAAGCTCATAAATAATGCCTGCTTTAAGGGAATACGTATTATCTTCTATGTAAAAGTCGACAAGGGAATTGGTTTTAAGTGGTACATGTACGCGGTGGTACCTGGCAAACATTGGATCTGAATCATAATGTTTTGAAATGCTGTTTCCCGCAGGTAAGCGCGCAAACATTATTTTCGATATATCCAACTTATGATAGCCATAGTACTGAGCAAATCTCGCAAAAATCGGTGCGAGCAGTGGCTGAAATACTTTAAGTAGTGGCTCATTTACCTCTGTATAAGAACCTGACTTAAAGAGTAAAACAATGCTATTTGTTTGCTTATGTACCTCATAAGAAGTTTGTCGATAAGTGTTTTCTTGCCAATGAGGCTCTGCCAAAGCATCGAGCACTGAACAAAGATTGCTGATATCTACATGCCCTACTGTGAGCAAGGGTTTTGTTAATCGCACATTGGCTCCTTAGACACTTGCCAAAACTTAACTTTTGATTCTTTAATGAGTTAAATACATTACCACCACAAAAATATGTTGCGAAAAGGAAGAAATCAGTAGCGGTAACTGTAACTATATTATACATTTTCATCTATCTTATTGATAAATATTAATGATCTAGATATGACGGCAGAGACTAAACTATCATTTGGCATCGAATATTGCGAACGTTTTCCTGCCTTATTACACGCAATGCGTTCTACTATTCTCGTATCAAGCCATAACTTAGATGGATTGCTGATTATCAGTTCGAACGATGGTTGTGAAATTCAGTTACAAGTGGTGAGAATGCCACGAGTGCTGGGCGTTGCTGTTAATGCTTCACAAACTAAAATGGCTTTTGCAGCCTATGCACAATTATTGCGATATGACAGAGTAATGAAGCCACATGAACACCCAGTTTTGCAGTCTTTAGAAACTAAGCATGACTCATTTTATTATCCAGTACAAACACACGTCACGGGCTTTTTAGATACTCATGATATTGCATTTGGAGGTTCCAATGATGGCGAATCCATATACCTAGTTAATACGCGTTTCAACTGTATCGCGACAATAGAAACTGGCAAACAGTTTAAGTCTGTTTGGCGACCCCCTTTTATTAGTAAATTAGTTGCGCAAGACCACTGCCACTTAAACGGAATGGCGATGAAAGGTGGCAAGCCTGAGTTTGTTTCATATTTTAGCGATTTAGATAGTAAGCTTAGTTGGCAGAGTGAAAGCAGTTTTACTGGGGGAATTATGCGTATTAGTGATGAGAAGGTAATTGCAAACGAGCTCAGTTTGCCACATAGCCCAAAATGGCATAATGATTCGTTGTATTTTTGTGAGTCAGGTACTGGAAGCGTTTGGTGTTGGGATGTACGCGGGCTCAAAAAAGTGATTGAAGTAAACGGATTTACAAGAGGGCTTACTTTGACTGGTAAGCTCGGTTTTGTTGGTCTCTCGAAAATACGCGGTGCACGAGACGGTAGTAAGCGTTTTAGTGATATGCCGTTACTGTCGAACACCGATGAGCTATCAAGCGGTATTGTGGCTTTTGATCTTAGAAGTGGAGAAGAAATCGCCACACTAAACTTTTCTGGAGTATTAGATCAAATTTACGATGTTACGATAATAAAAGGCGAACGGTTCCCTAAAATATTTGAGATGGACGAGAATGAAGTAAGTGAGATAATCGTCTATAGTTAAGTCAAAATTCAGTGCAACTCGTAAGGTTGCACCTTCTTCTTAATTTCGATACAAAATAAGAAATTCAGTGTAATTGCATGTAATTGAATAATTATATTGATCGGATTACAATTTTTAGTTGGTTATTTGAAAATATTTGGCATTTAGAAGCAAAACTGGAATGACGGCTTTGCTTTTCTTTCTGCGTGTTAGTTTATTTTTCAGTACTGCATTAATGCAGGGAGTTTTAGGGAACCAGTATGAATCGTTCGAGTTTTAATTTTTCGCAGATCACAACCGCGACTAGCCAAGTTTTACATTCTGATGATAGAAAAACTTGGAGAGAGAACAATCAACGCATCCTTCATTTAAATGGTTGTAAGGTACTTACATTTGCTTTAATGGGGTTTTCCGCGGGTTATAGTGTGACTAGCTCAGCGCAAACGTCTAGTTATCAACATCCTGAAAAAGCTTCCAGTGCGCAGATAGGTGAGCCTTTAGAGCCTTCGGTTGAGTTTGATCTCGATGATTTTTTGGCGGGCTCAAAAGCTAGAAACCGTCATAGCCCTGTATTAAAACAAGTGATGAAAGAGCTTGAGCTGTTTTCAAATAATCATAAGTCTTTTATCGGGGATAACGATACTAAAGGTAAAATCAATACCGCGGCTGACGGTGTATGTTATAGCGGTTTTTGCTATGGTGGTCCGAATGATAGACAGGCCTGCACAAGCGATACAGACTGTGCTTCAACACCACTCACGCCGGAGGTAAACGTAACAGGTAATGGTCAGACTATAGTCGACGGAGATGCGACACCCTCAACATCAGATCATACCGACTTCGGCACACATACCTCAGGTGATGCTAACTTAACCCGCACTTTCACTATTGGTAATTCAGGAACTGGGAGTTTGACGCTGAGCGGCTCACCTTTGGTCTCGATTTCTGGTTCTTCTGATTTTAGTGTGACTACGCAACCAGCTAGCAGCGTCTCATCAAGTGGTAGTACAACGTTTGTCGTAACATTAGATCCGTCGAGTGTCGGTGAACAGACCGCAACAGTTTCATTTAATAATAACGATTCAGACGAAAACCCTTATAACTTTCAAATTAAGGCGACGATAGAGGCGGCCAACACAGCGCCAGTGGTCGATTTAGATTCAACAAGTGGTAGTGATGACAGTAGCGCGTCTTTCTCAGAAGCGGGTGGGGCCGTTAGCATAGCTCCAAATGCGAGTGTGACTGAGTCTGATGGTGATACGATAAGCTCAGTACAGATTGAACTAACAAATACGCAGGGAGATACAGGAGAAGGACTATATGTTTCCGCTTCCGCTGTAGATACGTTAAAAGGTACATCAGGATCTTCAGCTTTTGAGGGAGCAAGTACGATTAGCATTTCGAGCCTTACAGCCTCAGCAGCAGAAGTGCAAACGTTCCTACAGGCGATCACTTACAACAACACCTCCAGTACGCCCAACGAAACCGCAAGAACTGTAACTGTTGTTATAAATGATGGCACAGATAATAGCACTTCTCGTACAGCTACTATTTCCGTAAGTAATGTTACTGCTGCGAGCAGTACCGCAGCCGGTTTTAATACAACAAACGGCACAAACTTATCTCCAGCAATCACCTTTACCAGTGACGATGAAACACTGACTATTGCTGACGCTAGCCATATAACGGGTTCAACTGCTGATGGGGGCGCAGGTACCGATACTTTACTTGTTGTGACAGGCTCTAATCTAGCTAACTTTACGTCACTAGCTAATTTCGAAACATTAACCCCAGACAATGACGGTTCTTTAACGCTGACCGAAACACAGCACGAAGCGTTTACCACTATCAATGGCTCAGGTACAAACCAATTTACCATATCTAGCGCTGATGGAGATCAAACCCTAACCGGTGATAGCGATATTGAAACCTATGTGTTAGGTGCTGCAATGAACTTTACCATGGGAGCAGCAGCACAAAATGTGACGGGTAGCAGCGGGGATGACACGGTTAATGTAACCGGGTTTACGCCGTCAGGTATGCTCGCAGCTGGCGCAGGCACAGATACTCTACAAGCAGATAATGGTGCAAACATCAGTGGCGCTACGCTCAGCGGTTTCGAATCACTGACCTTAAGTGATAATGCGTCAGTCACTATGACGGAAGCTCAGCATGACAGCTTCTCAACAATCACAGCAGCGGCAACCGAGACGATTACAATCAGTGATGTGAGTGATGGTTTAACGGGTAACAGTGCAATTGAAACTTATATACTTTCAGCGGCTAACACCTTTACGCTTGGCGCTGCTGGGCAAAGTGTAACAGGCAGTAGTGGTGACGACACCGTAAATGTTGGTACATTCACAGCTAATGGTACTCTAGCAGGAGGCAGTGGTACTGACACACTTTCAATTAGTGATGGGGGAAGTATATCTGGGGCGACAGTGAGTGGCTTTGAAAACCTTTCTGTAGCAACTGGTGGCTCTGCAACAGTTTCAGTATCTCAGTTGTCGTCATTTACTGGTACGGTTTCCGGCGGCGGCACTAATTCTCTAACTGTCTCTGGCAATGGTGATATTACAACGGTTTCTGCGCTTGAAAATTATACTTTATCCGATGATTCAACCAATTCAAGAACGGTGACCGTGAGCAGTGCGGGTCATTCTGTTACTGGTACTTCAACTTCAGATGCAATTACCTTCGATTTAGGTTCGCTTACCTATACTGGAACAATTACTGGCGAAAATACCACTGCCGATACTTTGTCGTTAAGTTCTGGTGCTGATATTACGGCAGCAAGTATAAACGCGGTCAGTAATTTAACGATAGCCTCCGGCGCGTCTGTTTCCATGACAGTAGCTCAACATGAAAGTTTTACTGGTAATATTTCAGCAGCTGGATCAGAAACTATCAATATCTCTGGTGATGGGGATATCACAACTTTCTCTTCGGTTGAAGTTTATAGTGTTGGTGACGATTCTAGCAATACTAGGACTATTACCATCAGTAACGGTACCACTGATGTTTCAGCAACTGCTAATGATGATGCTGTAACGTTTAATATAGGTGGTAGCTCCTACACTGGCGATTTAACTGGCGATCCAAATGTAGCAGACTCCGTTTTAGCCTCAGATGGTGCGGATGTGACTGGAGGTGGATTCTTCAATATAGGAAACCTCAGTCTATCTAGTGGAGCAACTGTTGCGATTGATACGGCCAATCTGAGTGATTTTGCAACAGCGATTTCAGGGGCGGGGGGCAGTGAGACATTAAAACTTATGGATGGTGGAGCATTTGACTTCTCAACCACCTCGGTTTCTGCTATTGAAGGCATTTCAATTGGCACAAATAGCGCGGCAACGATCACCCTTACAGACAACTTTAATGCTGACGGTCAATCGGTGTCGGTTGCAAATGGCAGCGGCAGTGCAATCACGTCTGACCTAGTCATAGACGCTTCTGCGTTTTCTAGTGATGTGTTAGAAATAACGGCAACAGATTTGGATGGTTCTGATACGATCACAGGTGGTAGTGGTGCAGACACTATACATCCCGGCGGCGGTACAGATACCATGACAGGTAACGATGGTAACGATAATTTTGTCGGTGAGCAAAGTGATTTAAATGGTGACACAATAGCCGATCTTAGCATCGGAGATAAGATAACAATTACAGGCGTCACAGGATTATCAACCAGCAATATTCGCTTTAATGGAACTAGTACGCTGGAGATAGATACTAATGCAACCGATTTTTCAGGCGTAGAAATATCACTATCGCTCACAAATTCACCTGGTAGTGATCTTGCATTCACGGTTGCTGATTCTGGCAGTGATACAGTGATCACCTTTGAAGCTGCGAATGATGAGCCTATCTTCAGTAGTTTAAATGGTGGTAATACCTTTACTGAAAATGGAACTTCGATTGCGATAGACAGTGATGTAACCATTGCAGATACTGAGCTTGACGCACTTAATGGCGGAAATGGTAACTATGATGGTGCGTCGCTAACGATCTCACGCTCAGGTGGCGCTAACAGTCAAGATATCTTTAGTAACACAGGATTGCTTGGTACGCTGACTCAGGGAGGCGCACTAAGTTACAATAGTACAGAAGTAGGTACAGTAACAACTAACTCTGCAGGCACACTGGTACTCACTTTCAACAGCAGTGCTACTTCTGCGCTAGTGGATAATGTGCTGCAATCAATTGGCTACGGTAACAGCTCTGAGGATCCAAGCTCATCTGTAACACTCAACTATACCTTTAATGATGGTACGGCAAACAGCACTGGTACAAATCAGGCCGCAGTTACTATTACTCCCGTAAATGATGCCCCTACCGATATTGCATTGACAGCAACAAGCATAGACCAATCGAGTACTGGAACTGCTGCGGACGTGGCGACAGCCAGCACCACAGATGTGGAAAGTGGTGACAGTCATACCTATAGCTTGGTTACGGCTGGCAGTAGTGATGGTGGTACATGTAGCGCAAATACGGGTAACGGCAGTTTCCAATTTTCAGGAGATACGTTACAAACGCAAGCATCAACATCTCCGGGTGACTATGTTATTTGTATTCAAACGAGTGATGGAACCGCAAGTTATCAAGAGTCATTCACGATAACAGTCAACGATGACGTGGCCCCAAATGCGCCATCGACACCAGACTTGGATGCGGCTTCAGACTCTGGGGCTTCAAGCTCAGACAACATTACCAATGACACCACTCCAACTTTCAGTGGTACTGCTGAGAGCGGGGCGACGGTTAAATTATATAGTAATCAAGTAGGTGGAGGCACCGCGGTCATTGGTACTGGCACAGCAACAGGTGGTAATTGGCAAATTACAACGGATCCGTTGACTGCAGGGTTATCACATTCGATTTTTGCGACTGCCACGGATACGAGCACGAACGTAAGTATTAGCTCTAGTTCTTTAAGCGTAACGATCGATAATACAGCCCCTACCGCGCCAAGCACGCCAGATCTGACCGCTGGGAGTGATACCGGCTCCTCAAATGCAGATAACATTACTAATGATACAACGCCCACATTCACAGGAAGTGCAACTACTGGCGATACAGTGACACTAATTTCTGATCTTGATGGCGTTGTTGGCTCAGCCACAGCTGCGGGAGGTGCATGGACTATTACTCCAAGTTCGGCGATGACTAGTGGTACGCACGCAATCACAGCGCGATCAGCGGACACCGCCGGTAATATTACCAATAGCAATAGCTTATCAATGGTCATTGATACGAGTGTTTCAGTGCCTAGCATTACGACTCCAATTGAGGGTGATGGTCAAATTAATGCGGCTGAAGACAATGATGTCTTGATTGCTGGCTCTGGTGCCGATGCTAACGTGACTGTTAGCGTGAGTATTACTGACGGTTCAGCAACGCTGAATCAAAATGTAACTTCCGATGGTAGCGGGAACTGGACTATCAGTGGCAGTGAGTTCAATGTTAGTGGATTTAGTAATGGCGAATTAACTGTATCGGCGACGCAAACAGATTCAGCTGGAAATATCTCTGGTGCAGCAAGTACGACTGTTACATTGGATAATACAGCACCTTCAGCACCGACAATTACGACACCAATTGAAGGTGATGGCCGAGTAAATGCGGCGGAAGATAATGATGTATTTATTGTAGGAACGGGCGCTGAAGCGGGTAATAGTGTAACCGTTACTATTCATGACGGTGCAAATAGTTTTAATCGAACGGTCACTGCGGACGGCTCAGGGGCCTGGACTATAAGTGGCTCGGAATTTGATGTCAGTACGTTTAACAATGGCACATTGACGGTCTCAGCTACTCAAAGTGACGCAGCAGGTAATACCTCAAGTGCAGCTAGCACCACAATCACATTGGATAACTCAGCACCTTCAGCACCTGCGATCACAACGCCTATAGAAGGCGATGATTTAATAAATGCATCAGAAGATAATGATGTTTTGATAGTAGGAACGGGAGCGGAAGCTGGAAATAGCGTAGTTGTCACTATCAATGATGGTGCGAATAGTTTGGATCGTACTGTCACTGCTGATAGTTCCGGCGGATGGACAATAAGTGGCTCAGAATTTGATGTTAGCACGTTTAACAATGGCACATTGACGGTAACGGCATCGCAAAGTGATGCTGCAGGCAATACCTCAAGCGCAGCGAGCACGACAGTCACGCTAGACAACTCCGCACCAAGTGGGATTTCAGCTGCGATTGACCAAGATTTAATCAATGCGGGTAATGAAACTGCATTTAGCTTCACATTAACGGGCTTGGAATCAGCGGGTAGTTTTACTTATGAAATCTCAGACGGTAGCAGTTCAGTAACTAGCTCAAGTGCAATATCTATAACGGGCACTACCCACCAAGAGACCGGAATTAATGTCACCTCATTAAACGAAGGAACATTGACGTTATCTGTTACTGTAACTGATAACGCTGGGAATGAATCGAGTGCGGTAACTGACACTGTCACTAAAAAGTATAACGTTGCACCAGTGCTTTCTGGCACACCAGCAACAAGTGTAAATGAAGACAGTGAATACGATTTTACGCCGACCTTGACTGATTCTGACACAAGCGATACACATACCTTTAGTATTACGAATAGGCCAAGTTGGGCAACGTTTGATCCTCAAACAGGTAAGCTCTCAGGTACTCCTGATGATTCTCACGTTGGCACCACTTCTAATATTGAAATTTCAGTAAGCGATGGTACGGATAGCGATACGCTTACCGCATTTAATATTGAAGTTGTTAATACCAATGATGCTCCAACGGGGCAAAATACTAGCTTCACTATAGATGAAGGCGCAACACTAACGCGGGACTTTAATAATGGCCTGCTGTCACTTGCGAGTGATGATGACCTTGATTCAAACGATAGCCTAACGATAGTGAAAGATACCGATCCGCAATACGGCACGTTAACGCTAAATACAGATGGCAGCTTTAGCTATGTTCATGGGGGCAGTGAGAATCATACCGATAGCTTTACCTATCATGTTGAAGACAGTGCGAATGCTAGTTCGCCTGTGTATACCGTGACAATCAACATGAATGCGGTTGAAGATGCACCAACGGCTGTGAACGATACGCTCACTACGCTTGAAGATGCTTCTAACTCGGTGAATGTGCTTACCAATGATAGTGACCCTGAAAACAACATGGTTGCTTCATCGGTTACGATTAAAACTCAGCCGACTAAGGGACAGCTAAGCGTTAATAATGGAGTAGTGACCTTTACACCAACAGCCAATGCGAATGGTTCGGATTCATTTACTTATACGGTTAAAGATTCGACTCAGGCTGAATCAAATGAGGCAACGGTTAGTATTACTATAACGCCGGTAAATGACTTACCAGTCGCGGCTAACTTTACACCGAATATCGATGAAGACACGCCAACATCAGCATTGGCGGTTAGGGCAAATGCAACGGATGTCGAAGATACCAACCCAACAGGGGCTATTGCGCTTGAGTCTCAGCCAAGTAAAGGCCAAGCAGCAATAGATCTTAATAATGGCACCATTACTTATACGCCAAATGCTAATGAGACGGGGAGTGATAGCTTTACTTACTCGATTCTTGACAGTGAAGGTGGTAAGTCAAATATTGCCACGATTTCCGTTAATATTGGTGCTGTAAACGACCGACCTGTGGCAGGAAATGACACGGTAACAACAAACGAAGATACTGCAACGACATTGGCAATTCTTGCAAATGACTCTGATATTGAAGATCAAGGTTTTGATGGTTCGGATATAGCACTTGAAGATAAAGGCGATGGTGCAGGAAACTACGACCTTGCTACCGTTACGGTTGGTTCGGATGGGGTGCTCGCGATCACACCAAAACAAGACCAAAATGGTACATTGACTTTCACTTACACTATCGAAGATAGTGAAGGGCTGCGCTCTGATCCTGCAACAGTTACAGTCAATATCACAGCCGTTAATGATGCGCCAGTTGCTGTTAACAACACCGCTCAATTACTTGAGGATGGCAACATTGAAATCAACGTATTGGGTAATGACACGGACGTAGATAGTCAGCTCAATGCCGCAAGTGTTGCAATTGTTAGTCAGCCTCAAGGCGGTTCACTGCAAATACTAACGACAGGTAGTATTGTTTATACGCCGAATGCTAATTTCTTCGGAAATGACAGCTTTACTTATACGGTACAAGATGCCGAAGGTTTAGTGTCGAATGCAGCAACAGTCAATATTACAGTGACATCAGTAAATGATGCGCCGTTTATTTCTGGAGTTCCAGCGACGTCTGTTAATGAAGATGTTGCATACAGCTTTACACCGACGGCATTGGATACTGATGGTGATAGTTTAATATTCAGTGTGGCGAACCTGCCAGTATGGGCAAGTTTCAACGATACAACAGGCGCGATTACTGGCACGCCAAGTGAAGGACAAGACGGTACTTATAGCGGCATCGTAATTACGGTGTCGGATGGTCAAGCTGACGCATCCTTGCCTGCGTTTAGCATAGTGGTGAATGCTGTAAATGACGCACCAATTATCTCGGGTACACCATCAACAAGTGTCAAACAAGACGAAGCATACAGCTTTACGCCGACAGCATCCGATGTGGATTCTCAAACATTGACGTTCTCTGTAACCAATTTACCAGCTTGGGCAAGCTTCGATACGTCCTCAGGTAATTTGGCGGGGACACCGACTAGAGATGACGTGGGCACTTACAGTAATATCATCGTGAGTGTCAGTGATGGTGCATTACAAGCAAGTTTACCGGCATTTGAAATTGACGTTGAGCCGGTTAACGCCGCGCCGGTAGCAAACAACATGCAAAGAACGGTGCTTGAAGATGGTACTACGAGCTTCTCGGCAGAGGTTAGTGATGCCGACGGTGATGCATTAACAATTGAGTTAGTGTCGCAGCCACAAAATGGTGTAGTTGAAATTCAAGGTACCGTGTTTAGCTATACACCATTGCCGAACTTTAATGGCTCTGATGTATTTACTTACACAGTGTCAGACGGTGAGTTTAAGTCAAATACGGCTTCAGTCGCGATGACAGTAACTTCCGTAAATGATGCACCTATTGCCGTTGATGACAGTTTCACCTTCGATGCTGTGGCTTCCAATCAGTATGTGCTTCCTGTGTTGAGCAATGACAGTGATCCTGATGGCGGACCGCTCAGAATTATTGGCGCTAAAGCCTCAATTGGTTCTGCGTTCATAGCCAATAACACCTTGACTTACCAAGCTGTGCAAAACTCACAAGTACCAATAGTCGTTACTTATTTGATTGAAGATGATAGTAAAGCGAGGGCAAAGGCAAATGCTAGTATCACGATTAATGGTACGGGCACGGGCAATGCGCCATCAATTACTGCACCGAGTGACTTAACCGTGAACGCAACAGGCCTATTCACCAAAGTGAATCTTGGAACTGCGGTTGCATCAGATAGCTCGGGGAACCCACTTCCGGTATCTTTAGTCAGAGGAATTCCTATCTTCGCGCCTGGTAAACACATTGTTTATTGGCAGGCAACGGATAATCAAGGGCAACAAGCCACTGCGAGCCAGAATCTTAACGTCAACCCTCTGGTGTCACTGCAAAAAGATAGTAGAGTTGCAGAAGATCGCAGTCACTCGATTAAGGTGTATCTAAATGGCCCTGCACCAAGTTACCCAGTAACCGTACCTTATACCGTTTCGGGTTCAGCGGATAGCAGTGATCATGACTTACAGTCGGGTGAAGTCGTAATAAACTCAGGCACGAGTGCTAGCATTAGCTTTAATATATTTGCTGATGGTATAAGCGAAGATAACGAAACCATTGTGATCTCCCTGAGTGACTCAGTAAACCGAGGCGCTAAATCTACTTCAACAGTAACCATTGTTGAGCAGAATGTGGCACCAAGTTTATCGGCCGTTGTGCAGCAAAGTGGTGAAGAGCGTAGCTTAATTACCGCCTCTAATGAAGTGGTTACCATAGAAGCTATAGTCGCTGATCCTAACCCGAATGATCTTGTGAGTGTCAGCTGGCAGCCGGATGCGGCGTTAGTCAATACATCGAATGATCCATTTATCTTTGAGTTTAACCCTGCCAATGTCGCTGCGGGTATTTATAAAGTAAGGATTACGGCTGAAGATAATGCGACGCCAAGTCTGTCAACATCTCGCAATGTCTTTGTAGAAATTGTAGATTCTTTAGCACCGTTGACCGGAGAGGATAGTGACGGTGACTTAATTCCGGATGATCAAGAAGGCTATGCCGATGAGGACGAAGACGGTATTCCTGATTTCATGGATGCGATCACTGATTGTAATGTGGTGCAAGAACAAGCGTTAGAATCTAGCCAGTTCTTAGTTGAAGGTGACCCAGGTGTATGTTTACGTAAAGGCGCTACCGTGCCACAAAATAATACGGGTGGTCTACAGCTGTTGGAATCAGAGCTGCCTTCAGATCCCAATGCCAATAATGCAGGTGGTTTGTTCGACTTTATTGCGACGGGGTTACCACAACCCGGTGATGTATATAGTATCGTGTTACCACAACGCAAACCTATCCCACTTAATGCGGTTTATCGCAAATTAATAGGTGGTGAGTGGCAAGACTTTGTGATTGGAGAAGGTAACGAGTTGCTCTCAACTCAAGGTGAGCCAGGTTTCTGTCCTCCTCCAGGAAGCAACGAATGGAGCGCAGGCCTTAGCGATGGTGATTGGTGTGTGCAACTACGTATTGTTGATGGGGGTCCAAATGATGATGATGGTATTGCCAATGGCAGTATTGTCGACCCAGGTGGAATTGCAGTACCAATCTCAAATAACGCACAACCTGTCGCTAACGCTGATAGTGTGACAATTGTCTCTGGTCAAACAGTTATAATTGATGTGCTCGAAAACGATACGGACAGTGACAATGATACACTTACCATAACGGGGGCGAGTGTCGATTTCGGTGTTGTTAGTATCGAAAATAATCAATTGAACTATACGCCTCCAGCTGCATTTATAGGCAATGCGACTATTCAATATAGTGTGACTGATGGACAGGGCGGGTCGAGCAATAGTACTGCGACAGTTTCTATTATCGCCAATCAACCACCGCAAGTGTCGAATGACACCGCAACCTCAAATGGTGCGCAAATCATTATCGATGTACTTGCAAATGATAGTGACCCTGAAGGCGGAATGTTAAGCATTGTTTCTGCAACGGCAAGCCAAGGTACAGTGGCCATTAACATAGATGGTACGCTGAGTTACACACCAAAAGTTGGGTTTGAAGGTGTTGATACAATTAACTATGTTGTTAAAGATGAGTTTGGAGCTATGGCTGAGGGCCAGGTAAGCGTCACGGTATCAGTTAAACAAGTTACATCTATAACCAATAAGTCCTCAGGGACTATGGGAGGCATGTTGTTACTATTAATCAGCGCGCTGGTACTGCGCCGTAAAAAATCACTTTTACCCGCTTTTGCATTGGTGAGTACGAGTTGTTTATTAAGCACACAAGCACAGGCGAGCAATTGGCAAGTAGAGGCAACACTCGGACAATCTACAGCAGATAGTGAAATTAACGCTTCAGACTTAAACATCGTCAACTTAGATGAAGACAGCAGTAGTTGGTCAATAGGGGCGTTTTATGAATTAGTCCCTAATTGGCAGGTAGGACTTCGCTATATTGACCTTGGTCAAGGAAGCGTGAAGTTTACCGGCTTAAGTGCGGATCCTGAGCAAAGCCAAATGGCTTTGGCGCGAGTTGCCCCGGTGTTGCCTGAAGGTCCTGCATTACAATTCAATTACTCAAAATCATTTGCAGATAAGTTTGTTGGTAAAATGTTCTTGGGTGCGTTTAATTGGGATTACAAGATTAACAGCGTTCGGGATGGTCGATTTTCCACTCGTTACGAAGACAACGGTACTAGCGGTTACATAGGAGGTGGTGTTCATTATCAACTCAGTGAAGCTTTGACATTAGGAGTTGATTTTAGCCACTACTTCATTTCTGCAAATGATGTAAACGACTTAGCACTGAATTTGAGCTATCGTTTTTAAGTTTAACTACAGTTTTAGCATTGCAAAGGCCTCAACTACATGTTGAGGCCTTTTTATATTGAACGCTACCCGTGCCAGTGTGTTTCATGATGGAGACATTTTGATGCGAGGCAAGCTTCGTCAATAACTTATTGGAAATCTTCATTTGCTTTGAATCGGAAAATACATATGAGGGATGGGATAAACATTAAAGAAAAAGCTCTCTTGCGAGAGCTTTGGGCTATGTTTACTCTTAATTAGTTTTTTAAAATAACTTTTAGAAGAGGGGGAAAGTTATTGAAATTAACTAGTTAAGAGTAATTTGGAACTTTTCAGATTGTTTTTCCTGAATGGCATTTATTCGACTGCCAGATTTAAATTTGGTATCGATAGCACCTTTTCGGGTACGGAACAATGTTACAGTCGTGTCGCATGGCTTTGTTTTATCCAGTGCGTCATCATCAAAGCCTGCAAATTCACTCAATAGAATTTTATATTGCCCACCAGACTCTAGTATTTCAGATTCGAAGCTTATAAAGCTTGAATCGCCAGTCGTCTTTGTACAAAACGATTTAAATTCGAGAAAAAGCTTGGTATTGATGTCTTTTTCCTCTCTCCACTCGACCAAAATGTCGTCATTATGGTTGAACCGTTCAGAAACTGGAGCGTAAAGTTTTATTGGTGCAGGAAGTTTCACTTTAGAGGTTAATTTTTCATTCTCTTTATCACGAATGAATTCAAGTGTTAGCTCAGAATTTTTTGCAGTTGCTGTAAAATAACCTTGATAATCGACATCGAATAGGTCGTTATCCTTTACCAATATCTTTCTTTCATTACCGAGTGTTGCTCTAACACTATCTCCATCAGAAAGAATGACGTTCGCACCAGAACTACTGTTTAAATTGAACTCAGTAACAACTCGGGAGCCTTCAGCATTTGAAGTAACACGAATATCCGCCCAAATCCCTTCTGTTTTTACTACATCTGATTGTGTTGATTCAGTTGAACAACCAATTATTGATACTAAAGCAATGCAGCTCGATAAAACGCTGGCTCGTTTCACGAATATTTCCTTTTCTTCAATATGTGCAAAAAGAGTGTAGCGCTATTTTAATGTTTCTAGAATAGGGTTTAACAAATTATAACAATTTGTGGTGATGTAAAGTAGAAAGGGAACCTCCATGTTCCTAGATAAAAACGCTGTCATATTATTGTGTAAATATGAAGAAACAATGGAGGTATCTGACTTAACTGGCGGTGTTTATTGAATATCAGATAGCTTAAGCATATTTGACATCACTTCTTTACCTTCCACATCTTTTAAGCCAATTGTGATTGTGGGATCTGGTTGAGACCAATCAATATCGATGAACCCATAGTTCACATCATGAGTAAACCCAGACACTCGGTGTTGATTTGGGCTGACTTGTTTCCACTCTTCTGTAAGCCCCGAGCTGGTGACTTCCCAAAAAGGGTAGTCCTGATGTACTACCTTCGAAATTTCACCCCAGTGTGTATCACCGCTAATCATGATAACGCCACCAAGTTTTTCGCGCGTGATGAAGTTCAGAAGGCGTGATCTATCAGTAGGGTAGTTGGCCCAAGCTTCCCACCCAGTAAATTCGGGTAATAATTGTAGACTAGAGGCGATAATTCGAATAGCGGCAGGTTTTTTTAACTCAGACTCAAGCCATTGCCACTGTTGCTCACCCAGCATACTCGTATTTGGAACCGGGCTATACGGTCCCCTATTTTTTGGCTTACGTTTGTTGTCGTAATCTGATTTTGATACTGACGTTAACGCCGGTCGGTTCCATCTCAAATCGGGCATAATGACGCGAATTAGCTGATTTCCTTGGCCGTATTCGTACGAGGTATAAATTCCGGAGTCTCTAGTGCGTCGCAAAGAGTTTGCAGGTTCATGCCAAAAGTCTAACATGATCTTTCGTGAGGCTTCTTTTTGAGAATATTCCAAACCTGCGTCATTTTCACCGTAGTCATGGTCGTCCCAAATGGCGATAACTTGAGATTGTTGCTGTAGTTCTTGTATACCTGCGTATGCGTTAAGCTTTTCATATTTCTTCTTAAGCACATCCATATCCGTGGTGTCACCATAGATGTTGTCTCCGAGAAAGATAAATAGCTCTGGTCTCTCTTTATTAATTGCCGCTAATATAGGCATAGGTTTATCTTGATGAGAACATGAGCCAAAGCGAATTGTTGACAAAGTGGCTTGCTCATTGGCATACACGTTCATTGCAACAAACGTTATTAAAGGAAATAGCATTAGGCGAGCGAAATGCTTGCGCTTAGCGAGTTTAGCTCGTTTTAGTTTGATCATTGCGCGATGCCTTCAAGCGGTGGTGCTATCTTGGGATTAAAGGTAGAAGGGTTTTGACCAAGTAATTGAAGCGCAGTCGCGGTAACTTGCGATAAGGTTTGCTCTTGCTTTGGGATCACTAATCCTTTGGCTTTTATCTTGGGTCCGATTGCTGCAAACCAAACTTGCTCAGAACCTACGATCCCCTCAGGCTGCTTCTCAAGCATGCTTGGGTAGTTCTTTTCAATCGCTGCTTTTGATGAGTGGTGTCTCCAATCCTCACGATCCATGCCTCGGCCGTGATCGGTAGTAATGAGTAGGTAGGTGTTGTTTTTGTATTGCGGAATTGCTTGTAAGGTTTGCCATAAGTCAGCCAATATTTTATCAGCACGGTGGATGCCTTTGATGTACTCGTCGTAGTTTCCAGCGTGCGCATAATCGTCTGGCTCGCCAAGTGCTAGCATCATCACTCTTGGTTTTTGGGTTTGCAGATAGGCTTTTGCATATTGATACGTAAAGGCATCTAGGCGCACTGAGGACCAAGGGCTCGGAACTTGCTCTTGTAATTCATTTAAAAATTGCAGCTTGGGATTAGTTGTGTGTTTTGCAATTTCAAATCCAGCGTTTATGTGCAATTTGCTCCTTTCACGATTAAAAATCGCAGGGAACACGTCCCAGCTACCAAACACGGCAAGATTTGGCTCGAAACTAGGCTGAGATTGCAGCCATTCTAGAAACGATATATTTGGGTTCGGGTTTTTGTCATTAGAGTCAATATTGGGATCGGCAATACCAGTAATTACTTCGTTGTAACCCGGGTATGAAAAATACCATGGATTGGAAACTCGCATTGTTGAGTTTTGTTTTCTATCGCCGAGAATGACGCCGTTTTCGACTACGTATTGCCATAAGAATGGCATTAGCTTTTCACGGCTTTGTTGAGCGTTGTGCCCTTGAAAAAGTGTATTTAGCGCTTTTGGATCGCTTGTTGATTCTTTATCGGTAACTAACTGATTATCCAATCCGTAGAACACTTCTTGCCATCTCACACCATCTATTGTAACCAGAATAAGGTTCGGATCACTTTGCTTTGCTTGAGTAAATACACTAAAAGTGAGTATGAATAACCACATTGCACGCTTCATTTTATCTCCCAATCCACATTAGGGCGTATCTGTGTAAAAAGGGCACTGAAGTGCCCTTATTTACTTGCTTTTATTATTAAAAAGTGAGCTTAAAGTTCACAGCAGCGGTGCGTGGAGCACCTATCCATGCAGATTGACCAGCAATACCACCCAAATAACTTTCATCAGTTAGGTTATTGATAGTTAATCTTAGTTCCATATTTTCAACACCAGATAGCGGTGAATCAATCGCAACACCGGCATAAAAATCTGAAGTCATATAGCTATCGACTCTTTGAGTATTCTTTGCATCCATGTAGCGTTCGCCCACCCATTTCGTTGAAAGACCCGCGAAATATGGTCCCTCAGCCCAATCAATAGAAATAACGGCTAAGTCTTCTGCGGAACCAAATACTGTGTTACCCGCCGGGAAGTCATTCAAACCACCCGTGTAGGTAGAGTCGTTATATGTATATGATGCATAAATACCCCAGCTGTTGGTTACATACCAAGTTGCAGAAGCTTCAAAACCGCTCGACTCGATACCGCCAACATTCACATAGGAACCATTAGTGCCAATCAGATAATCAATACCATCTGGTGAATCTGGAGCAATAAAACTAATTCGGTTATCAAACGTTACATCATAATAGGTCAGGCTGGCATTAAATTCGGTAGATGAATACCTAAAACCTAAATCAATGTTTTCAGCCGTTTCAGGTTCGATTTGTTCAAGTGCAGAGGCTTCGCGTTCTAATACGTTGTCTTTTATAGCTGCAAAGTTTTCGGCATAGCCTGCAAATAACTCTAGGCCTTCAATTGGCATAGGGGCGACGATCCCTGCGCTTAGTAATGCGTCAGAGTCTGAGTCTAGCGCCACTTTTTGACCGCTAAACTTGTCGAGACCTTCTAACTCGACCAAGAATTTCTTGGCGCCAACACGTAGTCGAGCCAGGCCAAAGTCTAATTCATCCTCAATGTAGAGCATGGTTGTATCGACATTAAACTCACGGCTATATTGGATCCAATATGGCGTATCATCAAAATTAGCTGAGACTCGAGCATCAATACGCTTGTGCCAATCTCGCCATTCTTCACGTTGGTAGTCTTCATACCAAAACCCTGCGCGAATGGTGCTATCCATATCGGCAATTTTGCCGTAAAAAGTAAAATCAGCATTGATCCCGAGACGGTCTTTACCGTAGTGCGTATGTCGATAAGAGCCTACCGGAATTGCGCCTGTACCATAACATGCCGGATCATACTCTTCGTCAGCACCACCGTAAGGGAAAGTCAGGCTTGAGGTACATTTTGCATTTGGTTTTAGTGCTTTACCTTCGCTATCAACGAAGTAAATGCGTCCGATAGGACTACCGCCAGTATAAGGCGCAGTACCTGTTACTTCTGAATGAGGCTGATTTAATCCGTCGTTGTTGATATCAACTAAATAGGGAGGAACCCAATCACCACGACCTTCATTGGTGTGATAATAGACATTACTCGTTAGTGCCCAATTAGTTTGTTCATAGGTTGCTTCTATGTAGCCGAAAATGTTTTCGCGGTGCGTACGCCAGCCATTGCGGTATACTTGGTCTATATGTGGAATACCGGTGATAGTATCCGTTAGTCTATCCCATGCTGGATCTGCTTCAAATTGTTCTTGGCTTACACGTTGGTAGTTTGCTTCAACCACATCGTCATAAGATGCATAAGCTTTTACCGTCAGCGGGCCTTTTTGGTGTTTTATTTTAGCGGCTAAATGGTCGCGTTCATTATTCGCGACTTGTTGGATCCAGTCTGAGTTACTTGAGCTAGAAACGCTGATCCAAGCATAGGTATTCTCAATTATTTCACCGGTTTCATAACGAGCGAAGTACTTTTGAGCTTCAAAGTCACCACTGGTGATAGAGAGCGTTAAGCCTTGTTTTTCAGTGGGGTCAATGGTTGTGAAGTTAAGTGTACCACCCAATGCCTCATTGGAGCGTGAGGCAATATCAGCGGTACCTTGAGATACTTGCACTGCACCCAAGTTTTCAGTATCAATGTAGCGGTTAGCTTTCGCACCACCACCATAGTTTGAGTTACCATTGGCAATGCCATCAACCGTAATACCGATTTGCTGCTCGTCTAAACTCAGCTGAAAGCCACGAATAGAAACAGTGGTTGACCAGTCGTCAGAACCAAAAGTATCCCCTTCGTTGATGAGTACACCAGGTAAATTATCAATAACAGCCAAAGCCGATGTCATAGCAGACTGTTGCTTGCTCATTTCGTCACTTGTTGCGTTATTTGCAAAGGAAACACTTTGTCCAACAACCATAACTTCTTCAATGACTTTATCGTCTTTAGTCTTGTCATCGTTAGCGTAGGCGTTAATTGCTAGGGTGGATAGTAGTGCGGTAGTGATCAGGTTTAGCTTGCGTTGCGTTTTCATAATTGTTCCAACTTCTAGGTTAATTGTGATCGCTGAAAGAGTCGGCGCAAGTATGGGGAGCTTTTATGACAATTCAGGCCATTTTTATTGAACGTTCAATTAATAAAAGTTTAAAGAATTAAGACACAGGGCATATTTGTATTTTATTCGTGGGACTTAAGATCTACATTTGAGAGTGACTCTGAATAGCAAGCAAAGGAAAATCGGAGTTATTCACAACGAATAACTCGAGGGTTGGTTGAGCACTAAATTAATTGGGCACTGGGAGCTGCCGAGTAAATCCAACAGGTTTTCCCCGAGCTTAGTGTTGCTGAAACACGTTGATAGTCATCCACTTCGTACCTATCTACATGAGCTAATTCAGCTTCAGTGATTAAAAATACAGTGCCCTCGACTTCATCCTCTACATTACCTGTCGCGATTAGAATGGGATGAATATCCTTTTGACTACTGATGATAACAGCAGGATCCGTTATTTTAACTTGGCCTACTTTAAATCCACAAAGTACCGCTTTCTCGCCTTCTAATCGTCTGCCGAATGTATCAAGTTGCACTTGCTCCTGTTGCAATGTGCCGTACGAAAATAATGCTTGTATCACTTAATTCTAACCCGTTGTTCTCCTGCGAGGTCTAAGTCTAAGCCGCGACATTTTCTCGGTCAATCAAGATCTTGCGGTCTACCCATATCGGACTGACTATAATCGCATACGCCCTTAGGATAAATTTGTTTAAGTGTGGTGAGTTGTGTTGAGATATCTACATCCCCGTAGACCCCTTGGGCACGCGCCTCTTCAATCGATATTTTATGACACTTAAAGATATCACCAGCCCAGTTTGCACCGGCTTGAATTCTGCTGGTAGAAAACATCGGATATCTCGCAGTACAGGTCCCTTGCGGCTGGTTATTCCAGATACCATTAAACACAGCTTTGCCGCTGGCGATGACTTTACCTTGTTCGTCGAAACACGTATCAGCAAGTGTCTTCGGTTTTGCGTCTGCAACGGATAAATTTGGCTGTGCTTTGAGGTTGAGTAACCATTCATCCATTTTTTCAAATGCGCGCTGAGTTGGATTAAACGCTTGATGTGCGACCCAAATCACTTGATTCTCTGGGTTTGAATCTGCGGCGGACATTCTCAATCGAGTATAAAATGAAGCAGACATATGATGCATATCTAGCTCATTCTCAAGATAATGTCTGGCGTCAATGATGGGAATATCAACTTTGCCAATAAATACCTGTCCAGAGCGATATGCTTTTTCCATCGCCGCGAGGCTACCGCTGTGCCTCGGTGCTATACCATTGTCATCTGGCGTGGTGATATTATGATTACCCCAAAGCGTTAGCCAAATAGGTACTTTATGGCCAAATGGCAATACAATTTCTTCTTGTTGCATCTGGTTTTGGGGCTTCCATCCACCTATTTTTTTGTTGATATCAATAAATTCAGCCATCGTGATCTGCTGAGCCTTTAATGCTTCAAGTCCGTATTGAACGCCTTCGTTATCCCAAGTGCTTAATCCTAAGCCTGATTGATCCGTGCCAAATACGTTGGCCATGTCCTGCCAGTAACTCCAGTTTGTTCTCTCAACTACCTCATCCTCAAAAAAGGCCCTTAAAAACCCTTGCCTTGGATTATTAATAAAAGTAGATAATCCAAAGTAGCCATTAATACATTCACTATTACCATCAGGAAAGGAGGGCACAAATCCTGACATTAATTGGTTGAGTGGTTGCAAAAAACCAGCCCTTTGCGGAAAGTCGTTAATTGCATTCATGCCTTCAATATGACGGCGGCGGGTCCAATCACGCCATGCTTTTCTGTCATTAGCTCTAAAAGTAAAGTAGTTATTTAGTAAATCACAATCTAACGCGTAAGTGGTTTGGGTGATCATATCAGGGTAACTATAAAGTGGGATAAGGCCATCTAAGATCCCTTGGCTATTTTGTGCAATCAAATATTGTGCGAGTCCACCGCCAGAGCCGCCAATTCCGACCGTATAGAGCGGCTCTCCGTACAAACTAGTAAATTGCTTTTTCACCCGTCTTGCCGTGTCTTCGGCTAATAACATGTTGTAGGTGTAGCTGGTTTTATTGCCACTTGAGCTTATAACTGCGTAGCCAAGCTTTAACTGCTCAAGCTGTCTATCTATCACACGCTCCGGTTTTTGCCTGCCTTGTCTAAAGCCAATCCCAGAACCACCATTAAATTGGTAGATAAGTCGGTTATTCCATTGAGACTTTGCCTGTCTATCACCCATTTCGTCAACTGTGATTGGCATTACTATGGTATAAATGAAGCGATTTATGGTGCCTTGCTCAACGCGTAACAGTAAGTTTGTGTCTATCGCTTTGCTTCCCTTGTCTAACTGCTTGATTTGATTGTCAGAAGTTATCGCAAAGTAGCGTAACCGCGTTTTTGCCATGCAATCTTTACTAAAACCAAGTACTTGGTTTGATTGCTCATCCATCACCGGCACTCCGAGTCCCGCGTGGTTATCTATCTCTGGCTGACCAAGGCCGGAGTCCTGAGTCATACAGTAAAAAGGATATTGGTTAGGGCCAGAGTATAGGTTGGTATTAGGACCAATATCTCCTATCGCAATCGGAAATACGAAGGTATCGACGGGCCTTGTAACTTTTGAAATATGCGGATAAAACTCAATGATAGGATTGCTTTCGCTGTTTGCTATTTTTTCTACACTGTATATTTCTTCTTGCTCACTCGTTAGCCAAAACCAATAACCACAAGCGCCAAGAACAATCAAAGATAATAATGCGGTGAGCCAAGAAAATAAGGACTTCATATGAGCTCCTTCGAGTGCGAGGCAAATGGATAAACGGATATTATAAGTGTAGAACTAGATCATCGCAGTGTGGTTATTTGTTTGTTATTTGAACATGAAATTATTGCGTTAGGAATTAAAAATCATCGCCTAAGTATTTAATCTCAATAGTTTTAATTGTTTTATCCGAAACCTTTTCTAAGAGCGATTCGATACGCTTCGCCATCGCTTGGTTAGCGATGTTGTATCCCATAAATTGCTGCTCAGCATGAAAAGGACGCGGTAGAAAAGTGACTTCGAGTTGATGGCGGCGGATCATCTCTAAAGCCCACACTTTATCGACTAAAATTGCATCAACTCTGTTGTTATTGAGTACGCTAAAAAACTTTTTGCCGTCGTCATGGTTTTGCTCATAAAACGAACGGCTGACAATGGCTGCGTTGATTTTTTTCAGCCCTTGTACAGCCGCTTCCGGGTAGCTGTAATCCTCTGAGATCATGACTCTTGGGGCGGCAAGTTGATAAAAGTCATCAGGGTTGCTGAAGCGACCTTGTTTTACCGCAAGAGAGAGCAGCCAAGTGGTGAATGACACATCAATGATTGGAAAGCCATCGGCCTCATCCACATGTAAAGTAAAATCAAAAGTACCATCGGCAACGCCTGCTAAACAGCGACGATAAGGAAGTTCATGAAATGTCACTCGATAGGGAGTGCCAATAAGTGCTGATTTAATTATATCAACCTCTATGCCCCGAACTTGTTTTTGCTCATTAACAAAGCTGTAAGGCCACCACCGCTCAAAGCAAATGTGTACCGCACGACTATCCGTTTTTGCCAGCGCGTTGGTACTAAGTAGGGCGAGTAGCAATAAGAGAACAATTTGCATCAGTGCGTTTATCCTAAATTACCTTCTCTAAGCGTAATGATAGATTGGAAAAAGGGCAACAAAAGAACATATTATGGGCGTTTCTAAGATAATTAGGCGCTTAATTTAGTGAGCTATTTTGAGGCGAAAAAATCTTGTCGATTACACCGCCACCACATCCTGCTCACGCCGAGGTATCGACGTCCATGTTGGTAAGGCGAAGATTTTTCTATTTATTTGTTATAAAAGAAATTTCTAATGCTGCTAGTGTCAGATTTGTACTTTCAAAAATTGAGCAGGTATTAAGACAAATTGTTATTAATACTTGTATATTTTTATGTAACCGTAACTCCGAAGTTCAGAAGCATCAATGATTGGCTTGCCAGATCATTGTCATTACCTAAGAAAACAATCCAAATAATCTTTCTAATAGAAATGATTATCATATGAGTTATTTTTTGTGTTGCTGAAATTTCAACGTTCGTTATAATCTTAACCAGCCCTTAATTTTATATTTTTATGTGAAACGGAGTTTTACTTTGCTAAGTGTGTCTTTTGTTGTTCTTTTAAGTGTTGCAATTATTCTGATTTATAGCACCAATAAAAATCAGCGCTTGCTGAAGCAACGTTTGCCAAATAGTGCCAGAATCGGCGGATATGTTTTATTAGCGAGCGGCGTGATTTTAGCATTGCAGCTTTTTTCAGGTGCGGCGGTCGTATTTAGTTGGCTTATCGGTGTCATGGTGCTTACTGCGCTTATTCCCTTCACCATCTTAATACTTTTTAGGAAATCACAATGAGCCGGTTGTCACAAGCTGAAAAGGTTCAACCCGATTGGTTAGGTAAAACGCTGGCAGGCATTATTTTAGGCTTAGCGTTGAGTTTTGGTCTAGTTGGCCTTTTCGCTTGGCTTGGTAGCGACGGCCTAACCCAAACGATAAGTGTCGAGAAGCACAGTTGGCGCACCCAGTTCAATATGTGGATGGTTTCACCTATTTGGCTGTTAATTTTAAGCTTTGTATTTATGTTTAAAAATTATAAACAAGCAGTACTTTGGTTGGGTGGGGCGAATATCGTTGTGTATGTATTATTGTATTTTGTAAGAGGGATGGCATGAAGATCCGCGCTGATATTTTAAGGATTTACCAGAGCGTTCATACTTGGACGGGGATCACCACAGGATTGCTGCTGTTTATCGGATTCTTTGCTGGTGCTATTACGATGTTTGCGAGCAGTATCGATAAATGGGCGACTCCCCCATCTCATCAATTGTCGCAAGTAGAAACTACCCAGTATGATGAGTTGCTCCGACGTGCTTTCGTACAATATCCAGAGTCACAAAACGGGATTAAAGTCAGTTTTGAGGAAGGACAATCTCCCATTACATGGTACCAACAAGGTAATGCGAGAGGGTTAAGCTTAGATAAGCAGCTATGGCATGGCACATTGAATGAGTCCGGTGAGCTTGAAGCCCATACCAGCTATATCAATGAGTTGTCGTCATTGGTTGATTACCTTCACCGCAGCGCAGGTATTGTAGGTGAAATCGGTCACGACCATGCTGGAGTTTATGTACTTGGAATAGCTGCAATCTTGTATTTTGTAGCACTGGTATCAGGGGTGATCTTCTTATTGCCAACCCTAGTGAAGAGCTTCTTTGCATTAAGAGACAAAAAAGGGGCTAGCCGTTTTTGGTTAGATACGCATAACTTAATTGGGATCACCAGCCTACCGTTTCATATTATTATCGCGATTACGGTGATTGTATTCGCATTTCATGATTTCTTATACGATGGTCTAGGCAAACTTTACGGTGATAAACCACTATTTGGGCGTGAAGCGCCGTCAGCGGTTGAGTTTAAAGTTGAGAACCTACCCAGCATTGAAGAAATCATGGAAAAGGCACATGCTTATGCACCTGAACATCAAATTAAAGAAATTACCCTCAGTCGCTTAAATAGCAAAGGACCTTCAGCTTCTATACAACTCGTAAGTGATGAGCACTTAATGCGCGGACCTAACACAGACTTTTTGTTTATGAATCCTTATACATTTGAGATTTCTACAAGCAGTGTCATGAACGGCGATCAAGGTATCTGGGGGGCGGTGGTTACCACGTTATTCGGTCTTCACTTTGGGAGTTACGGTGGTGAATTTGGACGCTGGGCTTATTTTATTATGGGGGTTTTAGGCGCAGTGCTGTTTTATACAGGTAACTTATTGTGGCTTGAGAAGCGCCGTAAGCAAAAACAGTCAAAGCAATCAAAATCAAGCCGAGTGATGGGTAAATTAACTATTGGCGTGGCAATGGGCTCATTATTGGGTGTAGCCGCGGCGTTTGCCGTAACAAAATGGACTGCGTTGACCACAATGAACATTAATGTTGTGTATATGTGGGTCTATTATCTGTGTTTTGGGTTTACCTTGATTGCGGCATTCGTTATCGGTATGAGTAAAACGGCAATTTGGTCACAAAGGGCGATTGCCATTTTGTGCTTCTCGTTGCCACTGACTTCAGTCATTGCTTTGGTAATCCCAAGTCTAGGTATTTGGCCTGCGACAGCTTGGTCCTCTATTGGTTTGGAGTTAACTGCTGTGCTCTTAGGTGTTATTTTTTGGCGAATGGCAGATAAGACAAAGCATAGAGCTTACTATGGCGAAGCCAATAGCATTTGGTTTATTGGTCAACATCAAAGCGAATGTGAATTACAAACGCAGTCAGCGTAGTAAAAATGTAAAAAGGGGCGAGTAGCTCCTTTTTACTTACAAAGTGTCATCTATTTTTTCAAATCTGTTATCCTATTCGCTTTGCAATTCTCTACGGAAAAATTATGGAGCTTACAGCCTGGTTAAG
This sequence comes from Pseudoalteromonas sp. NJ631, assembly GCF_000276645.1. Classification (NCBI taxonomy): domain Bacteria; kingdom Pseudomonadati; phylum Pseudomonadota; class Gammaproteobacteria; order Alteromonadales; family Pseudoalteromonadaceae; genus Pseudoalteromonas; species Pseudoalteromonas sp. NJ631. The sequence continues at coordinate 97,383 of NZ_AKXJ01000002.1, forward strand.
CCTTGCTGCTATTTGTGCTTTTGGTGCGATGTCACCAGGCCCAAGTTTAGCGGTTGTCTTGCGTTATAGCCTATTTCATAGTGCCAAACACGGTATTGTCGCAAGCCTTGCGCATGGTTTGGGAGTTGGAATTTATGCTAGCCTAGCAATCTTAGGGTTGTCAGGGCTTATTCATCAATTTCCGATTGTATACCAATTTTTGGTTTACGGTGGTGCCGCCTACTTGGCATGGATGGGGATAAAAATCCTAATGAGTAAGAGCCAAGGGTTGGCGGTGTCACAATCTCAAGCAGCAACGTCGTATGCCAAAGCAGCGCAGGATGGTTTTGCAATTGCATTTTTGAATCCGAAATTGGCTATTTTCTTCGTCGCACTCTTTTCGCAGTTTATCGACCCAGAAAAGATGAGTTTAACGGTAGGTTTTATCATGTGTATCACCGTGCTAACGATTGATGCGTTATGGTATTTTATTGTCTCAATTTTGAGTGCTTCAGCAAGAGACAAATTCGATTTAACGGCTAAGCGAGCTGTGATTGATAAAATACTGGGCTGTGCCTTTTTACTGCTCGCCATGCGAGTGATTTACCAATCCTTGTAGCCATTGTAAGCACTTCTTGGTCGGCGCTCTATCGTTGCGCCCATCAAGCTGAACTAATCTAACCCCTTGCGCTGAATGTAGTTATGAAGAATAAATGCTTTGAGTTTTTCGTTATCGGTTTTATTCATTGCAAAGGATACGGCGAGCTCAAGTGGGCTTGCCACTTTTATTGAGTGGACGTTTGCAAACAGTGGAATAGGGTCAGCAAGATATAATTTAGCGATCCGACTGATCACATTAATTTGGATTGCATTTGCTTGGTAGGGAAAAGTATTAATCAGTCCACCAGATTGGGATATGGAGACCATGTTAAACGGCATCATTTGAGGAGACAATCTAAATCTGACCGGCGTTGATGGGCAGGTACGCCAGCTACGTGGCGCACTAGAGTTAGCGGCTTCCACGATATTAGGTGCTTCTAAGTTGTTGTCTAAAATCTCCATCAATGCCGACAGGTCGCTAAGTGGAAACTCGACCTGCTCGTTGGCATTTTTGGCAACGAGACTAAACTGAGAACTATTTGAAATACTCGCAAGTAACTTTTTAATCTCACTGTGAGTTTGCTGTTTTTGATCCCTAGCTTCCGGCAATAGCGAGCCTGCAACGCGATTACCGGCTAGGGTTCGGTTAATGAATTGTAATTCTTCCTTCGTCAATTTCATGATTAAGCACATCCATTGGGTGGTTGATATTTATACAGCAAGGTTTATACCAAATTCCGCTTTCGTTGCTATTGCGGCGTTTCTTTTTTAAGTACGGGCTTTGCAATTTGTTCAGCAGTAGACTTGTTGCCATTTAGCCTTCAAATAGGGCAACCTAACGTACCTAAGCGGCAATGAATTGCCCATGAAGCTGTACGAGTTATTTAAGAAAATGAAATATTTCCGTGTTCAGTGGCTATTGATATCAATTCATCGGCTGATTGTTGAAAATATTTATTTGGAATAATGCTTGCAAAGGTCTAGCACCGAGATTGTTTTTTTTAGACTTGCCCAATGCCAACGTTTTTAACTGGACATCAAGTAGCGCTCATAGAGCCTACTGCACTGAACTTTTCACCTGTAGAGCGAGAGAAATTAGTAATCCCGAGCGCTCATAATCAGCTTACAGTAAATGACAATCACCATACTGCTGGTGGGGGACGTGCTCACACCTTTAAACAAAACTTTATGAATGCCATGAGCAATGGCTCGTCTAGCGAAACGTCGCAACATGACAAAAGTGAAGCGTTACTGCAGTTCCAATTTGCGGATCACGAAGTTCTATTCGATCTTACAAGCATCGCCTCTCATGATGAGGCTGCTTACGAAAAGCTCCGAGCGTTGCTGGCTGATATGATGACAGGGCCTGTAAAGGTTGATATCAGCAGTAAAGATCAAGCGCAGCAATTACTGTTTAAAAATTTAGAGCTAGATTTCTTAGCGTACAAGGAGCTCTCTGAGCGGCTGGAAATGTTGGCAAAGCTTGACCATGAAACTGAAAGTCAAAAAGCATTGGTGCAGCAAGATAGAGATCGCATTCGTGCGGTAATTGCAAGTTTACATGCACGTCTAGAAAAGGGCCAAGAGGCGTTACTTGGCGGAACAACATTAAAAGCGTTGGATGTAAATCGCAAAGATTTTGAGCTTGAATTAGATAGCCTATTTACCAGTGTTGGCTTTGATTCGGATATGCCAGTAACTGGCGCGACTTGATTGCCGTGATCATTATTGTTTGCTGGGATCTGCACTTTTTACTAGGTATAAAATGTAGTAGCCCATACCCGAATCTCACCGTTTAAAAAGAACGGGGCTAGACTTTACCTGACATGCGTTTTTAGCGAACAAAAGACGGTCGTCAACGTTACTTTTGTTCCACAAAGCGCACGTTCTATTAAGCTAACCCACTAAAAGCGAAGGCTAACACCGTGTGGGAGTCATTATGTCTATAACACAGAATCAACTCCTTGCTCAAAACGGTTAGTTGAACTATTATTTGTACGTTATTTTGTACCAATTGGAGTTCAATATGAGTCGTATTCATTTCGATCAAGATATTCAGCCGTTATCTGAATTTCGCTCAGGTGTGGCTTCTTACATCAAACAAATCAATGAGACTCGCCGTCCATTGGTCATTACACAACGTGGTAAAGGTGTAGCTGTTGTTCTCGATGTTGCAGAGTATGAAGCAATGCAAGAGAAAATCGAATTACTTGAAGAAATGCGCACAGCTGAAGCTCAATTAGCTTCAGGGCTTGGTGTTTCCAATGAAGATGCTCGTGCTCAAGCACTGGGGCGCATTAAGAAATGAAAGTAGTTTGGTCTCCATTAGCGCTTCAGAAGCTAGGCGATGCAACGGAATTTATTTCTTTGGATAATCCACCTGCGGCAGAAAAGTGGGTAAACGAAGTTTTTGACAAAACTGAACTACTTGGAAGTATGCCTGAAATGGGGCGTTTTGTTCCTGAAATGCCCAATACTAACTATCGTGAAATCATTTATGGTCACTATCGTATTATCTATAGCTTAAGCCATGAGATTCGCGTACTAACAGTTCGTAATTGTCGTCAAATGTTGTCAGAAGATGACGTGTAAAACTGTTTTATAATCGAGTAGCCGAGGGTATCTAGCCCCCACAACACCCTGCATACGGGTCCGCACAGGGCGTTTCATCTAACAGATTACCCAGTTGAGTAATGCACTTTTATCCATCCGTCTCTGAGTGAATATAGTCCCTCATTTTTCAGATAATTTAAGCTTAAAGCCTATTGAATACTGGGGGGGAACTGCGCCAAGACCCTTTACTTGTGAGGAAAATAAGGGAAAATAAGTGACATCCACCACTATTGATATTCAAGCTGGGGAAGTGAAGTAAAAAAGTATGTAAACACTCCAATAATTTTGGTCAAAAACGTTCATTAGATAGGCCAATTTTTAGCGCACAAGCGTATTTCTGCACTAAAACTGGGTCATCGAGCACGACAACGCGCTGTAAATACAGCAGTAAGAAAATTCTAGAATTGAGAATGTGAGTTTTACTAAGCCAGCAAGCGCTCGCAGTTTGTGAGGTTTGCCCGTCGTCGTTTTTGCAGTGTTTCGCAGTAAGCGGTTATTGTTCGCTCTCGGCCAACCGCGCCGTGAAATACCCGTGAAAATTGCGTGGTGAGTTTTATCCAATTCTCCGGTTCGATATTTAAACGAGTAAGAATGGGTTGAGACTCAAAGATATAGCCTCGCTTGTCGGCTCGAATGCACTGGCCTGTGAGTTCAACCAATTCGATATAGGATTTGAGCTCGAAAGGCAGTCCTTTCGGCATATGTTTTCTTGGGCTGCCAGCAAAGCGTAGTAGGCTTTTTGGCTGTTTACCTAATTTCGCATGGTCAATTCGCTTTTTGATGCTGGTGTAGTCTGAGGTTTCAGGCGTTGCGGCGATTTTGGCTCTAATAGGGTTTAGGTCTACATATGCTAAACACGCAACCAATGCTGCCTCATCCAGTAATGCTTGGGATTTGAATCGTCCTTCCCAAAATCTGCCTGTACAATTATCTTCTTTATTTGCTCGGCGGGCGATGTCTTCGTTAAGCACCCGCATAAACCAACTAATATCTGCGAGCCTTTCTCTGTACTCATCAACCAGCTCGTCGAATATCAATTGCTCCGATTCATTGAGAGCCTCACCTTCAATAAACTTTTGGCTTATCCAATTACCTTTAAACAGTTTGTGCCATCGTATGACAATCGCTTCATCCGACAGGCGCTCAGCCTTTCTATCATCAACATATAAAACAATGTGAGTGTGATTACTCATCACGGCATAAGCACAGATATCAATACAAAACACAGACCCCAACATCAGGAGCTTTTCTTCAACCCAATCACGGCGGTGTTCGTATGATTTGCCAGTAAATTTATCTTCACCACACAGAAAAGCACGCCTTACGCAACGGGAGATACAGTGGTAGTATTTGGTGTCGGTTAAACTGATTTGTCTTTTACGGGCAGTTGCCATAGTTTGGTTTCCTCAATCCTTTGAGTGCAGAATTAAAGCGTAGGCGGAATCTTAGGAAGGTGCAAATTAGTAGTGGGTGTCAGCGATTTATGCGTTATTAGTTAACCTGCTTAATTGCTCAGGCTAGCGGCCTTTGTACGCGTAAAAAATATAATTGCTTATTAAGGTAAATTTAGGTGTAATGAATACATAATGAGCGCTGAGCAATGCAGGGAAAGCTTACATAACACTAGCTAAACAGATTACACTAGCTAGGAAAGTGAGAGCCTCTAAAAAGCAAATTCCTATAGCATAAACAACACCAACTCTGTCACACCGAGCAGGTAGCAGCTCAGTCCAACAAGCGATTATGCAACACAAACTGCGTGTCGCATAAATACTAAAGTGTTAGGTGTTACAAGGTGAAGTCCGAGTTAGACGAAATCCCGTTTTATTATTTATTCTTAGATTCTGTTGAATCACATGATGGACAATTGACTATAACTTTAAGTCAAGCTGCGCTTTCGACTCAAAAAGAAGATTTAGAGATCGTTGAAGGAAGTAAAATCTCAAATTTACGAGCTATCGAAGTTCAAGATAAATCTCTCGGCTATTTTATCCAATTTGACGATGCACTTTATTATCAAGTCATAGGCGAAAGCGCTAATGATTTTAGCAAAGATGAAATCGCTGAAAACGGTAATATTATTACTTTTAAAAACTCTTCTTTACTTAATTACCTAAAAGAAAGTACATTTTTGTTTAACGTTACACCACAAGATGATCAAATCGTTCATTATTGTGTTCAAACTGCCGATGATTGGGTTCATGTACTTTCTAGAGAAAAACCAGCTATCATGCATCGTAACACCTAACAAGGCAATTATGCGTGGGACGTCTAAAGCTTGGCTAGCGCTCATTCTTCGCTAATTTTAGCTAAGCTTAATACGCCCCATATTGCGGCGTTAACTCTCTTAAAGGAGTAAGAATTGAAATTAATTTATTTGGATAACTATCGTGGGTTTAGCAATGAATTTATTCCGCTAAATTCAGTAAATTTCTTAGTTGGTGAGAACAGTACTGGAAAAACATCATTTTTATCTTCTTTAAAAGTGCTTGGCTCTCCTCGCTTTTGGTTTAGGCCTTCTTTTGATGACCCAGATCTTCACTTTTCATCGTTTTCTGAAATTGTTAGCAAGAAGTCTCTGAATAAAAAATATTTCACTGTTGGGTTTTATGATTCAAAGAGTGATAGTGAAGACGAAAAGGCAAATCTTAGGCTTATAACGTTTAAAAATGAAGAAGGTATCCCTGCAGTCTATAAATATAGTTTTTTAAGCCCAATCGGGCTTATATCAACGATTATTTCAGATAGCTCTCTGCGCTATAAAGTACAGGATATTGATGAGAATGACGTTGAATCATTGATTGATTATTGTATGGAAGAACATTTAGAAAGCCGACCAAAAGGATATAAGAAATTTTCAAAAGAAGGGTTTCCTAGACAGCTTTTCTTTGCAAATGCTTATCAATTTATAGTTGCCGATATGGCAGGAAAGGACTTACTGAAAGACAAGAAGAAGATCAGTTTCGAAATTGAAGTGAATGCACCTGAATGTCGTTGGATAGCTCCTATTAGAGCAAAGCCCGAGAAAATCTATACAAGCCAATCATCAGATTACTCTGCAGAAGGCAGTCATATCCCTGTAATTTTAAACAAAATACTAGGTAAAACTACCGAAAAGAATGACTCTAAAATGTTAAAAGCTATAAATGAGTTCGGTAAGAATAGCGGACTTTTTGATGCTGTTCGTGTGAAGCGATTTGGTAAAGAGGCGTCCTCACCATTCCAAGTGAATGTTGACTTGGGAGGTAGCGAGCTTCTAGTTTCTAATGTTGGTTATGGTGTTTCACAGGTATTGCCAATTGTTCTTGAGTCTCGCAGGAGAGCTGGGGCTAGCTACATTTCGATACAACAGCCGGAAGTTCACTTACATCCCAAAGCCCAAGCATCACTTGGAGATTTTATCTATGAATCGAAAAAGCTGACAGGCAACAATTTCGTTATTGAAACGCACAGTGATTACCTAATTGATCGATTTAGGTTGCGCACAAATAAAGAAGAATGCTTGGATGCTCAGGTACTGTTCTTCTCAAGAGGTGAGTCAGGCAATAAAGTATACAGTATTAAAATAAATCCAGATGGCAGCTACCCCGATGACCAGCCAAGTCAATTTAGAGAGTTTTTCCTAAATGAAGAGCTAGAGTTGATGAGGTTGTAAATATGTGTTTGGTTATTGATATGAATACTATTCCAACAGTATTTAACCCTGATTTGGATAATCATGAAAAATATAAGCCAGTTCTTGATTGGGTTATAAGTGGTAAAGGTAAAATGGTATGTGGTGGCTCTAAGTACTGGGAAGAATTCAAGCTAATAGGTAAATATATTCGTTTTTTTAATCAACTAAATAAAGCAGGAAAGGTTGTTAAGGTTGATGATGAAGCTGTTGATAAAAAAATGGAAGAATTAATGGGGCTTTGCAACGATGCTGACTTTGATGACCCCCATATAGTGGCACTTTTGATTGTCTCTGGCTGCAAAGTTATAAGTAGCGAAGATGCCCGCTCTTACCCTTACATAAAAAGAAAGGAGTGGTATCCAAAAGGACAGTATGTTCCTAAAATATATAAATCCTCATCCTTTAATAGTGCCTCATCGATTTTATGTGATGGGAATTTAGCTGATGTATGCTTGCCCTGTTTAAAGCTAAAAAAATCTGTTGCAGGTGACTTAATGCCGAGTTAACAAGTCAAAGCACTCGGACGCAGCAAAGCTGCGCTGGTGTTTGAAGCGTTAGGCCTTTTTATGGGGATATCTATGGAAAATGAATTTATTACTCTTGGTATTTGCCAAGAAAAATCTCGTCGCAAGTGTTTTAATCATTCCACGAAAAGCCTCGCAGAACTGAACAAGATTTTTGTCGAAGTATTCCATGTTGTGAGTGATACCTTGCATCCTATATGGAATAATTTCGAACTGATGACTACAACTGATTGGGATGGACCTGGCTATTTGATTTTAAATGGTTCTGGTAAACCTGGTGTTGATAATAGAGAAAAGTTTGAATCTATATTATCCATTTTTGCTCTAGGGCTGAGTCCTGTTAAAAAACTGATATTTGAAGGAGCGTATGTGCAATCATGTACTTTGTTGCGCTCAAATATAGAAATAATGGTTCAGCTTAAAAAAATTCTAGAAGATAAGTATGTAGAAAAGCAAACACCAAGGATTTCCAACTTAGATGAAAAGATGCGGAGAATTTACAGTGAATTGACGGGATTAGCTCATCTTTCGGATAGTAAATTTTTATCAAGCATCACTAAAGGGAGTTATTATTCTGGAGAGGCGTTGTTGACACCGCTACTAAGAGTCCTTACTCCCCAGTTCAATGAGGGATTAAGCAAGGCTTTATTTTCAATACATGTAGTGTGTTCTATAGAAATAATTTTATTGATTGACGAGTATTTAAATACCAATATTCCTGATAAGGCGATCAAAAGAAGTGTCGTAGAACGTTTGAAGGATCAAAGCGTAACAATATGGGATCAACATCTGAGTGACAAGGCCTAACAAAAGAATCAAGGTGATGCATTACACTCGGCAATTTTGGTGTGGAGTTCGGTGCGCTTGGTAAGCATACCGTTTGCACACCTTATTCTAGGTGTTAGCCGCCATTGCATTCAGCAGGTTTTAAATGAAAGTTGATTTAAGAAAGTCTCCGTTACAAATGTTTAGCCGCCAGTTAGTGAGGTTAAAGTACGTACAGCATATTCAAAATGATTTGAACATCGAAACAACACGCAAGTTTGACAGCAAAATTAGATATCTAAACCAAACTTACGTGTTTCATTTGGTTGCGTATTGGCAAGATTTTGTTGAGTCTCTCGTGCGTCGAAAATTTACGGACATCAAGTCCTATAGCGGGGCTTATCCTTTAGACGATTTACTTGCTCAGAATGTTGAAAATAAACTGAAAAGGTTTAACACTCCCAATACAAAAAATATTGACCAATTACTTAAAGATACTTTCGGATTAACGAAAGTTACGACTTGTTGGGATACTGAAGATTTTTCACGTGTTCAAGCAAAGGAAAGGCTTGATGGAATCTTATTATCTCGGCATCAAATTGCGCATAGAGGACTTACTTCAAGAGAATTAAGCTATGAATCGAACTTTGAAGACATGGAGTTCATTTTTGAGTTAGCTACTCTTCTTCAAAAAGCAGTTGATGATCATGCAGTTTAATAGTGTCGGCTAACAAATAGCTTGAAAGCGGATAAAATTGGAAACAATACAGACACCCAAAATTATCTATTCACCATAGTTACGGCAGCTTCGACTTAGAGTTACAAAAAAGTGTTCATCACTCATATCAAAAGTGTTTCTAAAATAAGCGAGTTATTAGCGTTTACGTATTTCTCGACGTCAAAATCAGCTTATCGCGCACGGCATGGGGGAGGCTACGGCTAGCGCAGCTTGAGGAGTTATTGCTAAAGCCTTTATTTGGTCCAGCCAGCAAACGTTCACAATTGCTAGGTTTGTGCGCCGTCGTTTTTTGAGTGTTTTACAATAAATGGTCAGTACTCGCTCTCGGCCATTCTTCAATGAATTTCTAAGTTATCCAGTTGCTTTTGAACAGCTTGTGCCAGCGTATCACAATGGCTTTATCAGATATGCGCTTAGCCTTTTTATCATCAACATGCAAAAACAAACTTGATAGATAAACAGGCTCTTGTGCTAAATAGCCTAAAGCTAAGTAAATTTTACGCAAATTATACGGCAACGGAATTTCGACAAGGATAGAATAAAGACATAGCGCAAGTTGGAGTCACTATGTTTTCCGAGAATGGATTTATTGCCAAGAACGAGTATCTCGTTAGTTTTCTGGTTTTGCTGTTAACCAGCGCCTTTGCTGTTGCCTTAGACTCGCTGTTGCATTCGGCGATCAGTGTATTGTTGGTATTGCAGTTGGGGGTTGTTGTTGTTTCGCTCATCGCAAAACGTTGGATGGCGCTGGGAGTGGCGATTGTTAGCAGTCTAGTGTTCAACTTTTTTATCACAGAGCCCAGATACACGCTTCATATGAATAACACCGAGGACGTGGTCAATTTAGTGGTATTTATCGTGGTGGCATTAGCTACCAGCTATTTATCGAGCTATATCAAAGAGCAAAAGCAGCAGCTTTTAGTTGCTAATGTACGCTCCAATATCTTGTTGTCGGTTTCTCATGATCTACGTACACCGCTCGCTGCGGTGATGGGCGCGCTCGAAACGCTAGAAACCTATCGTGATAAGTTAGACCAAGACGAGCAAAATGAGCTGTTGGGGTCGGCACGATCAGAAAGCCACCGTTTGTTTCGCTATATCGAAAATATTTTGCAAGCCACCAAGTTACAGCATCAAGGGGATGAGCTTTCGCTTTTGAAGCAACCTACGTCTATTGATGTCTTGATCGATAACGTGATTTTGCGGCTAGGCGCGCCATGCGTCTCGAGAATGCCACAGAATATGAGTCCAATTCTCACGATACAAGCTGCACTCATTGAACAAGCCCTGTTTAACTTAATTGAAAATGCAGTCACCTTTAGTCCCGATGGAGAGCGGGTTGAGATTTCCTTAGGAGAAACGCAGCAAGCGTTGTTGATATTTATTCAGGATAACGGCCCAGGGATCCCCGTTGCTCGGCAAAAGGAAGTCTTTACCGCCTTTAGCTCGTTTCGACAAAGCGCCAGCAAAGACGGTGGCAGTGGCTTAGGGCTGAGTGTGGCGAGAGGTATCATTCGTGCGCACGGCGGAGATATTCGCATTTTACCGACGACGCAAGGCTGCACAATGGAAGTTAGTTTGCCAAAAGAGGAGGCGCATTGATGACTCACACCATTTTATTGATTGACGATGAAGAAGAGATCCGTCGTTTTATCCGCTTAGCATTAAAAGCTGAAGGGCTGAATTATGTGGAAGCCAGCACCGGAAAGGAAGCCATGTCGGTGTTAAAAGGTGAGCTGCCAGACTTGGTAATCTTAGATCTTGGGCTACCAGATTTTGATGGATATAGCATTTTGAAGAAGATCCGAGAAACCAGCAAGCTACCTGTATTGATCTTAACTGCACGAGATCAAGAGGCTGAGAAGATTAAACTGCTGGAGGGCGGCGCAAACGACTACCTGACGAAGCCTTTTAGCATCAAAGAGCTGGTGGTCCGTGTCAAAGTGCTATTACGAGATTTAGTACCGAACAAACGCTTGCTCGCCATTGACTACGGCAAGTTGATGATAGATCTACAAAAGCATCAAGTCATTATGGATAACGCACCATTAGCACTATCGAAAAAGGAATTTGCACTACTTAGTATGCTTGCACAAAGAGCACAAGAATTAGTCAGTCAGCAAACCTTATTAAAGCAAATTTGGGGCGAAAGCCATGTGGAAGATAGTCACTATTTACGGATTGTGGTCAGCCAGTTACGTAAGAAACTCAGTGATGATGCTGCTACACCAAAAATCATAGAAACTGAGCCCGGGGTTGGTTATCGGTTTTTACTTTTACCGCTCAATAAGCATTTCTCATAACGGAGTATATAGAGGTTGTTATGGCACAATTTGTAGTAATTGGTTTAGGTCGATTTGGTTTTGCGGCTTGTTTGGAATTAAAGCGGCTTGGAAACAAAGTGATAGGAGTAGATAGTCGCGAACGTGTGGTGAACCAAGTTGTTGAGCATATTGATTATGCCACCTCTTTGGATGCGACCGATGAAACGGCATTACGTCAACTAGATATTACGAGAAGCAAAGCAGTGCTGGTCGCCATTGGTGAAAACCTAGAAGCGAGCATTTTATGTGTACTTTCGCTAAAGAACTTAGGCGTTGAGCAAATTTGGGTAAAGGCCAGCTCAGAAGCGCATCACACAATTTTATCTCGTTTAGGCGTAACACGTGTGATCCACCCAGAAGAAGAAATGGGGATCAAGGTTGCACAAACACTGAATTACCCTATGGTCAATCAATATATGCAGTTGGGGCACGGCTTTTACATGGTGGAAGTCATCGTGAATAAATTAAGCTGCGGGCAATCTTTGGCAACGCTATTAAAGCGTGCAAAGGGCGAAATCAAGGCTGTGTTAGTGCAGCGCGGCAAAGCGTGTTATAGCAATCCGGCAGAGTCATTTTTGATCAACGAAGATGATAAAGTGATCCTCAACGGTCAGTTAAAAGCGTTAAATTCTATCGCGCAAAAACTGGGGGCGTAATGAAAACATGGAGTCCCCACTATTACCCCTATCCAAATAGCAAGCCCAAAGCCCACAAAAAGCCGCTGAGGTTAAGCCCCCCAGCAGTTCTGTTTATAGGGTTTTGCGGGCTGATAGCTTTAGGTACTATGTTGCTGTTGCTACCGATAGCACACACCCAAGACATCAAAGTGATGCAAGCGTTATTTACTGCAACTTCCGCGGTAACGGTGACAGGACTTGCCGTATTGAGTACGCCAAATGATTTTACGACCTTTGGCCATCTCGTTATTGCCAGTCTTATTCAAATCGGTGGACTTGGTTTTATGACCATTACGGTTGTGGTGCTGCGGGGGATGGGGCAGCAAATGGACATTAGTAAACAACTAATCGTAAAAGAAAGCTTTGGTATTGCTCGATTTGATCAGTTGGTTGATACAGCCAAATGCGTGTTAGTTTATGCGCTGATCATCGAATCTATAGGGTTTACCATTTTGCTTGCCCATTGGTATCAAACGCTACCGCTTGGTGATGCGATAATGCAAAGCTTCTTCTACACTATTTCGGCTTTTAACAATGCCGGATTTGCATTGCATGATGACAGCCTAACCAGTTTTCGTGGTGATTGGGTCGTTAATCTTGTGATATCGGTGTTATTTGTGATTGGCGGACTTGGATTTGTGGTGTTGATGGATATAGTGAAAAGACGCCGTTGGAGCCGTTTTGGATCTGCCACTAAGTTAGTGTTGATTGCAACCGCGGTGTTAAATTTGCTGGCATTTAGCTTATTTTGGCTTTTTGAAGCACATAACCCAGAGACCCTTGGAAACTTGCCATTGTCCGAGCAAGTTATCACTGCCTGGATGCAAGCGGTGACGCCACGTACAGCGGGATTTAACAGTATCGACTTTGCGCTGGTGAATGACGAAAGTACCGTGCTGACCATTTGGTTAATGATAATAGGGGGCGGCTCTATGAGTACCGCCAGTGGTCTTAAAATAACCACAGTAGTGGTGCTATTAATGGCAACTTACGCTTATCTGAGACGCAGAGAGCAGGTCGCTATCGGACACAGACAGATCTCGCCTGAAACGGTGTTTAAGGCGCTTAGCCTCACCGTGGTGTACTTTTTTACCGTGATGCTCGCAACCCTTATTTTGACGATCACCGAGCAGGCAAATTTAACGGATATCACGTTTGAGGCGGTGTCGGCATTAGGCACGGTTGGCTTATCTCGAGGGATCACCGGCTCATTGTCTGAACCCGGTGAAGCGGTAATCATCTTTTTAATGCTGATTGGGCGCTTGGGGCCGTTAACCTTTCTATACTTGATCGCTCGCCCGAAACGGGAGAATTTAAAGTATGCAAAAGCGGAAATTCAGGTAGGATAAGCAAAAAAATAACGGAAATCATGATGAAGTATCCCAAACCGTTGAAAGCGGGCAGTAAAATTGCGGTCACGGCATTCTCAGCGGGCGTACCTGCTGCTATGCACGCGAGATTAGACAACGCTTTGGATTATCTCGCGCAACAAGGTTTTGAACTCGTGGTTGGTGAATGCCTGCGAGATAACCACAACTACGTTAGCGCAGATGTCAAAACCCGTGCTAATGAACTTATGGGATACTTACTCGATGACACAATAGACGCGATTATGCCGCCATGGGGCGGTGCAATTGCAATGGACTTGCTGACATTGCTTAATTGGGAAAAGTTGGCGCATGCGCAGCCAAAATGGCTCATCGGTTTCTCTGATGTCAGCACTTTACTGAGCGCAGTGACTTGCAAACTAGGCTGGGCAAGTGTGCATGCAACTAACCTTATGCAATTAAATGTCCATCAACAAGACGCGTTAACGGTTGGACTTTTTAACCATTTGAGGCGTGCGCCTAATGACTTTTTTACGCAATTTCCCTCCACTCATTTTGAAGCTGAGCCACTCAATTTTGTTGACTTTCCCGATGCTGGATTTAACTTATCCGCGAGCACTCAATGGCGTATTTTGGCCAATGGCAATCACCGGCAGCAGTTTGCTGGTCGATTATTAGGCGGCTGTTTGGATATTCACATGTTATTGGCTGGTACGGAATATTTTGATCTGGACGCTTTTTCACAGGCGCACCCTGATGAGTCGATTATCTTATATTTTGAAAATGGCGAAATGCCGCCAGCGGCATACTATCGTGCGCTGCAAAGTATTAAATTACGAGGTTGGTTTTCGAAAGTCGCTGGAGTTTTGATTGGTCGAAATCCAGAGCCGCTAGCAAAAGATAGCGACTGGACGCACGTAGATGCATTGCAAAACGTCTTTACTGGTTGCGATTTCCCTGTCCTATACGATGTGGATATAGGCCATCAAGCGCCGAATTTAACGCTGATTAACGGCGCTTATGCCGAAGTGACTGTTGGCGATACCTTTTCAATTACACAGACATTAATATGAATCTAGAATATAAAGTCGGCTCGATAGATGACCTCCTTGCGATAGAAAACCAAATTCCGGAGTTTGCCACGCCAAGAAAGGGTGAGGAAGTCGCAGACAAACTGCGAGATAAACAACATTTATTGCTGGTGGCGTACGCGCAAGGCAAACCCGTTGGGTATAAGCTAGGTCACGAACTGCCAAACAACGAGTTTTATAGCTGGTTAGGCGCGGTCATCCCCGAATATCGCGGCAAAGGTATTGCCAAGCAGTTGTTGGTGATGCAAGAAACTTGGTGTAAAGCGCAAGGCTATAGCGCCATTAGAGTAAAGTCGAGAAACCTATTCAAAAACATGCTATTGATGTTAATAAGCCGCGATTACCAGATTGTAAAATGTGAACAAATCCACGGCTCATCAGATTGCAAAATTCACTTTTATAAGCAATTACCAAAAGCCTAACATTTGATGTTAGGCTTTATTGTTATCAGATGAGCTGGTGGCGCTTCGTCGCCATATTCCCGCTAATATCGAGCCACTGACATTATGCCAAATAGAAAATAGGGTACCTGCTACGGCCGCCGCAGGAGTAAAAAACTTCATGGCAAGCGCAACAGCAAGCCCCGAGTTTTGCATGCCCACCTCAAAGGCCATGGTGCGACATACTTTTTCGTCAAAACCGAGCCGTTTTGGAATGAAATAGCCTAAAAGTAGCCCTGCGGTATTGTGCAGGATCACTGCAACCAGCATAACGAGCCCGATGCTTTCAAGTTTAGGTTGATTAAGAGCAACGATCACCGCAATGATAAAAACGATTGAAAGCATTGAAAGTAAAGGCAGTATCGGAGTTGTTTTGATAACAGAATGCGCCAGAGGCTTGGCAAGCAAGGTATTGAAAGCAACGCCCACAGCCACAGGAAATAGCACAATTTTTAGCAGGCTTATCAACATATCAGAAAACTGAATATCAACCACCTGGCCTATCATCAATGTGGTTAGTAGTGGCGTTAAGAACACGCCGAGTAAAGTACTAATCGCGGTCATAGAAATCGATAACGCGACATCTCCTTTGGCGAGATAACACAAAACGTTACTTGCTGTGCCGCCAGCAACCGTGCCCACTAAAATCATACCAATTAATAGGTCGTTTTCTAAGCTCATTGTGGTTGCAATCAAGTAGGCAACACTTGGCATCACTGTAAATTGAAGCAGCACGCTAATGCACATGGCTTTTTTGTTGTCGAGCACGCGTAAAAAGTCTTTTGTAGTGAGGGTTAAACCCATTGTCAGCATGATAAACATTAATAACGGAATAATACTGCCTTTAAACGCGCTAAATAGAGTCGGAAAAAGATAAGCGGTTACTGAGCAAATAATGGCCCAAAGAGGGAATAGTTGTACGATTCTTGTCATCATATTTTTTACTTTATTTTTCTCTAGATATTAACGAAATTTTCGTCAAACACCTAACTCCAGAGATCTGGCTCATGGGCGTTAATGGTTATCTTAAGCAAAACAGCTTGTTACATTTTACTAATTTTATAGTTGGGCCCGTTTGAGGGAATTAGGTATAGTCGTTACTACGAAAATGATAAGTAGAAAATAGGAATAAAAAATGAAGGAAGGTATGCTCAGTACCAAAATGGTTAAAGGTTGGAGGAGTTAATCTTATTCCATGGAAACAAAACTGCTAAAGATAAAATTAAACTTGAATGCTCGTCCTCAAGTGGATGAATTACTTGCTTATATGCAGGACAATATTGCGTTTCCGAGAGAAGAGATGCGACAGAAAGGCTACTTTTGGGATTCCGTATTTTTTACTGAAGAAGGCGGAAGTGAGTATCTCTATATCGTAGTAAAGTCTGAAGACTTTAGCTGTATTATGATGGATGAATCTGAGCTAATTTGTACACCTTTTCGTGAAGTGTATGAGCGCTTTAGAAAAACATGTTGGTCAACAGAGCCATATCAAGATATTGAAGCCTTGGCGTGTTTCAATTCACAAATGGAGTTTGACTCTGTCGAATCCGGTAAATAAGTCAAAGCGGCTATACTTTTACACCGCTTTTACTATAGAGCAATGCCGCAAAAATAATGACACTGCCAATACCAAGGCGAACGAGGTCAGCTTCTCGGTTCCAAATCAGCAAATTGACAATGATCCCAGCTGGGATCAGCACATTGTTCATTACCGCGAGCTCACCCACCGAGACGTGGGTCAGTCCTAAGTTCCAGACGTAATATCCTACACCTGAAGCAATCAAGCCTAAATAAATCAGTATTCCCCATTGTAGATTAGTACTTGGGAGTTGCTGGGGATTGCCGAATAACATAAACCCAATGGCGAGCACGAGGGACGCACCAATAAAGAAAAAACCGAAGCTTTGATGGTGTACCAACTGGTACTGGTTACTTAAGCGTTTGTAACTTACTTGACCTATGGCAAAGCAAAGGTTTGCGCCTTGTACCAGCAGTAAGCCAAAAAGGTAGTCGCTGGTAAGCTCAGTAAACCTGATAGTGATTGCACCAACAATAGCAATGAGTGCAGACAGCAAAAAGGTGGCATTAAATGAGCGGTTTAGTAAGTCATTGAGTGCAGTAATATAGATGGGTGTCATCACAGTGAATAGCAACACTTCAGGTACGCTTAGGTATAAAAAAGAATGATAGTAAAAGCCATACATCAGACCAATCTGCACTGCACCGATTGCCATCAGCTTGATTATCAACTCTTTATTTACCGAGTTCAATTTCAAAAATGGAATAAACACAATTGCTGCAAGCAAGGTTCTAGACAAAGCGCTAAACCAAGCATCGACTTGGCCTGCCAAATAGACTCCAATCAAAGAGAACGAGAACGCCCAAAGTAAAGTAACAATCCAAAGTAATGGCATAGACAATTTGTTGTAGTTTTTAATCTCGCGATTGTATCACGAGCGTAGCAGAAATAGACCATTCGAAAAAAGCGATGATAACAATCATTATAATGTGATTTTAATTTATGATTATTCACATAGAATGACCCGTGTATTCACACTTACATCCCTTCATTGTTTTACCCATGATGTGTTTGGCCGCCGCTGCGGCCTTTTTTATTTAGTCTATTATTTCGATAATTTCCATAGCTTGTCCCTTCACTGTTTATATCACTTCTCATGAACTTGACCGATTTAATGCATACTGAACTTTTTGTGAATTTTATGTTTTATATGAGTTAAAACAATTGAATTTTTTATTTTTATTGTGTAGTTTGATTTTTAACCAAGTTTTCTTGGTTGTTAACATAATAAATATAAGGAGAGCAAGATGAAACAAAAAATAGCTAAGATACTTGCAGCTATTGCATTAGTTGGTACCTGCGGTGCTGGCGCAACGGAGTTGAATTGCGACCTACAAGTGAAAAGAGGTGGTAACGTCATCGGTAACGGACAAACCTGCTTTGGTATGGACTTCTCATTTGGCAACTCGACAACAGGTAAGTTTTACTTAACGAATATCAGCAAACCAATTAATAAAGTGATTTGGAATGGTGATGCTAGCTGTTCTGGGGGGGTTGAATGTGGACTCACGGTTTATGCATATCAAACACATACAGCAACGGCGACTATTTTATACAAAGATGGCACATACGAAGAAACGAATGTATCACGTATCTCCTATGAAACTGGTCACTAAAAATTACTTAACTAATTATTAATTAAAGGAAATAATAATGAAATCAACATTAATTGCTTCAGTATTGGTTGTACTAGGTGGTCTGTCGTTTAGTTCTCAAGCTGCTGACTTAAGATGCTCTCTCAATGTTAAGTCGGGTGGTAATGTATCGGGTAATGGCACTAGCTATTGTTCAGGAATTGATTTTTCTTTCGGTAATTCAACTTCTGGTAAATTCTATATCGCAAATGCCACTAAAGCGATTAGCAAAGTAATTTGGAATGGTGATGCGAGTTGCAGCGGTGGTACAACGTGTAACATGACCATTCGTGCTTATCGTCAGTACAATGCGACTGCAACAATTCTTTATACTGATGGTACATACGAGACGACAAACTCTGCTCATATTGACTATGAAACAGGTTTCTAAGCCTCGATTTTTATAATAAAACAGCGGGAAAACCTTTTCCCGCTTTAGGTATTAACCCAACAAAGCCTCAGGGTTGAAGGAAGAAAACCGTTCAGACACATCTATAAGCGTTGGCATAAAGGGCATGACACCTTTGTGTTCACAGGTAAACGCACCGCATTTCACGGCAAAGCTAAGTGCCTTTTTTACGGTTGGGAAGTTTTGCGATAGTGTATCTTTTGAGATCCCATGTTGGCTGAGTTGAAATAGAAACCCTGCTATTAAGCTATCCCCAGCGCCGGTTGTATCAACCGCATCAATAGTAGGAGAGGCGACGGAATAAAAGTCGTTAGCTGTTAATACGCTGCAAGGGTTTGGCCCATCGCTTGAGATGACCGCTTGTACGCCGACACTAAGTAACCAATCTAAATAGCTAGCCTCCCTCATGTTCTTTTCTTCAGCGAGATATCTCAGCTCATCTTTACTCATTTTTAATATGTCGACATAGGGGTAGCAAGTCTCTATACGTTCGGATAAGCAAGATAAGTCCTGCCATAGATTCAAGCGCAGGTTAACATCAAATGAAATTAATTGATTATGAGCAGCAGCAGACTTTAATAACGCCATGGTGGTACTTGTAACTTCTGCATCGGTAAGCGTGTTTGAGCAAAAATGAAATATCCCGTGATCTGGCCATTGCAAATGCTCAAAATCTTTTGGGCGGATTGCGATATCTGCGGTATTGTCGCGGTAAAACGAAAAGCTCCGTTCTCCTTGAGCGTCTAAGTGGACGATGGCCAAGGCGGTTTGCGCTCCACTTATGGATACACAATATTCAGTTCCAACAGCATATAGTGCCAACGTTGATTTTAATTGCAGCGAAAAGGGATCTTCAGCGAAGCCTCCCACAAATCGAGCACTGCCACCAAGTTTAGCAAAGCCTACCGCCACATTCGCTGGAGCGCCGCCAGCAATAGGCTTAAGGCTACCGTCGCCCGTAGGTAACAAATCGATAAGCATCTCGCCAAAACATGTTAATTGCATAACTACTACCTCTAATTAGAAACGGTATTTTAAAGTGACAGACGTAGTTCTGCCGTTAATACTGCGAGCGCGAATAATATTGTTAGTTGGAATTACACCTTCCTCGGATTCTGTTAATCCAGAGGTATCAAAGAGGTTGTTTACGTTTAACGCGATATTGAAGCGTTCAGTCAGATCATAACTTGCAAACGCGTTGACCTGAGTGTAACCGTCAAATTTTAACTCGTTGTTGTCTTGTGCGTACGCGTCGGTGGTGCCGATGAGGCTTAAACCGATAGCACCTTGATCGAAGTTATATTTAGCCAATAGGGAATAAACAAAGTCAGCTTGCCGTCTTGGCGTGTTACCTTCGAGTTCGGGAGTGAGTGCATCTTTTGCGATTTCAGCATCGGTCCACGTCAAACTACCTCGTAAGTCGAAGGAGCCAATAAAATAGACACCTTCAAGTTCAATACCTTGTGCTTCGTATTGCCTGTCAAAGAACTTTTGGCTGGTTGCCTCAAAGTTTTGCTCTTCTGTTTCAGCGTAAAATAAAGTTGCAAATAGACGACCTTGTTCAAACTTTTGTTTGAGACCAAATTCGTATTGTGTCACTTCATCCACAGTATCTTCATCAGCTACACTGCCATCAATATTCACTTTACCGAACAATAGTCTATCTGCATTTGCACGACCGCCCTCACTGAATCTGCCGAATATGGCACTGTCTGAGGTCATCTGATAGTTTGCGCCGACAGAGTAACTTGTGTAGCTCCAATCGTAATTAACTACATTGGGGTTAGCGAGATCGATGGCTGCAGCTTGCTCCTCTGGCTTTGAAATAGTGCCATCACGGTTGATGTCTACACGAGAAGTTACAGCACCTGCAAATGTACCTGTCGCTTTACCTGAATCATGACGTACACTCGCATCAACTGAAATATCGCCGAGCTTTGTTGAAAAGGCGATATATGGGGCTCGAGTATCGTATTCAGTGTCGTAGTTGCGCTGACAGCAATTTCCCCAATAGGGCGTACCGTAGGCATATAATCCGTTTTCAGAGTATACAGTGCCGTCCGCAGCGGCAACGTTGACAAGCGCTGCGTTATCCCCTTTAACCTCGAGCAAGTATGAATTCCATAACCAAGACATATTGATATTTTGCGATGACATGAAGTAGCCGAAGGTGAGTGACGTGTCAGTACCAAATGATTTGGTGAGCTTTAGATCATTCATGATGTTGTCGAAATCATTCATTTCCACTTCAAAGGTATGAACGCGCATTAGTAGTGCTTGATTGAACGCTTGATCCGCTTTTGGTCCGTTGGCAAAGGTGAGTGTTGCACCTGTACCGGCTATGCTCTCTGCAATTGCTTGGCTATTAGCGACCTCAGCAGGGAAAGGCGACATAAATGTGCCTGAGATACTCGATTTTCTGGATCTGTTTTCGATTTGCCAGTCATTGCCTAGATCGAAATTTGCTTCAAAGCCGATACTATCAACAACAGGGTGCATTCCGTCTCGCATATCTCCTTGACGAATTTGATTATTACCACCTAAGCCTTGCGTGGCGGTGAAATAAACAGAGTGAGGGGTATCTGACAGTACATCAAAGCCGTCGATGGAGTCGCCATTAGAATACATTGGCATAGGAAGGTAGCCCGCTGTTTTATCATCAAGGTGTTTTACATATAAACGAACGTAGCCACTTTCAAATTCCTTGGTGATATTGGCTTTGAGTTGACCGCCTTTATTTGCGGTATAGCCGGTGTCACGCGGGCCTTCACCTTGTCGCACAAAGCCACCAATATGAAATTTTATGTCGTCACTTAGATAACTCCCGTACTCAAAGTCCGTTCTAAACTCGTCATAATCTAAACCAAACGTGGTGGCAACACTGCCTGACTCATTTTCACCCGTTTTTGAAATCAAGTTAATAATGCCTCCGGGAGCGTCGCTGGCGGCAGTCGAAGCCGAGCCACCTCTAATGGACTCGATTGACTCCACGGTATTATCAAGGCGCATAAAAATATCGGCGTTACCAAAAGCAATGTCACCAAATTGCAGAATCGGCAAGCCATCTTCTTGTAGCTGTAAAAATTTAGCGCCACCGGATGCAACAGGAAGACCACGTACAGCAATATTTGCATTACCTTCACCACCGGTTGATTCGGACCTTACACCTGGAATTAGTTTGAATGCTTCAGCGGTAGTTCTGGGGGTTGCAACAGAGATTTGCTCCAGCCCTATACTGCTAACAGAAACACTCGATTCCATAATGGTTGTTCGCTTTGGTACACCCGTTACGACTATTTTCTCGAAGCCATCGACAGGCTTTGTGTGTGCTTTTTCTTCAGCGGCCGCCGAGTGAGAGATTGCAAGCGTGAGTGCGCTGAGTGTAAATAGGGTGGTTTTGATTGTTGTCATCATTTGCCTCTTGTTATCGTTGTCAAACTCGTGCGGTCTATTAAAAATAAACTTAATCGATTAAGTTTATTTTTAGCACAATTTAATTTGGTTGCAATTAAAAATTAATCAATAATTCAAACAAAATTTTAATGCTTTGGTTTTTATGAATTTTAACCCGTGAAAAATTTGTGGTTGGAGGGGTTACACTCGCTGCAACTTAGCGTTTTTGCTCAATGGTAAGCGGGCAGGGTCCTTTAACCAGTTGTACAACATGGCCGCAAAGAGTAAAAATGCAAACCCAGTCGCAAGTACAAAGCCATAGCTAACATGGCCAAAGTAATCGCTCACCATGCCCATCAGAAGTGGTGCTAGCGCAGCAGAAAGCGCGGTGAAGAACAACATCACACCAGCAACAGAGCCATGCTGAGCTTTGTCAAAACAAGAGATCCCTTTTGAGTTTAATGTTGGGTAAATCATAGACATAAATAAACCACTTAGCGGGAGCGTATAGATAGCGGCATTAACACCATAAAGATAAGTTAAAAAATAGCATACAAATATAGCAAAGCTCAGCGTTAGCATTACGCTTTGCCAACGATACTTAGCGAGTAACCATACAGCCATAAAGCGACCTATTGCACGTAAAATAAAAAAGATGGTGAGCGCATAAGTTGCAAGCCAAGTTAAATCACCTTGGTAATCCTGTAATAAAGTGGGCATCCAGACATAAATTGCGACTTCAGTTGCAACGTAGAGTGCTATGGCGAGGGAAAAGCCAAGTGCATATTTGTTCTTGAGCATCGCTGCCGTGTGAGATAGGCCTGCATTGTTTTGTGCATGAGCGGTATTAAACTTGGGAAACTCAGTGTTTAAAGTCACGATACTGAGTATTAAGCATAGCCCACCAGCAAGCACATAAAGATAGGTCCAACTCACCCCCTGTATCAATAGATAACTGACAATTGCAGGGCCAATTATCGCGCCGATGGCAAAGAAGCCTTCGACTTTATTCATGGTTTGAGTATGTTCTTGTGCGCCGTCAGAAATGTCACCTAGAAGGGCGAGGGCACCTGTTTTAAATAGGCCAATGGCTAATCCAATAACACATAAAAGCATTAAAAACATGGTGAAAGTTTCACCCAGTGCGAACAGAAAACATGCGGATGAAAATAGTATAAGGCCGATTAACACCGTGAGCTTACGGCCTATTTTATCTGCCAAAAACCCTAAACATAAGCCGCTAAAGGCAATTAAAATCATTGGCGCATAGTGAAAGGCGCTGGCCTGGGTCATGCTAAGTTGATATTCGCTGATCAGTGTTGGAATGATCACGCCAACGGCGTCTGATGTCATCGCAAACATCAAAAACATCATATAAGTTAACCAGCGCAATGTGTTGAGCTGAGTGTGATTCGACTTGCTGCTCATTGTTCACCTCTTGAAGGGCTTTGTTATGTAGCTGGTCTACTTCTTTACATAAGACTGAGTGTAATACTAATCTGCATTAAGCGAATTATTTTTAGTAGAACGCTACGATAAAACTTGATTATTGTTTGTTCATGATTAAAGATATAACTTAATCGATTAAGTCTCAACTTTTTTAATGAGTAAATTATGAAAAACCAAGTTCAGTTGATCACGTATGCTGATCGCCTGTCTGGCGGCGGCCTTGCACAATTAAATACGTTACTAACGGGCCCGTTAGCTGGACTATTTGGTGGTGTCCACATTTTGCCTTTTTACTATCCAATTGATGGTAGTGACGCAGGTTTCGACCCGATTAATCATGCTAAAGTCGACGAACGATTGGGCGATTGGCAACATATTAAGTTGATTGCCAAGCACTGTGAGGTAATGGCGGATCTTATCGTTAACCATGTGTCAGGAGAGTCTGCGGAATTTGCAGATGTGTTGGCTCATGGCCAAAAGTCACCGTTTTGGTCGATGTTTTTAAAAGAGAAAGATGTCTTTCCTGATGGGATTACGCAAGCACAAGCGCAAGCAATTTATCGTCCGAGGCCAGGAAGTTGCTTTTCTAAAAAGGCGTTAGCGAGTGGCGAAGTTGTGGATTTTTGGACCACTTTTACTGATAACCAAATTGATATTAATGTTGAATCAGAAGCGGGGCGCGCTTATTTAGAAAAAGTCTTAACATTGTTTGCAGACAGTGGAGTGAAAATTATTCGACTAGATGCCGCAGGATATGCAATCAAACGCGCAAATACCAGCTGTTTTATGACTGATGAGGCCTTTGCTTTTATCAATCAATTATCTAAGCGCGCCAATGAGCTTGGCATGGAAACCATTGCCGAAATTCACAGTTATTACAAAACTCAAGTAGAGGTTGCCAGCAAAGTCGACCGTGTTTATGACTTTGCGCTCCCTCCGCTTATTTTACACAGTTTATTCAATAAAGATTTCTCGGCTTTAGCCAAGTGGTTGGATATTGCGCCGCGTAACTGTCTAACCGTGCTGGATACTCATGACGGAATTGGCATTATTGATGCCGGGCCTGAAGGGGATAAACCAGGGTTACTCGATGCTAATCAAATTGATGCTTTGGTTGAGCAAATCCATAGCAACAGTAAAGGCCAAAGTCGCAAGGCAACCGGCGCTGCAGCGAGCAATGTTGACTTGTATCAAGTCAATTGCAGTTATTATGAAGCCTTAGGGAAGCATGATTTTTATTATTTGGTAGCAAGAGCAATTCAGTTCTTTTGCCCTGGAGTACCACAAGTTTATTACGGTGGCCTATTGGCTATGGAAAATGACATGGTGCTCCTAGAAAAAAGTAATGTTGGACGCGATATCAACCGACCTTATTTGGATGTAGCGATGGTGGAAACCGCACTCGATAAACCTGTCGTGAAAGGTCTGCAAACACTAATTAAACTGCGTAATACTAGTTGTGCATTTGATGGCAATTTTGCATTAACATGCAAAGGCTCAGATCTGGTTATAACTTGGGAGGGCAATAATGCCCAAGCGGAGTTGCGAGTTGATCTCGCAAAAGATGAAGCCGTGATTAAGATTTCTGAAAACGCCATAGAACAGGACTATAACATTCAATCACTGCTTTCCTAACCATATCTAGGAACCAAAATTGCGCGTAGAAAGCTGGCTTTAAATACCTCAACATCGATTAAGTCAATTATTCTCGGTAGCGGCTCGCAATCTTAGGTGAGCTGCTATGTATAGATAAATATCAATAAAGCGTAATTGACATAGCGAATTAGCTATATAACAATAAAGTTATATAATTAATTTGTTATGCAATGATGAAGATACTTTTTCTTTGTTCTGGAAACTCAACGCGGTCAATTTTAGCGCAGGCGCTAGCTAACTTTCATGGTGGTTCGGATGTTCATGCTTATAGTGCAGGCACTAAGCCGAGCACTGTGAATGCGACTACGCTGTCAATGCTACGCCGTTTAGGGATTAATACGGACAATCTGTACAGTAAACACCTCAATGAGTATAAGGACGAACACTTTGATGTGGTGGTAACCTTATGCTCTGAAGTCCAATATGAATGCGAAGGTAAACTGCAAGGAGAACATGTCCTTGCGTGGGATATTGCGAGTCCAGCTGAGCGAAATCGCAATAATGCTTATGAGCAAACCTTGTTCGACATCAATGAACAAGTTATTTCCCTACTACGCGAAGGTAAGCCACAACATACGCTACTTACACCCTTGCAATTTTATAAATCCTTAGCGGATGAGATCCGCTTAAAAACGCTTGCCATGTTGATGGTGGAAGGTGAGCTATGTGTTTGCGAGCTAATGGCTGCGCTTGAACAAGATAGCCAACCCAAGGTGTCACGGCATTTGGCGCAGCTAAAGAAGGCTGGAATTCTATGTGATCGCAAGCAAAAACAATGGGTATTTTATTCTATAAATCCAACGCTACCGCCATGGATGAAGGCGGTGATAAACGCCACGGTTATGCATCAACCAGATTATATAAAAGCTGAGTTAGTGAGGCTAAATGCGATGGGCGAAAGGCCAACACGTATGGCAACTTGCTGTAACTAATAATTAGATTTTGGAGTTCTTATGACGATTAAAGTAGGGATCAATGGTTTTGGTCGAATGGGGCGTTTGGCGCTTCGCGCTAGCTTTGACTGGCCTGAAATCGAGTTTGTACAAATTAACGATCCTGCGGGCAATGCAGAAACCCTAGCACACTTGCTAGAGTTTGATTCTGTTCATGGTAAATGGCATCACAGTGTGTCTTTTCAAGGTGAACAGATCCAAATAGGTGAAACTGTGTTGTCGGTGACTCAAAACAAAGAAATTGCGCAAACCGACTGGTCTCAATGTGACGTCGTGATTGAAGCATCCGGCAAAATGAAAACCAAAGCTTTGCTGCAACAGTATTTAGATCAAGGCGTTAAGCGTGTTGTTGTTACGGCGCCGGTAAAAGAAGAAGGCGTATTGAATATTGTGATGGGAGTGAATGACCATCTATACGACGACATGCCCCACCAAATCGTTACAGCCGCTTCTTGTACCACAAACTGCTTAGCGCCAGTCGTAAAAGTATTGCAACAAAATATCGGCATAAAACATGGTTCGATGACAACTATTCATGACATCACCAATACGCAAACCATTTTGGATGCGCCACATAAGGATTTACGCCGCGCGCGGGCCTGTGGCATGAGTTTAATTCCGACAACAACGGGTTCAGCGACTGCTATTACCCATATCTTTCCAGAATTAAAAGGTAAGCTAAATGGTCACGCTGTTCGTGTTCCGTTAGCAAATGCTTCATTAACAGACTGCGTGTTCGAGGTCGAGCGGCCAACTACAGTGGAAGAGATTAACCACTGGATGGCGCAAGCTGCTGCTACTGAGCTTAAGGGTATTTTAGGTTATGAACCAAGACCATTAGTTTCTATTGACTATAAAACAGATCCTCGCTCTAGCATCGTCGATGCATTATCTACAATGGTAGTTAATGGTACTCAGGTTAAGTTGTACGTGTGGTACGACAATGAGTGGGGCTATGCAAATCGTACCGCGGAATTAGTACGTAAAGTCGGATTGTCGTTAGGCGAATAAAACACTATGCAGCTGCGCAATATACCCCAAGATATCAAGCAGTACCTCATTGTGACAGGCAACTATTGGGCGTTTACCTTAACGGATGGTGCGCTCAGAATGTTGGTGGTGCTTTATTTTCATCAATTGGGTTATAACCCGCTTGAAATTGCCATGCTATTTCTCTTTTATGAAATTTTTGGTGTTGTCACCAATTTAATTGGAGGATGGCTTGGCGCACGCATTGGCTTAAACCGCACCATGAATATTGGGTTAGGCATACAAATAGTGGCATTATTGATGTTGGTAGCACCAACGCACTGGCTCACCGTGCCTTATGTTATGGCAGCGCAGGCGCTCTCAGGTATTGCCAAAGATCTCAATAAAATGAGTGCCAAAAGTGCGATAAAGGCCATCGTAAAATCGGGTGAAGAAGGGACCTTGTTTAAGTGGGTAGCAATACTTACCGGCTCTAAAAATGCGCTAAAAGGCGTCGGATTTTTTCTTGGCGGGTTGTTGCTTACCTTACTTGGCTTTGCCGGCGCGATGTGGTTGATGGCAATCATGTTGCTATTAGTGTGGCTATTTAGCCTTATCAGCTTAAAAAGCGATTTAGGCAAGGCTAAAAGCAAACCCAAATTTAGCGATGTATTTTCAAAAAGCCGAGCAATTAATATGCTATCTGCCGCGCGATTGTTTTTATTTGCCGCACGGGATGTTTGGTTTGTGGTTGCGCTTCCTGTCTTTTTATCGCAGCAGTTCGGTTGGGATCATTGGTGGGTTGGTGGCTTTATGGCTACTTGGGTCATCGGTTATGGCATCGTGCAATCAACAACTCCTAGATTTATTAGTCGTGATACGTTTGCATCAACACCAAGTAAAGTCAGCGGATGGGCGTTGTATTTAGCGGCTATTCCGCTGTTGATTGCTATCTCACTTCAAGCGCAGCTCTGGACAAGCTTAGCCGTAGTAGGTGGACTTTTTCTCTTTGGTATTGTGTTTGCTATCAATTCATCTCTTCACAGCTATCTTATTGTGAGTTTGGCTGATAGTGATGGAGTGTCACTTGATGTGGGCTTCTATTATATGGCGAACGCTATCGGGCGATTACTCGGTACAGTACTGTCAGGTTGGATCTTTTTGGAGTATGGCTTAGCGGCTTGTTTAGTGGTATCAAGTGTGATGTTGTTGTTGGCAGGGAGCATTTCCTGCCGAATACCTAGGCGCGTCTAATTGATAGGGGGCAATTAACAGCTTTGCCCCATTTTTAAGGTATAGCCAAGCATTACTTTAGCATCGCTTTTATCCAAGAAGAGTTTGGCTGCTTCTCGGCCTTTTTCTTCACTATTTTGATGAATGGTAGTTAGGCTGGGGCTAAAGCGTAGCGCTTCATCAACGCCATCAAAACCAATGACTTTAAGCTCCTGCGGTATCTTTACACCAAGTTTTTTGGCTTCTCTTAACAGCGGTAGTGCAATTAAGTCACTCATACACAGTACGGTATTAGGCCTTGGTGAGAGGTTAAGTAGTTCTTTTGCGGCTATATTTGCAAACCTTTCGCTGCTTTCAGGAATATTCCACACTCTGTCTTCGCCAAGTGTTAACCCACGCTCTTCAATGGCTTTGAGATATCCGCTATAACGCTGATGCGCAATAGAGGTCTCTATGTCTGTTAGGTTCTGCTCGTATACGCGGCATAGCAAATCAGTGTCTAATAATCTCAAACCAAAAATAGCAACATCACTATTGTCGTTTAGTGCTTTACTCGCTACATCAAAGGCGGCTTGTTGGTTGTCGATATTAATACTGGCATGCGCGGGCAAATCAAAGTCAACTGTCACAACCTGTTTGCTAACATTCGCAAGATGCTCAATTAACTTGGGATTACGCGGGCGGCCATAACAAATTAAGCCGTCGACGAAATCGACAATGTCTCCGACATTATCTGCGGTGCCTGAGAACAGTAGTAGGTTAATATGCTGAGCTTCTAAAACGCTTGCAACTCCTCGCATAAAGCTACTTGCAACGGGATCTGATACCATATATTCAACGCTATCGGGTAGTACCAGCGCGACAATGTTAAACGAGCCCTTACGCAGCGATTGGGCTGCCTTGTTAGGTCCAAAATAACCCAATTCTTTACAGGCTTTTAAAATTTCTTCTCGTTTGGATTTAGAAAGTTGATCTGGTCTGTTAAAAGCATTCGATACAGTTGCATTTGACACGCCTAATTCCGCCGCAATGCTTTTGAGCGTCCATTTTTTTTTGTCGTTACTCATTGGCAGGACCCCTTAATACAGTCAGGCATATGGCAATGGTTTAGTTCATCTTAACTAGTAAACACCTTAAATAACAAGCAATAATAGATTATTGTCGCAATCTAGTTTAAAGAAAATAGTCAATGAGGTATGATGCGCCCATACTTTTATTGCAAATTGTTCTCATAATCAATGACATTAGATAAACTTTCCAAAAATAGCGCAGCGACCATCACTTCTCTTACCCATCCAGATACTGCGTTACTGAGTCGAATAATGGCACTTGGAATTATTCCTGGTGAGCAAATAGAAGTCATTAACGTCGCCCCACTTGGATGCCCGATGCAAGTGAAAATTGGCGACACCTTTGTGAGCGTGCGTAAGGCCGATGCACAGTTCGTTGAAATTGAAGTTTTATAAGTTATTAAGGGCTCACGTATGAAAATTGCGTTAGTGGGCAACCCGAACTGCGGGAAAACCACATTATTTAACCGCCTGACCGGCTCTAAACAAAAAGTAGGGAACTGGCCAGGGGTAACTGTCGAGAAAAAATTCGGCTATTTTGCTTTAGAAAACACAAACGTAGAATTGGTAGATTTGCCCGGGCTCTATAGCATGGAACAAATTGAGCCAAGTCAAGATGAACAAATCGCGTGTGACTTCCTAAAGCAAAATGAAGCTGATGTCATCATTAACATCGTGGATGCCGCTAACTTACAGCGAAATCTAGTATTAACTTCTCAGCTGAAAGAATTAGGCAAACCTATTCTCGTTGTTGCAAATATGGTTGATGTCGCAACACAGCGTGGGAGAAAGTTAGATTTAAAAAGACTCTCTGAACAGTTAGGGTTACCTGTAGTGCCATTCCACGGTGCTAAAGGTACAGGGCAAGAAGCGTTGTTGGAACAACTCGCACAGATCACTCGGTTTCCAAAAGCACCTGTGATGGAAAACACCGAAAGCACTAGCAGCGATCCACTCGAAAAAGCGGTTGCTCGTCACCGAGCAGTGAAAAAGTTGGCTGATGGCGTAAGTATCATTACGCCAAAACGTGCAGATACGACAGAAACGCTTGATAAAATTGTGCTCAACCGCTGGCTTGGCGTGCCTATTTTCTTAGCCATGATGTATTTAATGTTTACTATTGCGGTTAATGTTGGTGCTGTATTTATCGACTTTTTTGACATCGCCGTGGGTGCCTTACTCATCGATGGTGTCAAAATCTTGCTGGCAGATATTGGCGCACCTCAATGGCTGGGCGTGTTATTGGCTGATGGTTTTGGTGCGGGTATTCAATTAGTGGCGACCTTCATCCCTGTTATTGCGGTGCTGTATCTGTGCTTATCCATTTTGGAAGACAGTGGTTATCTTTCTCGGGCCGCGTTTGTTATTGACCGTTTGATGTCATCCATTGGTCTACCTGGCAATGCTTTTGTACCTTTGCTTGTTGGATTCGGCTGTAATGTACCTGCGGTTATGGCGTCAAGAACGATGGGTCGAGAGTCCGATAGATTACTGACGATTATTATGGCGCCATTTATGTCTTGCGGCGCACGTTTGACGGTATATGCGTTATTTGCTGCGGCTTTCTTTCCAACGAACGGAGCCAATGTTGTTTTTGGTCTGTATTTACTTGGCATAGTGGTTGCGGTAGGTTCTGGCTTTTTATTTAGAAAGCAAGTATTCAAAACGCAAAAATTACCCTCGTTTACCGAGATGCCAGCATATCATATGCCAATTTGGCGCAATATATTCATTACTACTTGGCAGCGCCTGAGCGGCTTTATCAAACGTGCTGGTAAAACAATTGTCATGGTGGTTATTTTACTCAGTGCATTAAACTCGATTGGTACCGACGGCTCGTTTGGCAATGAGAATACAGATAAGTCACTTTTGGCGAAGGCTGCACAAGTGGTCACGCCAATCTTCGAGCCAATTGGGTTAAAAGAGGAAAACTGGCCTGCTACGGTTGGTGTTGTGACTGGTATGTTTGCCAAAGAAGCTATTGTCGGTACTTTAGATGCGCTTTATACCGGTGTCGAAGAAGAAGGTGGAGAGTTTTCATTGTTGGTTTCGTTAAAAGAAGCGTTGATGACCATAGTAGACAATAGTAAAGATCTTATCGCAAACCTTGGTGATCCATTAGGACTTAACGAATTAGAGTCAGGCGCTGAAAGTGGCACTGCGCTACTTACTGCAATGGCCGCGAAATTTAATGGTCAAATCGGTGCATTTAGTTATCTTGTCTTTATCTTACTTTATACGCCTTGTGTAGCGGTATTAGGTGCAATTAAACGTGAATCTGGCGGTAAGTGGATGTGGCTTGTTATTGGCTGGACGACCTCAATTGCTTATATCATGGCGACTTTAGTTTACCAAGCTAGTCAGTTAAGCACCTCGCCAACGAGTGCCTCGCTTTGGATTATAGCGATGTTGTTGTTTGGATTTGCATGGTGGAAAGGGTTATCCAGACTGGGTAATAAACTTAACCAACCACCAACCTATCAGATAAATTTAGGTTAGTTATTCAAAAGCTTGGTTAATTACGGCGCTTAGAGCGCCGTTTTTTATGTTTTGGTATCAAGCAAAAAAAAGCAGTGTTAACTGAGTCAACACTGCCAACAACTCTAAATCAATCAAGGGGAGTCTTCGTTAAGGAGATTACGCCGCTTTATTGACGGAAGGGTGACGCAATAATGAAAGATTTATGACTGTGAAAATTTCACTTTGCTTCTAGCTTAAAATCACTTAATTTTTAGCTCTATTCTTGCTGTTAACCGGGACAATAATGATAACCACTGATACTCCTCTAATTTTACGCCATCTTGATACTATCCATGCGCTGATCTCTAATTCTTATTGGGCAAAACAAATGCCTAAAGTATTGCTAGAAAAAGCCATTCAAAATAGTCTGAGCTTCATGTATTTGGATGATAAAGGCGAGTTTCAGGGTTTTTGTCGCGTGATAACCGACTATGCCACCTTTGCCTATCTTGCCGACGTGATAGTTGAGGAAAGTGCCAGAGGTAAAGGGGTAGGCAAAGCGGTTGTTCAAGCCGTGGTTGACCATCCAGAGCTACAAGGCTTAAGGCGATTTATGCTGGCAACGTTTGATGCACATACTCTATATGAAAAATTCGGCTTTGCAGCGGTGCCAGATCCAAGTATTTTGATGCAGATCTGCCACCCCACTATATATTCGGATTTACAAGATTAATTGCGGGTTTTTAGTCACTTAGATTTTGTTTTTTAGAACGAAGACTGGATAAATGCACTTACCCTGAACATAATAAAGACGATAACAACAACAGGTATCTTTATTATGTTACTGCTCGCGACTATCTATTTGGCTGCTGCGATATTGGCGGTGCCAATCGCTAAACGGCTAGGGCTTGGCTCTGTGCTTGGATATTTATTAGCAGGGATTCTAATTGGTCCTCATCTTCTTCATCTTGTGGGGGAGCAAACTGACGTCATGCACTTTGCCGAGTTTGGCGTGGTGATGATGCTATTCTTAGTCGGGCTTGAGTTACAACCCAAAAGGCTCTGGACGATGCGCCGCTCTATAGTTGGTCTCGGTGGCTTACAAGTGGTTATAACAACGGCTGTACTCTATTTCGCGATTGATTTAGCGCTTGGCTTTTTGTGGCAGCAATCATTAGCCATCGCGTTAATGTTGGCACTGTCTTCTACCGCCATTGCACTGCAAACCTTAAATGAAAAAGGCTTGATTAAACAATCTGGCGGTCAAAATGCGTTTTCGGTGTTGTTATTTCAAGATATAGCCGTGATCCCCATTCTCGCGATTATGCCGTTGTTAGCATTTAGTGATTTGGCTGTGAGTGATGGCCACGGCAATTTGTTACACGCTTTTCCGACTTACCTCCAAGTGATTATCTCTGTTTTTGTGATTTTGGCTATCATCGCCGCTGGGCATTATGTCGCCGCGCCGTTATTTAGATATATTGCCAGCACTCGAATGCGCGAACTATTTACTGTAGTGGCGCTATTTATCGTTATCGCAACCGCGTTATTGATGCAAAGTATCGGTTTATCCCCTGCGCTTGGAACATTTCTCGCGGGTGTTGTTCTCGCGGAAAGTGAATTTCGCCATGAATTAGAAGCCGATATTGAACCGTTTAAAGGGTTACTACTCGGCCTCTTTTTCATGACAGTCGGCGCATCAATCGACTTTTCCTTATTGGCACAAAAATGGTCGTTTATTTTAGCGTCAGTGGTGCTATTAATGGGGTTAAAGGCGGCTATTTTATATTTGTTGGCAAAGGCGTTTTCATTACATAAGCGAGCGACATGGTTATTTACCGCAGCCCTGTGTCAAGGCGGGGAGTTTGCGTTTGTACTACTTTCTGTTACTGGCAGTTTAGCAATCTTAACTCCAGAGCAAGTCGCGTTAGTTACACTGGTTGTTGCGGTATCTATGCTCGGATCACCCCTCATTTTTATTCTTTATGACAAAATAGTTGAACGCCAAGCCAATACTACTCAAGAACAAGATAGCTTAGAGACGATGGAAGCGACACAAAACGTTATTGTGGTCGGCTACGGGCGTTTTGGCCAAGTGATAGGACGTTTGCTTCATGCGCAGGGTTATCATTTATCGATTTTGGATCACAGCCCAAGTCAAATTGAATTACTCCGTCGCTTTGGCAGTCAAGTGTTCTATGGCGATGGTGCACGATTAGATTTGCTCGAAGCCGCAGGGGCTCACGAAGCGCAAATGCTGGTCGTAGCGATTGATGAACCAGATAAAACCCTCGAAATCGTCAGGTTAGCGCAACAACACTTCCCTAATCTAAAACTTGTTGTCCGTGCGACCGACCGTCGTCATGCCTACCAACTAATAAAATTGGGTGTCACTGTCTTTGAGCGAGAAACTTTTGTCTCTGCTGTGAAGCTAGGTGAGCAGGCGCTTAAGTTATTGGGCCATAGTGAAGAAGATGTCGCACGAGCGGGTTACCTCTTTACCAAACACGATGTTGAATCTATGCACATGCTCGCCGATGTGTGGGGAGACGATGAAAGCTATGGTATTGCGATCCGTCAGCGTATGGCTGACCTCAAACAGGTACTTCAGGCGGACGAAAAAGCGCAAGAAGATCTTAATACCTGCCATGGTGAAAATTGTGAAGATAAACCACCAGCCATAGAACAATAACGTATAAATATTAGGTTAAATCAGTATGTTGAGAGTGACATTAGAACAGTGGCGGATGTTTAGAGCCGTTGTTGAATATGGTGGCTTTAATCAAGCTGCTAAAGAAGTACATAAAAGCCAGTCAAGTATCCACACTGCGGTCCATAAAATTGAGGAAGGCCTTGGTGTTAAGCTTTTTAGAGTCGAAGGGCGAAGAACCCTGTTAACCGAAGCGGGCGAAATGATGCTGCGCCGTGCCAATTATCTCTTGGAAGAAGCGGCAAAAGTGGAAGCGGTAGGGCAGACGCTGGGCGAGGGGGTCGAGAGTCAATTGCGTATAGCGGTCGATGAAATTTTCCCACAGCAGGTACTCTATAAGGTGCTAGAAAATACATCTGCACAATACCCTTTATTGCGTGTTGAGCTGGTTGAGTCAGTATTAACAGGCGCATCTGAACTTTTGCAAAATACTGACGTAGACATCGCTATCTCGCCGGTGACTTTACAAGACGGGTTCAGTGAAGAATTGTGCCAAATTGAGTTTGTTGCAGTGGCAAATCCCAATCACGCATTACATCAATTTGGTCGCGCGCTTACATTCGAAGACTTAAAATCCCATCGCCAAATCGTAGTGAGAGACTCTGCAATCTCGCGTAAAAAAGATGAAGGTTGGTTGGGGGCGCATCAACGTTGGACGGTGAGCCATATGACAACCTCGATAGATATGATAGCGCAAGGCTTAGGATTTGCTTGGTTACCTATTCCGGCTATCAAAACGCAACTAGATTCTGGCGTCTTGAAACCACTACCACTATCGCAACATAGTCAGCGTAAAGCACAGCTTCATCTTATTTTTAAAGATGGTGACAGGCTTGGGCCCGCAGCGCGCGCATTTATTGGTGAGTTAAGATATCGGTGCATGCAGCTGGAAGATTCTGTTGAGTAGAATGATTGATGTTAGATTATCAAATTTTATTCGTTTCAAACAGGTAATAGACTAAGGTCATCAACATGCGTTTGGAACGAAACATGCGATATATTCGAAAAGCACAGAATAGAGGTAAAGCAGATTTTGGTTGGTTGCAAAGCCAACATAGTTTCTCATTTGGTCGATATTATGATCCCGCCCACATGGGATTTGGTAATCTTAGGGTGATCAATGATGACACAGTGCTTGGTGGTCATGGCTTTGATACTCATGGTCACCGAGATATGGAAATTATTTCCTATGTCATTGACGGTGAATTAGCACATCAAGATAGTATGGGTAATCAGTTTACTTTGGCGGCAGGTGAAGTTCAGAGAATGAGCGCAGGCAGTGGCATTCTTCATTCAGAATATAATGCTTCAAAGACAGCGCCTGCACATTTTTTACAAATTTGGATAGAGCCAAAGTTTAAAGGCATAACGCCGAGTTATGAACAAATTCAAATTAAACAAAGTAGTGCACTTACGCCCATCGTTACGCCTACAGGCGCACAGGGTACTCTGAGTATCAATGCAGAAGCTGAAATACACCGCTTGCAGCTACATCAAGGTCAACAGATTGAGCTGAATGCGCACGCGCAAAAAGCCTATTTGCACATTGTTGGCGGCGAAGCGACGCTTGATGGTGAGGCATTTCAGCAAGGAGATGGTATCGGCCTGAATGCCGGTGACAACATGCAGGTTACGGCAGTAACAGATGTTGAAGCGCTGTGGTTTTTATTACTTAATTAATAAATTTAGCGCCTAAAATTAAAGGAATAGAAGAATGACAGAACCAATACAACTTGCAGTAATTGCCCTTGTCGTTCTGCTAAGTGGTATTTCAAAGTCTGGCTTTGCAGGCGCGTTAGGGGCGTTTTCTGTTCCAATTTTGATGATGGTGTTGAACCCAAGGGACGCCATTGCGTTGATGCTTCCGCTACTTATCGTCGCGGACGTTTTTAGCCTGAAGAGCTATTGGCGGTTATGGAATGTGCCAGAATTAAAGCGGTTATTGCCAGGTACACTAGTCGGGATAGCTTTAGCTACGCTTTTTCTTCAAGGCGTCAGTGAGTTTTGGCTGACGGTTGTGATTGCAGCGATGAGCATAATATTTGCGCTTAAAAGCTTACTGATTAAAAATACACCTGAAAGTGTTGGGCACTTAAGGTTACTGGCCGCGAGCACCTCTACCGCTGCTGGTATCTCCACGACCTTAATTCATGCTGGCGGCCCACCACTCATGGTGTATTTTAACGCTCGAAAATTGGAGCCAACGGCTTATATCGCGACGGTTGCGGTACTATTTGCGCTGATGAATGTGATTAAGTTGGCGACCTTCTCTGCAACTGGGTTGTTACAGTGGCAACATGTGCTGCTTGCTATTTGTTTTACACCTTTAGCGTTGCTAGGTAATAGACTCGGTGTGCACCTTGCAAAACGCTTACCTAAAAAGCAATTTTTGCTGGTGATGAACGGACTACTGCTCATGCTTGGA
Organism: Pseudoalteromonas sp. NJ631; assembly: GCF_000276645.1. Lineage (NCBI taxonomy): Bacteria > Pseudomonadati > Pseudomonadota > Gammaproteobacteria > Alteromonadales > Pseudoalteromonadaceae > Pseudoalteromonas > Pseudoalteromonas sp. NJ631. Next base: position 134,079 of record NZ_AKXJ01000002.1, read on the forward strand.
CTGGTATTAATTGGTAAATTGTTGTGATGGTATCGGCTTACCAACATTCAGCAAAATAAATGCCCACAAGATGTTGTGGGCATAGAAAACTATAACTGCTCTTCCATCTCTTTTTGATACTCATCTGCAAGTTGCGACTTTTCACTTTTATCAAGTACCTTACCCGCACGCTGGAAAAACGCTTGCTCTTCGTCGGCCAAGTGATGCTCAACTTTGTCTTTGAGCTTTTTCAATTTAGTAAGCCAACTAGGGTCGGAAAACTCCGTATTATCCAGTGCCTCAATTAACTCATCAATTTCATGGTGCTCCGCGATACCGTGGCGAGAGTCTTCGATCGTCATATCGCTGTCCATGAGAGGGGCGTAAAAGTACCTTTCTTCTGCGATGGCATGCGCTTCTAGCGCGTCTTTCAACTCTTTATAGTATTTTTCGCGGACCTTTGAATCACCAGACGTGTCTGCCAACATATTCAATAGGGCGCGTTGATGATCGTGATCTTGCTTTATTGCATTAAAAATTTCCATGTAGGTTACCTCTTATTCTAGGGCCTGTTGACCTTTCAAGTTTGTTTTTGCAGCAGTTTGATTGGTATTTATACAAGGCAGAGCCTGCGTAGCATAGTTATTCTATGTAAGTTAGGCGATAACACAGTAGAAATTCCAATCAAGCGCTGCCCTTTGGGTTCCCCTGAGTGCGCTTTGTTCATTGTTGCTCAACTTTTGCCTAGATTACTAGGCGGCAAGTCGAGCGTCGCGATCAAAACACACTCAGGAGAACAAAAATCAAACAGCAAAGGTCAGCAGGCCCTAGTTTAAAACGTCTGCGTTGGTGCTGTTTTTAAAAAACGACATGAGTTTGCTGCGATGCGCCTCATTATTCGTTTTAATGATAAGCAGCCACTTGCCCTCTGCGATTTTATTCATCACCGCCTGATTAAACGCATCTTTGTCCGGACGCAAAGAAATAAGGCCTGAAGCAAATAGCCCTAAAAATAAGCCGGGGCTTAATAAAGCGATAAACGTTAAGTAAGGGTTAGCTTGTGTGAAAGCCGGTCCATAACTTACCAATAGCCCTGCGATGAGAAAGCCTAATATCACCCCCATGCTGCCAAGGTATAAATGCCAATTAAGCATGTTTCTGGCAAGACGGCTTTCGCTTTTAGGTTCAAGTCTTTTGTCGGCATCTTTGTCATACGGATTAACCAGTTGTAGATGCTCATGTTGAACAAGGTGGCTATTTAACAATTCATTTTGCAATTCTTCTGCGGCTGCTTTCCCTGTTAGAACGGCCCCAACTCTATGATCTGCGTAGGATAATATTTCAAAAGTATCCATTACTCCTCCTAATTTCGTTGCAGCTTGTAATTATTCAAACTGCAAGTGTTATACCGAGAGAGTAAGATTTCTAATGTATTGAATTTTATTAATAATTTTAAATTCTATATGTTGTTGGGTTGAACAAATGAAGCACAAACAAGAAAGAATTACCGAGTAGTTACTACATGTTTTGATACAACATAATGATTGTAAAGTTAGTTTAGGGAAGAAATTGGCATATTTACTCATATCGTATCAAAAAATTTACAAAGATGTGTTTTGTTACTTAATTCAAGATATTAAGCCTGGGTCTATTTTTTAAACAAATGCATGAAAGCATTGCATAAATATTTAAAGTAAATTAAATATTATTAAAATGTTAACTTTGGGGTTTATTTATTTGATTTGCTGCCTAGTCTAATAAGGCGTGGCAAAAGCTAATGGCTTGCCATGTCTTCTGCAGTTGAAGGAGAAAACAGTCACATTTCATCCAAGACTTCTTGTGAAGCAATGATGAAAAGGACAATAAAACAACAATACTAGGAGTGTAATTCGTGAAATTATCTACAGTAACTATGGCTACGGCGTGTGCGATTGCGTTTACTTCGCTCAGTGCTCAAGCTGCAACAAAACAATACCTAAACCAGCAAGCTGACATTAATACTATGCTTAAATCAGCCTCTCAAACTGTGTTGAGTACACAGCCAGAAGTGCTGATTGGCTTAGAAAATGCGAGCCAACTAAAGGAGCTTAAAAGCTTCAATAGTAAAAAAGGTGAAGTAACTAAGCGTTTTCAACAAATGTACCAAGGATTACCAGTGATTGGTGATTCGGTCATTTTAACGTTTGACGATGCCGGTGCGCTTAAAAAAGCTCACGGTGCGGCGGTTTATAACATCGCGGCTGACATCGGTTCGGTAAAACCCAAGCTAAATGCCAAAATGGCGTTGAGTCAGTTTGAAAAACAGTCGCTTAGTGCAGACAAAAAGCTTAAAAAACATAACGAAAAATCTCGCCTTGCGATCTGGCTTGATGGCAATTCAACGGCACGTTTAGTGTACGAAGTCACTTTTGTTACTTATGGTGATGAGCCTAAGCGTCCATATTTGATCATTGATGCAAACACAGGCGAAGTGTTAGAAAGCTTCAACAACTTGCAGCATGCAAATGCGACAGGCCCAGGTGGTAACCAAAAAACGGGTCGTTACCAGTATGGTACTGATTACGGTCATCTAGACGTAGCGCAGTCGGGTAATACTTGTACCATGACGAATGCGAACGTTAAGACAATTAACTTAAATCACGGTAGCAGCGGTTCGACTGCACATAGCTTTACGTGCCCAGAAAACACAGTTAAAGAAATTAACGGTGCATACTCACCGCTGAACGACGCACATTATTTTGGTAATGTTGTGTTTAACATGTACAACGATTGGCTAGGTACTGCGCCATTGTCGTTCCAGCTTAAAATGCGTGTGCATTATAGTAGTAATTATGAAAACGCGTTCTGGGATGGCAGCGCGATGACTTTTGGCGATGGTGCGAATACATTCTACCCGTTGGTAAGTCTTGATGTATCTGCTCACGAAGTGAGCCATGGTTTCACTGAGCAAAACTCAGGTCTGGTATACCGTTATAAGTCAGGTGGCTTGAACGAAGCGTTTTCTGATATGGCAGGTGAAGCCGCCGAATTCTTTATGAAAGGCAGCAATGACTGGTTAGTTGGCCAAGACATCTTCAAAGGCAGTGGCGCATTGCGTTATATGAATGACCCAACGCAAGACGGTCGCTCAATCGATCATCAGTCTAACTATACGTCTAGCATGGACGTTCACCACACTTCAGGGGTGTTCAATAAAGCCTTCTACAACCTAGCAACTACGGCAGGTTGGGATACGAAAAAAGCCTTTATCGTAATGGCAAAAGCTAACCAAATGTATTGGACCGCTAATACTGACTGGGACTTAGCTGGTAATGGCGTAATGGATGCGGCATGTGACCTAGGTTATGAACCAAGTGACGTACAAGCTGCGTTAGCAGCGGTTGGCGTTAACTCAAACTTAAGCACAGGTAGTAGCTGTGATACTAACCCACCACCTCCTCCTGGTGGCGATGAAGAGTTGACGAACGGTCAGCCTCGTACTGGGATCAGTGGCGCGGCAAAAGAGCAAATGTTTTTTACCCTTGATGTGCCAGCTGATGCGACTAGCCTAAACTTCACAACTTCTGGTGGTAGCGGTGATGCGGACCTTTATGTCAAGTATGGCTCTCGTCCGACACTAAACACTTATGACTGCAATAGCACAACGTCTACAAGCAACGAAAGCTGCGATATTAGTAACATTCAAGCTGGTAAGTACTACGTGATGGTCGAAGCGTGGAATCAGATTTCGGGCGTAACTTTGACTGGTACATACAGCTCAACGGGTGGAACTCAACCAATTGACCGCACTGAGTCAAATGTCAGTGTTGCATCTGGCAGCTGGACACGTTTCACGCAAGATCTAAACGCTAGCTACAGCAGCCTTGAAGTGAGCATCTCTGGTGGTTCAGGTGATGCGGATCTATACGTAAACTTTGGTTCTCAATCAACAACGTCGAGCTATCAGTGTCGCCCTTATAAAAACGGTAACAACGAGACTTGTACGATTGCAAACCCACAACAAGGTACTTGGTACATTGATTTACGTGGCTATAGCGCAGCTAGCGGTGTAACACTGAATATCAAAGCGAACTAAGTAACAGTTTAAAGGGAGCGCAAGCTCCCTTTCTTTATTAATAAATAAAATCATAAATTTACCTCATTTGAATAATCTTTTTATTTTGCTCAGCGCTTAAATCATGTTGTTATTCAAATGAGTTGAGGATACAACAATGAAATTAACTACACCTATGCTACTGAGCATTGCCTGTTTGAGTGGCTTTTCTGAAGCGTCTGAAGAGGTTTGGGTGACAATGGATGCGAAGTCTAGTCAGCATTTCCAAGTCCATAATTCTATTCGCGGTACTCATTTCGAGCAGCTTTCTTTACCAAACAGTGAAGTCAAAGCGTTAAAAGTACCTGCAAACTTACACTCACACCTGAGTGCATTTATGCACGACGAATATCACCGCTGTGGTGGTTTTGTCGCCCATGACTCCTTAGAGCAGGCGCAAAGCTATCTTGCACAATTAGAAAGCGTAAACCCAAGTGCGACACTAGTTAACTACAGCATTGATAACCCCACACGGGTTAACAGCTTAATTTCAAAAGTCAGTACAGTGAACTTGGACAGCAGCGTCAACTCGCTAACCAGTTTTTATAACCGCTATTATACCTCGCAAACAGGCATTGATGCTGCTGCATGGGTCAAGCAAACATGGAGTGATATTGCAGCAAGTCGATCAGATATTAGTGTTGAATATTTTAGCCATTCTTGGGCTCAATCTTCAGTGATTGTCACCATTCCAGGTAGTGAACTGAGTGATGAAATTGTTATTATCGGCGGACACCTTGATTCAATTAACCAATCTAACTCGAGTGGGCTTGCGCCGGGTGCGGATGATAATGCCTCTGGGATAGCTGTGCTTACCGAAGCGCTAAGCGCTATTGTTGAAGATGGTTATCAGCCTCAGAGGACAATCCAAATCATGGGCTTTGCGGCAGAAGAAGTTGGGCTTCGAGGTTCTAAAGCTATCGCGCAGTCGTACAGCTCTCAGGGAAAAAACGTAGTCGGTATGACACAATTTGATATGACTGGCCGCAATGGCAGTAGTGCGGATATTGTGATGATGACAGACTATACAAACAGCGCACAGAATCAGTTCTTAGGCCAATTAATAGAAACTTATTTGCCAAACCTAAGCTATGCTTATGACCAATGCGGTTATGGCTGCTCCGACCATGCATCTTGGTATCAGCAAGGGTTCCCAGCTTCTATGCCATTTGAATCAAGAATGTCTGAGATCAACAGAAAAATTCATACCACCAACGATACCGAATTTGATTCAACACATGCACAAAAATTTGCAAAACTCGCGCTGGCGTTTGTTGCTGAGCTTGGCAAAAATGCGGGTGATACACCTCCGCCACCGCCAAACAATGAGCTTGAAAATGGCGTGGCTAAAACGGGGATTTCTGGCGCTTCTAAAAGCCAACAGTTTTTCACCATGGAAGTACCACAAGGTGCAACTAATTTAAGTTTTACCACGTCAGGTGGTACTGGTGATGCCGATCTCTACGTTCGCTATGGCTCCAAACCTACTTTGAACACTCATGACTGCAAAAGCACTAACTCGTCTAGTAACGAGCAATGCAATATTTCCGCTGTGCAAACTGGCACGTATTACGTGATGGTAGAAGCATGGAACGCGATTTCGGGGGTCAGTTTGGTAGGGCAATACGATACCTCAAGTGGCAATACGCCTATTGACGAAACTATCAATAATATTTCTGTCGCCAGCGGACAGTGGCAGTATTTTAGTCAAGCACTAACCGCGGGATACCAAACCCTGACAATTACGACGTCGGGAGGCACGGGAGACGCGGATCTTTATGTTAATTTTGGCACGCAACCAAATACCAGCACCTACCAATGTCGTCCGTACAAAAATGGCAATAATGAGGTATGTACAATCTCCAACCCTCAGGCAGGCACTTGGCATATCGGCCTGCAAGGCTACCAAGCAGCGAGCAATGTAACGCTAAATATTAGCGCGAATTAATACGTCAACTAATACGCGTTTAAAATCAAGACCGGGGATATAATCTTGCTTATCTCCGGTCTTGGCGCTTAGTGATACATTGATTTAAAGAGATTTGATTTAATTGATATTCTGCTTCTGATAGACTCAATGAGTTCAATTAGGAGTTGCGTGTGTCACATAAGTTCTCAGTTAAGATATTAATTTATCTTTTATTATTATTTTGTGGGCTGTGGGCAAGCTATTTGTTCAATGTGGCACAGGATGAGGAAAATGTCCTTGGTCAGACTAAAACCAACCTAGAGAAGCTTAATAGTTATATCCAGACTGAATTTACTCGTTATCAAGCTATCCAAACACAATTGAGCTTAAGCAATTTGGTGCAATCAGGCTTACAGCAAGCAACCGCTATAAACTCCAATGAACTGGACAGATATCTACAGGACATTCAAATATCCAGTGGTGCGTCAGACGTTTACCTGCTAGACCTCAGTGGAACTGTGATTGCAAGTAGCAACTGGTATTTGCCGCATAGCTATAAAGGCAGTAACTTTGCCTTTCGCCCCTATTTTTACGAAACAATCGAGGGCAATGAGCATGTCTCTTTTGCGCTCGGTTTACGTTCCAAAACCCGTGGCTTCTATTTTGCTAAATCTGTCTACAAAGATGAATCGCTTGTAGGCGTGGTGGTGATGAAGGTTAACGCCAGTAAATTTGAATCAGATAAAGCCCAGCTTGATACGGGAACTGATAGCCATTTCTTAATTGTGGACGACAATCATATTGTGCTGGCATCTGATGTAGAGCAGTGGCGGTTAGCATCGTTAGGGGGATTGTCACCCGCCAAGCGAAAAGAAATTGAATCCTCAAGGCAGTTTGAAAGCGAACCCCTATTACCGATTGATTGGCGTGTACTTTCACCAACCAGAGTTAAAACTTCATCTCATGGCAGCGACGCGCTGATGCAAAAGAGGCCGCTTAATAAGCAATACACACTTTATTTGCTGCATGAAATTGCGCCGATAAAAGCGGCACAGTGGCCGCGGCTTGGGGTAACCGCATTGGTATTGATCATACTTTTTGTTGTTGTCGAGTACACGTTGAGTAAACTGACTGGGTACAGACAACTACTTTTCAGCCAACGGAGTCTAGAGGCTGAGGTTGAGAGCCGCAAGCAAGCGCTCGAACAGGCGCAAGATGCACTTATTCGCGCTGCCAAGTTGGCAACCATAGGGCAGCTCAGCGCCAGTATTAACCATGAAATCAATCAACCACTTAGTGCCATGAGTGCGTATGTTGCCAGTGCTAAACGGTTGGCTCAAAAGGGAGAAGTGAGCAAAGTAGTCGAAAACATGGTCCTGATCCAATCTTTGATCACTCGGGTGCATAAAATCGTGGCGCAGCTAAAGTCATTTAGTCAGCATCATGATAATAAGATGCTGGTGGCCAACCTTAAACACTCAGTAGATAACGCCTTAGTTATAGTTGGGCCTGAACTCAAACGCTACGGTGTAGCAATTCAAAGTGAGGGGCTTGCGTGCAATATCTGGGTTGACCCATTTAAGTTTGAGCAAGTTCTGGTAAATATTATTAGCAATGCGTGCCAAGCGATTGTTGAGCAAGATAATAAATGTATTTATATTCGCGCCGTGGAGCATGAAGGTAAGATCCAGCTGTCTATTATTGACTCGGGCGAAGGGATAAAGCAGCACGCTTTATCCAACATATTTGAACCGTTTTACACCACTAAATCAGGTAATGGTTTAGGCTTAGGGTTATCCATTTCAAAACAGATCATTGAATCGTTTCATGGCAAACTCAGTGCCCATAATCATCCGCAAGGTGGCGCCGAGTTTTTAATTAGCTTACACACAAAGAATCCACAACATGACTGAAGAGAAAACACTGTTAATCATCGATGATGAACAAAGTATACGAGATGCGCTAAAACAACTATTTGAAATAGAAGGGTACTCAGTGCAGTGTTTTTCCAGTGCAACGCCTGCATTAAAAAAGCTTTCTCGTCAGTTTAGCGGTGTTGTGCTTTGTGACATCAACATGCCCGAGATCAATGGCATTCAATTTTTAGAGCTGGTGATGCAGTTTGATTCTGAGTTACCTGTGGTATTTCTAACCGGCTTTGCGGATGTTGAAGTGGCGGTAAAAGCCATCCAAAAAGGGGCTTACGACTTTTTCGAAAAGCCCGTGTCAGAGCCGCTACTCGACTGTATAGAAAGAGCGCTTGATAAACGCCGGTTGGTGATGGAAAACCGAGAGCTAAAAGCGCAAGTCAAGAAAAAGTCTGCGCCGGGCGTACGGATCTTAGGTGAGACAAAACAAATGCAGCAAATGCTGTATTTGCTTGATGCTGTGATTGATACCCCTGCTGATGTACTAATTGAAGGTGAAACCGGTACGGGAAAAGAGTTGGTGGCACGATACTTACACGACCATAGCGAGCGCTCAAATCATAACTTCGTCGCTATCAATTGCGGTGCAATTCCAGAAGAACTGATTGAAAGTGAATTATTTGGTGCCAAAAGCGGTGCATTTACGGGAGCCAAAGAGTCTCGCGAGGGAAAATTTTCTTTTGCCCAAGGCGGTACGGTATTTTTGGATGAAATCGAAGCCATGTCTGCGGCTTTACAAGTGAAGCTGCTGCGCGTTTTAGAAGAAAGAAGTGTGACGCCTGTTGGCAGCAACACTGCAATAGCACTGGACATTAGGGTGGTTGCAGCGACCAAAGTGGATTTACAAACCTTAGTCGCGCAAGGTAAATTCCGCTCGGATTTATTTTATCGACTTAACCTCGTCAAAGTGATGATCCCATCACTTCGTTCCAGAAAAGCTGATATTCCGCTGCTATATAAACACTTTAGCTCCATTGCTGCTACTCGATTTCATAAACCTATGCAGCCAATTAGCCCTGAATTAGAGGCGCAGCTGTTGGCACAAGATTGGCCTGGGAACGTGCGAGAACTGAGAAACCACGCCGAGCGCCATATTTTGCTCGGTGGTGCGATGACTGCGAGTAACAACATCCAAAGCAATTTGTCTGATGAAACGTTGAGTTTGGCTGAGAAGGTGAGCTACTACGAGCAATCGCTAATTGAAGAAGCACTGGCCCAAAGCCAAGGCAGCATAAAAGATGCGATGAATTTGCTAAAAGTGCCGAGAAAAACCTTGTACGACAAGATGAGTAAGTATGGTTTAAATCGCACTATGTTCACCAATGATGATGGGTGAACATAGTGACACATTATAGATTTAAGTGTGTGGAAATCCGCACATTTTAGCTGCCATTAACCTTTGATTTTGATTTATCCATCTGATTTATATTAAAAAATAAACTCTGGTCTCAGAATTGCGTTGTCTTAATCGACAATAATCAAAAATGAGACAAGTTATGACAGCAAGTAAATCTTTAGTGGCGTTGGCAGTTGCCAGTGCAACGTTATCAGCCTCTGCGTTAGCCGCAGACTACAGCATTTATGGTAAAGCAGAAGTTCAAATTGCCAACACAGACAAAGGTGTAATGCGCTATACCAAAGAGGGCACACAAATTGACGCACCATTTTCGAGAATTGGTGTAAAAGGAGCCCACGGATTATCAAGCGATCTAAAACTCGTCTACAAATATGAAGTACAAGTTAAAGGTTTTGAACACGACGATACCACTGAGCCATTTTCAGCAAGGAACACCTATGTTGGCCTTGAAGGGAAATTTGGTACGGTTTTAGTGGGCAGAAACGACACACGTTTTAAGTTCAGTGAAGGTAAAATCGATCAATTTAACGAAACCCAAAGTGATATTGCCCAAGTGCTGGCAGGTCAAGATAGAGTTGGTGATTCAATTACCTATTCTTCACCTAAGTGGAATGACTTTTCTTTTTCTCTGACCTACACACCTAAAGACGACGCTAGCAACGATGAAGCCGGGTTTGCAGCAACCGCAATTTATGGTGACCGAGCATTAAAAAATAAAGATTACTATGTTGCCCTAAGTCATACCGACAGTATTGGTAATTTGGTTGCTACGCGCATCGCGTTGGCTTACAAGTGGCAAAAGTTACAACTTGGTGCCATCATCCAAGACAGTGAAAATCTAGCGAAAGACAAATCGGGTAATGGCTATGTGCTAAGCGCAAGTTACCAACTCGACGATAATTGGCGTCCGAAGCTACAGTTTGCCAAAGACTCAAGCGGATTACGCCACAGTGAAGATGCGACTCAGTGGACGCTAGGTACAGACTATATTTTCGATAAACAAACTAACTTGTATGTGATGGCAACGCAGCTCGACCTTGAAACACAAGACGATACTAGCATCGCTGTTGGCTTAAAATATAAGTTTTAAAGGTTCAAGATAATGACAGAAGAGAATAAAAAAACGATAAAAACGCAGCTGTTTCTGTGGCTTGGTCCCTTGGTAATGTTACTGATCTGTTTGGTTGAACCACCATCGGGTATGTCGGTTGAGGCTTGGAGAACCGCAGGCTTAGCGTTTTGGCTAGCTTCTTGGTGGATAACCGAAGCTGTGCCTATTCCGGCGGCTTCGTTATTACCCTTGGTTATTTCGCCTCTAGTCGGGATTGCATCTATTAAAGCGGTTGCTGCACCGTTTGCGCATCCTTTGATTTATCTATTTCTGGGTGGATTTTTGCTCTCAATCGCCATGGAAAGGTGGGGGCTGCATAAACGCATCGCGCTGAATACCATGTTGTTCGCAGGCACTAAACCGAGTATACAGATCTTAGCGATGATGGGCGTGACAGCATTTTTATCTATGTGGATGTCAAACACGGCAACGGCGGTCATGATGTTACCGATTGCACTTTCGGTTATTCACTTGGTAAAAGAGCAGGGTGGAGATAGCCATAGCTTTGCTAAAGCGCTATTACTTTCTATCGCTTATGGAGCCAGTATTGGAGGTATTGCAACTTTAATTGGTACGCCACCAAATGCGTTAATGGCTGCTTACTTATCCGACAGTTATCAAATTGAGATTGGTTTTGCCACTTGGATGATGATTGGTGTGCCTTTGTCTTTGGTAATGCTGGCATTTGCTTGGTTCTGGTTGACCAAAGTGACTTACAAGGTCGATAAAGAAGAAATTAATGTTGATACTAAGTCGTTATTTACTTCCCAATTAAAAGCACTCGGTGAAATGTCTCGTGCGGAGAAAGGAGTTTTTTCGGTATTTATTTTAGCGGCAGTATGCTGGATCTTTAGACCGCTAATTGGTGATGTTACGGGTCTTAAATTGTCAGATACTGGCATTGCAATTGCCGCAGCACTGTTACTATTTGTTCTTCCTGCCAAGTCGGGAAGTGACGAACGTATTTTAGATTGGGAAAGCGCAGCTAAGGTGCCTTGGGGTATTTTGCTATTATTTGGCGGTGGTTTATCACTAGCGGCACAGATCAAATCTTCAGGACTTGCCGATTACATTGCTAACTTACTTGCGGGCGCGGATGCCATGGGCTTAGTGCTTGGAGTACTAGTTGTTGCAGCACTTATTACGTTCTTAACGGAAATTACCAGCAATACCGCAACGGCTGCAGGCTTTTTACCTTTACTTGGTCCTGTCGCTGAATCAATCACGGGTTCTCCTTTAGCTTGGGTTATTCCTGCTGCAATCGCGGCCAGTTGCGCCTTTATGATGCCAGTTGCAACACCGCCAAATGCCATCGTATTTGGCTCGGGTGAGATCAAAATTAAAGACATGATCCGAGCAGGGTTTGTTTTGAACATAGTCGCGATAGGGTTAATTACAATTGTTACCTTGACTTTGGCAAGGAGCATACTAGGGTTTTAAAGTTGCCATTCTCCACAGGCTGTGTCCATCGAAAGGCAACTCGGTCATACGCAGCCTGCCTCCATAGTAATACCTAGTTTCTTGAAGATAGACCCGTTGTTTTTTCCTTGCTATATTCAAATTAGACATTAGCAGGACCTGATAATGATTGAAGATAATACCAGCACTTTAATAGCCACATTTACTCAGTTAAAAAGTCGCTTTAACCAAGATCCTTACCCCGCGCTTGAAAAGCGTTTACGTCTATTAACTGAAATAAAATCACGTATGTTGCAGCGGCAAGATCAATTAGTCGAGGCGGCAGATCGGGATTTTGGTACTCGGAGTCGATTCGATACCGTGATTGCAGACATCATGCCTTGCATCAATTCGATTGATTATATCGCGAAGCACCTGCGCAAATGGAGCAAAGTGCAGCATCGTTCACCCGGTGCGCAGTGGCTACCATCTAAGGCAAAAATTGAGATTGTGCCAAAAGGAGTCGTGGGCGTGATAGCCCCGTGGAATTATCCAATTCAGCTGGCGATTGTTCCCGTTATTACTGCCCTCGCTGCTGGAAACAAAGTTATGCTCAAGTTGAGCGAGTTCACTCCTAAGGTGAATGCGGTGATAAGAGCCATTTTTAAAGGGTTGAACAATGAAGTGTGCGTCATTGAAGGTGGACCTGATATTGCCTCGACTTTTACTGAGCAGCCATTCGATCACTTGCTATTTACAGGTTCAACAGCAGTTGGCAAAAAGGTGATGGCGGCTGCGGCTAAAAATCTCACGCCGGTCACCTTAGAGTTAGGGGGGAAATCACCGGTTATAGTGCTTGATGACGCTGATATCAGCGCCGCTGCGATGAGTGTGTTAATGGGGAAGCTCTCTAATTCAGGTCAAATCTGTGTTGCACCAGATTATGTGTTAGTGCACGAAGAAAAATACGATGCATTTATTGCTGAGCTGAAACAGCACTACGAAAAAACCTATAAAACAAAAGTTGGTGTAAAAAACCAAACTTCAATTATTAATGACAGGCAATTTCAGCGCTTAAACGACATTATTATTGATGCCAAAAATAAAGGCGCGAATGTGTGGCAAGCTGAGCCAGCACGCGACAATCGTCAGCTCCCTCTGCATATCATTACCCATGTCAACAAAAGCATGAGGGTGATGCAAGAGGAGTTATTTGGAACGATTTTGCCAATACTAAAAATTTCCAACTTAAATGATGCGATTAGCTATATTAGGGAGGACACCACACCGCTTGCAAGTTATTTGTTTACGCAATCTCAGGTTGCCATGAATAAAGTGTCAAAGGAGCTCGCAACGGGTACTTTAGCGATCAACGAAACCATAGTGCATGTGGTTGTTGAGTCTTTACCCTTTGGTGGCCTAGGTCACTCTGGCATGGGTCAATATCATGGCGAAGAAGGCTTTTATACCTTTAGCCACAAAAAGCCCATTCTCCAATCTAATAATACTAAATGGCGCAACAAGATGTTGCTTAGCCATTCAAAGCTACTTACAAAGCCGTTAGAGTGGCTCTTTATGAGGAAAAAATAACATCAAGCGTATCGGACAAGCATATTATAACTTGCTTGCGACGCAATCAGTCTATCAAGAATGAACGTGTGCCAGCGCATGCGTTGCTATTTATACACAAAAGTACAATCAAAGGATTGGAGACTATATGGATATTTTTACAGCGTTAAAAAACATGGAAGCATTAGCAAACGGTATTGATCCAACTTCAGGTGAAGTACTACCCGATACTTCTCCATACAATAGCCCTGAAGTTATAAGATCATTGTTTACAGTTATTGGGGCCTTAAAACAGCCAAAAAAAAGTAAAAAGTCAGTAGAGCAAAAACAGCAAGAGAACATTTCAAAAGGCCTTCCTAAGAATGCCGGGCTTCCTTGGACAGAGGAAGAGCGAGAAAGGTTAATCCATAGCTTTAATGCAAATATCTCTATAGGCGAGCTATCTAATATTCATGGTCGTACAAGCGGTGCTATCACCTCTGAGTTGAAAAAGCAGGGTTTAATTGAAGAAATTGAAGCTACCCGTATGTGATACCAATTTATCCTTATTTGCTCAGTTTGAAGGAGCGGAACTGATGCTAACTTTGCTAATAATTCTCATTTAGAACACTAAATAGAAACTTGTGCCTTGCCCACAGAATAAAGGTAACTCAGCATGAGCAGGACGTGGAAGCTGCGTCATTCCCAAAACTCTCAGGCCAGACAAGCAAGTAATTTAACGTCTTTTTGAAAATAATGAATTGACCCATTTCTTATCCAAATCACGGATTAAAAAAATAAACTTTATATTGACGGAAATCTAAGATGATAAAAACAACAGAACACAGTGATTTTTGGTTAGGTAGCTTTCCGTCAGAGAGGCGAGCTTGCGAGTATTTCGAAGAAATGTACAACGACGAAGATGAAGACCGAGAATACACGCCTCTATCCGAGTTCGCCAAAGATCAAGGGCAAAAGTGGTACGATCACGATTTCATTGAATACGGTTTTAACAATTCAGTGTCAAGTATCAAAGAATTAGTCGAAGGCTACTCTTATAGTGAGCAATATGCAGAGGAGCTTGAAAAGCGATGTGAAGAACGGAAGCTAGTTGGTGTAAATTTCTTTGTATTCATCACAGTTCGTGAGATAGCTAAACCTAAATCGGTTATAACAGATGAATTTAAATTACATTATGTTGGTAAAATTGAGTATCAAATTTGAGGTAACTTGCTCCCAGTAAGTTGATGAATAACGCAATTTACACGATGTTGCCTGCGCAATTCAGTGAGTACAGTATTAAAGCACAGGTTACTTTTTAGGAGCACACTTTGAGGTGGTTTACAGTGATTTTTTGAGTCGAAGGAGATAAATATTTGAGCAATTAAGACTCGTCGGTTGCGCTAAGTAGTTCATCTCCGTCTTGCTGTTGGGCTGCTATTTTCTCACGTTCTGCTTTTGAGATGTAGCGCGGTTTGTTGCTTTTGTGGAGTTTTGCATTAGCACGCTTGTCTTTTTTCTTTAAGGTTTCGTAAATCTTCTTTTTGCGGTTCATTTTCACAGCCCATTATGAATGAAGTGCTAGTTTACCTTAGTGTTAGCAGGTTCAACAATGATAAAAAGATAGGCTTTTTAATACTGATATCGAAGGAAATAAAAAATGGAATATACGTTAGTGAAAACCGCGACCTATAAAGGGTTAATCAAGGAGGTTAATGAACTAATAAAACAAGGCTGGATCCCTCAAGGAGGAGTCATGGAAGATCAAAATGGTAGGTGTTTACAGGCAATTATTAAAACCTGAACTTTCACGCCGAATTTTAGCTAATCCAAGGAGCAAACTGGCGCTAGTTGATTTAAAGATTTCTCAATGAGAACAATCAAATAGCAAAATTTTTTGTTAACTATCGACAAAATTGTTATAACTAAGGCCTCGGGTGAGGCCTTAGTTAATCAACACTTTTCTTAATCTAAGCTTAGATTATTTAGTACGTGTTTCTGCTACGTATTTACCGGCTTGAATTCGCTCATAAATACTATTAGCGAGTTCTTTTGCTTGTTCGATTTGTGAAGGAGAAAGCTGTTTCTCGTCGAGCACTCGGCTCTTTGTGGCTTCAGCATAACCATTAAACTCCGCTAACGTATTCCATACGTACGAGCGTTCAATATTTTTCTCGACTCCTAAGCCCTGAAAATACATGAGTGCTAAATTAAACATGGCTAAGGTGTAGTTGTTTGCGGCGGCTTTTTCATACCAGTTAAGTGCGTGGCGGTAACTTTGTGGTACACCGTCACCGTTTGCATACATCAGCGCTACGTTAAATTGAGCAGCTGGCATGTTTTTGTTTGCCGCTCTGGTCATTAGCTCAACATATTTAGAGCGGTCCTTTTTAACGCCGCGACCTTCGTCATACATGACGGCTAGCGCAAACATTGCGTCGGCTTCACCCAGTTTAACGGCTTGTTGAAATAACTCTGCCGCTTTACGTGGATTTTTGACGACACCGTAGCCGCCTTCATACATTACACCGAGTTGATAAATGCCCGGAGCGTAGTTCATTTCAGCTAAATAATTGAATTCTTGTAGTGCTTCTTCGAACCTGCCTGCATTGAGTGCATCTATGCCTTCTTCCAATCCAGCTGTTGCCAAAGGTGCTTGGCTTAATAGTGCAATGGCGATACATGCTTTTGAAATCCTGCCTAACATCATAGACCTCCTTAAGGTAGCTATGCTAACTATGTTGTTAGTTATTCTAATGCCAGAAACACAGATTTACAAAATACAAATCTAAAATGGCAGATACTGCGTTAATATAAGGTAATAAAAACAAAAATTGAGGCAATGGGATGAAGAAATTAATAGCACTGGCGCTATGTTTACTGTGTTTGGCTGGATGTAGTCAAAGATTGGCTTACAACAACCTAGGATGGTTAGCGAGTTATTATATTTCCGATTATGTTGAGCTGACGGATGAGCAAGAGGAAAAGTTGGAGGCTGATGTAGAATCTTTGGTTGCGTGGCATCGGCAGTCAGAACTACCAAAATACAAATCTCATATCCAATCACTGTTGAAGCACTGGCAAACCATGACAGAGAGTGACATGGTGCATATGGTGTATACTACAAGAAACTATTGGTATTCCGTCGTTGAAGCCGTATATCCCAAGTTAGAAACACACCTAAATTCGCTCAACCGTGAACAGCGAGAAATGCTGATAGCCAACATAGAAAAAGAAATGTTGGACGATGACTGGGAGGAAGGAGATCAATTTAACCGCTATGAGCGTTGGCTTGGTGATTTGAGTGACAAACAAAAGGAGCTTATTAACGAATATTATGAGCAAGGCGAGTTTGCGCGTCAGGTTTGGCGTGCACATGAACAAAGGCGATTTAGCCAGTTTAAACAAGCTATGTTACTGAGCGGCACTGAACAGGTTTCACCTGAGCTGTTGCAGCAAGCGATAGTTACTACACCCACAGCGCTGCCTGAGCGCATCCTAGATATTCAAGCAAGACGAATAAAAGAGTATGCAAGTCTCGCCGTTAAACTTAAAGACACCATGAGCGACAAACAAAGGAAACACTTTAAAGAAGAGCTCGAAGAGTTACTCGAGCTCTTGGAATCGTTGTAAAGATACCTAGCCAAGTAGCTTAATTCTGGTTGGCTTGTTTGGTTTTGCATACTCCAAACGATTAATACGTTTGGTACTGTGATAGCCGTCTAAACTGGAAATTGCAATACTATCTAGTGCCTCGATATCAATATAGCCGTCTTCGAGCAAAGCGCTTTCTTCAACGTGAAGCGTCTCAATTTCGCCTATTACCAGCTCGGTATCGTTGAGCTTGATGGTTTGGTGATCTTTGAGTGTAAGCCCGTATTTTAGTCTGCTTTCCTTGACGAAAGGAGCTGGAAAAGCATTTAAATACTCGGCGGTTAACCCCGTTTCCTCAAATTCAGATTGACTCTTTTCATATCTGGCTGAGGTTTGATGAGCTGCCATATAAATTTGAACATTGACTTGATTAATGGTGTATTTTTCAGTCGCTAAGATGTTTTCCAGTGTGTGCCTAGGTACGCTATGAGGCCTAAAAATCACACCTACGAGTGCCGGGTTGGCACCGAGGTGGAAAACGGAGCTGACGATAGACAAGTTTTCTTGACCTGTTTCGTCAACTGTTCCAATTAAGTTGGCGCTTTTGAAACCCGACAGCGAATTTATCATCAATGCGCGATAACGCTCGTCTAAGGTTTTAATATCGTCACTTGAGAAGTGTTTCATGATGTGTTCACCATTCAATTAATTTATTTTGCCAGTCAACATAGCTCACCGTACCATCGGGGTGGCTATTTGCGATGATCCCGCTAAGTTGATGTGCCACAAATTCCGGCGTAAAGAGTTTTTCGTCTGGGACATTGGCTTGAAAAGGTTTTGAAAGTGGCGTGTCGGTAGTGCCTGGATGGAACAAAATGAGCTTAATGTTTTTTGCTCGACGCGCAAGTTCGACCGCTGCCGTTTTAAACATCATATTAAGCGCAGACTTTGAACTGCGATAGCTGTACCAGCCGCCCATCTGGTTGTCACTGATACTTCCAACACGGGCAGAGAGTGCCGTGACTACGCATGGCTGCTTACCTTTTAAGGCTGGCAGTAAGGCTTGCAACCAAAGCATGGGGATCATGGTATTGATATTAAACAGCGCCATGCTGTATTCGAGATCAATGTCCTCAAGCTTTTTCTCTGGGAATTTATCAAACTCGTCATGGAGTAAGCCATTAAAAATAGTGACGCTCTTTACCGTTAAGCCCAACTCGAGAATACGGCTCGCAACTTGACGAATTTGTGCTTTAGAATAATCACACTGAAAATGCAGATTATTAGCTTGTTGAGCTGTTTTAGCTTGCCTAGACACCGAGATCACATTGACGTCGGGACTTTGTTCGGTTTGCGCTTTTACAAAGGCTTGGGCAATCTCTGAGCTCGCACCAATCACTATGATGGCGAGGTTAGTCACGATTGCAGTCTCCACTATTTTGCATACCGCATTGATTTGGGTACAGATGTTTAGAAATTTTCATTCTGTGCCTTGCAAAAAACAAGTAAACGCCGTCTGCAATTGTTCGGATGATGGGTAATCTCAATAATTTGATCCAGCGATGTTTGCCAACTTGACCCCAGGCCGCTGCGGTAACATCTAGTCCTACAATGAGCTTGCCTTGGCTATCATAACCGTGGAGTTTAGCCATAGCCGCTTCATGCTCTATCTCAGGAAACTCGGTAGAGAAGCGGTTATCGTGAATGTTCACTAAATCAATTTTATTGTGTTGATCGAAACGTTTAAGTTCATTCATTTCTCCTACACACAGCGGACAGTTACCATCGTAAAATACAATCATTCGCTCACTCGAATAATACTTATCTTTGTCATGTTATTACGTTAACGTCTTGAAAATAGATCGTTCGCAAATCAATTTATTCTCGGTATAGTGGAGTTCTAGTATCTTTTCATCAAGGAGATTGTATGACTGAGCAATACGCAAGCCTACGTAGTAATGTGAGCCTTTTGGGGCAGATGTTAGGGCAAATTATTCAACAAGCGCAGGGTCAAGAGACGCTAGACAAAGTTGAAGAAATTAGGCACCTTGCAAAATCCTCTAGAAGCGGTAATGATTCAGATAGGCAGGCGCTGATTGACACCTTACGTAGCCTAAGCGATGAAGCGCTACTTCCCGTTGCTCGCTCATTTAATCATTTCTTAAACCTGGCGAATGTCGCAGAACAATTCCACACCATTTCAAAGTCAGGCTCTCCAGACGGCGTGATGATCGAAGTAGATAAGGCGCTTGATGAATTGCAAAGTAAAGTCGATGCTGGCGCGCTGACACTCAATGAAGTAGCAGATGTAATAAGCAAACTAAAAATCGATTTGGTGCTAACTGCTCACCCAACGGAAGTAACACGCAGAACCATCATCAATAAACACGTCGAGCTGAGTGAGTGTTTAAAAGTGCTAGAGGTGACCTCAGGTGAGGACCCTGTCTACGATGAGGTCATTGACCGCATTGAGCAGTTGATCTCACAAGCGTGGCACACAAGCGATATTAGAGAAAAGCGACCTACGCCGCTGGATGAAGCAAAGTGGGGATTCGCGGTTATTGAAAATAGTCTTTGGGAAGCCGTGCCTAAGTTTGTTCGGTATTTCAACGCCCAAGTGAAAACGCGATTAAACTTACAACTACCAGCCAATTTTAGTCCTATCCAGCTCACTTCTTGGATGGGTGGCGATAGAGACGGCAACCCGTTTGTTACTTCTCATGTGACGCAATCTGTGCTTGATCACGGCCGCTGGATGGCGCTTGACTTATATCGTCGCGATCTAGAAATCTTGGGTGCAGAACTTTCTATGAGTAATGCATCTGAAAGCTTTATAGCGCGAGCGGACGGTAGCAATGAACCTTATCGCCATGTATTAAAGCAAGTACGCGCTGAGGTAGAAGAAACCATTGCAGCATTGGAATATAAAATCAAAGGCACGCCCTCGCATTATCAAGACAAGATTAAACAGGTATCACAGATAAGAGAGCCACTAGAGGCGTGTTATCGCTCGCTGGTTGATTGTCGCATGGCTAATATTGCCGACGGTTTGTTGTTGGATGTATTAAGGCGAATTGACTGTTTTGGTGTGTCTTTATGTAAGTTAGATATTCGCCAAGATTCCGCCAGACATACCGAAGTGTTTTCTGAATTAACGCGCTATTTGGGTCTTGGCGATTATGCCCAGTGGCAAGAAGCAGACAAGCAAGCTTTCTTGTTAACCGAGCTAAGCTCGAGACGACCGTTATTGCCGCGTCATTGGCAACCTTCTTCCAATGTTCAAGAGGTGCTAGAGACATTTGCAACTATTGCGGATCAAGACCAAAATGCACTTGGCATTTACATTATCTCAATGGCGCAAAGTGCCTCAGATATTCTCGCCGTACATTTATTACTCCAAGAAAGCGGATGTAAATTCAACTTACCGGTAGCCCCGCTATTTGAAACGCTGGATGATTTAAATAACGCACAATCAGTGATCAGCGGGTTATTTGAGAACACTTGGTATAAAGGCACGATTGGTGCCAAGCAATATGTCATGATCGGCTATTCCGACTCAGCAAAAGACGCAGGAATGATGGCGGCAGGATGGGCGCAGTATGATGCAATGGAAAAGCTGGTTAACCTTGCTGATGCGAAGGGCATCGAGCTGGTGCTTTTCCATGGCCGCGGAGGCACGATTGGTCGTGGAGGTGCGCCTGCAGCACAAGCGCTGAGATCTCAGCCTCCTGGGTCGCTAAAAAGTGGCTTGCGAGTAACCGAGCAAGGCGAAATGATCCGCTTTAAATTTGGTTTACCTAAAGTCGCGATGCAAAGTCTATCTATTTATACCAGTGCGATTTTACAAAGTAATTTGTTGCCGCCCCCTAGACCCGAACCTAAATGGGTAGAGGTAATGGAGACGATTAGTGAAGCTTCCTGTAAAAAGTATCGCAGTATTGTTCGAGAGAATCCTGAGTTTGTTCCTTACTTTAGAATGGCAACGCCAGAACAAGAGTTGTCTAAATTACCGCTAGGCTCGAGGCCTTCTAAACGTAATCCAAACGGCGGAGTAGAGAGTTTGAGGGCTATTCCTTGGATTTTCGCATGGAGTCAAAATCGCTTGATGTTGCCTGCTTGGCTGGGGGCAAAAGAAGGTCTTGAAGCTGCCGTAGAAACGTTTGGTAAAGACATGCTGCAAGAAATGAGCGCAAAGTGGCCATTTTTTAGAACCCGTTTAGAAATGCTCGAAATGGTATTCTGTAAAGCCGATCTCTGGCTCAGCGAGATGTATGATGCAAGTTTAGTTAGTGATGACTATATAGGCCTAGGGGATGAATTAAGAGACAACTTGCAGCAAGCCATCGAGCTTATTCGCGGCCTTGCGCCAGAGTCATCGTTGTTGTCACAGCAACCTTGGATCAAAGAATCAATCGGGCTGAGAAACCCGTATACCGATCCTCTAAACTTGTTACAAATAGAACTGTTAAAGCGTGTGCGCGAAGAAACCAATCACGATTTGGAACTGGCACTTATGATCACGATGACAGGGATTGCGGCGGGAATGCGCAATACGGGTTAGTGCAACAATTTGAATAATCTATTTTTGTAAAATTTTACATTTATAAGCATAACAGCCACAAAACCAATCCCAATGGATTGGTTTTTTTATTTTGGTTGGTTTTTTATTAGTATATTTATTGACAGTAATTCTCATTGATTTAAAATGCGCGGCTGGTTTAACCAGTCGTTTTATTTGTTTTATTCAAGAATTGTCGGTTGATGGGTCTACGATACATGCACAAAATTTCTACTAGCGTCACATTTGATGAGTGTAATGATCTGATTATGATGAAGGTCAGAGGCATTGCGAATGCAAACGATGTGGTCTCGGCATACGAGAAAGCCAATCTATATGCTAAAAAGCATAATAGTAGCAAAGTATTAGTGGATGTGAGTGAACTTGAACACCGCTTTGCTGCGATTGATATTGTGAACATAATGCCAAAAGTTGCGCACAATATCGGTAATTTACACATCGCGCGCGTCGTTGGTTTTGAAGGTTATATGCATGACCTTTTTCTACAAAAAATTAAGCGTTTTAATATCAGCGCTGAAAACTTTGAGTGTTTTAAATCTGCAAGAGAATGGTTGAGTCGGCTGTAACTCTTGCGTAAACTATCCTGCCATAGATAAACATGACAACAATATGGCAAAGATAGAACCATCAATAAAAAGTGCGTTAACGCAATACGCCATTGCCCATCGTGGAATATTTAATTATTCCCAGCTAGCACAATATCAAAACCGTTTTCAATTATCTCGATCTGAGCTTGAGGCTGCTTTACTTGACGTTGCGGCTGAGTTTGCTACGCCTCCTATTTCACAATTTTATGTTGGTGCCATTGCTTGGGATGATAAATCTCAACAAGCGTTTTTAGGCGCAAATTTAGAGTTCTCGCATCAGGCGCTTTCTTTGGTTGTTCATGCTGAGCAAGCGGCAATTAACAATGCGTGGTTAAATGGCGCAACTGAAATCTCTAAAATGACGATCAATGCCGCGCCTTGCGGATTTTGTCGCCAATTTATGAATGAACTAAGCACCGCAAAGGAGCTTGAAATTTTATTGCCGACAGGGAAAACCTCGTTGTGTGATTTGCTGCCGACTTCGTTTGGTCCGGACGATCTGGGCAACAGTGAAAAACTCTTTTCTCAAGCGCAACATCTTGCTGCTCATGAAACATCGCCTGCATCAATCAGTGCGGCGCTTTATCGGCATTATCTGCGCGCTTATTGCCCCTACACACACAATCAAAGTGCAGTGGAAATTAAACTAGACACTGGCGAGTGCTTTTATGGGCGCTATGCTGAAAATGCGGCTTATAATCCAAGCTTATCGCCATTACAAAGTGCACTAAGTCAATTAGCGATGTCGGGTAAAGTATTATCTGAGGTCAATGTCGTAGAGATCACTTTGCTAGAAAAACAGGGTTGTGCTAACCAGTTGCAAGTAAGCTTAGCAGTTTTAAAAGCATACAATGCTGAGCATTTGCTTACACATATAGAGATTGAGTAATCACTCAATCTCTACGCTTAGCGCTATTATTTCGAAAGTAATAGCTCAGCAGCTTTTAATACTGCAGTGACGGCTTTCTTTTCAACGGCTTGATGGTCGACATTGGGGATTTCTTGGCGTGTTCTGTTTACCAAGACGCCCGCAAGACAAGCTGCCTTCAATCCAAGTGCTGCACACATGGTAAATAATGTCGCAGATTCCATCTCATAGTTCATCACATTAAGCTTTTGCCATTCTGCACACGAACCTTGATACGCCTTTCTGACGTAGCCTGAGTATGTGTCGTAACGTTCTTGCCCAGGGTAGAAAGTATCGCTAGACGCAGTGATCCCAACGTGATGAGTAATGCCCAACGATTCACAGGCTTGTACCATCGCTGAAGTGGTGTGGAAATCAGAAACCGCAGGAAACTCGATAGGCGCAAAATGCTGGCTAGCGCCATCTAAACGCACTGATGCCGTGCTCACCAAAATATCACCTTCATTGATATGTGGTTGAATAGCGCCAGTCGTACCTATGCGTAAAAAGGTAGTGATACCAAGCTGTGCTAATTCTTCAACAGCGATTGACGTTGATGGGCCGCCTATACCTGTTGAACAAATTACCACAGGACTTTTATTTAAAAAGCCAAGGTAAATATGAAATTCGCGAGTTTGTGCTAAGCAGACTGGAGAGTCAAGATATTCGGAAATGCGTTTTGAGCGCTCGGGATCACCCGGAACAATTGCCAGTGAAGCGCCTTGTAGGTCGGCTTTCGTAAGACCTAAGTGAAATACCTTTTCCATAGTAAACCTTAGTTATAATTAAAGCGTAATGTTTATAGTTAATGCCTATCAAGTACAGGACAGATGTCCTATTTAAGCGTGGCATGTTTAAATTATACCAACCGTATTAAGTAAATGCGTTATTTTGAAGCAGGGAAATAGCATTAGTAGCCCCGCTCTTACATCCTGCTACCGCTAAGGTATCTAAATCCATTTAGGCAAGGCAAAAATTTTACTATTTAGTTGTTCTTAATGAAAAATTTCTAACGAAGCTTATATGATGTTTTTCCCTTCAAATTGGTTAGAGAATTAATGCAGCTGTTATTATAGCTCGGGATAGCTTGCAGGATTGTCGATGTTCCACTAAACCTTAACATGAGAGCAACAATGAGGAATGGTTATGCCTGCTACACATTCTATAAATAAAGATAACGAATTTGCGCGTTGCTTTGAGTGCAACAAAGTCCCAACCATGGCGCCGTTTCACTGGCTCGCATTAGCGTTTAAAGATATTGCAAATGCGCCATTACTTAGCCTAGTGTATGGACTTATTTTTACCCTTATACCTGCTTTTATCATGTGGTTAGTGTACCAATCAGGTACTCACTTGGTAATTCTGCCTGCCGCTGTCGCCTTTGCGCTTATCGGGCCTGCTTTTGCAGCTGGCTTGTATGATGTCGCGTGGGAGTTGGAAAAGGGCCATAAACCAACATTATCACACAGCCTTAAGTCAATGTTCCGTAATCCGGCTGGCGAGTGGGGGTTTGCGGTGTTACTGATGGTCATTATGATTGTTTGGATGCGCCTAGCTGCGCTTATCCATGCATTATATCCAAATGTTCCGAATCCAACGTTTGAACAACTTTCGGCATTTTTAGCACTCGGCTCGATAGTGGGGGGCATTTTATTGGTGTGTGTATTTGCGATCTCAGCGTTTACTCCACAAATAATGATGGAGCGTCGAGTGGATATTATGACTGCGGTAATAAGCTCAATGCATGCAGTGAAGGAAAATGTCGGCGCTATGGTGGTATGGTGTGGGATCTTAGTGCTTCTGGTGATGCTTGGGTTTGCAACTGGAACGGCTGGGTTTATCGTTATTATGCCGCTGCTAGCGTACGCAAGTTGGCATGGCTATATCGCTGTAATTAAAACAAAAGTGCCACGCCACTACGAATAACTAAACACCCTCTATGAATAAACAACCGCAGCATCAATGCGCATTGTCGGTACTGCGGTTGACTTCCTATTTGAACCTGTTATATGTGCTGCAACAACGACCTAATGAACAGTCAATGTCTTCCGAAAGCGAAGTTAGAGATTGAGAAAACCTTTTGATTTATAAGTTTTTTTATTTTTAATTTATCGCTTTTACTCATTATAAGCCAATCGTATTTTGAGTGTGACGCAAAATATAAAGCGCAATAGTGGAGATTTTTCTGGGTCGCATGATTATGCATATAAGAGGGGATAGCGATGTCTGAGAGCAAAAAACAATTCCATAAAAAACTTGAGCACTGTTTATGCCCACCGGGTGATGGTGTGTTTACAGTAAACACAGCGAAAGAAAGAAAAGACGCGCTAAGACAAAAGCTATATGGACAAACAGAGGGTGTCGATACGTTATGGAAAGCCTCACTGGAAAAATTGGGCGAAAGTGAACATAAAGCGGCAATTCTTGGGATCAGTTCAGATTGTGGCGGTGGTATTTTACGCGGCGCCAACTGGGGTCCACTATTTTTGCGTTCGACATTAATAGAGCAACAGCCGCAAACGAGCGCGTTTGACCTTGGCGATGTGCGTGTTATTCCACATTTACTACATGACAAATATTTAAACGAGAGCACGATCAGTAATTGTCAAAAGGCACTTTATGCTGACCCTGAGAGTGATTATTACGTCTCACCATTATCTATTACAGAAGATGTGTGTGATGGCTTTTACGAAAATTACCCAGATAAAGGTGTGTTTGGCATTGGTGGTGATCACTCAATCAGCTACCCGTTAACAAAAGCGTATCTTAAAGCAAAGCGTGCTCGTGGTGTAAAAACAGCGATTATCCATTTTGATGCTCACACGGATTTACTTGTTGAGCGCTTAGGTATCGATTTATGCTTTGGCTCTTGGTGTACGCATATCCTAGAGTTTTTACCTGCACCCCATCACTTAGTACAATTTGGGATCCGCTCGAGTGGCAAACCTAAGTCTCATTGGGAATCTACATTCGGCGTTAAGCAGCATTGGGCTCATGAGATCAGAGAGCGTGGTGCACAAGCGATTGTAGATGAAGTTATTGCACAGCTAAAGGCTGACGGTGTTGAAGAGCTTTATGTTAGCTTTGACATTGACGCACTTGATGAAGAGTTTGCTTCTGCAACGGGTACTCCAGAGGCAGGCGGTATGACTCCAGACGAAGCGATGTTAATTCTACAAGCGCTGCGTGGTGAGTTTAAAATCACAGGTGCAGACATGATGGAAATTGCCCCATTTACCGATAGCTCTCTTGTTGGACAAACGAGCTCAGAAACCACGCTTAAAGAAGGTGCTAAGCTGAGTGCATTTCTAATCGATGCTATCAACAATAGCTAAAGTAACTATTAACTCTGTGATAGGCGGGAGGATCCTTGTCTATCAATCATTCGCTTCGATAAATTAGCCATAACTCCCATCTACAAGAAGCCATTCTATCTCTTTAAAAATTGCTCAACCTTTAAGTTAAGACTATATTATTCAAGTAGCTATGGGGAGAGTTTCATGAAGGGTGCACGCTCTTTTGGTCTTTGTATTTTGCTGATGAGTTTCAGTGCGCTTGCCTATACGCTAAATATAGTCACTGAGAACTTTCCTGACTTCCAATACCTTAATGAAAAAGGAGAACTAATTGGGCGTTCAGCGGATAAAGTCAGGGCGGTGCTTGATGACTCTGGCATTGATTACACCATCAACGTACTTTCATGGCCTGCGGCCTATAATGCTGCATTAAGAAAAGAAGATACCTGTGTGTTTTCAACAGCCAGAAATACCATCCGCGAAAATGAGTTTACTTGGGTATTTCCAATTGATACGTTTTCCACCTCTTTTTATGCGCTACGTGAAAGCAAAATCAAGCTGAATAAATTAGAAGATGCGCAAGCTTATCGAACAGCGGTTATCCGAGACAATTTTAGCCACCAATTTTTAATGGAGCATGGTTTTCAAGAAGGAAAACAGCTGATCCTGATTAATTCTTTTGATAAGGTTTTTGAGCTACTCAAGACACGCAAAGACTTTGTTGATTTGGTGATATTAAGTGATGCCCAGTTTAGGTTTCGAAGTGCAAAAGAGCATACGGCTCAATTACTTGAGCCGGTATACACATTAGAGCAGTTTAATACATCACTTTATTTGGCTTGCAATAAAAATGTTCCCAAGCATATTCTTGAAAAGCTTAAGGACACCTACAACGCGCTTTATGCAGCCAAATAAGCTTAGAGAAAGCGGGTTATTTTTTTATATCTGGCCACTGAAAGCCGTGGAAGGTATCTAGATACAGTTGCTCCACTTTGGTTCTTGCCCAAGGTGTGCGACGCAAAAACTTGAGACTAGATTTAACGCTTGGGTTATCTTTGAAGCAGTTGATATCTACGGCGGCAGCCATTTCTTTCCAGCCTAGTTGTTGCTCAAGTTTTACAATGATCTCTTCTAACTTGATACCGTGAAGGGGGTTATTCGCTTGGGTTGTCATCTTTTACTTCTATATAACTTTAGATATTACGCCTAGTTTACCCTAATTTTATCCGAAATTTCAGGTCTAATTGGCGCACCAGACGCGTCAGCTTTTACCCACACAAGTTTGCCATTGTCTTCGTTGTACTTTTTCGTTGCACAGACAAACAGCATGTCAAACTGTAGCAATAGTGCGCCTTCGCTATATGACTTTCCTTCATACCAACAGACTTGCTTTGGTATTTCACCATATAACCTCAAATCAGTGGGCGTTGTAGCCAAAATAGGCAGTGAGATCAAATTAACAGCGATTAAACAAATTAAAAACTTCATCAAATTTGGTTTTTTGAACTAGAGTGTTAAATGACTATAGAAGAATAAGGAAAAATGACAATGGCATTAGACCAAAAATTGTTGGATGAGTTGACCTTACTAGCTAGATTTCCAAGACATAGTTTGCATCAGGGGATAAAAATTCATAGCAGTGCGCCTGAAGGTATACAAGGTGCAGCGATGCGACTATTTGAAAAAGGGGTCATTGACAGCCCAGATGGGGGTTATTTGACTGATCTTGGTCACGACCTTATTGGCCATTTTGATCATGTTTATAGCGCACTGAAATAACAAACGCTCGTTTGATTGAAAGAGTGATACGCTTAGCATATCACTCTTTTTAATTGGCTTATCGCTTACTTGCCTTATTGTGCGTCTAATTGATTGTCAGGCGCCGCATCAGAAAACGCATCAAGCGTATTACAATATTCGTACACTCGACTGATCTTAGGAAATGCAGTCATATCTACTTTAAAGCGCAGTGCATTAAATACTTGTGGTACTAAACAAACATCCGCGAGTGTGGGCTCCGTGCCAAAGCAAAATTGACCGTCGCCAATCATAGGCTCTAGCTTTTTAAAGCCTTCGATAACCCAGTGGCGATACCACTCATTTTTTTGTTCATCAGATGCGCCTAGCTCACTTGATAGATATTTAAGCACACGCAGGTTATCGATAGGGTGGATATCACAGGCTATGGCGTAGCAAAAGTTTCTTACCTGCGCTTTTTGCCAAGGATCTTGTGGTAGCAATGCTTGGCCAGTTTGGGTTTCTTCTAGCCACTCCAATATCGCTAAAGATTGTGCAAGAACGCCATGCTCAGTTTCCAGAGCCGGTAGTAACCCTTGACCGTTTTTACTTAAATATGCCTCGCCGCTTTGCTCCGATTTAAGCAAGTTTACTGGGACTAACTCGTGGTCTAATCCTTTAAGGTTTAAAGCAATACGCACACGATAGGCTGCAGATGAGCGAAAATAAGTATAGAGTTTCAACATAATCTTTATGCTCCTTTAAAGTACTTTTTAATGCCTTTCCAGCAATCAGCATAGTTAGGCTGACGCGCTTTGCCTTCTAAAGCATACTTAGTTGGAGAGATAATGTAACGTGACTCAAACATAAACGCGAGTGTGTTTTCATAGCGCTGTGGTGCAAGCTCTGCGTTGCTCGCCTTTTCAAATACATCAGCTTCTGGCCCATGAGGAGACATACAGTTGTGTAGACTCATACCACCTGGCACAAAACCATGTTCTTTGGCGTCGTATACCCCTTCGATTAAGCCCATAAACTCACTCATGATATTACGGTGATAATAAGGCGGACGGAATGTATTTTCTGCCACCATCCAGCGCGGTGGGAAGATCACAAAGTCTACGTTTGCAACACCAGGTGTGCCTGATGGAGAAGTAAGTACAGTAAAGATTGACGGATCTGGGTGGTCAAAGCTTACGGTGTTCATTACATTAAATCGCGCTAAATCATATTTGTATGGGGCGCTATTACCTGTCCATGCAACCACATCAAGCGGTGAGTGGCCAATCTCAGAGCGGAACAGATTACCATTAAACTTTGCAACGAGTTCAAAATCGCCTTCTTTGTCCTCAAAGGCGGCAACTGGGTATTGAAAGTCACGTTCGTTGGTATAGCCATTCGCACCAACAGGGCCTCGCTCAGGCAAAATATAAGGGTGTCCGTAGTTTTCACAAATATAACCACGCGCCGTATCGCTTAAAAGCTCTACACTGAATTTGATACCACGAGGGATAACGGCAATCTCACCTGGTTTAATTGCGAGTTTTCCGCACTCGGTGTGTAAAATGAGTTCACCTTGCTGTGGGACGAATAACAGCTCGCCATCCGCATTATAGAAATAACGACCTTCCATTGATGCGTTAGCAACATATACATGAATACCAATCCCGCTTTGGCCATTAGCACTGCCGTTAGCAGCCATCGTTACTAAGCCATCGATAAAATCTGTTTTTTCTTGTGGTATATCGATAGGGTTCCAGCGCAACATGGAAGGAGGGGTAACGGCTTCAGTTATTGGTGCTGTGCGCAATAGGCCATTATCCATAGCTTCATATTCACCTTGTAAAACAGAAGGGCGAATACGGTAGAACCAATTTCGACGATTATCAGCACGAGGCGCTGTAAAAGCGGTGGTGTTATATTGCTCTGCATAAAGATCGTATTTTACTTTTTGCGGTGAAAATTGACCAATCGGTAAAGCGCCCGGCAGTGCTTCACTTTCAAATTGATTACCAAATCCAGTTAAATATTGAAGTTCTTGGCTCATGTGTCTCGACTCCTTTGTGTTTTATAGTAAGATACTCTCATGTGAGAGTATTTTCAATATTTGTCATCTAGTCGCTCTGTAAAGTTATAGTGACAGTTGGGAGTGTAAAATAATGTCTAAAACTGATAAAAAACTGCTGAATATAAATGAATTTTTGCCGTATCAGCTCGTTTCACTGTCAACAAAAGTGAGCAATGACTTTGCACACGTCTATGAACAAAAGGGAGAGTTAACGCAGCCACAATGGCGGGTGTTATCACACGCAATACAGAAGGAGGGGATCACCGCTAAGCACATTTGCGAACTGGCAAGCATGGATAAATCAACCGTTTCAAGAGCAATTAAGCAGTTACAAGACCGAGAGTTGATTGAGATGTTAGTGAGTCCAAGTGATAAACGTGCAAAAACTATTGCAGTGACAGAACAAGGAAGAGTGCTTTATCAAATGTTAACGCCGCTTGCACTGGCATGGGAAACTGAGCTACTTAGTTGTTTTAGCGATGAGCAGAAAGAGAAGTTCGTACAACTACTGAAATTATTACAGTCTGCAGTAGATGAAAAAGAGCTTGCTCATTCGTTTAGAGCAAGCTCTATATAGTAAAGTACCGCTGAATGTTATCTCGTACGGTTTTGTGTACATGATATTATAGTCATATAGATCATGTAGAGCATGGATATTTCAAATGCGCTGCTTTTAAGTAAATGATTAGATAGAGAGATGATTAAATAATCAATACTTATACCCAGCATTGTGACTAGAAAGCCGATAAAAGCTTTACGTCTTAACATGATTTATCCCTTATCATATTGATAATCCATTCATTTTTACATTTAGTATGGTTTATTGATCAGAAACAATGACTTGTCCTGTTTCTATTATATTTAATATCAGGAATTTATAAAGGCTTAGTTGTGGTTAATAGGTGGAAAATAACCTTAAGCTGGATTAAATATAAAAAAGGCCAACTTTCGTTGGCCTTTGGGAGATTATCTAATTACGTGTTAGATATTAGAAGTTGTAACGTACGCCGATCTTGATACGGTAAGTTGAGTCTTCTGCTTCAAACTTACTCTTGTCAAATGTAGTTTCGCCGATGATGTATTTACCAGTTGCTGGGTCAATATCCATCTCTATTACATTGTTTGTACCAAAGTCTTGTCTATAAACCTTACCAGCTGAAGAATCAATCAGGTTAATAAGATTGTTAATTACGAAGTAAACCTCACCTTTATGATCTTTAGTAAATCCAGGCAATTCCTGAGAAATATACAGATCCATAGAGGTTGTCCAAGGTGACTTTCCAGCGCTACGGTCTACAAAACCACCCGCATAACCTGAGAGTCCAAGATCTTCGAAATGAGCTAATACTTCCGCTTCGGTTACACCTTCATAACGAAGTACATTAGGATCGTTGGCAGTTGGTACATAAGCTAGGTAGTTACCGCCGAACGTTGAACCAAAGCCTGAAGGTTGAATTAGGTCTTGATCAAAGTATTTACCGCCAGTAAGGTTCTGCCATTTAGTTAGGTGGCTATATGCTGAACCTGAACGACGCTCAAAGAATAGATTGAAATTCGTTTTATAGTTTTCAATAAATTCAGTTGAGTAGCCTAGATTAAATACAAAGCGGTGCTCAGTTTCATAGGTAGAAGTACCGACTTGTGTTTCTTGGTGGTCTAAGAAGTGACCGTATCGGTAGTTACTACGGGCAGTTGAGGAACCACCAGGGTTACCTTCAGTGATGTCTTGATGAGTATAAGACATATCAAACTTGAAGCCATTATCCCACGTTTTAGAAAGACCAGTACTTAGGATAATTGAACGACCGTTTTTATCTGCGTTCGTTAGCATAATCTCAAGTTCACGGGTATCGTAGAATGGTAATGCACCATCAGCAGTAGAACCTACTACATCGCCTTCTTGAAGAAGTGCTGCATTCACCCATTCAGCGGTATTTTCTTTATCTGTGAAGATAGCAGTCGTAGTCCACGCGAATCCGTCACCAAGGCCTGGGATGTCAAGTGTTACATCAGCATTTAGCATATATGTCCACTGCGATGGAATATCGAAGTTAGGATCGATAAAGTTAGAAACCGAACCGCGATTCGCATTGTTAATACCGTCGATAGCTTCTTGCGGAATAGTATTTAAGATACTAGCAGGTGCGGTAACTCCTCTAGCAGAGAAGTTTTGACGACTGAAACCATCGTTTGAGTAAGAGTTTGAGATCCAAACGTTAGGGTTACCACCAGCATAACGACCTACACTACCACGGATAGTTACGTCTTCGTTCATGTAGTATGTGAAGCCTGCACGAGGTAACCAAATGTCAGCGCCATCTAGATTATAAGTGTTATCAAAACCCGTTCTATCAAATACGTCTTGGTTGAACGCTGGTTTGTCGTCAGAACCTAGACGCTCGTAACGAAGACCAAAGCTAAATGCTAGTTCATCGCTGAAATCCCAACGGTCGTTCACGTATAGGGCAAGGTCTTTACGTTTAAATGCTGCTGCAACTGCATCTGGATTATTACCAATACCATTACTATATGAATATGTTGATAATTGACGTGTGGCAAAGTCCTCTAGGCTGTTAAATGTGATAACACCTTTAGAACCATCTAAATATAGGTTTTCAACGTCTAGAATGTCGTACTTAATACCGAACTCTAGTGTATGTTCGTCAAGTAGATAAGTACCGTCAAACTTGAATGTTGTGAGGTCGTTTTCTAGTGAATTTGAGTGGCGGCTAGCATCTGAACCGAAGTTAATTGTGCCTTTAGTACCATCTCCATCAACATCGATATTGTCAATTGTGATATCGCCTAGACCTAAAGCGCTGTCTAGTGAGATTTGACCGGTTTCAACAGACTTGCTCGTAATACTGATTTGCGTTGAGAAATCATCCGTCCAGTCAGAGTATAGTGTTGAGCTGAAGTTATTTAGTTTCTCTGACTTATTGTACCAATATGTGCTTAGGTGAAGCTCACTAGCCTTCTGAGTCATGTTGTTTGTGCGGTTACCTTCGTTAAACATATATACGAAGTTTGCACGGTGATAGTCGTTGATGTTCCAATCTAGTTTGATGATGTATTTTTCATCTTCTAGTTGTGGTTGTGCGTCTGCACTACCGATGTTGTCAACACCATATACTTCAGAAGCAATTTTGCGTACAGCTGCTAAATCGTTTTGTGTGATGTTAGTTTCGTTAGCGCCGATACCTGAACCTGCTGGACCCCACTCAATTGACTGAGGAGATTCATACTTTTCGTAAGCACCGAAGAAGAACAGTTTGTTTTCAATAAGAGGCGCACCGACTGAGAAGCCGTAGTTCTCTTCTTCAAACTCTAATGGAACTTCTTTACCTTCGTTTTTAGGCGTACCAGCCCAGCTGTCAGTCATTTTCTCATAGAAAACGCTACCAGTAATTTCGTTAGTACCAGACTTAAATACCGCGTCAACGTTACCACCAGTAAAGCCACTTGATTTAGCATTTGTTGGTGCTACTTGAACTGTTACTTGGTCAAGCGCGTCTAGAGGGAATGGGTTACGCTGTGTAGGGTAACCACCAGAGTTAAGGCCGAAGTCATCGTTTAGCGGAATACCATCAACAGTAATAGAGTTTGTACGCGGGTTTGAGCCTGCGATTGTCATAGCACTGTCGTTACCAGGTTGGATAACAACTAGCGGGTTATTTCTTACTACGTCTTTAATATCACGGTTGATACTAGGCGTGCTCTTGATTGCATCTGCACCGTAATAAGTGTCGTTTGCAGATGAGTTAAATAGTACTGGAGTACCAGTAACTACGATAGACTCCATTTGCAATTCGCTTAGCTGCTGGTCGATCTTTTGTGCTTCACCTAGTGATAGGTAAACGTTACGTAGCTCAGCGTCACGGAATTTGTTTGAGTCGATAGTGATGGTATATGGACCACCAACGCGAAGACCTGATGCGTTGTACGTACCAGTGTCATTCGTTGTAACAACGCGGCGTGTACCTGTCGGTTCGTGAACGATGATAATCTTAGTGTCTGCAGCTGGATTACCTTGAGGTCCTACAATCTGTCCTTTAATAGACGAAGATGTATCTGCCGCAACCGCCATGCCACTCATGCCTAAACTTGCAGCGATAGCAAGCGTAAGTGCATTTTTGCGAAGTTGGATTTTCATTATGTTGTTTCCCGTGTTAGTAGGTTATTTTAAACTAATGGTTAACTGTTATTTTATTTGCTGACTTCAATGATGAAACCAGCGGTTTAGAATTAGGATCATAAATTTGGTTTAATAGGCCAGCTAATCTAATGCCACCTTGTTGCAGCCTAAATTTAATTGTTGGCATATATTTATAAATGTAACCGTAACTTATTTCAGTTTCATTGCTGTTATAAACTTTTTCAGCAATATTATTTGACTCAAGCAACCAATCTGCTGGCGAGCTGTCTAAGTATTCAGCAATTATTTCATTATTTGTGGTTTGAATAAAACGTGTAAACTCGGTAAATGAAAGATTCTCATTTTCGATTAATTTGGTGTCCCAAGTGCTGTGTAAGTTTGAATCACTGCCAAAAAACTTTACTTTAATCATGTTACCGCCACGGTCTTTGCCGCGACCTGCGTGAAACGGTTGATGGCTGTCGCCTACAAGGTGAACTAGGAAACGAAATGCAAAACGCTTTTCATCAATTGATTTAGATTCTGATTTTAGCGTATTGATGGAATAGTAGATGCCATCTAGGATGTGTTTTACTTTCTCTTTGTCATTCAAATCAGCATGAACGTGCTCATGCATTGCTTTTGGGTTGTCGATGTTGATGTAATGCCACTTCGAAGATTGTTTACGCCAAAACGTGCTTGGATCCGAACGCATCTCATCAGCCCAAGTTGAAATTTCAGCCAGAGAGTCGCCCTCTAATAAAGGTTGAATCGCAACGCGAGTCTGCTCGGTTAAATGTGCCTCAGCCAATTCGCCAATGATCCTATGACCATTTTGACCCCAGGCGTGTGCACTTGACGTCGTGATAGTCATCCCTACAGCGAAAAGTAATGACAAGCTTTTACGTAACATTTGTATCTCTTGTAGAAAAGGGAACAATCTTCCCAACCGAAAAGTGAGGCCAATTGTCCGTATTTTTCAACAAAATAAAAGGACTCAATAAGATTCATAATTTCTTGTCAATAAAGTAATAAATTCATTTGGTTATGAGTTATTAGTAAAATTACCTATTGCAATGAGTAAAGAAAATTGATCTAATAGCGGTCAAGAAAGGATAGGTTATTCCAATTAGTGATACATAGTAACATTTTGACTAGTAAATCAACAATTGTATCTTTGTTGTTTGTAAGCGCATTATTGTGCTGGATTTTAGGGGCTCGATTAGTTTCGGTTAAGCCTCTCATTCTTGATCCTGTCGTCCAGTACTCAAATACCTGCAAAACGCGTTCAGTGTCCAATATCAACACGTTAAAAATACATGTTCCGATTAAAAGTCTCGCGTTAGACGTATTAGTTAGAGCGTGTGAAGATGAAGTGGTCACTAGGCAATATGGGCAGGTGAAAGTGTATTGGGGAGGAAGTCTCGCTGAGCAAATAGAGTTTCTTGCGAAGGGGATCGCCGATCTTATTTTAACGAAAGACAATATCATGTCGGCTTTGATGGCTGAATCAACGCATAGTTATAAGCCTGTTATCGGTTATCCAGCTTATTCCGCCTTTTTTATCTCAAACACAGAAAAACCTAAATTATCTAAATCGTATTTCTTAGATAAAAAAATAGGTTTGCTTGACTATCCAACAAGTCGCTCTGGCCACATATTACCAAAAAGTGCGTTTAAAGAGTTAGATATCGATATCAATGCGCTCGATATTACCTATTTAAGCTCGCATCAAGCGCTCCGCGATCGGTTAGCTGCTGGCGAGGTTGATATTATAGCTTCTTATTGGTCCGAAGAAGATGAGCCGCGGTTTTCGAAGAATTACATTACGCCAATTGCCAATAATGTTAGTGGCAGTAAATGGTATTTAAAAATGAACAACAATAACACTGATTTAGCTTGTGCAATGCAGGGAATTATTAACCAGGTGGCTCAATTAAGAACATCTAGTTACTTTGATAAGGTAGATAGACACTGGCAATGTGAAGCCTTACCTTATGGCTTTATCGGAGAAGAAGATGGAAATTAGTCAGCGCAATATATCCGTTTTTATTGCTTTGGCGTTATTGTTTAGCGGTATTTTCTACATTTCTCAAAGTATTGAAACTAAGCGGGTTTTGAAGCAACAAAAAGAAGCGGTTGCGCTTCGTGTTGCTATTGATATGAATCGTTTACCTGTCGCAGATCCTTTTTTACATTACGCAGGTAATGAAACTGAGTTAAGAGAATATATAAACTCACTCAATACTGTATTAGACGCTCAAGATGCCCGTTTAACTGTTCTTGATATTAATACGTCTGGAGCAGGACAGGGTGAAAAAAGTGAAGTGCTAACATTGTCTGCGCCGCACAGAAACTTCTATATTGCGGTCTCATTAGATGATACCAAACCAAAATCAGCCTATATTTTTCCACTGATTATGGCGTTTATCGGCGTTGCAGTGTTCAACTGGGTGAGAAGAAAAGGTATTGAGGCAAAGGTAAGTTCACACCAAGCGCTAGAAAAGTTACCGGAATTTAAGCTTGTTATTGATTTGTATTCAAAAACAGTAACGACAAATAGAAACAAACTAGTAAGTGTCCAGCTTGCCAACAAACCATTATGTTTCTATTTAGCGCTTGTTGAGTTTTGCGATGTAAATCCCGATACTGTTCTCAATCAAAACAAAGAGATGCCAAAGGAGTTGTTGGATCTCGCTGATAAATATTTTTACCGTTTAGTTGAGCTTGGGCATACCATTAGAAAACGACCCAACTTTACTAATAGTTTAGAAAAAACATTAAGTGAAATTAGAGCTGCACTGGATGAGGTATTAGACGCATTTCCTGAAAAAAAGGTGCTGTTTTATCCGCCGAAGGCACATGGAGAAGGGTCTCGTTCTAAACTACATAGTTACGGACTGAGTGGAGTGAAAAAGTCAGATATTGATATTATTGGTAAATAGAATGAATGCATATAAAGCGGTGCATCACACCGCTTTATATGAGGTGCCTTTTTTATAAATCCACGGCCTTTATAGGACTATTCTTTTGGAAGTAATCTTTGAGGACCTGTGCATCAGTTAGGTCGGTAGCGGTATATTCTGGAAGATGATTAATCTTTGGATAACCGTCACCACCAGATGCGTTATAACTATTCACACTCATGCGGTAGGTCTTACCGTCAGTCAATGACTCGCCTGCTATGCGAACATTGGTTACCTTATCGTTCTTGATATCAAACGTAATATGGTGGAACTGTAGGTAAGCACCAGAGTCTGGTGGGAACTTGGCGACAATGTTTAAGTAGTTAATTAGGTCGCTTGCTTTCCAGTCTATATAAGTAATGCGATTTTTAAATGGATGAACTTTCAGCACATCTTTGTAGCTGACATCACCTTGCTCTATGCTATCTCGGATCCCGCCGCCGCTGATAATGCCAAAGTCTGCTTCGACGGCTGCCATTTGCGCGTTAATGATAAGATCTGCGAGGTTGCTTTGCTTAAATCTAACTGTACTGCGACGGCCATCTAAGAAACTATCAACGTATCCCACTGCACCAGCTATTTGCGCTTGCCCTTTTTCTTGAAAAGGTGTTAAAAAAGCGAGCATTTGAGGATCTTCTTGAATAGTTTCACCAATCACAGAACCCGCTTTATTTTTTAAGTTCACTGGGATTAAGTTATAGCTAATCAAGGTTTTTGTATCACCATCAACCCTAAATACAGCTTTACCCACATACTTACCCCACTCATGTGCTTGCATAATCCAAACACCATTTTGATTATCAGGCTTACATGTTTTGCCAGGAGCAAAAGCGGTGTCCTCGTTACCATTTTCGTCTACACAGACAGGTTCTTGAGAATGTCCACCAACTATCAAATCAAGCATACCTTTGGGAAGTCGGCGCGCAAGCGTTACATCACCGGGTGCATTGATACCATGATTGGCACCGTGATAGTGACCCATATGTGTGACAGCAATCATTACATCTGGATGATATTTGGCTTTGATCTTAGGTACCCAGTTTTCTGTGGCTGCTAAAGGCTCAATAAAAGTAAGGCCATGAACATGTTTTGGATTGGCAATTTTAACGGTATCAATTGTCGTAAGTCCAAGGACTGCAATGGTCAATCCTGCACGTTCAATAATTGTATAAGGCTCGTATGCTGGCATTTGATTTGTATTATCAAGAATATTTGCTGACAGTACTGGGAAGCTTGCCCACTCAATTTGTTTCGCTAGTACATCTCGAGTGTTATCAAATTCATGGTTACCAATTGCCATGGCATCGTAACCGAGTTTACTCATTCCCTTAAAATCAGGTTCGGCAAACTGTAAATCAGATTCTGGTACACCCGTGTTTATATCGCCTCCAGAAAGCAATATAACGGCATGTCCAGCTTTCTCTGCATCACTCTTTAATTGGTCAATTAAGGTTTTTCTGGCTGCCATACCATATTCACCTTTTTCATTTTGCCAAAAACGACCATGATTATCGTTGGTGTGTAATACGGTTAGGTATTCTGCTTGTTGCGACTGCTTAGGAGAGGAAAAATGGCATGCTGATAATAGCAAAGCCGTTGAAAGAATAAGTAAGTTGCGCATAATTTAGAAGCTATTTGATAAATTATGCGCGTATTCTAGATCATTATAATTATTTTAATAGTGCTAACACTCAAAATTGCTATATTTTCTGGCGTTTTGTGCCACCGCAGATACTCTTCTGTCCAGTTCAAACTTTGCTAACTCGCATTTTGCATGGTCTGTTTCTATCATCCAGTTTAAAAAGCTAGCTGGCAGCGTGGAATATGGTTCTCCAGCATGAAGTCCAAAATCGCAGATATCATTATCCTGTTTCATCTATGTGCCCCTGTTGTTCTTTTTGCCATCGCCATGCTAACAAATTGGCTCAGAGATTAAAGAACAATTAGCTAAAACGGATGGCATTTTTATTATTTTTAGTTATATAAGTGTTAAAAGTAATGTGATCCACTGCAACACAATGAAGGCACACCCTGCAAGGTAGAGGCGAAAACGTGTTCGAATATGATTACTACCGATATGAACATAGGCATGTGCAATACGACTAATTACAAACAGTAGGGCGAAGATGCTGAACCACAACGTAACAAGTTTCATTGCGAGTGCGGCAAGAGAAACCACAAAAAACAACACGGGAATTTCGAACTGATTAGTAAAGTTTCTAGATGCCAGAATGACTTCCTCAGGCGCGTTGTCGAGCGCCATGGTTTTGAACTGATCAAACTGGATCTGTTTCTTTCGTGCAGCTTTAAATCGACGTTTCCCCATAATGACCATAATGAATAAGGTCAGTAGAGTTTGTAAAAATAGCGCGGCGAGCAGTAAATAAATGGATGTCGGCATAGGTTCCTCAGTTTACGAAGTGTTACAAAACAAAAAATTTCTATATTGCAAAAGCTTAGTCGAATGACGATGATAGTCTGGTTCCAAAAAGTAATTATCACAATAATGGATTGTTTTATGAAAAAGCTATTCGCAATTAGCACACTTACCTTAGCAGTTTTGACTGGATGTGGTACAACTTCTTCACTCAATCATTCAGACACGACTGAGAATCTTCTTTCAGAGCAACTGGTTGTAAGTCCTAATGATGATAGACAATATCAAACGTTAACTTTGGAAAATGGCATTGAAGTCATTTTGGTATCAGATCCTTCTGTATCGAAGTCAGCGGCAGCGCTGAGTGTTGGCGTTGGTCTACTACACGATCCTATGTCTCAGCAAGGGATGGCGCACTATCTTGAACATATGCTATTCCTTGGTACAGAAAAATATCCAGATAGCAAAGGTTATTCTGAGTTCATGACCAAAAACGGTGGGGCACACAATGCTTACACTTGGTTGGATATTACTAATTATATGTTCAAAGTGAACAACGATGCCTATGACGAGGCATTAGACAGATTTTCAGACTTCTTTAAATCTCCAAAGCTTTACCCTGAGTATACAGAAAAAGAAAAAAATGCAGTAAACGCAGAGTGGTCGATGCGTCGTGAAATGGACTTTTTTGGTCAATTTAAACTTGCACGAAACATGATGGGAGAGCATCCTGCTAACCGTTTTCTTATTGGTAACCTAGAAACGTTAGGTGATAAAGAAGGTAGCAAACTACATCAAGAGACCGTTGCTTTTTATGATAAGTACTACTCTGCGAACATCATGAAGTTAGCTATGATTTCTAACGAGCCGATTGAGCAGATGGTGGCAAAAGCGAAAAAGCATTTCACGACAATCAAGAATAAAAACATCGAGAAGCCAGAGGTTAAACAATCTCTTAACTTCGATAACGTTGGGAAAAAGCTGGTCCATTATAAACCAAATGAAGACGTTAAGACGCTACAGCTTGATTTCACTATCAAAAACAACGCAAGTGCGTTTGCGGTTAAACCGAACTATTTCATTACCTATCTTCTAAGTAATGAAATGGCGGGTAGCCCTGCTCAAGTACTAAAAGATAAAGGTTTAATCTCATCGTTAAGTGCATTTGCGACACCGAATAGTTATGGTAACTACGGCACATTACAGATTGATATTCAGTTAACCGATGAGGGCTTAAAGCAACGCGAGTTAATTACAGGTACGGTACTTGATTATATCGATATGATCCGTGATAAAGGAGTCGATAGCCGTTACTTCAAGGAAATCCAAACGTCGCTAAATAATCAATTTAGGTTTTTGGAAAAAGGCGATGAATTTGGTTACGTCAGTAACCTTGCGGATAGCATGCAGCATTACCCAATGAACCACGCTATCAATGCGAGCTACTACTATGCGCAGTTTGATGCTGATGCTGTTAATGCCGTCTTGAAGCAATTAACACCTGATCAAATGCGGGTATGGTATATCAGTAAAGATGAACCTACTGATGCAAAACTACACTTCTATGATGGTGAATATCAGATTGTAGACTTAAAGCGCAGCGATTTTGATAAATGGAAAGAAGAGGCAAATTTCGATTTAGCTCTTCCTAGTGTAAATACCTTGTTACCTGAAAACTTCGCACTGAAAACATCTGCGGATGATGCGAAAAAGGGTGTTCAGAAGGTTATTGATGCGGATGGCGTAACGGTTTGGCATGCTGCGAGTGAGCGTTTCTACCAACAGCCTAAAGGTAGTCTGAAAATTTACGTCAATAACCCAAGTGCATTAAAAGACATCAAAACTGAGGTTGCACTGTCGATTTGGGCTGATTTATACCGTTTGGATAAAGCAAAGTTAATGACGGAAGCGAGCATAGCGG
Source organism: Pseudoalteromonas sp. NJ631 (assembly GCF_000276645.1). Lineage (NCBI taxonomy): Bacteria > Pseudomonadati > Pseudomonadota > Gammaproteobacteria > Alteromonadales > Pseudoalteromonadaceae > Pseudoalteromonas > Pseudoalteromonas sp. NJ631. The sequence goes on from NZ_AKXJ01000002.1 coordinate 175,569, forward strand.
GTATGCATCTTGGGCTGACTCCTGCAAATGGGATAATGCTAGATATTTCGGGTTTTACTGATAAGCAAGCTTTATTAATAAAGGATGCGCTCTCTGGTGTTCGTGTAGAAACGAATAAACGAGCATTTGATCAAGCCATTGATCGTTATGTACGTGGCATTAAAAACCAGGAGAAAGAATTCCCATTCAGACAAGCTTTCGGTGTTTATCAAAAACTTATCCGTTCAGGAAGTTATGATGATTCTGCATTGATATCAGCAGCTAAAGCTTTGACTCTGGCCGACTTAGATAAAGTGCAAAATCAAATTCTGACGAATAATCAAGTTCGTGTTTTTGCCTATGGCAACTACGATAAAGCCGATTTGCAAACAGTAAAAGAGACGCTCGACAATGCGCTGCCTAAACGCCAAAAAGTGACCAATTACGCACGTGCTAAATATTGGCAACCAGAGCAAAAGCAGACACTTGTATGGCAGCAAGACATTGATGTTGCTGATGTTGCTGTAATCGATTTTGCAGTGCACCCAATCAAAGGCTATGCGCAAAAAGCGGCGGCGATGGTGCTTCAAGGGCACTTAAGAACGGCGGCATTTGAACGTCTGAGAACCGAAGAGCAGCTAGCCTATGCGGTTGGTGCAACGAGTGTTGCTATTGACGAATATTCAGCGCTAGGTTTCTATATTCAAACACCAGTAAAAGATGCTAAAAGCATGCAAGCTCGTTTTGACGCGTATAAAGATGAATACGCTAAAGACTTAGCTGCGTTAGATGAGGCAACATTCGAGCAGTTAAAAAATGCAGTGTTAGTCTCATTAACCGAAGAGCCAAAAAACCTTTCTGAAGAACTACAACCGTTAATAGGCGATTGGTTCAAAGAAAATATGGCATTTGACTCCGAAGCTAAGTTAATCGCCGCAGTTAAAGCGGTCACATTAGAAGATATTAAAGCGTACTATCAGCAAACTGTAATGAACACCGATGCTGCTAGATTAAATATTCAATTACGTGGCGCTAAGTTCCAAGCTGAGCCGTTTGCAGATTTACCTAAGCAAACTAAGCTAGACTCAGTTGAGCAAATGTATAAAAACGTCAAGTTCCAACAGTAACCTGTCGGTATTTCAATAGTAATTAAAAGCTGGGCAAATTCGTTTCCCAGCTTTTTTATTCGCTTATGTAAATGCTAAAGTTCCTATGGAAGTTAATTATGATATTTTTGGAGGCAGAATGACGATTGCGACGGGAAAGCGGATCTTTTTAAGGAAAGCAACTCTAAATGATGCGGGCTTCTTACTCAGGCTTTTGAACCAGAAAAGCTTTATCGATAATATTCGGGATAAAGGCATAAAAACGCAACAACAAGCTGAGGAGCATATCGAGCAAGCTTACCTTATTCCCTATCAAATTGGTAAGCCAGCAGCTTACATTGTTGTAGAAGCAAGCAGCAATACTAGTATTGGGTTGTGTGGCTTATATCAAAGGCCTTTTTTTAATATTCCAGACTTAGGTTATGCGCTTTTAGATGAGTTTACCGGAAAAGGCTATGCGGCTGAGGCTGTTAGGTTACTTATGGAATATGCTAAATTAGAACAAAGCTACATCAAGTTAGGTGCTATTACATTAGAAAGTAACCGCAACAGCATTAACCTACTTAGCAAAGTGGGATTTAGTCGTATTGGTAAAATAATAATTGATAATGACTTAACACCTGTAGTGGTGTTTGAGTGCCAACTATAAATGCAGACTTATTTGTGCAGTTAGTTGGTTAAAGTTTTTTTGATGTGCAGATACAAGAGCACTAAAGCCATCCTGCTCAAGCGTTGCTTCAAATTGGAATGGTTGCACTTGAGTTAGTTGATAGCTCCCTTCTTTGTATTGGTAAAGATACCAAGTCCCACTCATCACAGCGCCTTTTTCAAAGTGCCCTGCAAACTCGTTAATTTCCACAACGAGGCGTTGATGTTCTTGCGTGTTGCGATAAAACTTATCGCTTTTAATTGCAGTGGTTTGGTTGGTTGCATTTAATGCGTTTACTAAGTTCCACGTCAGCATATCTGAAGGTGGCTGAGCCCAAAAATGAAAATTAGCGATATTTACTTTGTTCTCTGGTTGATATTGCACTAAAGCTTGCTGATCAAACAATTCAATTAACTGCACTTTATCAACCAAAAGAACGTGATTGAGCCCAACTTGCTTTTCGTCAGCGACACTCTTTGCTTCTAACTGATAATAACTAACCGGCTGAGATGGATTCGTTATACAGCCCGTTAAACAAAATAAAAGCAAAAATGTCGCTAAGCCAGTCTTCATTTATTTTTTCCTTGGGAGAGGATCTGTACCGCTCTCTTTATTAAAAATAAGCATATTAGGTTGCTCATTCAACCCTTTAGAAATAGGCTTTAAGCGATTTGACAAACTTTCAAGTTCTTCAAGGGTATTACTAAGTTGATCCATAACACCCGAACCTTTTTGGTACTGAGTCATGGTTTGCTCAAATTGCTTCAAGCTTGATGTGAGCTGGCTTAACGTATCTTTTAAGCTCGTTAAATTACCGCCAACCTTGTCTGTTATCTTGTTATTATTAATAGACTCTACGAGTTGATTCATTTCCATTGCTAGTAACCTGTGTTGCTGAAGGGCACCTTCTAGTTCCTTAACAGTTGTTTCAAGAGGTAACCCATTTAACTTGTTCAGTAAGCTTGTGACCTGTTCAGAAAGTGCTGTAATACCGCTCGGAACGCTGGGTAATACTGGATAAATAGTCGTTTTGTTTGAACTAACGACTTCTGCACTTGGATAAAAGTCTAACTCTATATATACCGCACCTGTTAACAAATTGCCACTTTTTAGTGACGCTCTAAGGCCACTACTAATCCATTTGTCTATATTTTCTGACCAATATGTTTGTGCAAGCTGCGCATCTTCGTAAATGCGGCCGTACTCAATTTTAACCAGTACAGGCACAGAAGTGTTATTTTGTTGAAAGTATAAAGGTCTATCGTCGCTAACACCAGTCGCAGGAACTTGTTCTATCGTGCCAATTCGCATACCTCGATATTCAATTGGTGCACCAGCTCGAAGTCCTCGAATTGATTGCTCAAACTCAATGAGATAGTAATCAAAGTGATCAAAACGTTGCTCTAAAGCCATTGCAAAGTTTTTGTGTAAGGCGTAGGTTTTGTTTTCGAGCGCTACTGTGCCGCTTGGCATAGTTGGTGGATAGTCAACAGAAATCCCACCCTTGATCATCTTTGCTAGCGATCCTGTTGACACTTCAACGCCTTCCGTTGATAGTTTAAAATCAATGCCTGAGCTAATCCAGAAAATAGCGTTGTCTGTGATAAGCGTATCGTATGGCGAATAGATAAAAATACCATATTCCATTTTTAAGCTTTCGACACTAAAGTGTGCAGACTCAACCTGACCCACTTTATAATTGCGGAAAAAAATACTGGAGCCAACGTCTAATACTTCAGCATCTGAAGCCACGAGTTGATAGCGCTTTCCTTGCACCTCTGAGCCAATTAATGCAGGTTCATCCATTAAGGTGAAGATGCTCGAACGTGTTTTTGCGTCACCAGGGGAGAGCTCTATATATACGCCAGAGAGTAGCGTATTCATGCCTGAGATGCCGGATTCATCAATTCTAGGTTTTACTACCCAAAACGTAGAATCTTCAGCCAATAAATCACGGTAGGGCTGTAAAATCCTAACTTTTGCAACCACTGCATTTTGTTCTAATTCAAGCTTTAATGACTCGACTAACCCGACCTTAACGCTTTTTACTCTTACTTCAGTTTTGCCGGCAATAATACCATCTGCGTCAGTCATTTTTATAAAAATAGTGTGGCCTTTATTTGCCTGATGTTGATATAACATCCAGCCTGTGATGAGCAACGCGATAATTGGAATAATCCATATCACTGAAAACGTTGGTTTGTCTTCTATATCAGCTTGAGTAGTCATTGATTATTTTTATCCCACAATAATCTTGGATCAAAACTATTAACGGCTGCGATTTGGCAAAGCACCATCAAAGTAAAAAACACGATACCAATTTCCGGTTCGACATTTAGCACCGTACCGAGCTGCACTAAAGACACTAAGATTATCACGACAAACACATCAATCATGGACCAGCGGCCAATAAATTCGAGCAAGCGGTACACTTTTGTTGCTGTAATAGGGTCTTTGGGTTTTTTAACTCGTACAAGTAAGTAACTCAATAGTAACGCTTTTGCGATAGGAATACATATACTTGCGAGAAAAATAAGTGTTGCTACGGGATAAGAACCGGCTTCCCAAAGCACTTGAACGCCTGAAAAAATCGTTGCAGGCGTATGGAGCCCGAGACTAATGGTATCCATGATGGGTAGAAAATTGGCAGGTATAAGTAGCACGACGCTGGTGAGCATCCAAGCTAAGCTTTTTTGCGTTGATTGGGACTTTCGGTATTTTAGTTTAGCGTAGCAGCGCTGACACTTTTCACCTTCACCCAAAAAGCCACAAACCTTGCAACGTTTTAGCGTAGAAGATAAATTCTTCGGTTCCACAAGGTGACGATTACATTGAGTCTGATTACGCCACATATACTCGTGATCGAAAAGTGAGAGCGCTTCAATAAAACACAAAACGAACAGAATATAGGCCCAAAACCCAAGGCCCATCTCTAATTCAGCGAAAGACATTAATTTAAAAGCGCTTACGAGCACGGCGACTAAAAATATATCCGTGAGATTAAGCGGTTTTAGTGCTGAAAGTAATTTGGCTAAATGCCGGGCATTGTGCGCGTTGATGATTTGCCAATACTCGGTGTGTGCAAGCAGTAGCAACGAGCATACTGCAACAGGCATAACTAAAATAGTGAAGGCAAATAATCCAGCAAGAAAATAGCTGTAATGTTCAGCTAACAATATGAGCGCTTGCCAGAGGCTCACAACTTGAGTGATACCGTGTTGCGTGTAGGAAATAAAGTCTGGAAATAAGCTTGCGAATAAAAATAGTAATGCAGAAAAGCTGAAGGCTTGTACTAATTGGTTTTGATGTCCTTGTACATGACACAACACGCATCGACAGTTTGGGCACACCGCACGCTTTTGGGACTCGATAGAGTCTATTTCAACAAGCGTATCGCATTCAGGGCAAGCTGTAATCACACAAAAATCCGTTGATTTCCTTTTATGCTAGTTTGCTTGATGCGCCCAAATTTATCAATGTTAATCAAATACTGCGACGGTCTGGCGGCTTAGGGCGAGCAGCTTGCCATCTTGTGACCAAATTTTAGCATCTTCAATACCATAACCATTTTGGCTATGGTGGGTCACGGCTTCAAAGCCCAGCCAAGAGTCTGAGTCGAGTGAAATATCACACAAAAATTCTATATACCAAGACATACTGCTGGCGGGGCTTGGCGCTTTACACATCTGGAGTAAGGTTGGCGGCCATGAATCAGCAAGAGCCAGTGTATGCAGTTCATTTACCGATGTAGTTTGTGCTTTAAATCGCATCCAACCACCTAGATTCGAAGATGGTGCACCTGAAAATGGTAAAGCTCCTTGCTGGGCATTGAGCGTGACATGCTGGAAAAATGCAGGCATCACACCTTCTTGGTATGGAAGAACTGCCTTTGGATTAACATCTGAAAGAGTAGGGCTATCGACATTTGTAACTTGGATAGCGGATGCTCTATCCTTGCCAAAGCACCCGATAGCAATAAGACAAACCTCGCCTGATTGGATCAGTTGAGTTTGCATTTGAGTTGCATTTTTGCCGCTACGCAAAATCGTTGTTGCAACGGTAAATGGTGCGCCTTCCAGCAGTGGTCCGACAAAATTTACGCTCACAGAGAGCAATCGACGAGGCTCTGTCAGTTGATGCTTCATGCTTTGCACTGCTATTGCTGCAGACAATCCGCCAAACGCAGTGCGGCCTTGACACCAACTTGCAGGAAACGTCATTTGTGTTTGCGCTTGCTGTAAATGCTCCGACTGAATAATTTCATCAAATGTCATGTTGTCATTTCTCATTATTTATTATGTTGCATTTAGCATAACTGGTCTAACCAGGTAATCAAGCGTCAATTACATCGTATTTTCTTCTTCACTTGTTTCAAAATAAGCAATTAAGGGTGTTTTTTTGACCGAAACGTTCGAAAAGCAAAAAAATTTCAATTTTTTTCATTTTTTTTTAGTTGTGACGCTTGAATTACAAATCGGTGACCTTATTTATCAAATCAACTAACTGAACAACGAATTTTGAAGTCGGAGATGATTCATGGGTAAAATTATTGGAATCGATTTAGGTACTACTAACTCTTGCGTAGCGGTACTTGATGGTGACAAGCCGCGCGTTATTGAAAATGCTGAGGGCGACCGCACAACTCCTTCTGTTATTGCATTTACAGATGATGGTGAAACACTAGTAGGTCAGCCAGCAAAACGCCAGGCAGTGACTAACCCTAAAAACACACTATACGCGATCAAGCGTCTAATTGGTCGTCGTTTTGAAGATGAAGAAGTACAGCGTGACCTTAGCATCATGCCTTTCAACATCGTAAAAGCGGACAACGGCGACGCTTGGGTTGAAGTGCGTGGTGAGAAAAGAGCTGCACCTCAGATCTCAGCTGAAGTTCTTAAGAAAATGAAGAAAACAGCTGAAGACTTTCTTGGTGAGCCAGTAACAGAAGCTGTTATCACAGTTCCTGCATATTTCAACGATTCACAGCGTCAAGCAACAAAAGATGCAGGTCGTATCGCAGGTCTTGAAGTTAAGCGTATTATCAATGAGCCAACAGCAGCAGCACTTGCTTACGGCATGGATAAGAAGCAAGGCGACAACGTTGTTGCAGTATACGACTTAGGTGGTGGTACATTCGATATCTCAATCATCGAGATTGATGAAGTTGAAGGCGAGCACACCTTTGAAGTACTAGCAACTAACGGTGACACTCACCTAGGTGGTGAAGACTTTGATAACCGCGTTATCAACTACCTAGTTGCAGAATTTAAGAAAGACCAAGGCATCGACCTAAAAACTGACCCGCTAGCGATGCAGCGCGTTAAGGAAGCGGCTGAGAAAGCGAAGATCGAACTGTCTTCAGCACAGCAAACTGAGGTAAATCTACCTTACGTTACTGCAGATGCAACAGGTCCAAAGCACATGAACGTTAAGCTAACTCGTGCAAAACTTGAGTCACTAGTTGAAGACTTAGTTGCGCAATCAATCGAGCCGCTAAAACGTGCACTTGCTGATGCAGACCTTTCTGTAAGCGACGTAAATGACATCATTCTAGTTGGTGGTCAAACACGTATGCCACTGGTACAAAAAACAGTAGCTGAATTCTTTGGCAAAGAGCCTCGTAAAGACGTAAACCCTGATGAAGCGGTAGCAGTTGGTGCTGCGGTTCAAGGTGGTGTACTTGCGGGTGACGTGAAAGACGTACTGCTACTTGACGTTTGTCCTCTGTCTCTAGGTATTGAGACTATGGGTCAAGTAATGACTGCGTTAATCGAGAAAAACACGACTATCCCTACTAAGAAGTCGCAAACTTTCTCAACAGCAGAAGACAATCAGTCTGCAGTAACAATTCACGTACTACAGGGTGAGCGTAAGCGTTCAAGCGATAACAAGTCTCTAGGTCAATTCAACCTAGAAGGTATTCGCCCAGCGCAGCGTGGTGTTCCACAAATCGAAGTTACTTTTGATGTGGATGCTGATGGTATCTTACACGTGTCTGCAAAAGACAAAGACACAGGTAAAGAGCAGAAGATCACAATCCAAGCTTCTTCAGGTCTAAGTGATGAAGAAGTAGAAGAAATGGTACGTGATGCAGAAGCAAATGCAGAAGAAGATAAAAAGTTTGAAGAGCTAGTTGGCGCTCGTAACCAAGCTGATGCACTTGTTCATGCTACACGCAAGCAAGTTGAAGAAGCAGGTGACGACCTTCCAGCTGACGACAAGACGGCAATTGAAGCTGCTCTTGGCGAGCTAGAAACAGCAATCAAGGGCGATAGCAAAGACGAAATCGATGCTAAGACACAAGCACTAGCAGAGAAATCGCAAAAGCTTATGGAAATCGCTCAAGCAAAAGCGCAAGCTCAACAAGCTGGCGGTGACGCAGGTGCCCAACAAGGTTCAGCGAAAAAAGACGACGATGTAGTTGACGCTGAATTTGAAGAAGTTAAAGACGACAAGTAATTGTAGGTCTTGAAGGAGGGCGCGCTGGCTGTATGGCTTGTCGCGCCCTACGTGTTTATAAATTAGACTGTTGTCTAGCATTAATTTGCAAGCGACAGGGCTCATCAGAGTCTGCAACGACATAAGTTGCCAAGAAAGAGTAGTGTGATAAAAATGTCTAAACCTGACTATTATGAAGTATTAGGTGTTGCAAGAGACGCCAGTGAACGTGACATTAAGAAGGCGTATAAACGTCTTGCAATGAAATATCACCCAGATCGTACTGCAGGTAACACCGAACTCGAAGCGAAATTCAAAGAAGTAAAAGAAGCTTACGAGATATTGACTGATAGTCAAAAACGCCAGATGTATGATCAATACGGCCATGCAGCTTTCGAACAAGGTGGTGGTGCTGGTCATGGTGGATTTGGCGGCGCTGGCGACTTCGGCGATATTTTTGGGGACGTATTCGGTGATATCTTTGGTGGCGGTGGTGGTCGTCGTCAATCAAGACAACAGCGTGGCGCGGATTTAAGATATAACTTAGAGTTAAGTCTTGAAGAAGCGGTACGTGGTAAGCAGGTTGATATCCAAGTACCAACTTGGGTGAGCTGTAAACCATGTGATGGTAGTGGTGCGAAAGCAGGTTCTAAGCCTAAAACTTGTACAACCTGTCATGGTGCAGGTCAAGTACAAATGCGCCAAGGCTTCTTTGCGGTACAGCAAACTTGTCCAACTTGTCAGGGCACAGGTCAGATCATTTCAGATCCGTGTAACAGCTGTCACGGACAAGGCCGTGTAGAGAAAACGAAGACACTTAACGTTAAGATCCCAGCAGGGGTTGATACGGGTGATAGAGTACGTTTGTCTGGCGAAGGTGAAGCGGGAGCGCATGGTGCTCCAGCTGGCGACCTGTACGTACAAGTGAGTGTAAAAGAGCACCCAATCTTCGTACGTGACGGCAACAACTTATACTGTGAAGTGCCAATTAGCTTCACAACGGCAGCACTCGGTGGTGAGATTGAAGTGCCGACCCTAGATGGCCGCGCAAAACTGAAGATTCCATCGGAAAGTCAAACGGGCAAAATGTTCCGTATGCGGGGTAAAGGCGTGAAGTCTGTGCGTAGCGGTGCGGTAGGCGACTTAATTTGTAAAGTTGTTCTTGAGACGCCAGTAAACTTAAACGAGCGTCAAAAAGAACTTCTGCAAGAGTTTGAAGAGTCTATGGGTGAAAACAACGGTAAGAACCGTCCTAAGGCACAAGGCTTTTTTGACGGCGTTAAGAAGTTCTTTGATGACTTAACTAAGTAACTTAAATTTATTTGAAAATGCCCGCTGCGATAGCGGGCATTTTTGTTTTGACGGATGATAGGTATTATCGCAAGGCGATAGCATAAGCGTTTGTTTCTTGGTATAACTGAAATCAACATCTGCTTAAAAGGAGTTTGTAATGACACCTGCAATTAACCTACTTAAAAAAGCTAAAGTGGCGTTCCAAGTGCTGCAATTTGAGCATGACCCTAACGATCACGACTTTGCCAATGAAGCGGCGAAAAAGCTAAATCTAGACCGAGAAAAAGTATTTAAAACCCTGCTGATTGACGTTGATGGTACATTGCATGTAGCCGTTTCTCCCGCCACGCAACAAGTGGATTTAAAAGCTTTTGCTAAAGCGTGTAAGGGGAAAAAAGCACAGCTTGCAGATCAACAGAACGCGCAAAAGGTAACCGGTTATTTAATTGGCGGTATAAGCCCGTTTGCGCAGAAAAAACAGTTGCCAACTTTACTTCACGAGAGTGCTTTAGCATATGAGCAAGTTTACGTTAGTGCAGGCAAACGGGGAGTTGAAGTCGTTGTTTCACCTGCTACGATAGAGCAGCTATGCAAAGCAAAAATCGCACTGTTTTAGTGGCAGTGCTTGTTTTAAAAACCAACTTGATTACAGATAAAATGTCAGTCTAGAACTGCTAAGGCTGTCAAACCTCCTCGCTCACTCCTATTTTCTCACTAAGAACAGTAATTTACTTTTTTCGACTTACAGCTGTAAGCCATTAATTTAGCAGTCATTTATATTAATCACTCGATAACTCGGTAAAAAAGCCGTTAAAAAATTAAGTAGAGTAATTGATCTAAACGATTTTTTATGCCGTAATGTAGGTATATCTATCTGGTCGGATGAGTTAATTATGAGCCTAAGAACGAATTTAAGAAAGATCCTCCCAAGCATTTCAATCACAGAACAAGAAGCATTAGATGCCGGTGATGTTTGGTTAGAAGGATCAATTTATCAAGGTAAGCCTGACTTTTCGGCGCTTCGTGCTGTACCCGAAGCTAAGCTAAGTGCAGAAGAGCAAGCCTTTTTAGAAGGTCCAGTTAAAGAATTAATGGGTATGATCGATGACTCGGAAATTCAAAATGGCAAACACCTGCCAGAGCATGTGCTTGAATTTTTGAAAAAAGAGAGATTTTTCTCCTTGATCATTCCAAAAGAATACGGCGGTCTAGAGTTTAGCCCTTACGCAAACTCAACGATTGTAGGTACTATTGCGACTAAATCCTCTGCGGTTGCGGTAACGGTGATGGTTCCTAATTCACTAGGCCCAGGTGAGTTATTGTTACATTATGGTACTAAAGAGCAGCAAGCGCACTACCTTCCTCGCTTAGCAAACGGTCGTGATATTCCGTGTTTCGCGTTAACAAGCCCTGAAGCCGGTTCAGACGCCGGTGGTATTCCGGACCAAGGTATTGTTAAAAAAGGCATGCATAACGGTGAAGAAGTACTTGGTCTTGAAGTAACATGGGACAAACGCTACATCACACTTGCGCCGATTGCGACAGTACTCGGTTTAGCCTTTAAAGTATTGGATCCTGAGGGATTACTAGGCGGTAAGAAAGAACTAGGGATCACCTGTGCGTTAATTCCACATGACCATCCGGGTGTGCAACTTGGAAACCGTCATGACCCTATGGGGATACGCTTTTATAATGGTACGACACGTGGTGAAAAAGTCTTTATCCCAATGGACTTTATCATCGGTGGTCAGAAGAATATTGGTCGCGGTTGGCAGATGTTGGTAAGCTGCTTAGGTGCTGGACGTGGTATTTCTTTACCAGCACTAGGTGTATCAACTAGTCAAGTCGCACTGAAATCGGCATCTGAATATGCAGCGGTACGTGAGCAGTTTGGTCTCTCGATCGGTCAGTTTGAAGGTATTCAAGAAAAGCTTGCTGATATTGCAGGTAAAGCTTACATGCAAGAGGCGATGCGGGTATTAACAACAGAAGGTTTAGGTATGGGCCTTAAGCCATCTGTAGTAACAGCAATTGCAAAATACCATATGACTGAAACAGGCCGTGACGTATTGGACTCTGCAATGGATATCCTTGCAGGTAAGGCTATTCAGAATGGTCCTCAGAATACCCTCGCAAGCGGTTATGTTGCACAGCCAATAGCGATTACCGTAGAAGGTGCAAACATTCTAACGCGTAACCTGATGATCTTTGGTCAAGGTGTAATGCGCTGTCACCCATATTTGCAGTCGATGGTTGAATCTATTCACAGCGAAGAGAAAGACGCCGACAGTAAATTCCGTGGTATTTTGACGAAAACAGTTAGCTATAGTGTTGCCAACAGCTTACGTGCTTTCAAATATGGTCTTATGCCATTCACTGCTGATGCAAAATCACCATTACCTGAAGTGCGTGCGTATGAAAAAGCCGCGCATAGATTAGCAGCTAAGCTTGCGGTATACGCAGACTTTTCATTGCTCGTACTAGGTGGAAAACTGAAACAAGCTGAGATGCTGTCAGCACGCCTTGGTGATGTAATGAGTCACTTGTATGCAGCGATGGCTTCAATCAAATACTACGAGCAAAAGGTAGCGGTAGCAGAGCGTGAGCAGGCAGCACCTTATTTCCATTATGCGACAAGGCATGCACTTGTTAGTGCAGAAGAAGCGCTACATAAGTTCTTAGACAACTTCCCGGCAAGTGGTACTCGTAAATTTATGCGTGTGATCACGATGCAGTTTAGTGGCAAACAAATGCCTAAAATTAATGATGATATGATCAGAGAATTAGCGGCCGCGGCGCAAATGGATACGCCAATCAAAGCGCAGCTTACTCATCTTGTGAAGCCTACCGCAGGTGATGGTCATGATATCAATGAACAAGCATATAAGGCTAAGATGGGTTGCCTTGACCTGCTTGCCAAAGTTAAGAAGGCAGTTCGCAAGCGCGAGATCCAACCAGGTGTTCGTTTCGAGCAAACTTTAGATAATGCGCTCGTTGGTAACCTTATCAACGAAGAAGAGTACGCAAAGCTGGTTGATTACAACCGCAAGCGTGAAAAAGCAATCCGAGTAGATGAGTTCGACTTCGATTTAAACTTGTTAGATGAACAAAGCGCGAAAGAAACAGTCAAGCAAGCCGTGAATGAGTAAGTTAAACAAATAACTTTTTTGTAAAAGTAAAAGCCCTTAACCAATTGGTTAAGGGCTTTTTCATGTTGGGTAAAGATAATAACACCAGCTATAATTATCGAGCACTGTAAAACGGTTTGCTTATTATACCAATTTGTTTTAATACTTGCTCAATTTGAAGGTGCATATCTGACGCTAACAGCGTTAAAAATTTCATATTTAGAACAACTAAATAGAAAAATTTTTGCCTGTTATTGACAAGACTTTCTCGCCTCAAAATAGGTCACTTAATTAAGCAAATTGGTATTCGTAATAGTAAGTAAAGGGTTGTACTGTGTTTCAGTAACCTGAGTTATACAATAAAAAGCTTGGCTGTTTATTGAACAATTCTCAGGTTGAATAACAAAAAGGTGTAACACAGTGAAAATAAGTATTCCGAACGATGTAATTTCTGCGCCTATGTCAACACAGCAAGAGCAACAATTATGGAGCGGTTGTGGTGATATGTTATTTATCAATCATGATGCTGGGAAGCTTGCAATTAAGCGCACTAAAGTGCCTAATGACATTGCACATCGGCGAATTGAACAATCTTCTGTAGCGCTTGCGCGTAAAGCTAAGTCTTATCAAGTAGAACGTCACTTTTACAAACATCATGCATGCGAGTTACTTTCACCTTGCAATACACCTAGCTATTTAGGAGAAGGGGTAAGTGAAGGGATGGACTACATCGTCTTTAGAGACTTTTCAACTCAAGGCTTTTCGCAAACTGCTAACCCGTCCGAGTCACAAATATTAGCGGTGATAGGGTGGTTAGCTAAATTCCATGCTCACTTTTTACAAAGCCCAGCAGAACATGTTTGGGAGCAAGGAAACTATTGGCATCTGGATACACGGCCAGATGAGCTTGAGCGAATGCAGCACAGTAGCATTAAACAAGCGGCACCACGATTACGAGATCGTATCAAAAATAGCCATTGGCATACTTGGATCCATGGCGACGCTAAGCTTGCTAACTTTGCCTTTAATGGCAACCAAGCTCTGGGATTCGATTTTCAGTATGTCGGAAAGGGTATTGGTGTGTCAGACTTAATGCTGTTTATTACGTCGGTACTAGACGAAAAGGAACAGCTCCTGCATGCCGATGAGTATCTCAAGTTGTATTTAGATATGTTGAGAATAGAATTATTGGGCAAAGCAGCCTCTATTGATATCGCTCAGATCCTTTCTGAGTGGGAGTCGTTGTGGCCTGTAGTGTGGGCTGACTTCTATCGCTTTCTATTGGGTTGGAAACCGGACCATGTAAAAATTAATGATTACATGAAATTTCAAACGGAAATCGCATTACAACAGGGATAATAAATGGTCATAGCCTTATTCAGTGCGTTAAATTGGGCTGTATTTGATTTTTTACGAAAAAGACTAGCGAGCCATTATTCAGCCGCGCAAATGTCGGTGATATTTAGTTTGCTAGTCTTACCTGCATACATAGGCTATTGGTTGGTTGTTGACAAACAGCTTCCAAGTTCTGCTTATCTAGCACCTGCGATAGCTAGCGGAATTTTGGCTGCAATTGGTAGCGTAAACTTTATTCAGGCCCTTGCGCTTGGGCGAATGGCGGTTATCCTGCCTCTTTTATCCATCACTCCAGCACTTGCAGGTGTGTTTGCTTGGTTGCTACTTGGGGAACCTTTAACCACACTGCAGTCAATACTAATCGCTGCGATTGTCTTAGCTTCGTTTTTATTGCAAGGAGGCAGGTTCTCTTTTCAAGAGCCTGGTGCAAAACAAGTTGCAATCACCTCTTTTTGCTGGGGGCTTTGTATCGTGTTCGATAAACAGGCTTTGCAACACAGCTCGCTCTCTTTTCATGCTGGGTTTCTAACCTTTATGGTATTTTTTGTTAATCTAATCTTGTTACGACCACAATTTAAAAATCAAAATTTCCGCGCACATTGGTTGCTCTGGGCTATTTCTGCAGTGGTATTCGCTGTCGCTGTTATCTTTCAAATGCTGGCGTTAACCGAAATTCAGCCGGGGCTTGTTGAAGGATTGAAAAGAGCCATTGGCATAGTCAGCGCGAGTATGCTTGGGATGTGGTTCTTTAAAGAGGCAATTTCAATAAAAGAATGGCTGATGATCTCTGTTATTTTGTGTTGTAGTGCAATGTTGGCATTAAATAGTGGCGCTTAAGCGCCACTTAAAATGACTAATTTGTATTACTTACATTGCGCGACTTTAGTCCAAACGTTTGAGTAGATCTCTGGGCTTGCGCCTTGTGACCAGTACGTAGCACGGTATTCAAAGCCTTTGAATGAAACCCGGTCGCCCGTATTGTAGAACTTAGTTGCACTCCATTCTTGGATACCATTACATCCAGCTGGTGCATCACTAACTGTAACTGCTAGTGTCTTAGAAGCAGTTCTGTTATTTGAAGCTGTCACAGTGAGTGTCACTTGATATGTGCCAGCACTCGCGTAGGTGTGTGCTGGATTGGTTTGTGAACTTGTTGCACCATCACCAAATTCCCACTGATAACTACCTGCTGTTGATTGGTTGTTAAATGTCGCAGTGAGACCGGATACGGTGAAGTTAAAGTTTGCATTGACTGCACCTGAAGTATCACAGCCATTATTTGTTAGATAATCAACCGCCGCTTTTGCTTGCACAATACCATAGCCGTAAGAAGTATCACGACCTGCTTGGCCTTTGTCTTTTGCTGTTGTATTCAATACTTGGCGAATTTGCTGAGCAGTACATTGCGGGAAGTGGCTCCACACTAAAGCTGCAACACCAGAAACATGCGGGGTTGCCATTGAAGTACCACTAATACTGCGATACGCGCCATTATTCCATGTTGAGTTTACACCAACCCCTGGACCTGCAATTTCTACTTGGCTGTTGTATTGAGAGAAAGAGGCTTTTGACTCAGAGCTATCGACCGCTGCCACAGATACCACTGCATTATACGATGCTGGGTAGCTCAACGAGCTATTACCCGCGTTGCCAGCGGCTGCGATATGTAGCATGCCACGCTGATAACTTTGTTCAAACGCATTACGCTCTGCTGTAGAGCTGCCGCTACCACCTAAACTCATGCTGGTTACATTGGCGCCTGCCTGCTCACACTGTTCAATTGCTTTAATGAGGTCGGAACCGTATGCCCAGCGGCCTTGGTCATTAAACACTTTAACAATATGAAGACCTAGTTGCCCTGATGGATTTACCCCGACCACACCTGTGCCGTTACCACCTAAAGCGGCTATTGTGCCGGCAACGTGTGTTCCGTGGCCGTTACCATCGTTACTCCACACACCTGTGTCGTAGTTACCATAGCCGTCATTACCAGTAACGCCTGTGCTAGGTAAGTCTTGGTGACCTAGCGTATAACCTGTATCCATAATACAGACTTTACGGTTGCCGCTGTAGCCGTCAGATACTTGGTTAGCTTGCACCATATTAATACCGTAAGGTGTGGTTTCAGCAAGTAAATCAATTGCCGAAGTTTCTACGCTTGGCAAATAACGTTTAGGGTCAATTTCTACTTGCGCAACATTGCCGCTTGCTTGTAGTTGTTGCATTTGCGCAGAAGAAACTTCGGCGACATATGCATTAATGCTTGGCAATGTGTTGACAGCCGCTGTACCTAAGGTGGAGTAGGCAGCTTCAGACAAAGCCTGCGCTTTAAACTGCGCCGCTTCTGCTTGATTTAAGCGCACTGGCAGCACATTTGGTGTTGCGCTGTCTTTTAACGTGACAATAACGCGCTGTGTATCTGCGTGAGCAACTGAAAGGCTTGCACAAACGCAGGCACTAAGGGTCGAAAGCTTAAGAAGTTTTACTACTGTATTACTGTTTTTCATATTTCACCTGTTTTACATGTTGTTTACGTTTGTTACTAAAACAGGTGTTGACATCGCTGTCAATGCGTAAAGATTAGACAGGTTTAAATTGCATTATCTTTCTGGGTTTTGTTTAATGCATTAATTAATCGTTCTTAAATTCTCAATTTTTTATATTATTATTGTGGTTATTTTTATTAAGTGAGTGAGTTAGTTCTGTAATGGTAAATTGCGCTGGATCGTTAATGTAACGTAAAAAGTCCAGGTGTTCAGGAAAGTTTCCATGTATGGCATGATACAAAGGTAAGTGAGCGTCATCCAGCGGTTCGAAAATAGATAAGGTCACGCTGTCTATCGGTGTGAAGTCTCTATGATATTGTGCTAATCGAGCTAAGGTATAGGCCCCAAGCAACACATGCCCTCCAATCGAAACATCTAACTTAGGCGCAATACCTTCATCCCAATTAATCCCACCTATGACGATCTTACGGTTTAACTCTTTAGCCGCGAGTAATGCGCCATAAGCAATAGGATCATTGGCAGCCCAAACAGTTGTGATTGCGGGATCTCGCTGTAACCACGCTTTAGTGAGGCGATAAGCTTCATTCTGAGACCATTGACAATTTGCCTCTGCAATTAATTCTAGCTCTGTATGGTGCTCAAGATAAGCGCGCATGCCTTTTTGTCGGTCTAATGCCGCAGTCGTCGCCACATCACCGAGCAAAGCTAATACATGCTGTGATGGATTAGAAGATCTAAGCGCTTTTCGCGCAAGTTGATGCATTAATTTAAAACCAGCTTGGAAATTGTCTGGCTCAATGGTGCCAATGAGTTGGTGTCCTGCCTTTAACAAAGCCACTTCCTCTGTTTTAGACGGTCCATTGAGCAAGAAAATAATCTTAATGTTGGTGGCTTTGGTGTTTAACAAATAGGGAACGACACTCGACTTTTCATTAACCAGCACAAGGTAATCAGCATCACTTTTCAAGGCTTGCTCTACGAGCGATTTCATCAAAATATGGTTGCGCTGCGCATAACTTATTTTAAGGGAAATATTCATGTTACTAGCGGCCGCAGTCATCACGTTGCTGACGTTATACCAAAAATCCCCTGTAGGATTTTTTGTTGCAAAGCCGGGGTTTACAAACTGAATGTTGAATCGTTGTGCAGATAGCACGGCCATCGGTGATAAAAATAAAAAGATGAACAACAATTTTCGGATCATAAGTCTCTACATTTTTGATATTCAAAAAGTGTGCTGCTAAATACGCTACAAGTATAGCTTACGCTAGAATCGTTGCGCTATCTGCCTGTTTTTTTGAATGTTATTCGGAATCAGCATATTTTTCATAGCATTGAATTTAGCTCATGCGTTAATTGCTTTATACTAGCGCGCAAAGAGTAAGGGGACTTTGATGAGAAAAATCGTATTTATATTCGTATTGTTGTTTTCGATGTCAGGGGGGGCGCATGAGTCAAGCGAACTGAATAAAACCATGAAGGAAATGGGTCATATTTATAAGCAGGCTATGAAAGCGCAATCTGCTCAAGAAATGCAGGCGCACTTAACCGAGCTGACTATACTCGTTAATGAAAGTAAGCAATTTCAGTTTAAGCAAGAGGTGTCTGCCGAGTCAGTTGAGGGCTTGAATAAAGTACTCGAAACCATTACTGAGGCGAGCCAAGAAGTAGACTCGGGAAGAGTTGAAAAAGCCCGTGAAATGCTATTAAAAATTGATGAGCTGAGAAAGCAATACCACAAACTACACGAGCCACCGGGCTTTTGGGAGTTACTATTTGGTAGCTAAGCTGAGATTCGAATAGTTAACTTATCCTATCGCTGTGGTTATTCCTTGTGCTATCACAGCGGCTTAGCTTATCGGTCTTGGCTTTAGTTGAACATGGCAAAAAGACTAGCGAGTCGTGGCTTGATCTTTCTGGCTCACTCGCTAGTTTTCCATCAGCTTCAAAAGCGGTGAAATAGCGATATCCTTTTTTGCACTTATTAGAAATTACATAAAAACCTGCTCAAAATAAGTTGCATTATTAATTGGAACGATCCAGTATGTTTGTTTTTAATCTGGGAAATTTCAATGAAAACCTCCTCATTAGCCAGTCTAATTTTACTTCCATTTTGTGGCTCCTCATTAGCGAATGCCAATGCGCTCTACGACATCACCGAGCGCGATGCATTCTCTGTAACGAGTGACGTAAAGGAGCAAATCCAAGGTGAGGGAATAGAGCAATTAGTTGATAGATCGTTAAAAAGCAAATTCTTATCTAAGCAATCTAGCGCTGAGATTGTATTTGATCTGAAAGACGTCAAAGCGCTTGGACAATATAGTCTCACCTCAGCCCAAGATGCACCCGCCCGAGACCCAAAGCATTGGACTGTTGCCGTATCTGTAGATGGTAAGGCATGGCAAGAGGCCGATAAACGCAACAATATCGTATTTTCAAGGCGGGGTGAAACACTCACTTTCGACCTAGCCAAAACAACGGATGCGAGGTACGTGCGCTTTACGATAGCACAAGAAGGTAAAACGCAGTGGGGCGACCGCTTTTTGCAAATCGCTGATTTGGCGCTCTACGCACAAACAAACTTACCACTGGCGAACTTTACTGCAGATAAAACCGTTGCCAAGCTTAATGAGCCAATTTCTCTGCAGTCGATATCTGCAAACTCACCTACAGCACTGAACTGGAAGGTTGAGGGCAAAGCGGCGCTGCCAACAACAAACAGTGTTGAAGTAGTTTATGACAAGCCAGGTAACTACAATGTTACTCTAATGACTAAAAATGCGCATGGCTCCGACCTTAAAACCCGTGCAAACTATCTAAAAATATACGATCCAACTCAACCATGGAAAGGCTTTGAGCCGCCAAAGGTCAAAGTGGTTATCGAAGATACTGAGTCGGCAGGGTCGAAACGCCTGCAAGCACTATTTCCTGATATAGCCAGTACGGTAGATGACGTAACTCGCCAACTGGCCCCTAGGTTGTACAAGCACTTTGCAGAGCTGCCAGAGTTTGAGCAAGTCACATTTAGGCTGAAGTGGATGGACACAATAGCGTATCGCTCTGGAGACGAAACGAATATGGAAATTGTGTTTAGCTCAAAGTACATCACCGAAAAACTCGCTGCACAACCAGATGAACAAGTGGAATACGAACTCCTTGGTGTGCTCTGGCACGAACTTACCCATGGATATCAGCTATTTCCAAAAGAAAGAAGTTATGCTGAACCCGATGTCCATGCATTTATTGAAGGAATGGCTGATCTCATTCGCATTCAAGCTGGGTTCCATAAAACCCGTTCACCTAAGCCGTCAGATTCTTGGGTTGGTGGATACACAAATACTGGGTTCTTTCTCGCATGGCTCGCTGAGTCTCATCCTGATTTTGCCTATCGTTTTAATCAAACTGCGGTAAAACTAGAAGATTGGTCATTCGAAGATGCAATAAAATCAGTTACTGGAGAGTCCCTTGATAAGCTTTGGTCTCGTTACCAAAGTGAGCTAAATACCAAGAAATTGCAATGAACTAGCAAGAACTAGGTTATTACAATTTGTCATCACTGTACTGTAAATGTACATAATTTGTTGACAGGTTTATTTTATTGCTCATAATTGGAACGTTCCTTTTTGTATTTCTGCCTAATGCTTTGTTGGTTTTGTTAAGGGAGAAATAGAATTTTAATAAGAAATTGGAACGTTCCTTTAAATTATGGGGGTCTTATGACAACAATAATGTATAAACATAGCCTGATCGCCGCTGCTGTTCTTGCAGCGGTAACAACTAACTCAGTAACAGCCGCAACAGATGAACAAGCAGAAGAAATAGAACGTGTTGAGGTAACAGGGTCTCGTATTAAGCGTATCGCCATTGAAGGTGTTACCAATGTTCAAAGTCTCTCTTCCGCTGATATGGTAAGAAGTGGCTTTAACACAGTGTATGACGCACTGAGTAGCATTTCAGCCGCCAGTGGTGCCGTACTCGGTGAAGTAGAAACTGGCTCCTATACACCTGGCGCCAAAGAGTTAAACCTATTAGGCGTTGGACCTGAATACACACTTATTCTCGTTAATGGCAAGCGCTTGGCCTATTACCCAATGCCTTATGGTGGCCAAACCAATTTTGTTAATCTCGATATGTTGCCAACGGCGATGGTTGAGCGCATCGATATTCAATCTGGCGGCGGCTCTGCAATCTATGGTTCAGACGCAATGGCTGGGGTAGTCAATATTATCACCAAAAAAGGTATGGACGAGCATGTCGTTGAAGCATTCTACGGCCAAGATACCTATGGTACAGGTGATAAAAAAGGCTTGTCGTTTGTTGGTGGTTTTGAACAAGACAACTTTACGTTTGACTACTCGCTAGAATACAAGACGGAAGAAGCGCTAACAGGTGCCGACAGACCTTTTCATGACAGCGTTTGGGATAATCCAGACCCAACAAACAAGCGAGAGCTTAATCGTTCAATTACCGTATGGGCTGAGAACACCGAGTTCAAAAATCAATATTCAGCGCAGTACTGTAATACAGATGATAATCCACACCCGACTGCGGTTCAGCACTTTATTAGCCGCAATGATTACGGCCTAAGCTGTGGGTGGGATGAAACCGGCAACAATTTGCTACGAAACCAAGTTGAAACCATGAGTTTGTATATCAACTCGGTGTACAGCATTAACGACGAACACAGCTTCTTTGTTAACGGATTTTATATCGATCAAGAAAAGAAAGGGGCACGAAATCCTTTCTTCTTTGCTCATGCAGAGTCAATTCACGGTTCCATGTTTTGGGATCCTGATATCAAAAATAAAGCTGGTGGCTACGGCGCTCCAGTTAAGTATATGTGGCGGATAGTGAATGATTCTGAATATACAAATGATGGCTTAGGTCGGGTATACGATGATAAATCTTATTCATTTAGTTTTGGTCTTGAAGGGGAAATAGCGGATTACTATTACTCCGTAGGCTTCAGCCGTTCACAATACGATTTCTCTGATAGGTACTTGCATCACACGGTTGAAGGAAATAACTGGCTAAAAGGCCCTAAGTTGGGAGAGGTTGATGGCATGCCAATCTACCGTCCAAATTACCAAGCTTTTTTTGCGCCTCTGACCCAAGACAATATGTATAACATGGCTGATTGGGCAACCTACGATGGCTTATCGTTCAATGAAACCCTAACTGCGGATCTGTCCGGGGATTTATTTGAATTGCCAGCTGGATTTGTGTCTTTTGCAGCATATATTGAGCTGATGAAAGAAGGGACGAGGGCGACACCTGATAGCAGAATACTAAATAAAGAATTTGTCGGTCTGACTGGTGTTATCACCGATGGGGAACGTAACCGTTATGCAGCGGCGACAGAATTTATGATCCCTATTACTGAACAGATCTCTAGTGAAATTGCGCTGCGTTATGACCACTATGATGATATTTCTGATGTTGGGGGGGCATTCACTTATCAAGTCGGTTTTAAATACTCTCCTACTGACGCGCTGATGCTAAGAAGTGCGTATGGAACAACGTTCCGAGGTCCTAGCATGAGCTCCGTATATCAAGGGTTTGCTGGTAACTTTGGACGAGGCTCGGACAGAGTGATTGCTGATGCTTGCCTACGCTTTCAAACCACAGGGGACCCCGCTCAATATAATGCTGATGCATTAACTATCAGCTGCGCAGACTTAGACACAACGAATATCAACGAGCCAAAGCTAGATGCTGATTTTGAGACAATCTCGGCAGGCGATCCAACCTTAAAAGAAGAATCTGGTCATTCATTAACCTTTGGTCTGGTGTATGAGTATTCCCCTGAGCTGTCATTCAATGTTGATGTTTATGACATTGTCCTTAAAGACAAAATTACTCGACTTGGGTCTGGCGAAATTCTTGATAATGTCTGGAAGTGTGAAAACGGCTTAATTGATTCGTCTTCTGCTAAATGCGCCAATATGCAAGACAGAGTACAGCGTTTTGACCAAGATGGTCTGGCAACCGACTGGTTAGGGAACACGAAAAAAGGATTACCGTACACCGCAGCAATTATCAGAGAAGGTTATATAAACGCCGCGGAAAGACAACATGGCGGCGTCAATTTTGGTGTGAAAGGTACGTTTGAGTCAGAACTTGGCGAGTTTATTTATAAGCTTGATTACAGCCATGTTTTAAAGAAAAAAGAAAAGCTTCGTCCCGAAGATCCGCTTGAAGATGTGTTAGACAGTCAAGATAACTATAACTTCAAAGATATGGCATCGTTTAACCTGACTTGGCAGTTGGAAAAGACCGCAATTTCATGGCAGGTAAATTATAAAGGAAAAAATTGGAACGGTGCGGATTTTGGTCAAAGAGAAAAGTTACCTGCATGGATAAAGCATAATCTAACCATTGGTCATTACATTAATGACAACACGCGAGTGATGTTTACGGTACAAAACTTATTAAATGCAATGCCGCCTCAGGACGACTCGTTTAGAAGTTACCCATTCTATAAAGCGGGTAATTATGACACGAACGGTCGCGAATTCTTACTAAAAGTTAACTACCAGTTTTAATAATAAAGGGTAACGAAATGAGAAAATTAATGCTATCAGCGGTGGCAATGGCCGTCGCTGCGACACTAATAGGCTGTAATGATGGTTCTGAATTTGTTGAACGTGATAAGCCCGAACAAACTCAATCATCCGGGCAGCCCGACACTGGCGCATTGCGTAATATCACTTCAGATACTGGGGTTGAGATTGAGGCTATTTTAGCGGATGGTGTACAGGCCTCGCCTGCAGGTGAAAGTGTCGACAAACTTATCGACGCTAACACGAGCACAAAATTCCTCGCTTTTGCGCCAAACGTCACTGTAGTGTTTAAAGCCGCGACAGAGGTTGAACTTAGAGAATATAGCTTTACGTCAGCAAACGATGAAGCGAACCGAGATCCAAAACAGTGGGTCGTATATGGCTCAAATGATAAAGCAGAGTGGGTTGAGCTAGACTCAAGAGCGGGAGAAGTATTCTCTGCTCGAGGACTGACTCGCAATTTTGAATTGGCCGAAAGCGGCGAGAAATATCGGTATTTCAAATTTGATTTAGTACATGGTGGTACAGATAGCTATGGTGCTGATATTACGCAACTAGCGGAACTCGAAATCAAAACGGTATCGGATATACCTATCGTCGCATTTAATGCGACAAACACGACTCCAGAAGTCTCTGAGTATATTGTTTTTAGAGATGAGTCGTTAGTTAACCCGACTCACTGGCAGTGGACGTTTGAAAGTGGTATTCCTGCAACAAGTACAGAGCAAAACCCATTAGTTAAGTTTGAAGCATTAGGGCCAAAAACCATTACACTGGTTGCGAGTAACGACAAAGGGGAAGCGACATTAGTTCAGCAAGACTTTATCCGTGTGTGGGATCCAGTCTCGCCATGGGCAGGGTTTCCAGAGCCTGTAATCGAAGTGAAAAAGGAACTACCAGAGCACCCTGGACAGCTAGCGCTTGAACGTGCGGTACCAGACCTAAATGCCCTTATTCAAGAGATCTCTTTGAAGATTGCCAAGCGCTTATTTAATAATGTAACCGAAATCAACGTTTTTGAGCACGTTACCTTTATCACTGGAGACTTTGATGCGCCGGCTTCAAAGGCCGGTGAAGGCAAATTTATGGAGCTTAGGTTCGATGTTAAGCACATCGCCAACCTAGAGGGTCTTGGAGATGAAGCTATCCGTAACGAAGTCATTGGCGTGCTGTGGCATGAGCTGACCCATGGTTACAATAATGTTCCGGCTGAAGGTGAATATCGTCCGGGCACGGATTATCATACCTATCTTGAAGCGCTGGCTAACTTTATTCGAATAGATGCTGGCTACTTAGAGCATAGACGCGGTGGAGTTCGCTGGATGGAACACTACAATGTTGATGCCTACGATCAAACAGCATTCTTCTTTGAGTGGGTAGAAAACAGTCATCGTAACACCGATTTTATCCGCAAGTTTAATGCGGCAGCAAAAACGCTTGATGCGTGGAGTTTAGACACCGCTTTTAAATCTATATTTGGTGAACAACGGGGGATTGATACGGTATTTGAAGAGTATCAAGTCTACCTTGCAAGCGCCGGTAAGTTACCACCAGTACCACTTGGCTATCAGAACTTTGCACCTACTAGCACTCAGGTAACAACAAACGGTACTGCACTTGTGCCTTTTAATGAGGGAGCAGATAAGCTTAATGATAGAAATATTACCTCTAAGTTTAATGTGGTGTTGGAAGCGCCTGCTTGGCTTGCACAATATGCGCCTGACTTGTTGCCGATAAAACAGGTTGATAAGGCCCAGGTTAACTATGTGTTTGACAGCGCTAAAACAGCAAAATACTACTCATTAGCGACAGCGGGAGACAACCCTCATCGCTTTCCTAATGCATGGCAGCTACAGGGCTCAAATGACGGTACGAATTGGATTACGCTAGATACTCAACAGTTCAACGAACTACCTAATACGATGAAATACTATAGCTTTGCTATCGAGAGTCCAAATGCGTATACCCAGTATCGTTTGGAACTTGAGCATACCCGTGAAGGCGGTGGAATTGGCGGTGCTAGCGGAAGGCTAATTCAACTAGGCGAATTCTCATTGTGGGAAGCAAAAGACTAGCCTTTTAGTTAAAAGGTGGGCAATGCCCACCTTTTTAAAACGTACTTATTGTGACTTTTAACGTTTCTTCTTCTTTTTACCTTGAACCGCTTTAAATCTCGGATTAGATTTACAGATTACGTAAACCCGACCGCGTCTTTTTACCACTTGGCATCCCGGTCTATTTTTAGCGCTTTTTAGTGAGCTCAGTACTTTCATCTGGTTTATCCTTTTTTAGTCGCAAGGTTTTTAAAGCGACGGTTAAATTGCGCAACTCGACCATCACTTGCCACCAACTTCTGTTTACCTGTGTAGAAAGGGTGGGACGCACTAGAGACGTCAATTGGGAAGTAAGGGTAAGTCTTACCATCTAGTTCAACGGTTCTGTCTGATTTAATGGTTGAACCGACAATAAAGTACTTATCAACCGATGTATCATGGAAGGCAACAAGTTGATAATCAGGGTGGATATTGGGTTTCACGACAACGACTCCTAGATAATGTGTTGTTATATTGTATCAATATAAATCAAATAAAAACTATTCTCAACAACTAATTTGTCGTTGCCGCTATTTAGTGCGATACGGCTAATTTGTCGACGCATGCGGAACTAAACTGAATGCATCTTGAGCAGTTGATTAAAAGGGACTTACTTTCCTTAAAATTGCCTGATATAACTAGTTCTAGATAGTTTCTCAAGTAGTCATATTGGTGTTGACACCTAACCGGAATAGTAGCGAATAGACTTTTTTGGAATATAGCTATCGATGTAAGCCTGTTGGTTTGATAGATATGAGATAAAAGAGTGAGATCCAATTGAGGCTGGCTTAACGGTTAACAACCTTCACTAAATGAGAGAGGCCTTGCAAATAATTAAAACCTAGTACGTTCGCGAAGGTACTTTATTCGCCAACGCAATACAGATATAGAGCATTTATTATGGATAAACATGCTGAGTTAGATAACTCAATTTTAGCTAAGCTTCACAGCAGCGATGACAGCGCGTTACAGCAAGAATTAGACACACTTTCTTGCACACATAGTGACATAGTGACACTACTGGCCCAGTATCAAACGCTCAGTGAGCAAGATGATGAACTGTTCGATGCTTGGTACGACAGCTTATGTAAAGATCAGTTAAAGGTCTTAAAAGCATTTGAGATAATTCGTGCGCATATAGAGCAGCAAATATAAATACGCATAGATTGTCTGGCGAAACGGTTGTGCGCCAGACGGCAGATTATTTGATTGATAAGTCGTACTTACTAATCAATTGGTCAATGTATCGAGTGCGTAGCGACTCTGTTTGCTCAGCTTGAGTATTGGCTGCCAATGCTTTGTTTAGTAGCTTCATGGCGCTGTGTACTTGACTGCGCTGCTCTGGGGCAATGCTGCTGGCGGTTCTTGCTTCTGTAATGTCGTCGATAATCGCGCGGCCTAGATCGATATAAAGCGCTTCCTCTACGAGACCATTTTGGCTGATCACCCCATACTTGCCACACAAAAACTGTTGCCAAACTTGTTGTACGTGCTCTGTAAGGTCATCACTAAAGCTTGGATCTTCGGTGTAAAAGCCTTTTTCAATACATTTCGCAAGTGCTTCACAGTAACGCTGTTGAAATAACTCAAATGCACTACTTGATTGATCTACTTTATGTTTAAGTAACAGTTGCCCCCAATTTAGTAGGCCTCGGGCATAAAAATCAGTATATTCTTCACATTCGTACAGGCCAAAGTACGAACTACACTTAATTTGATTTTGAATACTATAACTCGGATTTGGGAATAGGCTCATTTGTTGCCATTCTAAGAGCTGTTCTTCAGGTATCTTTAAGCTGCTGCTCAGCTCTAAAGTGGTATAAAAGTGCGTATTTAGAAAATGTGTCAGTCCCATAAAATTAAACTGGATAAATATACAGTGTTCTGGATTTTGCTGGATCTTTACGCAAATAACAAGCACTAAAGTTAAATTTCGTTAGATTTAACCGATTTACTCAGGTTTATGGGTCGGATCTCAGTCAGATTTATGGTAAAAATGGCTGTCAACTGGAAGAGTAATAGAAAGACCATGCATCAGATCCAATCAATAAAAAAAGCAAGCTTAATTACCGCTATTAAAACCCCTTACACAATGGCGGGTGAAATTGACTTAGATACTTACGACAAGCTAGTCGAAGCGCAAATAGCAGGCGGTGTCGATGGTATTGTTGTCGGTGGCACCACAGGTGAAGGCCAACTGATGAATTGGGAAGAGCACTTAATGCTCATTGCCCATTCTGCGAATAAATTTGGTGATAAATTGCTCATTGTTGGTAACACTGGCAGCAATAACACCAGAGAAGCAAAAAAAGCGACTGAATATGGGTTTGCATCAGGTATGCACTGTGCATTACAAATAAACCCGTATTATGGTAAAACCTCAATTACCGGTGTGAAGGCACACTTGAAAGAAGTCTTGGAAATCGGTCCTGGCTTTATTTACAACGTGCCAGGCAGAACGGGACAAGATATTACGCCTGATATTATAGAGCCGCTGGCCAGCCACAAGCATTTTGTTGGTATGAAAGAATGTGCGGGTGATGAGCGTATCGCGCACTATGAAGCGAAAGGCATTGCGTGTTGGTCAGGTAACGATGATCAAGCCCACGATAGCCGTCATAACAGCCAATCGCATGGCGTTATTTCTGTTGCTTCAAACATCATTCCGGGTTTATTTAGACAATTAATGGATACACCGAGCCCAGAACTAAACCAGTCACTACAACCATTAATGAACTGGCTGTTCTGCGAACCAAATCCAATCGCTATCAATTCGGCTTTGATTATGACCGGTGCGGTCAAACCGGTATTTAGATTACCTTATGTGCCACTGTCGCAAGCACAGCAAAAAGAGGGAATTGAACTCCTCTCTCAGTTAAAAGAAAGTGACTTTGTCGGCTCGACACCAAAATTAATTGACGAAACCTTGCTTAAGTTTTGTTAAAAGTCGGTTTGTCATTTATAATCTGCGACCGTTTTTGACTCGGTCGTAGGTTATTATGGCAACGTTTTCTTCATTTAGTTTCGCACAGCCTCTTTTAGATGCGCTGCAAGACATCAATTTTCATACATTAACGCCAATTCAACAGGCGGCTATCCCAGCTGTCCGTCAAGGTAGTGATGTGCTCGCAACAGCGCAAACTGGAACAGGGAAAACCGCAGCTTTTGCATTACCTATCATCCAAAAATTGCTTGAGGCTGAAGCGCAGTCGACGCCAAGAGCGTTGATTTTGGCACCAACACGTGAGCTTGCCGAGCAGATCGCTAATAACTGTGCGACATTTGCGAAGTACACAGACTTAAAAGTGCAGGCACTGTTTGGTGGGGTTAACGCCAATGGCCAAGCTGAGCGCTTAAAGCAGGGCGTGGATATTTTAGTAGCGACCCCTGGACGCTTGTTAGATCATATCCGCTTAGGTAATGTCACGTTGAGTAACGTTAAACACTTAGTGTTAGACGAAGCCGACCGCATGTTAGACATGGGCTTTATCACCGACATGCAAAAAATCATTGAGCTGGTGGATAAGCAAAAGCAGCTATTGTTGTTTTCTGCAACTTTCCCGTCGGCAATGAAGCAGTTCGCGAAACAAGTGTTGGACCACCCTAAGTTAATCCAAGCGACGCCAGAAAATAGTACAGCCGACACGGTTCGCCACGTTGTTTATCCTGTTAAAGAAGAACGTAAGCGCGAGTTACTATCTGAACTGATCGGGACCAAAAATTGGCAACAAGTGCTGGTGTTCGTCAATATGAAAGAAACCGCAGACAAGCTAGTTGAAGAGCTAAAGCTTGATGGTATAGATGCAAATGTATGTCATGGCGACAAAACTCAAGGCGCTCGTCGTCGCGCTTTAAGAGAATTCACTGAAGGCAAAGTACGCGTTATGGTTGCAACCGAAGTCGCAGCTCGCGGATTGGATATCGTTGGCCTGCCACGCGTGGTTAACTACGATGTGCCTTATCTTGCCGAAGATTATGTTCACCGCATCGGAAGAACTGGTCGTGCAGGTCAGTTTGGTTATGCGATCACCTTTGTAAGCCGCGAAGAAGAATCTGATCTTATTCATATTGAGCAGTTAATCGAGCAGCAAATTTCACGCTATTATCTGCCGGGCTACGAAGTAGCAAACCGTGAAAGACTGGTTGAGACTATCCAGAAGAAACCCGCGCATCAACGTCGTAAGGCGCGGGTGAATAAGCCTTCGAATCAAGCAAGTGCAGAAGCAAGATTAAAAAACCGCTCTCGTATTGCAAATGTACGTAAGCAGCAAAAGAAGAAGTAAAATTGTTTATTTGCTTTATTCACAACGCCAGCTAGTACGCTGGCGTTGTTGTTTTTAGCCAATGTGGCGTACAATAGCGAAAAATAATTATAAAAATACGGCTTGTGCTTCAGTCATTTCACATTGTTCCAGTTAATCTAATCCAACTCGTCTCTGTTGGGGCTTATCTCCTCGCAATATTAATTTTTGCCAATCAACCACGCGCACGAATGCTCGTCATCTATTTGTTATTTCAATGTGTGCTGATGGCAACCAATTTTGCTGAAGAAGCGTTAGGGGTTAGAAGCTATTTACTTATCACGCCTGTATTTATCCTAGCTACTGGGCCTTTAGTCTATTTTCTGTTTAAAAATCTACTGCATGCTAATCGGGATAAGCAAAAGCGAAGGTTAATCCATTTCTTACCTGTTTTGCTGGCGTTTCCATTTACGGAGTACACCCAACTTTTGATTGCGCTTGGTACTGTCAGTCAGTTGATTTATTTTGCTTTTACGGTGCAACTTGTTGGCCTTTACCAGCGAGCATCCGCGGAGATCAGAGCGGACGTCAACACGTGCGATTTACAGTGGATAAGAACAACGGTTGTCTTGTTTGTGATCTTTGCCCTGGTGGATTTGGTTAGACTCAATATGCAAACATACAACGACATCAGCACCAAAGCACTCTGGTATTTTATTGACTTAGTTTGGTTACTTGCAATTAATCTTTACCTAGTTGTAAAAGTACATAACCAACCACACCTTGAAGACTCCATAACGCAAGCCCAAGAAATAACGTTCAATGAGGTGGATAAACAGGCAGAAGATCCAACCGAGATATTCAATGCAATTCATAACACGATTATGCGGCACTATTTATATCGCCAGCCACGCCTGACTATTCACGACGTTGCAGAGGTTATTGGACTTGGGGTAAAGGATATCTCTTGGGCCATCAATACTTGTGGTGGTTACAACTTTAATGAGTATATCAATAGCCTGCGGGTCGATGAGGTAAAGCAACAACTACAGTGCGAAAATCAAGCAACGCCCAACTTGTTAGCGCTCGCAATGAATGCTGGGTTTAACTCAAAATCCTCGTTTAACAGTGTTTTTAAAAAGCAAACGGGTTACACTCCAAGTCAATTTTCAAAATTAATATAAGTATACTAAACAATTGGTTAGTGTTTTTTCCTGAGTGTTTTTAAAGTCGTAGAAGTACAAAATCCTGATATTGCACGCCATATAAAGTCGTTATAGGTAATCTGGGGTTAAATCGATAACAAGGATAAAGATGATGTATTCAAGTTTTCTCATTCATGTGGCCACTTGCCTGACTTTTAGTAGTTTGTTTATCGCGCAGCCTGCGAAGGCTGAACCTATTCGGGTGCTGACATCCACGAGCGAACAAGCGCATGTTGCACAGCAACTAACTGTTAAATCCCCGGTAGATTACCTAAATACACGGATCAACGCACTCGCGTTGGTACGGAGCAAAAATTGGCAACAGGCGTTACCACAATTGCAAAAGCTCACTAAGTCGTATCAAGATGACGGAGACACTTGGTATCTATTGGGATTAACGCAAATACAATTAACGCATTATGAGCAAGCTATCATTGCGCTGAAAAAGGCATTGTCACTGGGTGTAAACCTAACTAATATTCCTACCGGTTCGCGCCCCTCGAATGACATTATGATAAAAATTGCAGGCGCGTATGCCGCACAGGGTAAAGTGAATGAAGCTAATGAGTGGCTGAGTAAGTCTTTGTCAGCGCGGTACGACGAACGCAGTAGCTTAGCAACTAGAAGTGTTTTCGACTCCATCAAAGATAATGAGAAATTTCAGCGTCTTACAGGTAACTATAAAGACACTTCGCTCAACCGAGAGCAGCAGTGGAATGCGGATTTAGATTTCTTACTCTCAGAAATTAAGCGGTTGCATGTTAACGAACAGGCAAGTAACAACCCTGATTTAATTGCGTTGGCAAATAATTTGCGCTCAGATATACCCAAGTTAACTGATCAGCAAATTGTCTTCGGTATGATGAAAATGATAGGCACGCTTGGTAACGGGCATAATTTTATCGTGCCGACTTTCGGAGAAAAAGGGAATTTCACTCGTTTGCCAGTGCAGTTTTATGCCTTTATCGATGGCCTTTACATTGTTGATGCCGAAGCTGAGTTTAGTGATTTAATCGGTCATAAAGTTACAGCTTTTGGACAAACACCAACCGCAGAAGCAATGGCGAAAGTTGCTGAGATTAACCCGCGAGATAATGAAATGCAGCAGCTGTGGCTTGCGCCTTATTATCTCGCCATGCCCGAAGTACTCGCTGGACTAGAGTTGAGCGATGCGTCAAATGAAGTGTCTATCACGGTAGAAAATGCGCAGAGCATGCAAAAGACCATTCGCCTTAGTGGTCGAACATTTGAATTTCGCGGTTTTCCGACTTTGCCGAATAATCATCAAAAAAGCCCACAGTATCTACAAAATGTGACCAAACCTTACTGGTACGAAGTGGATAAAAGCAACGGGGTTTTGTACGCACAGTTTAATGCCGTTGCACAGATGAAAACGCAGTCGCTAGCGCAATTTAGTGCGGAGTTGATAGAGACAATAAAAGACGGTGAAGTAAATCACTTGGTGTTGGATTTACGACACAATAGTGGTGGCAATGGCTCCATCTTACCACCATTACTAAAGGCACTTATTTATTTTGAAGCGGCAAAGCCTAAAGGTAAGCTATTTATAGTGATGGGACGTAATACCTTTTCAGCAGCGCAAAACCTCTTAACCAATATTGATAGCTTTACTAATGCCATATTGGTTGGAGAACCAAGTGGTTCTCGGCCAAACCATATTGGTGAAGCTGGAAGGTTCCGTTTACCGTTCAGTGGGGTGTTTGGACTCGTTTCGTCGCAGTTTCATCAAACTTCTCGCGCAGAAGACCACCGTATTTGGATAGCACCACATATGCCGGTATTGCCAGACTCTACGAGCTACTTCAATGGTGTCGATCCCGCTATGAAAGCCATTTATAGTGTCTTAGATAAAAACGTCGATGGTTTGGTTAAGTAACCATCGCGTTAGTTGAGCGCTTTTTAGGCCAAATCATAAAAGGAAGTGGCAGAAATGATAACTGCAGCAGCGTTATTGTTGTTTTCTTTGTGATTGCTGCTTTGCTGTATTTCTCTGTTTAAGTGTATGCGCTGACTATCTAAAAAGTAAGCTAGCAAAAAGAGGGACATAGGGTGCTATCAATTCCTGAATCAGTATGCTAGCTTTGTTAGTGAAATCAACTAAATGGAATAATAATAATGAGAATTGGTAAGGCAGTTCAGTGCTTGTTTGCTGTGACTTTAGCGGCGCTCTTTTCGGGATCAGCGATAGCAGAGTCCGAAGAAAAGCCAAAACAAGAATATGAGCAACAAACAAAAACCTTGATGTCAAAAGTGCTTGATGAAAAGAGAACTTTTACAATTCAACTACCCAAAAATTATCACACCAACCCCAATAAAAAATACCCTGTGATTTATCGCCTTGATGGTAAAGGCAACCTTCCGTTGATGACCGCTGTACTTGAGCGTTTGCAAGGAGCAAACGTTTCTGCGGCACCTGAAGTTATTATTGTTGCAATCGAAAATACAGACAGGTTAAGAGATCTTTATCCAACTAAGAATAAAGAGCCTGCAGGACCTATGGATATTGGCGGCGGGGCACCCAAGTTTTTAGAGTTTATCGAGACTGAGCTTATTCCTTATGTGAACCAGACCTACCGCACTCATGATTTTAAAGTCATTGCAGGTGCATCTGCAGCGGGTACTTTTGCGCTTTATGCTTTGCAGGCAAAGCCTGAGCTATTTCAAGCGCATATTGCTTATAGTCCAGCGATATGGTGGAACTTTGGCGCGACGGCAAAGAGTACTAAAGCGTTTATTTCCAAAACGAAACGGTTAGATAACTTTCTATATATTACAATTGGTGAGGAAGGCGGCGTGATGCGCGAAAGATATGACGATATGGCGCACTTTTTAGAAGAAAATCAACCACATGATTTGCGTTTTTTCAGTGAGGCCTACGACAATGTTCCTCATGGCCTTGTGTCTGCAGCTGGTATTTTTAGTGCGTATCAAAAGCTATTTTTGCCAACCCAAATGCCTGCGCGTGCTTATACTGGTGAATTGAGCTCTATTACTAAGTATTATCAACAACTATCAGCTCAATATGGCGAGGTTTTTGAGCCACAGGAAGCCGTGATCAGGGAACTTGGCTATTACTATGTAAGTATGGGTAACGTGGAAGAAGCAATTAAGTTGTTTAAGTTTGGCGTTTCACGCTATCCAAATAATGCAGATGCCTACAACGGCTTAGCATATGGCTATGAAACCGACAAACAATACCAAGCATCTTTAGAACAAGTAAACAAAGCGCTGGCATTGTCATCGAAGGGTGATGGTGGCTACGATGTCTTTGTTGCTCGTAAAGAGCGGTTAACTAAATTACTTGGTGAGTGATAATCAAAATTCGTAAATAGACCACTTAGGTAATCGATGTGGTCTATTTGTTGGATATTTAATGCCACTTAAAAATAGTGGCGAATACGCTTTATTTTTCCGCCGCTAAACTCAAACAGTGTCATAAGCTTTTGCTTATTCTCTTTTTCGTCCGTGTTACCTTGCTGATCAACGCAAGGATGCAAATACTCAACGGTCACCGCATTAAGGCCTTCAATGATATTTGTTATCTGGATATCGCATTTGCCATATTGGCCCAGATAGCTGAGTAGGCCTTTTTTGTATTCTTCTTTTGATAATACGGCATTAAAACGAGGATGCTCGAATGAGGCGTCTGGCGTTAAAAGCGTAAGTAGGTGGGTAACATCAGACTCTTTTGAATATTGGTGTTCAACGGCTTCTTGTGCGATGAAGTAAGCGTTGACCTTGTCGCTCAGTGCATTCTGCGGAGCAAAGACTTGAAACCAGTATGAGTGGCAGCAGTGCATATCGAACTTTCATTATGATTTTCCTTACTTTATTGTTTTTTACTCTGTATTGAATGCAACGTTTCGACCGGGAAATGCAAGTTTAGAAAATGGCCATGCCGTTTTTAACCAATGAGTAATTGTTTGATAGAGTAGGTTATCCAATGTGATATCTTCTGCTCCTATCCAAAGATAGACATCACAATCAAAATCTGAAGATTGCGGCGGATCGATATAGACACAACCGATATACTTTTCACTGTGTCTGGTGTAAACCGCATAAGCAAATGCCGATCGCGACATAAATTCTTCCTTGTGGGTGGCTAAACTCGCAATGTTTTCATCATAAGTCATAGAAGCTTTCGGCCAGTCTGAATTCGGACCAAATATGCCTTGCAAACGTGCTTGATTAGCCATCACCAGCTCATAATCTACTATCGCAATTTTCTCATTGAGCACGATAAAAGAAAAATGCGATGTGCTAACCCTTGTTGGTGGCATAAAAAAGTCAGGAATAAAGGGCTGAGCTTGTTTTTGTTGATTAGTCATTGTCACCAGTACCCTCTGACAAGGGAAACTTTTTCATAGAAACATCCATTTTATTATTATTTGCAGCAGGTTAGCACTCGGTTGTAATGTATACAATTATAAAAATTGTAAGCTCAGCAGGTGCTAAGAGACCAACTTTGCATTTCTGTCACTCGACTAATGCAGCGAGCGAATGCAAATGCTAGCTGCTCTCCTTGGTAAATTTGCTCAATCGGGGCATCTGCCAAAAAAACAACCAGTACTTTGGCTTCGTAACATTCATCGATAAGCGCTATAAGGCGTCTGGCCTCATCGTCGCCAATCCTAGGTTGCATTGAGTTATTTGGGCGGATATAGCCTTCTTCAGTCCCTTGTGCTACATCTTTATTCTCTGGAGTAACACCAAGTAGCGGTAACTCAGAGATAAAAATACAGCTAAATTGCTGTGCAAGCTCAATATAATCAATGGTAGCGCGAGGGCTTGAACAGATCTCCATAAAATCAAAACATGCTACACTTTCATTTACGCCAAGCACGTTAATTAGACGATGATTAATCTCCAGGACGCCTGGTTTGAATATGCCACCGGCATTAGTAAAGGCGTCCCAAAACGCTTGTTTATCATTGACAAAGTAGTGGTTTGCCTTTGCGCCTTTGCTAAATCGATGATCTGTCTCACCACACACTGATATCACATCGCAGTGACTTATAAGCAGTGCTATCGTTGGCTCAAAGCGGTCTCTATGTAATCCATCTTTGTATAATTCGGTTGGGTGACTATTAGAGGTTGCAACTAAGATCACGCCAGCTTCAAAAAGGGCTTCAAACAATCTCGCCATAATGATGGCATCGCCGATATCGGTGACAAAAAACTCGTCAAAGCACAGCACAGAAGTGTGCTCAGCCCAGTTTTGGGCGATCCGCTTTAAAGGATCTCTCACACCTTGAATTTGATTGAGCTCTGTATGCACCTGTTGCATAAAATGGTGAAAGTGTAGGCGAGTTTTGTCTGTGACGTCAGTGAATTCATAAAACCAATCCATCAGCATTGTCTTGCCACGCCCG
The DNA here is from genome assembly GCF_000276645.1 of Pseudoalteromonas sp. NJ631. Classification (NCBI taxonomy): domain Bacteria; kingdom Pseudomonadati; phylum Pseudomonadota; class Gammaproteobacteria; order Alteromonadales; family Pseudoalteromonadaceae; genus Pseudoalteromonas; species Pseudoalteromonas sp. NJ631. The sequence continues at coordinate 211,520 of NZ_AKXJ01000002.1, forward strand.
ACAGGGCCATAAAAATAGATGCCTTTATTCGAATGACTACTAGCGAGTGATTGAGAAAGGGCATCTAAGGCTGAAATTGCAGCTTGCTGCGCTGCATCAGGAGTAAGATTTCCACATTCAATTTGTGCTTGATAATGGCTAGAGATTGACATAGACACTGCAAATAGGAATAGTTAATCCGAATAATATCATAAAGCTAGAACTCATGGATGCACTAACAAGATTAAAACAAGCGGTAGACGCCTATTATCCACTTTCTCAAGAAACCTGGTCCGCTATTGCTGCGATCACCAGCATTAAACTACTCGCGAAAGATGAGTGGCTTTACAAAGAAGGAGAGTATCTGACTACTTTTGCATTTTTACATCAAGGGTTAGTTAGATTAGTAAATACCAATGCTGCTGGGCAGGAATACAATAAGCGTTTTTTTGTGACGGGGGAATTTCCTGGTGTAATGCGTGCGCTACATCGCCAAGAGCCTGCCAATCAAGGGATCCAAGCGCTTGAAGCTTCACAGGTAGTCCTAATCAAATTCAAGCAGTTTAGAGCACTGCTGATGGATAATCCGGAATTAATGCGATTTCAAATACTGTACCTCGAGAAGAACTGGTTGTTAGAAAAGGATAAGCGAGAGCTTTATATGGTGCAGTTAGACGCCACAGAGCGCTATCTCGCATTTTTAAAAGAGCAGCCAGAGCTTGCTGAGCGCGTACCGCAATACCATTTAGCGTCACACCTTGGGATCACTCCTACACAGTTAAGCCGAATAAGAAAATCGTTAAAAAATTCAGGTTCGTTTACATAGGTAAATGAGCCAAGCTCTTCACCTTGTTAAAGTTGCCTCAGACATAATGGAGAGCAACTTATGAACACATCACAACTAGAATCGTTATTGAATTGGCGCTACGCCGTCCGCAAATTTTCTGAGCAAACCATTGCTCAGGACAAAGTCGATAAGTTAATCGAACTGACGGGGTTGAGTGCTTCAGCATTTGGCTTACAGCCTTACAAGATTATTCAAATATCCAAGCAATCGATAAAAAAAGCATTACTACCGCATTCGTATGGACAACAAAAGGTGCTTGATAATAGTCATCTATTAGTTTTTGCTGCGGATATGTCACCTTTAGATAGCCAAGTAGAGCGCTACATTCAAGACTTTAAGGCGAATCGAAACCTTGATGAGCTTATCTATGCACAGATGGAATTGGGTATGAAAGACGCGCTACACACCATGGACTGTGCGTCTCAATATAGCTGGTGTTCTGAGCAGGCTCACTTGGCCCTCGGTACATTGCTGCTGGTAGCCGCCAGTATGGAAATTGATGTTTGCCCAATGACCGGTATCGATAAGGTTGCCTACGATGACGTGTTGGGTCTTTCATCCTTAAACTTACGCACGGTATTAATTGCGCCAATTGGCATTCGTGACAGTACGGATGTGAGCGCGAATACAAGCAAAGTAAGGAAATCGAGAGACTTGCTGCATATTGAGGTGTGACGATGATTTTTGCCATATTAGCCGTTTTTGCAGGTGGTGCAATTGCGGTGCAGGCAAGCATGAATGCACAGCTTGGCGGTTTATTAAAAAGTCCGATATTGGCTGCAGGAGTGGCGTTTACCGTCAGCGCATTCTATGCCTTTATTGCCTTTCGGGTATCTGATAACGTGCTGCCAGCAACCTCAGAGCTAAAAGCGGTGCCTTGGTACTTGTGGTGTTTAGGTGGGGTGCTAAGTGCAACTGGGGTGGGACTCTGTTATTTTTTAATTCCTAAAATGGGTATAGGTAACCTAATGGCTTATTACTTGTGTGGTCAAATGGTGGTAGCGATGGTGATCGGTCAGCTTGGTCTCTTTGGTGTACCTTATACGCCTATTAACCTGCAAAAAGTCGTGGGCGTGATTGCTGTGCTGACCGGTATTGTACTTATTAACGTTAATCGTTCAGGCTAAAACTCAGCCATTTCTAAGGCTTTGCTAATAGCTGGTGTTGCCGCAATTTGGCGATAATAGCGGCGTACATTTTTAAGCGAAGGCGTTTTTTCTAAAAATGTCTTCGCACGCTCACAAAGCATAAATAAATAGCTGTCGCATAGCGTAAATTGATTTGCAAACAGGTAATGATTGTCTGCAAGTAAGGTATCAATAATACCAAACCCTTCTTCTAGTCGGCCTTGCTGCGAGCGAATAAGGTCGTCATACATCAAAGCACTTTGGGTGTGTCGTTCTGGGTAGGTGTACATCAATAAGTCGCTGTGAATAGAAGCGCTCATAAAATGCATCCATTGCAGGCACTGTGATTTTGGTTTTAGCTCAGTTGGGATAAGCTGCTTGTCGATGTGCTTTTCAGCTAGGTACTGAGAAATTGCAGCGCTTTCGAATAAGGTAAAGTCGTCGTCAACGAGGGCTGGTACTTGTCCGGCAGGGCTTAGTGTTAAGTATTGTGCACTACGGTTGGCGTTTTTTTTGATATCCACCAGTTCAAGTTGATAAGGCTCACCAATGAGTTCTAATAAAATATGAGGCGCAAGGCTCGCACTTTGTGGATAGTAAAAGAGTGTGTACATAATTCACCTAATGTTAGGTCACGTGTATCACTCAGGAACAGGGCATAAAATAACAGTGATCACGTGAAGTTAGTTTAATACCAATGTAATAATTGCAACGTTATTGGTATCCAAAATCGGCTCCTTCTTCGCTGTCTCCTATTCAACCTTAGGTGAGGGTTGAGGTTTTCACAAATAAAAATGCCAGCAAATGCTGGCATTTAGATAATTTTAAAGTATTAGCTACGGATTGTAATAGATAGGAGAGTTAGGTCCAACTGGTAGACCAAAGCCAAACACCCACACGTAGAATAGTGCAACCCAGCCGATAAAGAAGAACATGCTGTACGGCAACATCGTGGCCACTAGAGTACCTATACCCATGTCTTTTTTGTATTTAGTCGCAACCGCTAATATCAAACCAAAGTAACTCATCATCGGAGTGATAAGGTTAGTAACTGAATCTCCAATTCGGTACGCTGCTTGAATGGTTTCTGGCGCATAGCCGATAAGCATCAGCATTGGAACAAATATCGGTGCCGTGACAGCCCATTGAGCTGATGATGAACCAAGGCTTAGGTTCACGAGTGCACACATGAATATAAACAGTACGAATACTTCAGGGCCAGTTAGGTTTAGCGCCTGTAATAGTGCTGCGCCATTTATCGCAAGGATAGTACCTAGGTTTGTCCACTTAAAGAATGCAACAAACTGAGCGGCAAAGAATACCAACACGATATACATGCCCATCGAGCTCATGCTTTTACTCATTGCATCAATAATATCGCGGTCATTTTTCATGGTGCCGACCACACGACCGTACACAAAACCCGGAATAGCAAAGGTTACAAAGATAAATACCACAATCCCTTTTAGAAATGGTGAACCCGCCACTTCGCCTGTTACTGGGTGACGTAAGATGCCATCTTCAGGCACTATGGTTAATGCAAGTAGAATGCTTACTACGAGTAGTGATACACCCGCCCATTTGAGGCCTGATTTTTCTTTTACTGAAAGCTTCTCGATATTGTTTTCACTTAAATCAACGCTGGCTTCTTTAGGGTCGTATTTCCCTAAACGTGGCTCTACGATTTTCTCGGTGACTAAGGTTCCCACGATGGCAATTAGGAATACTGAAATCATCATGAAGTACCAATTCGCTTCAGGTCCTACTTGGTAAGTTGGGTCAATCATCTGCGCAGCAGGCGTCGTAATACCAGCTAATAGCGGATCTATGGTGCCAAGCAATAAGTTTGCGCTGTAGCCACCGGATACGCCAGCAAATGCAGCGGCTAAGCCAGCAAGTGGGTGTCTACCAAGGCTATGGAAAATCATTGCGGCAAGCGGAATAAGTACAACGTAGCCAAGTTCTGATGCGGTATTAGACAAGATAGCGGCAAATACAACCATGAACGTAACAAGGCGTTTTGAAGCGCCCATTACCATGCCGCGCATTGCAGCAGATAGCATGCCTGAGTGTTCTGCAACACTAACCCCCAGTAATGCAACAAGTACAGTGCCAAGCGGTGCAAAGCCAGTAAAGTTAGTTACAAGACCTGTCACAATGCGTTGCAGACCCTCAGCACTCATCAAGCTTACGACTTCAATAACACCGTCGGGGTCGCGACCCGCGGAGCCTTCTGGGCGAGGATCGATGGCAGATAACCCCATCCAATCGGCAATACCACTGAATACCACGATGGCGATACAAAACATTGCAAACAAAGTAATAGGGTGGGGAAGCATATTCCCTAAGAACTCAACAGTTGCCAAGAAGCGATTAAATAATCCCCCTTTTTGCCCCTGTTGGTCCTGACTATCAGCTTGCGTCTCTACAGCATTTGACATAGCTAAATTCTCAGTTCCAAAAAATGGCGCAACCTTAGCATTTTTTTTACATGAGGTCATGCTTAAGCGGCTATTTGTCCTCTTTTTAGGGTGAAAGGCGGAACATTGTGCAAAAACGGAACAGTTAGAATAGCTTAAGCTGATTTTTATCAGAACTTACTTGTTTTTTGCGCCCACGACTTGAGCGGCGCCTTGAAGCGTGAGTGTGAAGCACTCTGCCTGTTTCATCTTTATCTAGATGTTGCTTATAAAATGCGGAGATTTTTTCACGGGCAATTTTTGCTGCGTCATCGGGTAATATAGCAGGCCGCTGATATTGGTCTTCTTTTAAGCCGTTATAAAACCAAGGTGTATGTAAGTAATGCGTTGGGACGTGATTAAGCTCAGGGATGTAGCGGCGAATGAATTTACCTTCTGGATCATATTTTTGCCCCTGCGTTATGGGGTTATAGATGCGAAACGGATTTATCCCAGTAGTGCCTGACTGCATTTGCACCTGAGGATAGTGGATCCCAGGTTCATAATCTATAAATAGAGTGGCAAGTCTTGCTGCTGGTTGTTGCCAATCAAGCCATAGGTGATAGCTTGAAAACGCCATCAACATGGCGCGCATGCGAAAGTTTATCCAGCCTGTGGTGATCAGCATTCGCATACAGGCATCAATAAAGGGGACGCCCGTGTTGCCGTGAGCCCAAAGTTCAAAGCGTTGCGGATTAAATTCACTAGCCCGCATATCGATTAAGGATGCATGCACAGCACGCTCTGCATAAAGCGGTTCTGATTCGAGCTTTTGCACAAAATGGCTATGCCAGTAAAGCCGTGATAAAAAACCGCTCTTATTGCGTTTTGAGTCAACATTTAATGCAAGAGTTTGATGTAACACGTCTTTGAGACTAAGCACGCCATAAGCCAAATACGGACTGAGTCTGGAGCTACTGTTTACAGCTTTTACCGGGCTTGAGATACCAAATAAATAGTTGTCTATCCTATGATCAAAAAAGCTATTCAAGGTTTGCTGCGCGGCTTTGAGTCCACCTAATTGTGGCTTTGGCGCTGAGTTGCTGTCATTCCCAGGGTAGTCATTTAAAAGCGCAATACCACTGTGCTGTTGCAGCAGAGGATTAATTTTTGAAGGAGTCGGTAGACAGTCGCTTTGCAGCCAGTCTTCAGCTCGCTGTTGCCACTTATCACGATTCACTTTTCCCCTGAATACGGCTTGTTGGCGATATTCTTCAAACGATACGTGTCTTTCTTTGCACCAGGCAATAACACGCAAATCGCGCTCAAATGTCCATGTATTCCCCGTTTCTTGATGGCAATAAAGGGTTGCGATCGCGATGTGCTGATGGATCTTTTCAAGTATTTCAATGATATCGCCCTGGCGAATCGTCAGCGTGCCACCTAAAAGCAGCAACTGCTCAGCAAGGCTTAGCAGCGACTCCTTTACAAATTGAAATTGTCTTTCGCTGGTATCGGGGAGTTGCCAATATTCGGGCTCAACAACATACAAGATCAGGGTTGGTCTGCCATTATTACACGCTTCGTAAAGTGGTCTATGGTCGAACACTCTTAAGTCACGTTTGAGCCAAACGAGATTAATCATCTAACACACCCTTAAATAATAAAGGGTAACGGCGTAGGCGTTTGCCTATGTAGTCGTCAGCGAGGATCTGCTGGCAAATTCGCTCTACGTGACCGTCCACTGCAAACACCCAATCAAAGCGTTCAATGGCGAGCAAAAAGCCACGTTTTAAAAAGCGTTGCTGGCGAAATTCATCGCAGTTATTTTTGATTATCTTGAGTTTATTTGGATTTTCCCTAAGCGCTTCGACTACCATGTTTACGTATGCGCGGGTTTGTTTGCTTTCAGGGCGGGGACGTCTAATGCGACGCCCTCGGTTGGTATTTGGATATAAGCTACTCATTCGCCTCTTTAAAAATGTAATCTAGCTTCTTAATAAAATCGTCTTTGTGCTTATCTTGTTCATAATCCAAGTGATAAGTATTATGAAACCCAGAGCGCAGTAACACGCCACTGCCTTGCAGGTATATGGTGTAACCATCTGGATCTGAATAGGCCACTATGCCCTCATAGCGTTTACCTTCTTCGTTTACTTCACCGTGCTTTTGAATATGCTCGAACACCGTTAACAAGAACTTGCTATCTAATTCATTTTTCATTGTTCACCTCGATACTTGGAATACGCTTTCACTGTGCTAGCCGATCACTTAACTAACGCTGAAATTGCCTTAAATTGCTCATTCTTGGCCGATTTTAGCCACTGAAATAAAATAGACTCTAAAGCCAAAAAGCGTGCGCCATCGGCCTGCATCTGCATTAGCGCCCAATCTGTGTGTTTTGGATTACGTGAGCAAATACCATCGGCAACAATCACCACGTTGAAATTGTCCGCAAGCAGGTCATTGACGGTTTGTTGTACACAGATATGACTTTCGAGACCAACCACGACGATGGTGTCGCGTTTATATTCTTGAATAGCTTGCTTGCAAGATTCAACGTGGTAGGCGCTAAATGCGGTTTTTTCGATAACCGGGAGATTAAATTCAAGTAAGCTCGGTGCTGTATGGCCAAGCCCTTTGGGATATTGCTCAAAAATCAGTGCAGGAACAGACAAATGTTCTGCAGCTTGTAGCAAGGTGGTTACTTGGCGCTCGATATCGCCAAATACCTCAATATGAGGACGAAATTTTTCTTGAATATCGATCACTAAGATCATGCTGTCCGAAGGTATCAAATTCATCATCTTCTCCTTAGAGATTACGTTGCAAGGCGAGCACGCGCGCTTCGCTATTACGTTATATATTCGTTACAATGGTATACCCACTTAAAAAGTAAACGGTTTTGGCGTGAAAGTACATTTTCTTGGCACTTCTTCAGGTAGCCCATCTAAGCAACGTAATATGTCGGCAGCGGCAGTAAGCTTTGAAAATACCAAAGCCTGGGTACTAATTGACTGCGCCGAAGCGACCCAGCATGCACTGCTACACAGTGAGTTAACCCTATATCATCTCGAAGCAATTTGTATTACTCACCTTCATGGGGATCATTGCTATGGATTACCCGGACTCATTTCATCCATGGCGTTAAACTCTCGCAAAGCGCCGCTAAAATTAATTGCGCCGAGGGCTGTTATTCAGTTTGTGCAAAGCTGTTTTACACTGACAGAGGTGAGGTTGAGTTTTGACTTAATCACCATCGCCTTTGAAGAAATAAACGATAAGTTACAACTTGAATGTTGCGATATCGAAACCATAGCGCTACAACACAGAGTGCCCAGTGTTGGCTATAAACTCACGGAAAAGTGCATTCCTCGCAAGTTAAAAATAGACAAACTTCAGCTAGATGGCATTGCGTCTGGCGGCCACTACAACCTGTTGCAAAAGGGCCAAGACGTAGAATATCAAGGACGACTTTTAACCTCGGATGACTACAGTTTTTATAGTTGGCAACCTCGAGTTGCAATAATTTGTGGTGATAACGAAAAGCCCGGCTTGCTATCGCAGATGATAAAAGAGGTCGATTTGCTTGTTCATGAAGCTACCTTTACCGCTGCAGATCTTCATAAAGTGGGATTTCATACAGGGCATAGCGATGCTAAGCGCATCGCTCAATTTGCACAATTACATCAAGTGCCCACGCTCGCGCTCACTCATTTTAGCGTGCGCTATCATGGTGAGGGCATGCTGCAGCCTCTTATTGAAGAGGCCAAGTTGCACTTTAGCAATGCACTCATCATCGCAGAGGATGGTCTGATTGTAGACATTCCAAAGCAAAAGCAAGTTGAGTGCGCTACTGCTTAGCTCTGGGATTGCTCGCAAAACCAACGCCAATCGGCTACGACTTGCTCGCTGTAATGACTGGCCGATTTGACCAATTGATCGATGAGACTAGGCAAAATGGCTACTGCATCTTCTTGAAATTGTAAGGAGCGTCTATCTGCTCGCATATGTGAAAGGGCAAGGGCTTCACCGCAAGCTTCTGCATATTGGCTAAAGCCCGACTTAGTCGCTGCACGCTTACCAATGGTGATGTCTTCTGGGTCTATACCAACGCGAGCATGATGGCGCGAGCGTACCAGCCAGTGACTGCCTTGCCACAGTGCATTATCTAAAATGAGATCGGTACGGCGCTGCATTTTTCTTTGACTGTTGACGGTTAAGTGTGCGGGATCTAAGCGATTCACTGGGCTTAAATTTGCAAAGTAAGCAAGAGGCGAAGCGAGTTGCTGTTGTTTTACCTCCACAATGTGGCATAGCGGCAGAATATCTTTAGTGGGCTTTTGTACGTTTGGGCCAACCAACAAATAATATCTGCTCAGATGCAGTGAGCCTGTGCCTTGGTCGATACGCTCAACACAATCTAAAATTTCGTCATCAACATAGGGCGCAAAGTGATGAATAAGGTTTTCTTTTAAATCGGGGTCAAGTTGCTTAAACTTCAGTTTGTCTTCGCGAAAACGTAGCGGTTTAATGCTGAGGTCGATTTCCTTAGCAAGTGTACTTTTAATCGTAAACGCGGCGCCCCCCGCCATTCTTTGCAACCCTTTTTGCCATCGTTTATGCAATATATGGTTATTATCAAACTCGGTTAAGCCTGTGTTGCTATCGACCTTATGTTCCAGCGACAACTGACAAGCTTTTAGGTAGCTGTGTAAAAAGTCCAATTGTGCTTGGGCAACTAGCTCTTTACTAACCAAAGGTTTACTTCTGTCTTTAATATCCTGTGCTTGTTCTTGAATACGGCCACCTTCTAGTTGGGTAAGCGGTAAACTCACTAAAAAGCGAAACAGGTCCCACGCAGCGTGTCCGACGCAGGCATCATCGAAGTCATTAGGTTCAAAAATTAGGGTATCGCCGTGGCTGCCTTCTTCACTATGAAAGCCAAAATTGCCCGTATGACAATCGCCCATTACGTAGGTGAGTGGCAGGCTGGTGGCCGCTTCAGGTAAGTGTAGTTGTTGCTCCAGTAAGTCCTTATACATAAGCGCGGCACTACCACGGAAGAACCGAAATGGACTGAGTCTCATTTTGTCGAATTTACTGCACTCATTGCTTACGTGAATGCCTTCACGCTCATTAAAGTAAGATGCAAGATAGTCGTGACGATTCATGGATTAGTCCTCCCTTTGAACAATACCCAATTGAGATTTTGCCAGTTTTACAACGGCTTTATCGATAGGTGGGGGACTAATATCAACCCCCCTGCTTAACGCTTCGACAATGGTTTTCATCACTTGTACGCGGGCATACCATTTATGTTCCGCGAGGATCAAATGCCATCCCGCTAAATTCGTATCGGTTTTAGCAAACATATCATCAATTGCTTGCTCATAATCTTGTCGCTTTTGGCGGTTGCGAATATCTTCTTCCGTTAGTTTCCAGCGCTTATATGGATTATTTAAACGCTCTGTAAAGCGTTTGAGTTGTTCGTCTTCGCTAATGTGTAAAAATAGCTTAACGATGCGGACATTATCATCCGTCAGCAGACGCTCAAATTCATTGATTTCTTGATAGGCGCGGCGCCACTCTTGCTCACTAGCAAATGCTTCAACCCGTTCTACCAACACTCGGCCGTAGTATGAACGGTCAAAAATAGTCATAGTGCCCCGAGGTGGTAGCTTAGTTTGAAAGCGGTATAAGTAATGCCGGCCTTGTTCCTCAGGCGTTGGTTTTGCGATTGGGTAAACCTTAACGCCGCGTGGATCGAGCTTTTCTGTCATGCGGCGAATAGCGCCTCCTTTACCAGCCGCATCCCAGCCTTCAAACACTAAAATAGCGCGCTTCCCTTGATGAAAATAGGCTTGTTGCACATGTAATAGTTGCGTTTGCCAGTACTTTAACTCGCTTTTGTAGTGTTTTTTTGAATCAATAGCGGGGTGTGTCATGGGAGGCTTTACACTTAGCCCGCGATTCAGCGCCTTTATTTCTGATACATAACTGGTCATGCTAACTCCTTTAATCGCCTTTGGTTAAGTTGGCCCTGTTGCTATCAAAGTGCTTTTCAACGCGAAAATATTACCGCACCAACTAACTTTTGAGCGTGTTAGAGTAACCTAGATTAAACTCTACAGGGACTTTTTGACAATGATATGTCATACCATTTTGTCTTACACTTCCTTAATTTGAGGGAGCTAATCAGGCGCTAACGGCGTTAAAAACTTCTCATCATTTAGAACAGGTAAATAGCAAAATTTTTCCTTGATTGAATAACTGAATCCATCAGTATAAAATCTACCCCGATTAATATCTCGCGCTCATTGATGAGTAGCAAATTGCATTGATTAGGAACAACCGGAATAAACAAGGAAGGATTGGCATGAAGCCTTTTGACAAGTGGCCTGCGCTTGTGCAAGACGCACAACAAGGTACATTCGATGATTCACTTTTTCAGTCAGATTCAGACGTAAAAAATTCGGCACAACCAACCAGATTGCCGATGGCTAAAGTGCCCACCATCATTCTTAAAGCACTTAACCCCCATCACACTGACTATATACGTATTGATCCAAAAGACGCTCGTTACTGGCATGGTGGACTTCATCATCATGACGATAGACAACTACTTGTTATTTCAAATAGCCAAGTACAACGTCTCAAAACGGTTTCTCAAGGCAATGTAAAGGAGATCTTTGCGTTTATTAAAAAGTCAGCGTTTGAAGCTAAAGAGGAAGGTCAGTTCGGTTCTGGTGGCAGTAAAGGCTTCTCGGGTGGGGCGGGAGAGTTAAGCCAAAACGGTGCACATTTAGGTGCTGCAGTTAAATATGCTGCTACAAGCGATGCCTCAAAAAATGATGGTGTGGGCTTCAATAGTAGCCAAGGAGTAGGTACAACGCGACCGTCAATGGGTAAGAGTAACGCTGGCATTAAAAAAACACCCACTAAGCTAGAAAGTACAGCACAACCCATAGATACTATTGCGCCATCTGTCATTATTGGTCAACCAAATCCAAAGCAAATCGTAAAACTAGAGCAAAACCAAGCCACTAAAAGACGTTTTGCAAATCATGTATTAGGGCCGGGAGAAACTGCTGCGAGTGTTGTCGAGCAGTATACTGGCACACCGAATGAAAGCCGTATATATGGCTTCAACCATCCTCAGTTTACTATAAAAAATCCTCCCAAAGCGGGTGATAAAGTCAGGGTGAATACCGGCTTTGATGTACTCGTTAAAGGGCAATTTTATAACAGCAATAGCGTTAACCTAATCTGGAAAGGGCCAACGTCGGGTTCAAAATCAGCCATATTGGAGCAAGTGAATGGCAAATATCTACCAGACAGAGGCTACGATTGGGAGTTGGCGCTACCGCTTGTGGCGGGGGAATACACATTAACCGCTGAAGCCGGAGGTGCGACGCACTCCGTGAGTTTTTCGGTTGAAGAATCTGAAGACCAACAGGAAATTATTGATTTTATATATATTCCAGAAGATAACAGCTTTATAGCAGTCACGCAGTCACTTGCCGATATTTTAGAGCAAGAAATGGAAGTACTTAACCCTCCCATGGAGCAGCTAAAGCAAGCGCTGGCTGGACAACAAGACCTCTCGAAGCAAGATGATAAAGTAATTGACGCAAAAAAGGCGTTAAACGAGACCCTAAAACCACTTGTCTCAGGCCCTACCGCTAATAAAATTACCGAAGTCATTGGCTTTAAAGGCCGAAAGTATACCTATGTGCGCAGTGATAAAATCGCCAATCATACTAGACGTTATAAAATTGATACGGACATTCGAAACGGTCGTCGTTTTAGCGATGCGAATGGCAACTTAGACCGTAGCAAACTGAACAAAGCGCTTAAAAATGATTTGAGCAAGCTAAAGGTCAATTTTAAGTATGATAAGAAGCTTGTCGACACGTATACAACCATATGGGGCGAATGGGCTAGGGAGCTTAATAAAGATCTAAATATAAAAAGGTTTGAAAAAAGCGACTATTTTGATGCCAGTGCAGAGGCGCGATTAATGCGCTACACCCATGGTGCAGGCATTGCTGCAAACTTTAGCCCAAAGGATGGTGTCTTTTCATTTCAAGCTGATGCCAAAGTCGATTTTGCTGTCGGTGAAGCAAAAGCTGCAATGAGTGGTTACTACCTTGGTTGCTCATTTAAAGGCAAGACTGATTGAGCACGCAGCGAAATCCAGTTGCCCTGTATGCCTTTTTTAGTTTCTCAGATTCTTGCCGTGTATATACATTACTGCCACGGGGAGACTCTAAAAACATCCCGCCACGCATGACCTTTTTTGTGCCTTCTTTTGGCCCTTTAGGATCCTGTTCTGGGGAGTGTTGATAGTAATCCTCAGCCCACCAGTCATTGACCCATTCAATCATATTGCCGCTTAAGTCATAAAACCCCAATGGGTTAGGTGGATAGGTGCCACTAATATGCGGTTCAGGCTCTTCGGCGAGAGAGTAATTTACACCGAGTTCAAGCCTACCAGTATTGGTGGCAAACAAAATGTTTTCACCACGGTTTCGTGCTGCAAATTCCCACTGTGCTTCGGTTGGTAAATCAATTGGGAGTTGTGTGAGTTTTGCCAGCCATAAGCAATAGTTCTTGGCATCATACCAACTCACCCCCGCAGGGAATTCAGGTGCGCGCCAAACTTCCCCTTCACCCCAATCCTCCCACATGGTTTTTGGTAGGTCATTTACTGCGGTATATAAATCAAAATCGCCATAGCTTACCTCATAAGCGCCCATCGAATAGCTGGTAAGGGTCACCTTATGAGCGGGTTTATTGTCGCGGGCTATGGTCCAAGGTAAGTTATTTGGACCACCACCATCGCCCATCATAAAGCTGCCGCCTTCAACAAACACCATTTGGGCTTTAGTGCGCTCAATCAGTGCTTGCACTTGTTTGTCTTGCTCGCCAGTAAGCGCGTCTATTTGTTGGCCTAGGTCGTCACACCCGCTTATGACCAAGCATAGTAATGTCGCTAAAGGGGGTAATATCTGATTATCAATCTTGTCCATAAGTGTGCTATCCATAAGGTCTTTGCATACACATTTATCATAACTTGTTTAGCTGTATTGAGACATAGCTAATGTGGCAGTAAGACCAATGTATAAATATTAAAATGACAATATAACGCTTGTAATTTATATTGCTTGGGCACTACAACCCTTGAAAGAATGAATGCTGTTCAAGGTGTTGGCGGCTTTTGAGTTTATAAGCAAGATTATGCCCAAAAAGAGTATGCTATGAAATCTGCAGTATTGGTAATTGATGTACAGAGCCTTTTATTCGACCCAGAGCCCAAACCGTATGCAAGTGAAGAGGTGTTAAGCCAAATTAACTTAGTGACAGATTGGGCTCGAAAGCAAGGCGTGCCAGTGATCTATATTCAACATGAGCAAAACGGTACTGCGATTGAGTATGGTAGTGAAGGTTGGCAATTACAATCGGTACTTCAAGTTGACGCCAATGATCTGTTCGTGCGTAAAACCACCCCTGATTCATTTTTAAACACAAATTTGTCTAACATACTTGAAGAACATGGAGCTCAACATATTTATGTTTGTGGTTATGCTACAGAGTTTTGTGTTGATACAACGAGTCGGCGAGCCGCGGGTTTGGGTTATGCAGTTACATTAGTGGCGGATGCCCATACCACACATTGCAAAAAGCACATGTCAGGTGAACAAATAAGAATACATCATAATGCTACACTGCCAATTATCTCCAGTTTTGGAGTGAAAATATCCGCAGTGTCTACTGCCAAAGTTATCGCTTTAGGTGACTGATACAATCTAGTTTTGTTGAGGGGTTACCATTTCCTGTCACTGTTTTCACTTACTCGTCCTAATAACCGGCTGTTAAGGGTTATACATGTTATTACACAAGCGTGAAGCAAACCGGAAACGGTCCTCCTATAAGTTTTAATCTAAGCCTTTGAACCGAAGGACTATTCTATCCAAATCCATGTAATTAAAGGCGGGGTAGTCGCGTTTTTAAATGTGATATTAATTACGATATCGTCTTGCGTGTTCTCGTATTTCGCTGCGAATATCAGCATTGGATCCTGACCTCTTCGAAGAGACGCTAACAAGGTTTTGGATTTTAAGCGGCCAAGCTGCGGCGCGATTTCACGGTATGCCCGTAAAAACCCCTCCTCAGAAACCTTTTTGGCTAAGTCGGCGGTTATTACAGATAAATATGCTTGATAGTTTCCTCTCTCATGCGCTTTCAAAGCTCTGTCGACAACAGGCATGAGAAGGCGAAGCGCCTCTTCTTCTGTTGAACCAAACGTTCCAAAATAATTCACAACTAGTATCCTTGTCTAATCCTACTGATTTTTCACCAACAGGCAATGAATATAAGCAATATTTTTAAGTATCTCAAACACTGTAAAAGTCTAAGTACCTATTTCAATTGTGGGGTTAATACTTTTATACTAGGGCCTGTTGTTCTTTGCTGCTGCAAAAACAAACTTGAAAGGTAAACAGGCCCTAACTTAAGAGTAAGCAACGTTATTTAATAAGGAGATAGTAATGAATGCTTATAATATCGAGATATTGAAACAATCCATTGACGATAAAACACGCTTTGATGGCTGGGTATTTGGTTTGCCCCCCGGAATTAAAGCCAATCAGTGGCCGCTTGATCCACATACCGGTTATCCGCTAAAGCACAGCTTTACACTAAAATTGCCAGAGGGCTATCGCACTGATGAGAATGCGTATGCGGTTAGTTTTTTTGCAATCGCGGTTGAGCATAATGATGGCGGGCCCGAATATATTGAAGGGTTAGAAGAGGCGTTATTTGCTGAGCAGTCGCCAGATGAACCGCTATTCAAACCCTTTTGGCAGGCGATGCAAACGGTTCATCCTAGCTGTAAGTTTGCAGCGGATACGCTAGATTGTTATTACGCAACGCTCCTGCTTAGTGAAGCTGAGTTTTACGGCGAGCTCTGTTCACCGCCAACTATTATTGAACGACATTTTGAAGATGATGTTTGCGTCCCTGAATGGCTAGTCGAGGGTGGGGCGAGTTGCTTTTGGAAAATGAACTATTCCCAGTACCTCAGTTTGCCAGCTGAAGAGTACCAAATATATCGCGAGCTTGGTGGAATTCCCCCAGAAGCAGTGAGTTTTAACCGTGCAATTGCGCTTATTGCCAACCCTAGTGATCCTAATGCGGGTAAGACGCCCAGCGAATATGAAGATACAGGTTATATTGATCCGTACGAAGGCGACCCTGAGTGGTTAGAGAGTGTTTTGCCAAACCATTTAGGCGGGACGAGTTTAAACGGTCAAGGGATCCCAGATTTTCTTACCTCTTACTACATCGAATTCGAAGAGATCTTAGGTGGGCATAACTTTGGCGGAGGGATAGGTATGCTTGATTTGGTAAACCGCGAGTTTGATTGGAGTTGTGGCTAATATTAACTAAAAAAGCAGCCATAAAGGCTGCTTTACAATTTGGGCAGAGTGCTTAGGCAAGCACTGATTTCAAACGCGATTATCTTGCGTTAGTACTTTCAAAGATTTTGTCAGCGGAAGCTGCAACAAAACCAGTATAGATCTCGCCGTCAGGCTTGGCATAACGCAGAGCAAACTCATAGAAGCAGCTTGGAATACTAAATTCACCGTCATTAAATTGCACATTTTGGTGATCAGCAAGCGTTGAAGATTGCTCCAGTAACACTTCTGGAGAGCCTTTGATTTCGCCACCTGATGTGTTTAGTTCAAAACCGTTGTCTTTGAGCGCTTGGTTTACAGCTTCAATTGTGGTGAAGTTCTTCAGGTAGTTGATGCTTACCGTGAAATGGTTTGCACGGTAGCCCCATGCAGACATCCATGCGGCATACTCGCTCTCAGCGAGTAGCTTTTTGTATGTCTCGTGAGAAACGCGCCAGTGGGTGCCAGAATACAGGAAGTTTTCAGCTGTTACTGCTGACTCGTCGATTTGCTCAACCATGTCTTTAACGATAGCTTGTAGTTCTTCTGAACATTTTTCAACGAGCAGCTCAGAGATAAACACCTTTGGTTTAGTTGGATCTTGGTGTTCATAGTGCTTGGCATATAGCTTTTTCGCTTCAAAGTGGTATTCGCCGCACTCTGTATAACCCACGGCTTTAAAATGTGCAGCGAGCTTTTCTAGGCCTACTTTTTCAATATTAAAGGTACGCAATGCAATGTGGTCATTGATCACGTCGTCTTTTTGCGTTGAGCCGAGAAGTTCATGAACTTTAACTGCAGAAGGTGTTACTTCTAAGTAGTTGTCCCACAGGTGTTCAAATAGTGTATCTACGTTGTTGTGCATAATGGTTTCCTAATTTTTTGTCTTGGTGACAGCTTGTTAAACGTTATACCAATTGGTATCAGCACGACATTGAAATCTATAGTTTAAATGCGTTTATCAGTTCACCTTGAGTGACATCAAGCGCATTAGCTACCTCTGCGGTCAGCTGAATTTTTTCTTCTGCTTCGCACAGATAAGCCTGATCGGTAAACGTGGCTTTAAACGCGTCTAATCGACCATTTGAAATAGCAAGGCTAGGGAGCTTGTCTGGTAGTGAAGCGACTATTTCAACCTCACCTTTAAACGACTCTCTAACCGTTCTAATGTTGTCTAGCTTGGCTTCTACCGTTGGACCTGCGTCGAACAAGTCAACATAGCCACGGTGTTCAAACCCTTCTTTTTGTAATAAACGCAAAGCAGGCTTGGTTTTCTCGTGCACTTTACCTATCACAGCTTGTGCTTCTGGACTTAGTAGGTTTGCATAGATGGGATACTTGGGCATAAGTTCACAAATAAACACTTTGTCCCCGAGACCGACCAAGTGATCTGCTTGCGGAAATTCAATGCTAAAAAAGTGTTCTTGCAGCCACTGCCAAAATGGTGAATGGCCATGTTCGTCACTTACACCACGCATTTCTGCAATAACGGTATCGCTAAAGCGCTCAGCATGTTCTGCCATAAATAAGAAACGACTTCTTGAGAGAAAGCGACCAGCTAACCCTTGGCGATGACCTTCACGTAAAAATAGCGTGCAGATCTCAGAGCTTCCGGTGTAGTCGTTACACATCGATAGAATATCAACAGTATTATAGACACCCAAAGTGCTTGAGTGATGTACTGTTTTGCCAAGATGATAGTGATATAAAGGCACAGACATACCGACCGCAGCTTCAATCGCAGTGGTGCCTATAATTTCGCCCGTTTGTGTGTCTTCAAGGACGAATAAATAGCCTTCGTCGTATGGTTTTGACACTGACTTTGCAAAGCTTTCAACTGAGCGGTTAATTTTATTAGACAACAATTCGTCATCTACTGGCAGTGAGGTAAACCCATGGCCAGATTCAACCGCAATGGTTTTTAGCGCGTCGAAGTCAGTTTTTTGTATTGGTCTTAATACTAACATGAGAAAGAGGAGACCGAGGTCCCCAGCTCCTTAGCCGTTTACTACTGCAGCAACTGCTTGTTCAAAGCGTGCTAGGCCTTCTTGGATCTCTTCATCAGTGATCACAAGAGAAGGCGTAAAACGAACTACGTTAGTGCCAGCAACTAATGACATTAAACCGTGCTCTGCACTTGCTACTAGGAAGTCGCGTGCACGGCCTTCAAATTTGTCATTGAGCACTGCACCAAGAAGAAGACCTTTACCGCGCACTTCAGAAAATACATTGTATTTGTCGTTAATAGCATTTAGGCCATCTCTGAATAGTTGTTCTTTGGCTTTTACGCCAGCTAACACCGATTCTGTATTTACTGTGTCAAATGCAGCTTCCGCTACCGCGCAGGCTAGTGGATTACCACCATAAGTTGAGCCATGGGTGCCTACTTTAAGGTGAGCTGCAATTTCAGTGGTAGTAAGCATCGCGCCAATTGGGAAACCGCCACCTAGTGCTTTTGCGCTAGTTAGGATATCAGGTGTTACACCCAGTCCTTGATAAGCATATAGATCACCAGTTCGGCCAACACCCGTTTGTACTTCATCAAAAATAAGTAGCGCGTTGTGTTTATCACATAGTTCGCGCACAGCTTGGACAAACTCAGCATTTGGAGAAATGATCCCGCCTTCACCTTGAAGCGGTTCCATCATGACTGCGCAAGTGTTGTCTGAGATTGTTTTTTCAAATGCAGCTAAATCGTTATAGTCGATATGAGTGATATCATCAGGTTTTGGACCAAAACCGTCAGAATAGGCTGCTTGACCACCAACCGTTACCGTGAAGAAAGTACGACCATGGAAGCCTTTATTGAATGCGATAATTTGCGTTTTTTCTGCGCCAAATTTATCCAGTGCCCAACGACGCGCAAGTTTAAGTGCCGCTTCGTTTGCTTCAGCGCCTGAGTTTGCAAAATAGACTTTTTCTGCGAACGTTGCATCAGTTAACTTTTTGGCAAGGCGAAGCGCCGGCTCGTTGGTCATCACATTTGATAAGTGCCAAATTTTTTCGCCTTGTTCTTTAAGTGCAGAGACGAGCGCAGGATGACAATGGCCTAGACAGTTTACGGCGATACCGCCTGCAAAATCGATGAACTCTTTACCTGTCTGATCCCATACGCGAGAGCCTTGGCCTTTAACTGGAATAACGGCTGACGGGTTGTAGTTTGGAACCATGACTTCATCGAATAATTCGCGATTTGCTTGCATGACGCTTTCTCCTAAATTGTTATCATTGTGCGGTATCACTGTCGGGCAGAAGCTGATTACTTGTTGTTCTGCTCACAGCCAACTTGCTATTTCTTCATTATTACGCGCTTTTGTAATAATTTGCAGTGCAATAATTCACATATTTGCTATCATTTATGTCAAATTAACATGATTAAATTGCAAAATGATTAGTTCACAAGACGAAAAGCTCATTGCACTGTTGCGTAATAACGCACGAGAGAGCATCTCTGAGTTGGCACGTAAGTTAGACCTTTCCAGAACCACAGTACAAAATCGTATCGCAAAATTAGAGCAAAATGGCGTAATTAAAGGCTATCGCGTAGAGTTTGCTGAGCAGTATATGGACGATTTAGTATCGGCACACGTTTCTATTAAGGTAAAACAAAAACTCACTACAAAGGCGAATTTAGCATTGCAGCAGTTGCCAAATGTTTCTGCACTCTATGCCATTAGTGGGGAATATGACTTGATTGCTATTGTTGAAGCACAGAGTTTGGAGCAGTTGAGTCATCTGCTAGATGAAATCGGTAATTTAGAGGGGATTGAGCGTACCAATTCGTCGGTTATCCTAGAAACCAAATTTAAGCGATAAATAACCTTACCTTGGTTCAGATTAAATACTGTGGGCGTTAATCACGATTTGCCAAGCACCCAACTTATAGCATAATAGGTTTCCTAGCGTGGAAGGTGCAGTATATAGCTAACTTTTTTCGCTTAACTATTAACAGCAGCTACCCAACTTGCTCTGGTAACCAAATGCTGGTGCCAGTGGCTGCGATGTGATTCACATTGCCATTTAACACTTTGCTACCCACATTATTTGAGCTTTCAGGCCGGCTCACTAAATACCCCTGTACACAGCTAATTCCTAGGTTTTTAACTAGCTCAAATTGTTCGGTTTGTTCAACGCCCTCGGCAACAATCTTTAATTCTAACTGCTGTCCAAGTTCGCTGATGGAATTGAGGATCTTACGATACTTAGGGTTGCTATTGGCTTGAGTAATAAATAGTTTATCGATTTTTATCACATCGATAGGTAAATCGGCGAGGGTGCTTAGCGAGCTAAAACCTGTTCCAAAGTCGTCTATTGCGATACTTATTCCTGCATCTCGGCATTGTTGCAATTGTGAAATCGTTTCATTGCTGGCCTTGATAAGAGTGGATTCCGTGATCTCCAGCATCAAAGCAGTGGCTGGTAGACCGGTTTTTTCTAGGGCCGCATTTACCCATTCAAAGACCTTTCTGTGTTTTAGTTGTATTCCAGAAACGTTAACTGAGATTTTTACCTTTTTCATCCCTGCATTATGCCATGCACACATTTGCCTACACGACTCAAGTAGGATCCAATCACCAAGCTCTAAAATTAAATTAGATTCCTCTGCAATTGGAATAAATTCGGCCGGTGGAATTTGGCCTTCTATCGGATGGTTCCAACGAATAAGTGCCTCAAAATAGTCGATAGCACAATCTTCAACATGCACTATCGGTTGGAAAGACAGATAAAAGCTTTGTGCAGAGATAGCGAGTCGTAACTCTTCCAATAGGTAATGATAACGTCGCATTTTCGACCCCATTTCGGGGGAATAAACTTTAAAAATTCCACGACCATCCGTTTTTGCTCTGTACATGGCAACATCAGCCATCTGTAATAACGAGTTCGGTGTTGCCGCACTATCTGGGTATACCGCGATGCCGATACTTGCTCCAATTTTGACAAGCTTATTGCCAAGCAAGAAATCACGCTCTATATCACTAAGAATGGACTGGGCGATTTCTGTACACAAACTTGGATTGTTTAATTTGGGAATAAATAGCGAAAATTCATCGCCGCCGAGTCTTGAAAGGTTTTGTTCAAGGCCATGAATAGGGTGGCAATCTTCTAAACCATATTGGCGAACCACTTTTGCGAGCCGAGCAGCAACTTGGATCAGAATTTCGTCGCCAAAACTGTGGCCAAAGGAATCATTGACCTGCTTAAAGCCGTCCAAATCAATAAATAGTAGGCCACATTTTTGTTGCGCCAACTCTGCTTGTTTTAACTTTGCCTCGATATGGTCAATATATGCATGTCTATCTATAAGCTTTGTGAGCTTGTCTTGAAAAATTTGAGACTCTGAATGGCGTTTTACTCGTGCAAGATGGCTAGACAAATCGTGGATCGCATGGCTGAGCTTGGCAAGAGAGGACTTATGGTGCAGTGGCGCACTGTCGACCTCTAAACGCGTCAATATTCCACCTACGTCCTTATTCACCTCGCTGATATCTTCATCTTGATTACGGTAGCGGCGCTCTGCCTTAAAAAGATACGCAACAATCGCGAGTAAAGTTGCAATTGAAATGAGAGTGATTGGAGAAGTAAATACGGCATACCAAACTGTACTTACATCCAAATATTTGGGTATTCCGAGCGTTGATTCTACCGCAACATAAGTGTGGTTTCCGCTTGCTGCAAAGTTCAAACCGTGCAGTAGTGGGGAATACCAAGGTGATACCATTGATGCTGTAAGGTGCTCATTTGCCGGGGTTGTAGCGAGCAGCTCAAGCACGTGAGCCTTAAAAGATAGATGCAGCAATATGACAACAAATAATGTGCCCAGAAGAAGGGTACTTGTTAGTCTTATCGCGTTTGGCATGAATAGGCTTTCCTTAGTAATTCAGACTCTTGCATATTACGGAGTAATAATACGTAGATGCGACCTTCATCGCAAAAAATGTAATCTGAAATTATAGTTGCTAACCTAGTTTTTTACACACTTTAGCATTCAGTTGCAAACTTCATCGTGCAAAAGTGCCAAAAATTTCACTTTGCAGACTGCTTTATATGAGCGGGATCAATTATTAGTTAAATTCACTTTACATGATAACCATTCTTAACTAGCTTTCTTGTTGACTCTTAATGTGATTGGCTCAGTGATTGCAAGGAACTCATAGCAAACTGAAATCACTGCTTATCTGATTTAGATTGCGCCAAAGTGGTGCAAAATTGCACCAAATTTGTACTGTCATACAAACTCAATATTTGTTTGCTGTACTTAGGGTTGTTGATTTTTAAAGCGAACGGTGAGTTGCCATCTAATTAAAATTTAATTTTGCAATTTAATTTCACTTAAATCTCAATATGCTCGACATAAATCGTACACAGTTACCAGTCGTTTGCAGTATTAGCGTACGTCACTGTGAAATAAGGACTCACAAAAGGTAAACGGGGGTTATATGCTCACTAAACGGTTTTTCAAAACAAAAGACGAAGCAGAAATTACATTTTCATTTTCACACCCAGAAGCGAAAACGGTGGAACTTGCTGGTGATTTTAATGATTGGCAACCTGAGCCGATGAAATTCATCAAAAAAGACAGTGCGTTTAAGCTCAAACACCGTTTACCAACCGACAAAGATTACCACTTCAGATATTTGATTGATGGTGAAGTCTGGGACAATGATCATCAAGCAGATGATTATGTGCCCAACGGCTTTGGAGAAGACAACAGTGTTGTGTCCACAGCGAGAGCGTAACATTATAAATGGACAACATTGCTCAGCTTCTTTATCTCTATGGTATTGGTTATGAGTACCATAAATACACCGGTGATCATGTGGTATTTGATCACCAAATTCGCCTACAGGCATTGCAGGAGTGCGGTGTTGATGTCAGCAATCTAGATGAAATAAATACGCTCAATTTTGAGCTGGATATTGCTAAGTGGTTAACGCCAGTTGAAGCCATTACTTTGGTTTGCAAAGAGACGCCAACTATTACGATAAGAGTGGATGCCGGCCTGCAAATTAACGAATTAACTGTGTCGATCCCCGCATTGGGTTATTGCTGTGTTTGCGATCCAAACAAGCAAGTCGCGGTTGGGGATTACCGCTATCAAGATACACGTTATGTTCAACTTGAAGTGCCAATAAACGCGATTGAAGTGGGTTATCATAGCGCTGAGGTAATGTTAAATGGTGCGCGGTTTGAGACAGAACTTTGGGTGACGCCTAAACAGTGTTATGACCCAATTGAACAACATAAAAAGCTCCTTGGATTGTCTATTCAGCTATATTCGTTAAAGCCTTCTGGCAGCAAGCTAAGTGCGGATTTTTATGAGCTAAAGCAATTAGTTGAGGCTAGCGCAGCTGAAGGGGTTGACTATATTTTGTTAAACCCACTGCATTTGTTGTTTGTTGATGAACCAGAAAAAGCAAGTCCGTACAGCCCAAATGACCGTCGCCTACTGCACCCTTTTTACATTTCTATAGAGCTTTTGTGTGAACAATTTGGCTTAGATGTGAGTGTGTTCGCCGGCTATTTAGACGTCTCAAAGAGTGACTTGAACACGACATATCTTGATATGACTCACTGTATGGAAAGTAAGCTTAACGCGTTACGTTTTGCGTGGCAGTTATTGTGTCAACAAACTGGAGCGTGGCGTGCAGACTTTGCTAGATTTTGCCAGGCTAAGCAGCAAGAGCTTAAGGCATTTGAGGACGATGACTTTGCTAAATTTTTACAATGGCTTGCGTTTGAACAATTAACGCAATGCCAATCTTCGGCACTGAATGCTGGTATGGCCGTAGGCTTAATCAATGACTTAGCCGTTGGATGTGCTGACGGCTCAAGTGAATACAACAGCAATAAAAATTTGTATGCCGAATATGCTCGCGTGGGCGCGCCTCCAGACCCTTGGGCAGAGCTCGGTCAAAACTGGGGGTTACCAGCGTTAAACCCCGTTAAGTTAAAAGCGCAGCGCTTTGCATTTTTTAAACAGCTGATCCAAGCGAACATCACCGGTGTTGGGGCATTAAGAATTGACCATGTGATGGGCCTAAGAAGGTTGTGGTGGTGCTTTTATCAAGATCAGCAGCAAACAGGTTGCTACGTATATTATCCATTTGAGTACCTTTTAGCGATCCTCAAAATTGAGTCCGTCAAACATCAAGTGATGATCATTGGTGAAGACTTAGGGGTTGTTCCAATCGAAATCAAAGAAGCAATGTCTGAGTCTCATATATACAGCAATATTCTTTTTTACTTCGAGAAGGATTATCACGGTCAGTTTTTAGCGCCCACGCATTATAAGCACAATGCGTTACTTATGGTTGCTAACCATGACGTCCCGCCATTTTTTGGCTGGTGGAGCCATGATGACCTAAGGTTGAAACGTGAATATCAGTTATTGAGCGAACCCCAACTAACAAAAGCGGATGAAGAGCGAACATCTGAGCGAGAAAAGCTTTGTCATTGGCTTGGACGCTATGGTGAGGTGAATGTCAGCCTTGCGAGCGAAGCCCGTGATGTGTATCAGGCGCTGATCAATGTACTCGCCAAGTCGCCTGCAAAAATGCTGACAATTCAGTTTGATGACCTCGACGAACAGAAGTTACCAGTGAATATTCCTGGTACTGACCAAGAGTATCCAAACTGGAGAAGGCGACTTAATCAGACATCAGCGGAAATTATTGCAAGTTCTCGGCGGCTGATCCGAGATGCGGTAACCAGCAGGAAAGAATAGATGAATACAAGAGCAAAAATAGAAGACGCCCAAGTGGATGACTACATCAGTCAATTAGCCGCTTTGGAAGCCGGTAAGTGTCGTGACCCATTTGCCTTTTTAGGGCTACACCAGCTAGATACCAAGCGCTCAGTCGTGCGCTGTTTTATTCCAGGTGCGACAGAAGTTAAGGTGCTTACCAGCGATAGCAGCTACGCTCTTGAACGGTTTCGCAAAAGTGCGCTATTCACATTAGATTTTAAAGCGGATGACATCAGTAAAGATTACCTTCTTGAAGTGCACTACCCAGAGCAAACCGTTACTGGGAGGGATGTATATAGTTTTGATGGTTGCTTGGCGGATGATGCCTTGTACTTATTTAATGAAGGGACACAAGCCCAAGCTTATTTGCATCTAGGTGCACATCAAGTAGAGATAGAGGGAGTAATTGGGTTTCGATTTGGTGTTTGGGCGCCAAATGCCTTGTCTGTTTCTGTGATAGGTGAATTTAACCATTGGCAGGCTGTGCAACATCCAATGCGATTACATCCAGCCAGTGGTGTATGGGAGCTTTTTATTCCAGCTCTGGAGGTTGATTGTTGCTATAAATTTGCAATCACCACATTTGAGGGTGAGCGCATAGAAAAGGCCGACCCATTTGCATTTAAAATGGAACAAGCTCCAGGCACGGCGAGTATAACTCAGGCTCGACCAGCCGCTTTCACGTTGAGCCAAGCTGAGCATGATAAAAAATCGTTGCGTAATAAAGTCAATGCACCCATTAGTATTTATGAGGTGCATTTGGGCTCGTGGAAGCGCCGAGAGGAAGAAGGTAATCGCTATCTTACGTATCGAGAGTTAGCGGACGACCTTATCCCCTATGTAAAGGCACTGGGATTTACCCATTTGCAACTGATGCCTATCAGTGAATATCCTTTTGATGGCTCGTGGGGCTACCAACCAGTGGGGTTATTCTCGCCAACCAGTCGCTTTGGTGGCGTGGAGGATTTTGCTTACTTCGTTGAGTGCTGTCATCGTGAAGAGCTCGGATTACTTATCGACTGGGTACCGGGACATTTTCCATCAGATCCCCATGGTTTACATAAGTTTGATGGTACGCATCTATTCGAACATGCTGATAAGCGGCAAGGGTTTCACCCAGATTGGAATACCTATATTTTTAACTACGACCGCGCTGAAGTAAAAAGCTTTTTGCTGTCGAATGCGATGTATTGGATAAAAGAATACGCCATCGATGGTTTACGAGTTGATGCCGTGGCATCGATGCTTTACTTGGATTACAGCCGAAAACATGGGGAATGGGTGCCAAATCAATACGGCGGCCGTGAAAACCTAGGTGCAATTGAGTGCCTCAAATCAGTCAATACCAAATGCTATGGCGTTGATGAAGGTATTATGATGGTCGCTGAAGAATCCACAGCTTGGCCCGGTGTTACTCGCAGTGTTGAACACGATGGTTTGGGTTTTGGTTATAAGTGGAATATGGGGTGGATGAATGACACGCTAAACTATATGTCCAAAGACCCAATTCATCGCAAGTACCATCACCATGAAATGACCTTTTCGATGGTGTATGCCTATTCTGAAAATTACATCTTGCCATTAAGTCACGATGAAGTGGTACATGGCAAAGGTGCGCTACTGAGCAAAATGCCAGGAGACGATTGGCAGCAATTCGCTAATTTACGTGCCTACTATGGCTTTATGTTTGCCCACCCAGGTAAAAAGTTGCTGTTCATGGGCGCTGAACTTGCCCCCCGAGAGGAGTGGGATCATAACCAACAACTCAACTGGAAGTTGCTTGAAAGTGAAGCACACCAAGGCGTGTATAAGTGTGTCAAAGCGCTCAATACGACCTATAAATCAACGCCGCAACTATTCGAGTGTGATAACAAATCAACAGGATTTAATTGGATTGATGGGGGGAACGCTGAGCAAAGCATATTTAGTTTTGTACGCTACGAACGAGATGGTGTTACACCGCTGGTGGTGATCGCAAACTTTACGCCACAAACCCATTTTCAATTCCGCTTAGGGGTGCCATCAGTGGGTGTGTATCAAGTTATCTTAAACACGGATGACAAAGCGTTTTGGGGGAGTGGCGTTGGAGTCGTTGCACATAAACAACAACTCATTGAATCGAAAAGCATAGCAAGCCATGGCCTTGAGCAAAGTATCGATATAACCGTTCCGCCTTTGGCAACCGTGTATTTGCAGCTGATATCTGGTGGCACATGCTAACCAGTTATCGCGGCGATCATCAATTATTGGGTGCAACGGCCAGTAATAAAGGCGTTAACTTTTGTGTTTATGCACCGAAAGCGAAACGCGTAACCCTGTGTCTGTTTGACAAAAGCGGCCATAGCGAAGTGAATCGGATAGGGATGTTTCGGCATGAGGGCGGAAATTGGTCATTGTTTATCGAGGGAGCACAAGTCGGAGACTTATATGGCTATCGTGTAGACGGAGAGTATAGCGCGGAAAAAGGCCTGCTTTTCAATGCCAATAAGTTACTCTTAGACCCATATTGCCGCGACTTTTTTGGTGAGTTTACTTGGAGTGAACGGCATTTTTGCCATTTGCCAGTAGGTCATTTAAACCCTTCAGATAACGCCTGTGATATGCCCAAGAGTAAAGTGACAGCGATTGAGAAGTATCAAGGGAAGCGACCCAAGACTCCGTGGAGTAAAACGGTGATCTATGAATGCCATGTTAAAGGGGCAACGGTTCGACACCCAGATATTCCAAGTAAACACCAAGGTAAATATTTAGGGATTGCTGAACAAATCTTTATCGATCACCTAAAGCATATTGGTGTTACTGCGATTGAGCTGCTACCTGTGCATGCGTTTATCAATGAGCAGTTTCTGACGACCAAAGGACTAAAAAATTATTGGGGGTATAACAGCCTCAACTTTTTTACGCCACACAAAAGTTATCTCGTTAACGACGACATCAACGAATTTAAGGTAATGGTAGAGCGGCTCCATCAAGCCGGTATTGAGGTTATTTTGGATGTGGTGTTTAACCATACTGCGGAAGGTGGTTTGGATGGCCCGACAATAAGCTTTAAAGGGTTTGATAACCTGACTTATTACAGCACCTTGCCGAGTAAGCCCAATGTCTACATTAATGACACTGGCTGCGGAAACACGATAAATATCTCGAATCCAGTGGTATTAAGACTTGTATTGGACAGCTTGCGCTATTGGGTGGAATACATGGGGGTGGACGGTTTTCGCTTTGATTTGGCGACGATCCTTGCTCGTCAAGCCTCGGGATTTTCAAATCAACATGCGTTTTTGCAAGCGATCCATCAAGACCCTGTGCTTAGCAAAGTAAAGCTGATTGCCGAGCCTTGGGATATTGGTCCTGGTGGGTATCAACTTGGACAATTTCCTTCTCCTTGGCGTGAGTGGAATGATAAATATCGAGATACCGTTAGGCGCTTCTGGCGTGGCGATGAGGGAGTATTGCCAGAGCTTGCGATGCGTATTCATGGCTCCAGTGACCTGTTTGAACATAACTTACGGGGTCCTTTGAACTCCATAAATTTTCTTACCAGTCATGACGGCTTCTCATTATTTGATTGGACGGCTTACGAGCATAAACATAATGAAGCAAACGGTGAGGCAAATAGAGACGGCCACAGTGAAAACTTTTCATTTAATTGTGGGGTAGAAGGGTTCAGTGCCGATCCCCAAATCAATGAATTGCGCCTCAGTATGCAGAAAAATGCATTACTCACTTTGTTTTTATCCAAAGGGATCCCGATGATTTGTGCGGGCACCGAAATGGCACATACGCAAAGTGGCAACAATAATGCTTACTGCCAAGACAACTGCACGAGCTGGCTGGCATGGAAAAACCACCAGCAACACCATACGTTAACTTTTTTTATTCAAGATTTACTTGCGCTTCGTAAGCAATTTGCCGCTTTTTCTCACTCATTTTATGTCCATGACAGTGACAGTCGTTTTGCGGTGAATTGGTTTAATGAACAAGCAAAGCCGTTATCGCCTGAACAGTGGCGAGAGCCAAGCCGTAAATGGTTGAGTTACACCATCACCGATCAGCAGCTCGGGCAAAGCCTGCTAATAATATTGAACGCCAGTGAGAGTACATTGCAAATAAAGTTGCCGTTTAGTGCATTTTCATCTCATTGGCAGCAAGCAATTACCACCGCGGTTGAACCGCAAAAACCAGAGTTAGATTCATATTTACAGGTTCCAGCTAAGTCAGCATGGATATTTACATCAATCAAAGGGGATGAAAAGCATGGCTAATAAAAGTGCGCCAGTATGCGTCGTAAAACATTGGCAAGATGCACCAAAGATAGATGAAAACACCTTGAGTGATGATTTGACTCGTCACTTTTACTACACCTTAGGTCGGGACAAAGTAGGAGAGTCGCGGCTGTATCTGTACCATGCATTAGCCTTGACTATTCGTGACCGATTAGTCGCCCGTTGCCGGGCAACCAAAGAGCACATTAAGAGTAAAAAGACACGTAAAGCAGCTTACCTTTCGTTGGAATTTTTAATGGGTAGAGCGCTGTCTAATGCGGTATTAAATCTAGACTTAGAAGAACAAGTTCAAGCGGCATTACAAGAATACTGTACTGAGCTTGAAGAGGTCGCGCAGGCTGAACATGATGCAGGTCTTGGTAATGGTGGTTTAGGCCGTCTTGCAGCTTGTTTTTTGGATAGCTGTGCTTCATTAGCCCTTCCTGTTGTTGGTTACGGTTTGCGTTATGAATTTGGGATGTTTAACCAAACCTGTGAACAGGGTCACCAAGTAGAACAGCCAGATAACTGGCTCCGTGAAGGTCATCCATGGGAACTTGCCGCACCAGAACAAGCTCGAAGAGTTAAGTTTTTTGGTCATGTTGAAGTGCATACCGACAAAAATGGTAGGCAGCATCGTGAGTGGCTTGATACGCAAGATATTCTCGCGGTGCCTTACGACGTTCCTGTTCCTGGATATCGTAATGAGGTGGTAAACACATTAAGACTATGGAAATCAGAGGCAACTGATGAGTTTGACCTCAACGAATTTAACGCCGGTAGTTACTCAGAAGCGGTAGCGAAAAAGAATCTCGCTGAGCAGATAACGATGGTGCTGTACCCCAATGATGCCAGTGAAAATGGTAAAGAGCTGAGACTAAGGCAGCAGTACTTTTTATCCAGCGCGAGCTTGCAAGACGTGATCGCAACGTGGGTTGAGCAATATGGCGATGATTTCGGTGATTTTGCGGATTATCATGTATTCCAACTCAATGATACCCATCCCAGTATTGCCGTAGCAGAGTTAATGCGAATTTTATTAGATGATTACGAGCTTGAATGGGATGCCGCATGGAAGATAACGACATCAACCATGGCATACACCAATCATACTTTATTGCCTGAAGCATTAGAGCGCTGGTCTGTGAGCTTATTTGAGCGCTTGTTACCAAGGCTGCTAGAAATTATCTATGAGATCAATGCCCGCTTTTTGTCGGAAGTTGCACTGAAATGGCCCGGTGATATCGAAAAACAGCGTGCGCTGTCACTCATTGAGGAGTCTAGTCATCCTCAAATTCGCATGGCGTATCTTGCGATCGTAGGCAGTTATTCTGTCAATGGTGTTGCTGCACTGCATACCGAGCTATTAAAAGCTGGTTTGTTTAACGATTTCTATCAACTTTGCCCTGAGAAGTTTAATAATAAAACCAACGGGGTGACGCCAAGACGCTGGTTATCGCACTGTAATCCAGAACTGGCGCAATTGATCAGCGATAAAATTGGCGACGGGTGGCAAGCTGATTTTTCTAAAATTAGTGAACTACGTCGTTTTTACGATAACCACGCCTTCCAAAAGCAGTGGCTAACAGTCAAACAAAACAACAAACAACGTCTGGCTGAGCTAATTGCCCATGAATGTCAGGTGGAGTTTGACCCAACTATGATGTTTGATGTTCAAGTCAAGCGTATTCATGAATACAAGCGCCAGCTACTTAACGTATTGCACGTTATCCATCTTTACGATCGGATCTGTCGTGGTGATGTGGCAGAGCTTGTTCCTCGTTGCGTACTGTTTGGAGGTAAGGCTGCACCTGGTTATTACATGGCGAAGAAGATCATTAAATTAATCAATAATGTTGCTAATGTTATCAACAATGACCCCGCGGCGAGGCCCTATCTTCGAGTGGCTTTCATGCCCAATTACAATGTCTCAAAAATGGAAGTGATTTGCCCCGCAACAGACTTATCAGAGCAAATTTCAACCGCTGGAAAAGAAGCCTCTGGCACTGGCAACATGAAGTTTATGATGAATGGCGCAATCACCATAGGCACCTTAGATGGTGCAAATATCGAAATACGAGAATGTGTTGGTGCAGACAACTTTTACTTATTTGGTGTAACTGCTGAACAAGCACAGCAAGTGCGCCAAAATTATCAGCCCCTTAAGATAATAGAAAGCAACAATGACCTAAAACGCGTTATGGCTTTGCTCGAAAGTGGGCACTTTAACCTATTTGAGCCTAATATCTTTGATGACGTAATCAACTCAATTAAGAGTAGTACCGATCCTTGGTTAGTGGCACAAGATTTTCCTTCCTATGTTGAGAGCCAGGAGCATGCGGCCCAAGCATACAAAGACAAGGAACATTGGCTGCGTATGAGTATTCTCAATACCGCAGCAAGTGGAAAATTTTCTAGCGATAGAACAATTCAAGATTACAGCGATGATATTTGGCGCTTGAGCCCAATGCAGTAGTCACCGCAAAAAAGTTATGGAGAGAAGAAATAATGCCTAATTATGCGAATCGTTATATTAGTACCCTCACTCGAGAAACATATGCTTTAATACTTGCGGGTGGAAGAGGTTCGCGCCTTCACGAGCTCACCAATTGGCGAGCGAAACCTGCTGTTTATTTTGGCGGCAAACATCGAATTATCGATTTTCCACTGTCTAACTGCATTAACTCAGGGATCCGTCGGGTTGGCATTGCCACGCAGTATAAGTCGCACTCCCTTATTCGCCATGTTAATCGCGCATGGGGACACTTTAAAAAGGAGCTGGGAGAATCTGTAGAGATATTGCCAGCGTCACAGCGATATGGTGATGAGTGGTACTGCGGCACAGCAGATGCAGTTTTCCAGAATATGGATATTATTCGTCATGAACTTCCCAAATACGTTATGATCTTATCGGGTGATCATGTCTACAGAATGGATTACGGTGGCTTACTTGCAAAGCACGTTGAGACAGGTGCTGATATGACCGTATGTTGTATTGAAGTGCCCTGTGAAGAGGCGGCAAAAACGTTTGGTGTCATGACTGTAGATGAAAGCAACCGGGTGCGTCGTTTTGATGAAAAGCCGGTAGATCCGACGTCAATCCCTGGAAAGCCAGGTGTATGTTTGGCGTCTATGGGTAACTATGTGTTTAACACTGAGTTTTTATTCGAGCAATTGAAAAAGGATGCGGAACGAGAAGGGTCGGGTCGTGACTTTGGTCAT
The DNA here is from genome assembly GCF_000276645.1 of Pseudoalteromonas sp. NJ631. Taxonomy (NCBI): domain Bacteria; kingdom Pseudomonadati; phylum Pseudomonadota; class Gammaproteobacteria; order Alteromonadales; family Pseudoalteromonadaceae; genus Pseudoalteromonas; species Pseudoalteromonas sp. NJ631. Next base: position 243,567 of record NZ_AKXJ01000002.1, read on the forward strand.
GATATTATCCCATCCATCATAGAAGAGCATAATGTGTATGCGTATCCATTTTGCGACCCATCACATGAAGGGCAGCCATATTGGCGAGATGTAGGGACGCTAGATTCATTTTGGGAAGCGAATATGGAGTTGGTTTCTCCTGAACCACAACTTGATCTCTATGATCCTCATTGGCCAATTTGGACTTATCAGGAACAGTTACCACCTGCTAAATTTATATTTGATGATGATGATAGACGCGGTATGGCCGTAGACTCAACGGTTTCTGGTGGCTGTATTATTTCTGGCTCTAAGGTTAAGCGTTCATTACTGTTTTCCAATGTGCATGTTCACTCGTATTGTGAAATTGAAGGAGCCGTTGTGTTGCCGGGTGCCAAAATCGGGCGTAACTGCAAAATCAAAAACGCAATCATTGACCGCAGTTGTCAAATATCAGAGGGGATGACCATTGGTTACGATACTGACTTAGACAAAGAGAATGGCTTTAGAGTGTCGAATAAGGGGATCGTATTGGTGACCCGAGATATGCTCGCAGAGCTTGCGGAAAAAAATAATAAATGATCCATGTAGAGGTACTATGCATGTAATTTTAGTGGCAGCCGAAAACGATCGGTTGCCAAATTGTAAGGTGGGGGGCGTCGCAGATGTAATACGCGACGTGCCTTACGCATTGGCGCAGCTTGGCATTAAAGTATCGGTGGTCACACCTGATTATGGCCAAGCTGCTTTAAATCGAAACTTAGTCGCTGATATTGCCGTCCCTTTTCGTCAACATTTAGAAACGGCGACGCTTTGGTCTGTTGAAGAAAGTGACAATGTCACTCAATATGTCATTTCACACTCATTGTTTAGTGAGCATCACGGCGCTATTTACTGTAATGATCCCCACCAGCCTTTTGCGACAGATGCAAATCGATTTGCGTTTTTTAGTGCGGCAGTTGCTGAACTTATTGAACATGAGTTGGTAGCGGAGATAGATGTTGTACACCTACATGACTGGCATGCAGCTGTTGTTGCTGTACTTCGTCAGTTTAGTCCTAGATTCAAACGCTTAAAGACGCTAAAGACGGTTTATACTGTGCATAACCTTGCGCTTCAAGGGATCCGGCCTTTTAATCATGACTTTTCCAGCCTTGAGTCTTGGTTTCCTACACTCACCTATGATGGACTCAGTATTTGCGATCCTAAATATCCTCACTGCTTTAATCCAATGCGAGCGGCTATTAATCTGTCAGACAAAGTGCATGTTGTTTCTCCTAATTACGCCAAAGAAGTGATGATCCCAAGCCACCCTGAGCTTGGTTTTTTTGGTGGCGAAGGGTTAGAAAGCGACATGCAGCATGCGTCTCATGAAGGACGGTTAGCAGGTATTTTAAACGGTTGTGTGTATGATGAGTCAGGTGACGAGGAGAATCTAACTTTTGCTGACTATTTGGCGCTTGCTGAGCAGCATGTGTTTCAATGGATGGCGAAATCTAGCCAAGTATTATCTCGGTTTTACATTGCCCACCAACGCATACTCGCTTGGCGTGACGAAGCCTTTCGCGGCAAGCTAATTACAAGTGTCGGTCGTCTCACCGATCAAAAAGCACTTATTTTAAGACAGCCTACCCAATCAGGCATTGTGCTCGATGACATCGCAAAAATAGCCAAGCACCAAGGAGCACGCATTGTGATTGTTGGCTCTGGTGATCCAAGTCTTGAGCAGCTATTTATCGAAGTAATGGCACGCCATAACAATGTCTTGTTTTTAAATGGTTATGGTAAAGCACTCGGTGAACAACTGTACCCGTTAGGTGATTTGTTTTTAATGCCAAGCTCCTTTGAGCCTTGTGGTATCAGCCAAATGCTTGCGATGCGCGCTGGACAACCTTGCATCGTGCATAAAGTGGGTGGACTATCTGATACAGTAAAACACAATGAAACCGGCTATTGTTTTGAAGGAGAGACACTCGCTGAGCAAGGTAGTCAGTTTATTGCGATTTTTGAATTAGCGCTTGCTGATCTGATGAACGATAGCGAAAAATATCAACAACTCAGGCTGCAAGCTCGTATGCAGCGCTTTGACTGGTCCGATGTTGCACAAAAATACTGCGAACAATTATATAGATAGCGAAAATGTAGATAAAAAAATTTTCGCATCTGTGTTAAGTATTTATCAATTGGCTCAGTTGTTAAACAAAAAACTAGGTCAAAGGTATCAAAAGATAGCTTTGGCCTTTCTTTTTTATCATTTTGCATTATCTTTTAAGCTATTATTTTGATTCTTAATAGCTTAGGTTGATTTTCTTTATCATCATAAAGGGTTAAAATCTAAAAATTGCTAAACCAAAAGTGCGATTGTTCACTTTAGGTACGAAGGAGTTTTTGTTTGAAGGTTTTTGTGGCCCGCCAAGCCATATTTAATCGTAAAAAACAAGTTGTTGCATACGAATTGTTGTTTCGCGATGGTGTAAAAAATAGCTTTCCAAATATTGCAGATGATGCAGCGACAGCCAAGCTGATAATGAATAATCAACTTAACCTCGGTATGCGATATCTCACTTCGGGAAAGAAAGCGCTAATTAATATTGGTCCAGACTCGTTACGTCAGGAGCTGTGTGAGTTTCTCCCAGCAAATGATGTGATTTTGGAACTATTGGAGACTATTCCGCCAACAAAACAAAATTATGAGCGGATAAGAGGCTTATTTCACAGCAACTTTAGACTCGCGTTGGACGATTTTGAGTACTCAAAAGAATGGGAACCTTTCTTAAAGCTCGTAAGGCTGATTAAGTTCGACGTCATGGAAAATCCGCTGGACACCATAGTGCCAGTGATTGACATGATCAAAGAGCGAAAGAACATCAAACTACTTGCGGAAAAAGTCGAAACCGAAGAAGAATTCGAGCAAGCTAAAAAGATGGGATTTCAGTTCTTTCAAGGCTACTTCTTTGCAAAACCAAAGATGATTGAGCAAAAAGACATTACTATCAATTATGTGATTGTCATGCTCATTTATGAAGAAGCACTTAAACCGAATATGAGTATTACACGATTAGCCGAGTTGTTTGCTCAAGACACTGCGCTTGCGTACAAACTGCTAAGGCTAATTAACTCCGGCGTATTTCCAATCAAAAGTCGTATCGAATCTTTAAAGCAAGCCTTGGTATATTTAGGAAACGAGCGTGTAAAAAAGTTTGTAAACTTAATTATGACAGCCCACGTAGCCGAGGGAAAGCCAACAGAATTAACACGTCTTTCTATTGTTCGTTCTCGGTTTTGTGAGCTTATCGCGCAGCAAATTTCGCCAGGACTTGCCAATATGAGTTTTATGACAGGGTTATTTTCTCTGCTTGATGCCATTCTTGACAGGCCAATGGAGCAGGTTGTAAACAAGCTACCTTTTCCTGAGCAGCTTCATGATGCTTTGATAGGTAAACCCAACACGCTATATTATATTTTAAATATCGTTAGAGCCTATGAGTCTGGAAGCTGGTGGACTCTGCAGGATGCGTGCAGTTATCTAAACTACAAAGACGAAAACCTTCCTGATTTTCATGCTGCTGCGATAAACTGGGCTGATATGTATAAAAACCGTGTGTATTGATGAATAGAATTATTGCGATGGATGCGATCCGCGGGTTCGCGCTGCTTGGCTTGCTTTCCATGAATATGGTACATATGGCCAATTTTGAGTTGGGCTATGTACCAGCCCAAACAGCCCACTATCTTGATCCGTTCTTCGCAATGGTTAATAGTATTTTCTTTGATGGTCGATTCAGAACCTTATTTGCAATGTTATTTGGAGCGGCATTATGCATTCAGGTAGCAAAGAGGGATGATCAGAGCCTTGCAAGACATCGACTAGCATGGCTAATGGTCTTTGGCGTGTTACACGGCGTGTTGATTTGGCCTGGAGATATTTTATTTAATTATGCGTTGAGTGGATTTGTCGCGCTGCGGTTTATTAATGCGAGTGACAAAAAGTTAAGTCGCTATGCAATAGGGTTCATTTTAGCCCCTTCTATTGTTATTAGCCTATTGCTGTTAATTGATCCAGAACCACAAATAAATAGAACTTCAGAAGTCTACCTTGAGTTTTTGCAGCAAATTCCAGCAAACTACCTAGAACTGCTCACCCTTAATGGCCTTTACTTTATCATTATCAGTTTACTTATCCCGGTTATTACTTTGTGGTATACCGCTGGGTTAATGCTACTCGGTATGCGTTTATATCGAAGTGGAATGTTTGATTTAGAGCGTACTGAACCTGTTCATAAAATTAACTTGTTTGCCGTGATAGCCATTATTTTATCATTTGTTGGTTTTGTTCTTGAACGTAAGCTAGGCGTCGAGTTTTTTGAAGGAATAGATTGGATCCTTGCAGTACCTGTTGCGTTGTTTTATGTCGTCGTAATTAAGGCGGCAATGCGAGGTGCAAAACATCACCTTTGGAGTCTCCAATGTGTTGGGCGTCTAGCGCTTTCGTTTTATCTTCTCCAGTCAATTGTGTTTGTAAGCTATTTTTACTTTATAAACCCGAGCGCTATCAGCACTTGGGAGCGGGTGGATTATTTCACGGCATTTGCAATTGCGTCTATAATTCAATTAGCCCTTGCGGTGGTATATTGTAAGCTGTTTAAGCAAGGTCCATTTGAGAAGTTATTGAAGGTACTAGTGCTACGAAGAGCCCGCTATGATTAAAAAAGTACTAATTGGGTTAGTGCTATGGATGGTGTGTTTTAGTGTTGATGCTAAACAGTCTTTAAATGTCTTGTTTGTTAATCCTTCTGTGCCTGGTGAACCATTTTGGCAGCGCGTCCAAGGCATTACAGAAGCGGCTGCGGATCAATTCGATATTAGACTAGATGTGATTTATGGAGAAGGAAACCGAATTATACAGCTCGCTGAGCTTAAAAAATATTTGAGTTATCGTGCTACTCCCGATTACGTCATCCTCATTAATTATCCCGGTGGTGCCGAAGAAAGCCTAAAGCTTTTAGAAAAATATGGGATCAATCATATTACTTTAGAAGAAACGATTTCTGGCCCTGAAAGGCTCGCAATAGGTAATCCAAAAGAACACTATAAGTATTGGCTTGGGGAAGTGCATCATGATAATGACCAAGCTGGTTATGATCTGGCAAAGAAACTATACCAACAGGCTAAAACTAACGGTCATGAGACAATTTACCCTATTGCTATCAATGGTCACTATGGCACAGAGTCAGATATTAGAAGCAACGGTGCAAAGCGCTTTTTTGATGAAGTTGGCGTGGTGGTTCAGCAAACCGTTTATGCCGGGTGGTCAAAAGAACAAGCCTTTGATAAGACTAAGAAATTGTTGCACCGCTATCCAGAAACAAACCTTATTTGGTGTGCGTCAGATTTGATGGCGATGGGAGCTATCACCGCAGCTGCATCAAGCACTTCACAAATAGTGTTTGGTGGGTTTGATTGGTTGTCGGATACTTTTGACCTTATTGAACATAATGAGATGCAAGCATCCGTTGGCGGGCACTTTATGATGGGAGCTTGGGCGTTGATTTCGGTGTACGATCATTATTATGGGCATCCCTTTTGGAAAGACAACACAGAGCTTGCGTTTGACTTAAGTGTGATCACCAAGGAAAATCTAGCGGACTATTACTGGATAAAGTCAGCGAAAAACTGGCAATCTATTGATTACAAGGCAATGAGCCTTAGAGGAAAACCTAAAGAGCAGTATCATTTTTCTCCTGAGCTATTAAGAAAAAGTTTGCAAAAGTAGAAATGCAGTAGTGTAAAGCGGTTGAAGCGATTACAATACGGGTTTTTACTCAAAGTGGTTGTATCGTGACAGAGCAAAAGCGCCTCAATAAATACATCAGTGAAACTGGATTCTGCAGTCGTCGAGAAGCTGATGACTTAATCGCCTCAGGCCGTGTCAAAGTAAATGGAATTCTACCAGAAATGGGCACCAAAGTGTCTGATGCTGACACTATCATCATTGATGGTAAGCCTCTGAAAGCAAAGCCAAAGGCTGTATTTATTGCTTATAATAAACCTGTTGGTGTAACTTGTACCACCGAGCGTAAAATCAGAAGTAATATTGTCAGTGCAATTAACTATCCTGAGCGTATTTTCCCAATTGGTCGCTTAGACCGTCCATCCGAAGGATTAATTTTCTTGACCAACCAAGGCGATATGGTCAATAAAATCCTTCGCGCCGGCAATAACCATGAAAAAGAGTATGAGGTTGTGGTCGATAGGCCCATTGATGAGCGCTTTGTAAAACGTATGTCCTCAGGTGTTCCAATCCTTGGCACTGTCACAAAGCCTTGTAAAGTTCGTAAAACCGGGGCTAAGTCATTTACCATTGTGTTGACCCAAGGCTTAAATCGTCAAATTCGCAGAATGTGTGAATATCTAGGATTTGAAGTAACACACCTTAAACGTATTCGGATAATGAATATCGATCTAACTGGCCTTAGCTCTGGTAAGTGGCGTCACCTTAACGAAAACGAAATGCGAGCGATTAATCACGCCACAGAGTCATCGAGTAAAACGCAAGAGGCATCAGCGGGTGCTGGTGCGGGAAAACAGCATGATAAGCCTAGAAGTGAAGTTAGTGAGGTCGGTCGTCCAAAGCAAGATAGGCGAGCGCATAACAGCAAAGATAGAACAACTGAACTCGACAAACAAAATAGCGTTAAGCCTAAGCCAAAAACGCGAAATGGTGAACAAAATCACAGTCACAACAAACGTAAGTCAAGCCCAAAGCACAATACTAAGCCTGCAAAAAGGGTCAAAGGTACTTTGTCCTTAAATAAGAATAAGTGACCTGAAGTTCGGATAATTAAGTAAAGAGTAGGGCAATGTAAAGCCCCTTGACAGCTTAATTAGAATGGGCAAAACGAAATAAATAAGGGCTATAGAAATAGCCCTTATTACATTTACTCAAACTGTTACTTTTCATCATCAGGTAGAGTAACGTTCAATTCTAATACTGCTAAATCATCCTCGTTTTGTTCAAACTGGACGTTGACGGCATCCGAATCTACTTTTACGTATTTGCGAATAACATCGAGGATGTCTTGCTTAAGTTGTGGTAAGTAGTCAGGTGTACCACGTTTTGAGCGTTCGTGCGCAACGATGATTTGCAGTCGCTCTTTCGCTAATGATGCGCTATTTTTTTTCTCAGAACGAAAATAATCTAGTAATGACACTTTACCCTCCAAAGATCCGTTTGAAGATACCTTTCTTCTCAACTTGCAAGAAACGGAAATCAACGACTTCACCTAATAAGCGGTTAATTGCATCGCTATACGCTTGGCCTGCATCAGACTCTTGGTCTAAGATAACCGGTTGACCTGAGTTAGACGCATTAAGTACTGCTTTTGATTCAGGTATTACACCTAGTAAGTCGATCGCTAGAATTTCTTTAACATCGTCTACCGACAACATTTCACCGCTATCGACACGCTCTGGGTTATAACGTGTAAGCAATAGGTGTTCCTTAACCGGCTCTAGGCCCATTTCAGCGCGCTTCGACTTGCTTTGTAGAATACCTAAAATACGGTCTGAGTCACGAACGGATGAAACTTCAGGGTTAGTTGCTACCACAGCTTCATCAGCGAAGTACAATGCCATCATTGCGCCTGCTTCAATACCCGCTGGTGAGTCGCAAATAATGAAATCAAATTCTTCTTTCATCTCATTTAGCACACGCTCAACCCCTTCTCGAGTGAGGGCGTCTTTATCACGAGTCTGAGAAGCTGGAAGAATATAAAGTTTTTCAACGCGCTTATCTTTAATCAATGCTTGATTTAAATTTGCTTCACCGTTGATAACGTTGACAAAATCATAAACAACGCGACGCTCGCATCCCATGATTAAGTCGAGGTTTCTAAGACCAATATCAAAATCGACAATGGCTGTTTTATAACCCTTTAGCGCTAAGCCAGTACCAATTGCTGCACTTGACGTTGTCTTACCAACACCGCCTTTACCTGAAGTTACGACAATAATTTTTGCCATCTGATTTATCCTTTGACCAAAGCTGTAATTTTTAATGATTCGTCTTGTTGTGTTATTTGAGCAGCTTGACCCCAGTGTTCACCTTGCAGCGAATCACTGATCCAATAACTCCCGTTTATAGACACTAGCTCAGCTTCTAAGCGCTGACAGAATATACTAGTGTCTTCTTGGCCTTGCGCACCTGCGATTGCACGACCACGTAAAGTACCGTAAATGTGCACGTTACCATCGGCGATAACTTCTGCACCATGACTTACAGCACCTAGCACGATCAGATCACGGTCTTTAGCATAAATTTGCTGACCACTACGTACCGTTCCGTTCACAATTTGAGCAGGAAGATAAACTTGTTTTTCTACTACTTCAGCTGCTTGAGATTGTGATGGGGTACTCGGTTGCACATCCCTTGAATAGTTTAGTACAGAAAACCCGGCTTCTTTGGCTAAGTCGTGCTGACTTTGAGTACCGCTACACACACCCACTGGATTGAGCTGTAAATCGACCAGTGTTTGCTTTAACTCTTTGAATTCTACAGTTTGCTCCTGAACATCAGCTAAATTAACCACAATTGGTGCACCTTGAAAAAATTTAGGCGCTTGCGAAATTTTGCTATCAAGATCTTGCCTTAACTTGGTCAGATCTAAAGAAAACAACTGCAGCACAGAGAGTGTAAATAGATTTCCTTTTAGTTCGAATGTTTGATTTGCCATATGTACTCAAATTTCTGTTACAACCGCCGCTAAAGCCTTATCTAGCTGACTTTAGCGCGTAGTAAAACTTTCCACAACTTACTAATAGCATGGTATAGTGACCGCCCATGATTAGCAAGAATTTATAGGCTTATAATGCTCACTGCCATATACAAAAGTCCAAAAAAAGCGGATACCTATCTTTTTGTAACTAAAAGAGATGATTTTTCCAATGTCCCTGCACCGTTAATGGAAACTTTCGGCACTCCTATCTATGTCATGATTATTGACCTTGCGAGAAGAACAAAATTGGGAATTGCTGATCTTGAAACGGTTAAGCAAAAATTAACTGACGATGGGTTTTACTTGCAACTTCCACCGCATACAGAAAGCTTGCTCGATGAATTTAGAAAGCAAAACGGAGTAACAGATTCGTGATAAAAAAAATTTCCCTACTAATGGCCTCAGTTTGCTTGTCCACATCAGTCTTTGCTAACACTCAAGCGAAGTTTGATGAATACCTCAAAAACTTAAAACAAGAAGCGGTTGACAAGGGCTATACACAACAATTAGTTGATGAGGCTTTTGCAACAGCAGTATTTAAGGAAAAGGTGATTAAGGCTGATAAGTCCCAGCCAGAAATTGTCGAAACACTAGAAACTTATTTACCCAAGCGCGTCCCTGAATGGAAAATCCAACAGGCCCGCAAACTCTACAAAGAACACCAAGAATCTTTAGAAAAAATAGCAAAAGAATATGGCGTACAGGCACGGTTTATTGTTGCCTTGTGGGGCCTTGAAAGTAACTTTGGTCGTATTCAAGGCGGCTATCCAGTCATTAGTGCGTTAGTGACACTTGCTTTTGATGGTCGTCGAGAAGCTTTGTATAAAAGACAGTTGTGGGCTGCGCTGGATATTTTAAGAGATGGTCACATCGGTCTGGATGATTTCAAAGGATCTTGGGCAGGAGCAATGGGTCAAACTCAGTTTATGCCAACTTCATTTACGTCTTATGCCGTTGATTATAACAAAGATGGTCGCAAAGACATTTGGACGACGCAAGAGGATGCTTTCGCGTCAATAGCCAATTACCTGAAAAGTGTGGGCTGGAACGATGACCTGACTTGGGGTCGCCAAGTTAAATTACCTGAAGGTTTTGACAATAGCTACATTTTAAAACGTGGCACCAAATCACACAAAGAGTGGCTTAGTGAATGGCGTAAATCAGAGCGTTCATTGCAGGAGTGGCAAGCGCTTGGTCTTCGCAGAATGGACGGCACTGACTTGCCACAAGTGAATATCACAGCAGCATTAGTGATGCCAGATGACGCCAATGGCCGTATGTATCTAGCTTATGATAATTACAAGGCTTTGATGAATTGGAATAGGTCTTATTATTTTGCTTCGAGCGTTGGGTATTTATCTGACCGCATTGGCTATCCAAAAATTTAGCCTAGAAATTCTGATTTAGCCCGTTCTAACAACGGGCTTTTTTATGTCTTTTTATTGGAGGATATAGCTTGCTGCGCAGTCATTAAATTCGCTGTAAACAGAAAACATATAGCAGAGGCGAGTATTATTCTTAATGCAATAAAAAAGGCAGCGTCCAACTCGCTGCCTTTTGGTTGGGCTAATGTATGCAAGTGTCAATAGTAGGACAAAGGTTGAACCTTGCCCCAAAAGACTCGGTACGAAAATAACGTATATGCAATTAAGGTCGGCACCACTATGACTACGCCATATAATAAGAAAGTAAGAGCTGATGCGTCAGCGACTGCTTCGAAGATGGTTAGCTTGCCAGGCACTACAAAAGGGTAAAAGCTATAAACTAAGCCGAAGAAGCAAAGCACAAAGATAAATGCTGAAATCAGGAACGGTAACCAAGCTCCATTATCTGGTGACTTTGGTAGTTTCTGTAACACAAGTTCTAAAATTACAAAGAGCGACAAGCAAATAACCGGGGCTGGTAATACGACTAAGGCCATCGGGAGGTCAAACCAACGCTCATAGATCCACTCATTAATCGCTGGGTTGATGATAGAAACGAGCAACACCCCAACAAAGGCTACTCTCGCAAATTTTTTGCACCAGCTAATCGCATCTTGCTGCAATTGCCCTTCACACTTCATAATTAACCATGCTGAACCAATCAAGCCATACGCGCAGACAACACCAATTCCACTAAAGACCGCAAATGCATGGGCAAGAGGGGTATTTTCAAAGCCTATGACATAAAGCCCCAGCATATACCCTTGCGCAAACGAGGTGAGTAGCGACCCAAATTTAAATACTTTGTCCCACCGCCTTTGGCGTTTAACTCTCGCTTTTGCTCTGAAATCAAAAGCGACACCACGCATAATTAAGCCAAAGAGTAAAAACACAACAGGAATGTAGAGCGCCTGCAAGATCATACTATGGGCTTGAGGAAATGCGATAAATGCGAGGCCTACAGCTAAAACTAACCACGTTTCATTAGCATCCCAAAATGGACCGATAGAGGCTATCATTGTGTCTGCGGTTTCTTTATCGTCCAGCGGGATCATCATGCCAACGCCAAGGTCGTAACCATCTAATATTGCATAAACAAGCACAGCGAGTGCCATCAAACCGGCATAGATGAGAGATAGATATTCCGGATTAAACACGAGTCACCTCCTCAGCAAATTCCTTCATGTCGTACTCTTCCACTTCTACAGACTTGCTAGCAGTGTGGAACAAAGTACGAATATAAGCGTACAGTAAGATTGCATATATCGTCAGATAGCCAATGAGTGTAAATAAGACGTTTTCTGAGGCAATTGTTGTGACTGCATCTTCAACTCTTAAGATTCCACTGACGATATAAGGTTGGCGGCCAATTTCAGTGACATACCAGCCTGCGAGGGTAGCCACCCAACCTGAGAAAGTCATCGCAACAAGCGCTTTCAGTTGCCACTTCGGTAATTCGCCCTTTTTCCATAATGTAAAACGAGTGACAAACGCAACTAAGATCATCAGCATGCCCATCCCGACCATGATTCTAAAACCGAAAAAGACGGGCTTAACAGGTGGGTGTTCACCTTTAAATTCATTAAGCCCTTTAATTTCACCGTTCACGTCGTGGGTAAGAATAAAACTTGCCATGTTAGGAATACCGAGCGCAAAGTCGTTGCGTCTTTCTTCCTCATTCGGAATTGCGAATAGTAATAGTGGTGCACCTTTTTCTGTTTCCCAAACCCCTTCCATTGCTGCAATTTTTTGTGGTTGATGTTTTAGCGTATTTAGGCCATGCAAATCGCCGACAAAAGCCTGCAGTGGAGTAAGCAGCGCCGCAACTGTTAACGCAACGGTTAGCGCCTTTTTGGGGGCATGTTTTTCATCGTTTTTCAGCATCCGATACGCACTGACACCAGCTATCAAAAATGAGGCCGTCAGTGCACTAGCTAATAACATATGGAAGAAGCGATAACCGAATGAAGGATTGAAAATAACTTCAAACCAGTCCGTGGGATATATGATACCGTCTCTAAGTTCAAAGCCCGTCGGGGTTTGCATCCAACTATTCAAAGACAGGATCCAAAATGCCGAAAGCGTTGTACCTATGGCGACGATAAAAGTGGCTAAAGTATGTATTTTAGGTGGTACGCGCTTCATGCCAAACAGCATGATCCCTAAAAATGTTGCTTCCATAAAAAATGCGGTCAATACTTCATAACCGAGCAAGGGACCTGCAATATTGCCGACTTTCTCCATAAAGCCGGGCCAGTTTGTACCAAACTGGAACGACATAGTAATGCCGCTTACGACGCCGAGTGCAAAGGTCAATGCAAAAATTTTGACCCAAAAGCGATAAGCTCTTAACCAAACCGGGTGTTCGGTTAGGTCATACTTGAGTTTAAAAAACGCCAGAAACCAAGCTAACGCGATGGTTATCGTGGGAAAGAGAATATGAAAACTAATATTTGCTGCGAATTGTATTCGCGACAACAACAACGTATCAAGCATGACGCACCTCGCACTTTAAGACTTACGTAATAATTTATCCTTTAAATCTATTACTTTACTCACAGAAGAACCGAGCTTCATCAACGATTGCAATTGCTCTGGTGATAGGCGTTGAAGTTCCGCTGACCACTTAGTGACGGTTTCAAGTAGGTCATGAATGGATTGCATTTGCTGCTGTGCATACACTTCTTCAGGTGAGTTAGCGCTATCTAGGATTTGGTCACGAAGTAGAGTGAGTGTTGGGTCGATTTCCCTTTTTCTTCTCTCTTCAAATACGCGGTTAGCGAGATCCCAAATAGAGCCGTTTGGAGAGTAGTATTCTTTACGGTCGCCAGGAATATGATGCACCTTAACTAGTTGCCAAGATTGCAATTCTTTTATTCCCATACTCACGTTACCACGTGAAATTTTTAATGCATCGGCGATTTCGTTCGCTGTTAATGGTTTTTCATTAATAACCAACAAACCAACCATTTGCCCTATAGTTCTGTTGAAACCCCAACGGCTTCCCATTTCGCCGCAATGAAGTACAAAATTTTCTATTTTTGGTGATAAGTTCATTGTTTTAAACTTTCAGTAATTATTGAAACTTTAATATAAAGGTCACTTTGACTTAGATCAAGCATTAATTAAGCTCAACTACAACATAGTGAAAGTTAACCTTCCCCGAATATCTATAATTGCCATCCACTGACCGCAAATCAATATAAATTTCAAATCATTGTGATTTAATGCGGCCGCAATCACACGGATTATGCTGCACAGCCTCTTATTTTTGCAGCGGTACTCACATGACACGGGAATTTATACATGCTAAGAATCCTCCTTTTCACCTTATCTATCTTTAGTTGCACTGCTTTTGCTGAGCGCGCGACAACCATATTGATCTCCATCGATGGATTTAGATGGGACTACATTGAAAAACACGATGCAAAGAATATTGCAAATCTTGCGAAGCAGGGCGTCCGCGCGACTAAGCTATGGCCTCAATATCCGACTAAGACATTTCCAAATCACCTGTCTATTGTTACGGGTTTAAAACCAATCAATCATGGTATCGTCGATAATTACTTTTGCGATAAGAAGCGTGATGAGTGTTATAAGATGGGGATGGGTAAAGTGGATAGCTCTTGGATAAGTGGTATTCCCTTATGGAATCTTGTAAAAATGCATGGATATAAATCTGCCGCTTATTTTTGGCCAGAATCAGACGCTAGAATCAATGGTATGACGCCTGACTATTACTATCATTATTCAAAGAAAGCCGATTACAAGAATCGTCTTAATGAAATACACAATTGGCTAAAATTACCAAAAAGCGAAAAACCATTGTTTGTCGCCAGCTACTTTTCTCTAGTGGATACAATGGGTCATGGATACGGACCGGACCATGAAAAAACGAGAGAAGCAGTACAATTTGTTGATGGCTTAATCGGAGATTTTGTCGCAGCTTTGAAAAAGGACAAAATTAAAGTGAACTTAGTACTCGTTTCTGACCACGGTATGGCAAGTGTAGAACCAAGCAAAGCCGTGATACTCGAAGAGCTAGATATACCTGAAGATTGGACGATAAAAAATAGCGGAACGAGGGTATCACTTTATGCGTTAGGTGATAAAGTCCTTGAAACAGAGACGCTTGTGCAGCAGTTACGTGAAAAAGCGGAGGGTCGTTATGAGGTGTTGAATAGTGAGCGAAAACAGCAACTAAATGGCGGTGAGTCTTCTCGTATCGGTGACATTATCCTGCAGGCAAAAGCACCTATTGTCTTTATGCAAAAAGGCAAGCAAGGCTATTATGGTACGCATGGGTATGAGGTAACACCTGATATGGCCGCATTTTTTGTCGCAAGTGGCCCCGCCTTTAAATCGGGTGTAACGATAGAACAAGCTAGCAATTTAGAAGTTTACCCAACACTTACACGCATTATGGGGCTTAAGCCACTTAATGAGCTTGATAGTAAGGGAGAAAACCTATTAAAGCTGGTTAGGCCGTAAAACAGGCTATCTATCATGTTCAGGGCTAATGCGTAACTTAGCTCTGAACTAGGTGAGTAGAGTAAGTTACTTTTTATTGGAAGACTTCATTAGCCGTTTTGCTAAAGCAAATACAATATAGACAAGAACCAAGGAATTAAGGACAAGCAATGCATCTTTATCAGATACGAACATCCATATCGCCGCAAGCGCAAGGCAAGCAAGTGTAAAGTGGCCAACTAGTGGATTGGTAGTCTTTTTCTTCATTAAGAACTTCGCTGTATTTATGTTCAGATTATTTTACACCTGATAACTGAGACAATACCAATAATCCGTTCAAAAAACTAAATATTTTTGACCATGTGGTTATAATACGGGCACACAGAATGTGGACGTGCTAATTCGTTATTGGTCTGACCAGAGTTTGATATAGATTAACTGTTTTACTCAAACGAATAGCTAAAATGTCATGGAAGTACATTAAAGAGAGTTCTTAGTGGTACAAATAAATAAAGCAAAACATTGGTTAGACCTTAAAAAGCTGATACTCATTCTTGCCACATTATGCGTATTTACATCGTTACTAAACGCATTGTTTTCGAGCTACCAAGTGCAAAAACAAGTGATGGTAAAAGATACGTTAGAGGCAAATCGTGCCTATGCAACTAAGTTAGCAGATGTTACCGATCTCTTCTTACAATCAGTATTGATGCAACTAAGAGCGTCGAGCGAAACCATTGCGATGCAGCTAGATAACCCTGAAGTGGTTAATAAAGAATTGAGTCAAATGCTTACAAGGACACATAGTTTTGACTCTATCGTGTTAGTAAACGCAAAAGGTGAAATTATCGGTGCTCAACCAAGTTCGCTTGGTGTGATAGGAGCTACACTCAAAAATGAAGTAGAGACTTCGCCACTTCGTGAAAAAGCCCCTTTTATTGTGGGTCCATTTGTTTCGCCGGCTGGGAATTTGATGGTGAGCCCAACTCATCCAATGTTTGACCAAGAAGGGGTATTCGTAGGTTTTATCGCTGCCGGGATTTATCTTAAAGGTGACAATATTTTAGGCCGATTATTGGCAAACCATCATCACCAAGACAAAACCTATATTTATGTTACCGGGCCCAACGGTAAACTCATTTATCATCACGATGATCATCGCATTGGGCAAGACGTCACCAAAAATGAGGTCGTTGAATCATTACTAAGCAAAACCTCAGGTTCCGCCCAAATAGTCAATACCCAAGGTGTAGCAATGCTAGCTGGATATGCTTCCGTACCGACAAGTGGTTGGGGGGTCGTGGCACAACGCCCATTAGAGGTCACGATGTCACAATTATCGAACACCATGCAGCATGTCTTAAAAACGACCATTCCGTTTACTGTATTCTTGTTGATTTGTGTGCTTGGACTCGGAACTTTAATTGCTAAGCCTTTATGGCGATTAGCTAAGTTATCAGAACAAGTCGAAGATGGCAGAAACATCGATTTTCCACACGTATCCACATGGTATTATGAAGCAGCATGGCTTTATCAGGCAATGCACTGTAGTGTTCAGAACTTAGGAGCACAGATCCAGCGCTTTGACGATGAAAGAAAGCAAGATCAGCTGACTCATTTATTCAATAGACGAGGAATGGAGAAGTGGCTAGAAACAGCCTATGAGCAGCAAACCCCGTTTAGCATTATTGCGCTTGATATCGATCACTTTAAACATGTGAATGATACTTACGGCCACGATGTTGGTGATGCGGTGATCAGAAAACTCGCCGAGCTGATGCGCACTAATGCACGTGAACAAGATCACCTATGTCGTAGTGGTGGTGAGGAGTTCTTAATGTTTCTACCGCATGTAGATATAGACAAAGCAGATAGGATCGCTGAACGTCTGCGCGCATGTACCGCTGAAACTGAGTTTGGTGAAGCCGGGCATATCACTATTTCTCTTGGGGTCTCTCATTGGCCGCTGTGCTCTGAGGATTTGCATCACGCACTCAAACTAGCGGACCGTAGTCTATACCAAGCGAAAGCAAACGGCAGGAACCGTGTTGAACATGCCGTTTTAGCCAATCACAATGTAGCATAATTGGAAATTTGATATTAAAAAGTGAAATCTGCTCCGAATATCGGTAAGATGCGTTGCAATTTTTACCGTTACCTAATTTGGAGCTGTACTTTCCATGGCAAAAACATTGAAAGTTCCTCATACACTAGTCCTGCTACTAGGTATGATGCTAATTGCATTGCTGTCGACCTGGATTATTCCACAAGGCTTTTTTGATACTGCAACCACTGATACTGGCAGACAAGTTGTACTTGCTGGTACCTACCACATTGCAGAAGAATCTGTTCAACTTACTCCTTGGGATCTGTTAAAAGCTATTCCTCGTGCTTTTGCTGCTGCGCAAGACGTTATTTTCTTTGTGATGATAGTGGGTGGTGTACTCGCAATTGCACGTGCAACAGGCACTGTTGATGCGTTGATCGGGCGCTTACTTGAGAAGAATGGCGATAAACCACAAAAGCTGATTTTTATGGTGGTGTTCTGTTTTGCAATCGCGTCAAGTGCGATAGGTACTGCAGGTGAATACATTCCGTTTGTGCTGATTTTAGTTGCGCTTTGTAAGGCAATGAAGCTGGATGCTATGACTGCCGTTGGCATGATCATCGCAGGCTACGGTATTGGATACGGTGTGTCAGCATTCAACCCATTTACGGTATTAATTGCTCAGCAAATTGCTGAAGTACCAGTATATTCGGGCATATGGTTAAGATTTGCTATTTTTGTTCCATTTGTACTGATTGGCTTTCATCATGTATGGAGCTATACAAAAAAGGTACAACAAAATCCTGAACACTCGATGATGAAAGATGTGCCTTGCCCACTGGCGGGTCAGGCCGCGCCAAGCTATCCGCAGCTTAACGGTCGTCATAGAACCATTTTGCTTACCTTTATTGTGACACTTGTTTGCGCAGTTTGGGGAATTGCTACTCAGGGGTGGTATTTATACGAGCTAGGTGGCTTATTTATCGCATGGGGTGTCGTGATTTCAATTCTTGGTAAACTGTCAGCAGACGAAGCTGCAAATCGTTTTATCGAAGGGGTTTCAGACTTGGTCACTACTGCAGTGCTAATTGGCGTAGCTCGTGGTATTGCCCTTATTCTTGAAGATGGTCAAATCCTTCACACGATTGTACATGGACTTTCAACTCCTCTTTCTTATGTTGCTGCGGAAGTTTCGGCCGTTGGCATGTTACTTATCCAAACGCTTTTAAATATGTTTATTCCGTCGGGCTCAGGTCAGGCATATGTGACTATGCCATTGATGGTGCCTGTGGGCGACTTAGTTGGTGTACCAAGACAGGTTGCGGTACTTGCGTATCAGTTTGGTGATGGCTTCTCAAATATGATAGTGCCAACAAATGCGGTATTAATGGGGATACTCGGTATGGCCGGCGTTCCTTATACACATTGGTTTAGATTTTGTATGCCGTTGATGGCTAAACTCATGGTCGCTGCGGCAACTGTACTGGTACTCGCAGTGATGTTTGGTTATGGTTTGGACGTACAACCGCAACTGTAGATAAACAAATTTTCTTCTCAGATAGCGTCAATCGGCGCTATCTTGCCTTTACTAGACTCAATTTCTCATCACAAAGCAAATTTATTGATCTGTATTTATATTCTATGTAGTTTAATAAGCTATTATTATTTATTAAACAAAAATCTTGGTCGGGAATGAGCCATACAGACTTCTATGAATTTAACGTTTAGCCATTTTTACAATTTAACATCTACTAATCAGCGATATCAATTCGCATTGAAACAGTTGTATGAACGATTTGATGCGGATCATTGTTTTGTGGGTAAGTTTATCGATAACGATAAGCGCGTAAAGACCGTGATGTACCTCGCGAATGGTAAAGAAGTCGATAATATTATTTATGACCTTGAAGGGACACCTTGTTTTGATGCTAAAGCAAGCAATGATGTATGTTGCGTCACAAGTGGTTTACAGCAACTTTATGAAGAGGATGAGATCCTTCGCGTTTTAAGCATAGAAGGTTATCTTGGTTTAACCTTGCGAGCATTAGATCATACACCCATTGGAATCATGGTCTGTTTGTTTAATAAAGAAAAACAAGTCAGCCTAGAAGAAAAACTATGGTTTCAAGAGTTAGGACACCTGATCTCAACGGAGCTAAGCCATAATTTAGAATTGACCAAACAAGGAATTTTGCTCAAACAACTTGCAAAAGGCGAGCAAATAGCGGACTTATGCACTTGGACGTGGCAACTTAAACAGAACAAACACTACTTTTCCTCTCATCTTAATCATCTACTTAAAACAAAAACTGATTCTCTTTCTCTATCATTATTACTAGATAAACTTACGATAGAAGATAGTGAACGACTGCGGATAGCTTTAGAGAAAGTCAGACTAAGTGGAACTCGGCATGTTGATTTACAAGTTTCGTTGGCCTCTCGCACTGAACAATACGGGTTATTAAGAATTATTGGTCAAGTAGAGTCTGATGAGCAGCATAGCGATGAGCTTGTATTCACTGCGACCATTCAAGATATTAGCTATATTTCATCGCTAAATAAACAGCTCGAACTCACTAATGTTGTGTTCGAGCATGCTACAGAAGCCATCATGATCACTAACAATGAAAATAAAATCATTATGGTGAATCGTGCTTTTGAGCGACTAACGGGTTATACCGGCTACGAATTATTAGGCCAAGACCCTGCGGTGCTATCATCTGGTAAGCAAGATAAATCATTCTATGAAGCCATGTGGGCATCGTTGAGTACGGTTGGTCACTGGAAAGGAGAGATCCACAACCGTCGCAAGAACGGTCAGATTTATCCTGAAGAATTAACACTTAGCGTGGTGAAGGATGAGCAAGGTAAAGTCGTTAACTACGTCGGCATTTTTAGAGATATTACCGAATGGAAGCGTAATGAATCCCAACTTACCTTCTACGCTAACCATGAACCATTAACTGCGCTGTTAAATCGCCGTAGCTTTATGCAGCGCTTAGAAGAACAAATATCGGGTTCTAGAAGTAACAATACCAGTTGCTCACTGCTTTTTATTGGCTTGGATAGGTTCAAGGAAGTCAACGATGTCTTTGGTCCGGAGATTGGCGATAAGGTACTTATTTCTGTAGCTAAACGATTGAAAAATGCGGTTCGCCAAAATGATATTATCGCAAGGTACGGTGGTGACGAGTTTGCGTTACTACTTACGCGCAGCGATGTGGAAAGCGCGCTAAAGATTGCTCAAAAGCTCTCACAGAAACTTTCTCAGCCCTATGTATTTAATGAAATTACCATAGAAGTCACTTGCTCTACAGGCATTGCACAGCTTGAGGCTGGCTCTCGGATCACCGCAGCAAATTTACTCAGAAACGCAGCACATGCACTTAACAGCGTGAAAAAGACCGAGCGCGGACAGGTAGCCTTACACAATGCGGCAATTCAAAATGCCTATTTAAATAAAATAAAGCTTAAAGACAAGTTAAAGCAAGCACTGAAGGAAGGAGCGCTTACCGTTTATTATCAACCGATCGTTAATGCTGATACTAACCACATCACAAAGTTTGAAGCCTTGGTTCGTTGGTTTGATGATGAATACGGAATGGTATCACCAGGTACCTTCATTCCTATCGCTGAAGAATTTGGTCTTATTCATTTAGTTGGACAGTTTGTACTTGAGCGTAGTTGCCAAGACTTAGCAAAGATCCACCAAGCTGGTTTTACAGAGGTTGGGATATCTATTAACCGTTCTGTTAGTGAGTTTAAAGCCAGTATTAATCAGGTGAAGTTAATTACCTGTGCCATCGAAAAAGCAAAGATCCCGTATGAAGCAATTACCATTGAAGTTACCGAATCGCTTGCCACAAACCGCTATACTTGGAAAACGCTTAATCAACTGAGAGAGCATGGGATCAAGGTTTCGCTTGACGATTTTTGTACTGGCTATTCATCATTAAGTAACTTGATAGAAAATCAGGTGGATTACCTAAAAATAGACAAGAGCTTTGTCGACAGCCTAATGTCTGATTACAACAAACAAGTAATGATTGACTGCCTCATTAAGCTCAGTGATAAGTTGGGAATTGGTGTGATAGCCGAAGGGGTAGAGCAGTTTACTCAACTAGAAAAGTTACGAGAGCTCGGTTGTCATCACATTCAAGGATTCTTTTACAGTCCCGCAAAACCAATAGATTCCTGTCTTGAGCTACTCACAACAGACGCTTTTGCTGAACAAACACAAAGTGCATTAGAAAAATAAAGGTGTGATATTTTGATATCACACCTCAGAAATAGCAGATTGTTTCTGCGCCTTTATTACAACAGTGGTTTTATCAGCGCAGTGATCGCTTTAATGTGATCAGCACGGTCGTTTAGTGCTGGAATATAGCGATACTTTTCACCGCCAGCAGACTCAAATACCTCACGGTTTTCAACTTCTAACTCTTCGAGCGTTTCTAAGCAATCGGCACTAAAAGCAGGGCTTAAAATAGCGACATTTTTAATACCTTTACTCGGAAAACTCTCAAGTGTTTTGTCAGTATAAGGTTGCAACCATTCAGCTTTACCAAAACGACTTTGGAAGGTCGTCATCACTTTTTCTTTATCAAGATTAAGTTTTTCAACGACTAAGCGAGTCGTTTGTTGGCAAAAACAATGATACGGGTCGCCTCTATCTAAAAATAGCTTTGGTGTGCCATGATATGAAAATACCAATTTATCCGGCTCTCCATTTGCCTCAAGATCTTCTCTAATAGAATTAGCTAAAGATTCAATATAAAGCGGGTGTTTGTGATAGCCATTAATAAAATGCAGCTCTGGTACCCAGCGCCACCCTCTTAGCACCTTTGAGATCTGATCAAAGGTTGAACCTGTTGTCGCGCTGGAATATTGAGGATATAGCGGCACAATGATAATTCGTGTGATGCCTTTTTCTCTTAACTTCTCAAGCCCTGATTCAATTGACGGGTTGCCATAGCGCATGGCAAGCTCAACTTCGATGTTTTCAAAACCTTCACTGCGTAATTGCTTCTCTATTTTATCAGTTTGCGATCGACTAATGGTTATCAAAGGTGAGCCTTCATCGGTCCAAATTGACTGATAGGCGTGTGCAGATTTTTTAGGGCGAACGCGTAAAATTATGCCATGCAAAATCATTAACCAAATTAGTCTTGGAATTTCGACAATGCGGGGATCGGAAAGAAACTCAGCGAGATAAACTCTAAGTGCTTTAGCTGTTGGTGCATCTGGGCTACCTAAATTTGTAATAAGAATACCCGTTTTGGAATTAAATCGGCCTTCATGGGGATTATCTGTTATGGCTGAAAAGCGAGACACCTAACGCTCCTTAGATTATCATTTTAATAGGATTATTTTACAAGAAAGGCTATACGGGAGTAAGCCTAATTTCGATCTAAACTGGCATAAATCAATTTGCGCCTAAAATTAACTCACACTATAGTTGTAATTATCGTTAATTAATCCCTTCTCTATTGCTATTCATGGATTGAGGGCGTATTTTCCTGCAAATCTTTAAGGGAAAATCAATTTTTTGTTAGTTTTGGACATATCTAATGAGAACCAACCACCCAGTAACCCAAAGAGAAAAAACCTTTTCTCGCGATGTAAAGCTCATCTCTGTCACTGATCTGAAAGGTAATATTGTTGACTGCAATCAAGCGTTTATTGATATTAGTGGATTTTACCGTGATGAGTTAGTTGGTCAACCTCATAATATAGTACGACATCCAGATATGCCACCTGTGGCGTTTCAAACTATGTGGACGCAGCTTAAAACAGGTAAGCCATGGATGGGGATCGTAAAAAACCGCTGTAAAAATGGTGATCACTATTGGGTTGATGCCTATGTAACGCCAATAACAGAAAATGGCAAAATCATAGGCTATGAGTCGGTTAGAAGCTGCCCAGATAGGGCGACGGTTGAACGAGCAAGTCAACTTTATACAAACGTAAATACTAATAAAGGAAGCAGTTTCAGTCTTCCCAAATTACGTGTCGTTTGGCCAGTATTTAACATCGTCTCGTCACTGGCACTTTGGTATTTTGCTTCTGAGTCTGCAGGTTTTTTTTGGTTAATGGCCAATATGCTGGCATATTCAGCCTATGCAACTTGGCGCGATAAAGAGCAACTGAGACGACTAGAATCTGAGTTGGCGCACAGTTTTTGCGATGAGATATCTGAGCAGGTTTACTCAACTTGGGATGGCACCATGGCATCAATCCAAGTTCGTTTAAAGAGTGAAAGGGCACACCTAGATACAATTCTTACGCGTGTTGAACATGCGGCGCAAAACGTGTCAAAAGGAGCGCATACAGCGAGTAAAGAAGCGCGAGCAACTTATGCCGATTTACAAAAGCAGCAAACTGAGACTGAGCTTGTTGCCACTGCCATGAATGAAATGACAACAACCATCAACGATGTCTCTAACAGCGTGCAATTGAGTGCTAAAGATGCTCAGAACTCCCTTGATTTGACTTCTCAAACAGAACAGATCGCTAATAAAACCAAAATTGCTTTTGGTGATTTAAGTAATACCATTGCCGACATCCGCAATTCTGTTGAAGGCGTCTCTAAGCAAACTGATAAAATTGCTGCTGCCGCACAGATTATTGAACAAATCGCTGAGCAAACTAATTTGCTAGCACTAAATGCAGCAATTGAAGCTGCGCGAGCTGGTGAGCAAGGTAGGGGCTTTGCAGTAGTTGCTGATGAAGTTAGACATCTAGCACAGCGCACGCAAGAGTCGACGAAAGAGATCCATGCAATTATTGAAGAGCTAACCAACAGCACACAAGCGTCAGTAGATATTGCTCAGCAAGGCCAAGAAGAATCGCTTCACGGTATCGAACAGCTGAATCAAAGCACCGATATGCTACAACAAATCACCCAAGCAGTTATCCAAATTAGTGATATGTCGATGCAAATTGCAACTTCGGTTGAGCAACAAGCGGCCGTGTCTGATGACATTAATCAGCAAGTCGTAAACATTGCACAGCTTGCAAACAACAGCCTAGATAGCGCAGACAAAGTACATCAAGAGAGTAAAGACCTAGAATCGACTGCTAAAGAAATGCACGAATTGATTGTTCGTTTTAAGCGTAAGTGATGCTATTTAGTTGAGTTAAATGTAGTAGTTCAATCCATCGCTTTTTTGCTAAAACACTTAAATGATAAAAAGGACATCAGTGGATGCCCTTTTTTCATAGTTAAGGCTCATAGCTTAGTAGTGACAATACTTTTTCAATCGCCGCATCTTTGTTCTCTTTTCTAAATGTGATGTCGAAGGGATCGACTTCAACGTCAACAGGAACACCTAGCACCTCCACATTCAAATCCAAACTGTTTTCATAGTACTCATTACTAAGCTCATAAATCCAACCATTAGGCAGCATCCGTGGAAAAGTATCTGAGGTAGCACCAGCGGTAGCGCGTCCTACCAGTGTTACTTGAGGGAGCGCAGACATCGCCAACGCAAAGGTTTCGCCAGCACTGAAAGTACCGTTTGAGGTTAGAAGGTAAATATCTTTAAGATAATATGGCCTCTCATTATCAGGCTCTGCATAAACCGATGTCAGCTGATGTAACGCCCCATCATAAAACGTACTAATATCCCAAACAAGCGTATTTTGTGAGATAAAGCGCGTGATTAATTCTAGTGCTTGTATGTCATAGCCACCTTCATTATCGCGAATATCAATAATCAGCTGATTAGTACGGGATAAGTCTGTGAAAATTTCATCCAGTAAATCGTTGAAAGCCGCATTGGCATAACTAATATCTTGACGCTCAATACCTGCTACATCAATGAAGTTTTCAAAATGATAGAGTTTCAAATAACCAATATATTGACCACCAGTGTTAATCACTCCCCAATTAGGGCCATTCGGACTTTGCTGTTTACGCATTATAAAGTCTTGCTTTGTCTCTTGATCCAAGTATTGTGCAATCGTCATTTGTAGTTGATTCGTTTGCGTTTCAATATATTTTTCAGCAAGTTCACCGGTCAGGTTTAGAGCAACCGCTTCTCGTTCTAACCTTTTGAATAGGGTAGGTTTAGCTTCAAAATTTATCGGTTCTTCTTCAAGGCTAAAATAAAGCCTGGTGTGACCATCATTTAGTAGTTCAAGTATTTCACGAAATACGCCAAGTAGTCTTGTCTCATTGGCATCACTTAGCTGCCCAGCATACTGGTTATAAACAGCGTCCCAATCTACATTACGCTCAGAGAAAAAAGCATAGTGATTTTTCATATCCAGCCAAAAAAGTTCAAAGATGGCCTCTGCGTCAAAGGTATAGCCACTTTTATCTGAGGTAGATATAAATCCGTCTTTACAGACTTCATCGAGACTGGATATTTCAGTGTATTTTACAGGGCCAGAATCGTAGGGTCGTTTATAGGTAAGCAAGCCTGCACTTTTGGCGCTAAACGCATCAAATAACGGAAGAGGGTCTAATGTCAGAATTGGATAGCAAGAGGAGCCTGTTACTTGCCAGGTCACTAGGCGCTCATCTACTATTTGTTTTATTTCACCATAATGTTCCGAATACCAAAGCTCATTTCTTAGCGTTTGTTGAACAACCTCTACGCTGCTTTTATTTTCGCCAAAGTGGCAACCAGCAAGGCCGATACACAAGATTAAAGTGATCGGTCTTAAATTGAATTTTTTCATCATAACTTCCTATCGATTAAAATATAAAGTTATTTTAGAGTGTAAGCAGCGATTTGATTGTCGCGAATTTGTCAGGGGTTTGTCATAGTTAATTGATCAACACTGAGGACAAATTGATAGTTAGACATGCGCCACCGAGTTCACTTCTGCTTACCGAGATCCCAGCGTCGTAGTTCAATAAAATTTCTTTTACGATGGTCAAGCCAAGTCCTGCACCTCGTCTTTTTCCTGAGCGACTCTCATCTACCGTAAAAAAGGCTTGGAAGACTAACTCATGTTTATCTTCGGCTATACCAATGCCATCATCTTCAACAGTTAGGAGAAGTTGAGCGTTACATAAACTTAGTGAAACACGGATCTGCTCGACTGCAAATTTATCAGCATTAACAATTAAGTTATGAAGCACACGTTTTACATCTATTTGGCAGGCCCTTATCCACATTGAGTTTGGACAATTTATAATTATAGGGTGGTTACAATACTTTTCTAAATTGACGATGTATTCATTAATTAGTGTACGCAAATCAAAATTGGAAACGCTGGTCTTTACGGAAAACTGTTCTACTTTACTGAACTCCAAAATTTCATGCACAAGCATTTCAAGCTCTTCACATTCCTCAAATAACTCTCGAACCAGATTTTTGTTCTTTGGCGGAACATCAAGCAACTCAAGCTTGAGCTGAAGTCGGAATAATGGCGTTTTGAGCTCGTGAGATACGGCTCTGATCATATTCCTTTGCTGTGCAAAGGCACACTCTAATTTTTCAGCCATTTGATTGAAGGCGTAATTGACACGTCCGACTGCTAAAAGTCCGGTATCAACACGTTTAGATAACAATCCTTGTGCAATTAGTTTACTAGCATGTTCTAACCTAGAAAGTCGAAATTGCAACCAAAGTGAGTGCAACAAAAATAGGACTAGGATTAGTCCTAAGGGTAAACCATACTGAATAAAATTGAGGATCGCCCCTGCAGAGCCTTGCACTCCAACCGCAGAAAACGCGATTAACTCTTTACCCTGTATCTTTGCGATTACAGTTTGTAATTCCTCATCATAAACGTTTTCGATGACTAACTTAGCCGTCTGCTCAAATGCAGGTTTATCTAGAGTCTGTACTTTTAGATTACTTTTTTCTGAGATCTGGGCAAGTAAAGCTTGCCACTGAGCATCATCCAAGCCAGGACGAGCTGCATCTAAAGCATAAACATAGGCTAGATAATCTAGCTCTACGTCCTTTTTCAGCTCTTTTGAGAAATAACTTGTAGCTAGAGAAGTCAAAAGGGGGTTTATCACTAAAAACAAACTAACAAAGAGTAAGCTTGCGAATGCAAAACGTATGCTTGTCATCCAGTTTCCTTGCTATTTACAAAAATATATCCTTTCCCTCTTACAGTGATGAGGTGTTGATAGGGCATTTCATCACCGATAATCTTTCTTATCTTCATGATTTTATTGTCAACTGTACGATCGAAACCATCAAATGAGCGGCCGTACAGCTGAGTTGAAATCTGGTCACGACTTAGAATAGAGTCAACATTGGACGCCAAAAAATGAAATAATGTGTATTCACTGTCTGAGAGGCCAAGCGGTATACCATCTTGGCGTGCTTGCCTTGTCGATGAGTTAAATGAGAAGGGGCCAACACGGATCACGTGCCCACTTTGCTGTTTATTCTCACTTTCTTCTGCTAAGCGAACTAGTTTTCGAAATCTCGCGAGGATAATTCGTGGGTTGACTGGCTTATGAATAAAGTCATCAGCCCCCATTTCTAATAGCGTAATTTCGTCTATATCATCGTGACTTGCGGTTAACACAATCAATTTACCATTGTACCTATTTTGTAATGACCTACAGATCTCGAAACCATCTTTATTTGGCAACATCAAATCAAGTAATACAAAATCTGGCTGAAGTTGCAGGACATGCGCTAATCCGCTCACTCCATCATCTTGGATACTCACGATAAAACCATGTTTTTCAAAGAAGCGCTTAAGCAGTTCCGCAAGGCCTAAGTCATCTTCAATTATTACCAATGATCTTGAGCTCATATATACTCCTTAAAATCCAGACCGAACGCTCAGAGCCTAAATCTTCCGTTTCAAACCCGATTTGGCGCGTTCTTTAATATTGGTTTGAATATAAATTTGATCTGTTGTTGCGATTTTGGCATGACCTAAATCTTCAGATAGATGTTTTAGTGGGCGGTGCTGCGCATCATGTGTTGCACCTGTATGCCTTAGCCAGTGTGAAGTTGCGGCTTCGAGTTGCTCTGATTCTTCCGTAAAGCCATCTTCTTTTAGTTTAGCCACTGCTAAGTCAAAACTTTGCTGAACAATACGGCGTAATTGACGAACGTTCATACCGCCTTGGCCCCTTAGTTTATGAACAATTGGGTAGGGCTCATCAACGCGAGGTAGGGCGCTTAACCCCCGGTACTGCCGATAACGCTTTAAATAACTGATAAAGTCTTCGCTAAGCGTTACATCCCTTAGCTTATTGCCTTTACCCATAATTCTTAGGTACCAAAAGTCATCTTGATCTTGCCAAAAGTGGCTCATTACTGGTGACCAATGAGGGCGGTCAGATAGCTCTGAAATGCGTAAATACAAGCCTTTTAAGCAAGCTAATACGAAAAGATTTCGTTCTAGGTCCGGCTGCTGTTCACTTAAATCACGTGTTACACCAAAAACATATTCCCATTGCAAATCACTCAGCGTATCAGGAAGATTGATTTGCGATTGAACCACTAAATACGGGCTATTTTTCTTAACCACTGGAACAAAGTTAGCAAATGATTTTTCTTCTAAAATGGCAAACTTGTAAAACACATTGAGCGCGGTAAACATTGCTGCCAACGTTTGCTGGCTAGCGCCGTTTTCTTTGAGAACAAATGGCCGCCAATTTTCGTTAACCTGACGGATACCTTGGTTTTGCTTATAACGCCACTGCACAGAAGTTTGTGTCCATGCGTTATCTGGCTCTACCACAAAATCCACATATGCCTCGATGTCTTCGCGTTTTAGCTCAAACACTGACTTCTCAGCAACCAGCCACGACCATAAATAAAAGCGCTCAAGCTCATTACGAAAACGGTTAAAAGTTGCTTCAGACTTACGACCGTAAACATACAAAAACTGAAATAAGAACTGCAGCTCGTTATGTACCGGTAGTGATTTACCATGACTAGTCAAGAACTTTGCCAGTTCAGGATACTCATGCGAAAGTGTATCATCTTCAAGATGGGCGATTTGATACCTAAGCTGCTTTAAGGTATCAACTAGTGGTAAAATCATGGTAAGTCCGATATTGGTTAGTATTGGACATATTATAGTAATCCAGATACGTATTATGCAATACTGTATAAATAATCCTATAATTTATATTATGTTAAATTTGTTGTGTGGCGTTTTTGACTGTCATCAATAACCCCTATTCTAATTTCTTTCGTCGCATTACAACAGCAACTTTAGTATTCATATCATCAATCATGCAGTTATCCAAAGCACAATTAAAGTTGGATCTCCATAAGCTATTAACGTTTTTAGCCGTTGTACTAATTATTGGCAAAAGGCATCGTCTACTTTGGGTAGGAATTATAAAATAAAAAATTAGCTCTTAACTAAGTGTTTACAGTTGGTACTCTACAGATCAACAATAGTAGAGAGAAGATCTTTAAAGATTAAGCTCACAGTACTTTTGTAGTTGAAGATATTTTAGCTGCAAATAAGATGGTAAATGTGGTCTTGCAAATTATGTTTTCATGCGAGGTCTGCATACCGTAGCGTGGCCTTCTAACACTTAAACAATCCATGTCATTGTTGTTGTAGGAGAAATTCTTTAGATAAGACTCAATAACGTATTGGTTGAAACTGTTGATGAAGGGACGCATTTTATGACTAAAAGGAAATCTCTATGTTTAAAAAGATACTACTTCCAATCGCTGCAACTATGTTTTGTATTAGTGCGGCTAACGCCCTAACTCCACTAGAAGACCGTGCTCGAGTTTCTAGGATGAATGCCGATCTGCTGTTGCCTGATGGTTCTACATTAAATGTAGACGTGTCATTCGATTGTGGTAGCGACTATAAAAATACGGCGCTTATGGTGATGAGTGATTCTGGAGCTCAACTATTAGCGGCAGCCTACACACATTTATATGGTGTTGAAGCCGGCGAAGCGGTAATGCATTCTTGGAATAATAAAAAGAATGAATCTGATCCTCGTAAACCCACTTATTTGTTTGTACTTGCTGAGCGTGAAAAGCAATTTGATTGGGAAAAATCAAAAGGTGACAATCAAAAACTTAACAAAGACTTAAAGAGTGTTACAATGGAGCGTAATATAGTTGATAAAACGGCATCTGGAGAAACTAAGAACGATTTGCCTATCGTCGTAGCGGGTTGTGGTGTAAGAGATCACAATGCGTACGAGGTCAACTAGGAAGTAAGGCCAGCTCTTG
Organism: Pseudoalteromonas sp. NJ631; assembly: GCF_000276645.1. Lineage (NCBI taxonomy): Bacteria > Pseudomonadati > Pseudomonadota > Gammaproteobacteria > Alteromonadales > Pseudoalteromonadaceae > Pseudoalteromonas > Pseudoalteromonas sp. NJ631. Next base: position 273,409 of record NZ_AKXJ01000002.1, read on the forward strand.
TGGTTGGCCGCATTTAATGAATGGATTGTTTCATGCGTATCTTCGTATTTTTATTTCTTACTGCCCTTTCACTGCAGTTACAAGCGTTCCAATTTGAACATCTAAATGGCGTCGTTCATGACTCAAACGATAACTTTTATTTGTCCTCGCACAATGGAGTATATAGATACGATGGTCGTCATTTCCTTCCTTTAAGTAAAGCAGCAGGATTACCAAGCGGTTTAGTTCGTGATATTAAACTACAACATAAAACTTTGTTTTCTTTGTACTCTAATGGTGACGTTTGGATCACGGATCTAACAAGTCTAGAATCTAAAAAAATAGCGTCTGTGGAAGCGACAAAACTTGCCTTAACAAACTCATCGCTTTTCACTTTAGGAAAATATGATGTTAAAAGGATTGATCTTGACTCCGGAGTAGTTAGTACAATATACAGCAGTTCAAGCCGAGTTTTAGACATTGACGCGTTTGCAAATTTAGCCTACCTAATGACCAGAGATGGTGTGTTTATAGTACAAGATGGTGTAATTAAAACCGTTGAAGCACTGAGCATTGATAACGGAAATTTAGCGGCAACACCACATGGCGTTGTTTATTTCGTTAATAATAGGATGAGTTACTACTCTACCCTACAGCAGCAGCTTATCTCTAATATGGAGATACACAATGCCGATAATATCGTATTTGCTGCGCCCTATTTTATCTATTTTACAGATAACGAAAGTGTCAATGAAGTTACGCTCACAGGCCTAGATATTACAAGAACCGGTATTAATACTAAGAAGAAAAACTACAGCAAGCTACATGTGGATAGCAAAAATAGGGTGTGGGGTTTAGGTCTAAACACATTCGAGCCTATCGAAGTTGGTCTTAAGTCTTCTGAGTTGTCGTTAGGGTCTAAATACAACGTACTTGAAGGCGTTGCTGGAGAATTGTGGGTTGGCACTACAAAAGGCATTTTTCAAAAGACCGACAGAAATCATTTTGAGCCATTAACTTGGTTAAATAATCAAATATCTGCACAGGCATTTGAGGTCACGGCCTTTCAACTATTCAATCGCGGTCTCGCGATAGGAACTGATATGGGTACATATTTTGTGGATTTAGCGAGTAAGAAGGTAACAAAAGTCCATGATGATTATGTACTAAATTTTTCTGTGGTCGATAATAATTTGCATATCGCAACAAATGGTTATGGGGTTGTAGAAGTTAACTCACACTTAGAATTGATAGTAGATAAAAAGCTTAGACAGCTGCTTCCTAGTTTAGAAGTTTTAGACATTAATCATAGTGGGAACTATATCTATGCAAGCACCAAACAAGGTTTGTTGGTTGTTGATACACAAGACTGGACGCGCAGTCTATTTGAAGACGGTGCAGTTGTCACTGATAGCTATGTTACCGAGGAAGGCCTATTTGCAGCGACTTATGGAAAAGGTGTCTGGTTTAAACCCAATAGTGGAGTTTGGCAAAAGTTAAGCTCACCAAGTTTTGTAAAGGAATTCGTGGAGTTTAATGACAATTTGTATTTAGCGACCAACAATGGTGTCCACATTTTAGAAAGAGGTGCAGATCACACAAAATTGGTACCAGGTACAAAGGCACACTCTTTTACTATCGGAAGCCTTAAGGTTTTGGGCGACAAGCTTTATGCTGCCAGTTCAGACTTTATATTTGAGCTCACAACGGCTCCTTCTGTCGATCTTTCTGCTCCAAAGGTAACAAGTGTCACTCTGGATGGTAAGACCTATTTGGAGTTTACTGAACTGGTTAGTCAGCATCCAGCTATTGAAATAACGATTAGTGACTACAATTTTGTAGATCAGCATGTCAACTCGTTTGAAGCAAACATAAACGATACTGGATGGCAAAAATTGTTAGCTGCGGGAATGCAGCTTAGCAATCTAAAACCAGGAGGATACGATATTTTATTTAGGGTTGAGAATAAGGGACGCTACAGTGACGTTACGGCGCTGACTTTTAACGTGGCTGCGCCATGGTATTCAACACCTTTAGCTATTTCAATGTATGTTGCTTTAGTCTTTATCCTAGTGATAGCGATTTCTGTGTATACATATATTTGGGTGCAGAGTTTTCATAAAGTTTTCAGGAATAATCAACGTCAATACCAAAAAGAAGACTTGAGTGATGCTGTCCTTAAAGTTGCCGAGGCTAAAAAGTTGTGTAGCGGTAATGACATTACGATTTCAGAAGGTTTAGACAAACTCGACCAAGCACTTTTGAAGCTCGAACCACTGGCAAGAGGCCATGCGGCACTTGGTAAAGAAAAACTGAGCGTTGCTATCGGTATGTTGCAGGCTCATTGCTCATATATGAGTGATATGAAGCTCGATTTCAATATTTCCATTGGTGAGACGCAACTTAAAAAACAGTTGGAAAAGGACATTTACAGTGTAACTTACCATTGTATTGATAATTCGCTTAAACATTCAAAAGCAACACAACTCAGCCTGTCCATTAGTAAACAACAAGATCAAATTCATGTCATGATTTCTGATAATGGTAAGGGAATGGCGCTTTATTCACGACTTCATTTCGGATTAGGGATCTATACCATAAAACAAATTGCGAAAAGCTATAAAGCCAAGTTGAGTATTAAAAGTTCAAAAAAAGGAACTGCTATTCACTTTGTATTTCCTCTTTTAGAAATTGGCAGGCCGAGTAAAGAAGAAATTCAAAAAGAGGTTTTAGAGAGAATGCAGGATTAGACACCCTAGCAATATCTGATTTTATATGTCTTGGAAATATCCAAGCGTCTTCGCTAAGGTTTTTACAAACGTAACAAGTACTAGGTTTCTAATATAAAACAAGCAGTTACTTTAGCTATAAACAAAAAACGCGAGGGTTTCCCCTCGCCTTGCGTATTGCTGTATAAGACAGACCTATTCGCAGTAATTCGCTACATACGTTAAATCGTTGATGTGCTCTGGACCATCCATAACAAAGGTCGCTTGTGCCGTATTTGGATCTAGTGTGTAGATCTTCGCGTCTTCACCTGAATTACGACCAGACACGTATAAAGTGCCGTCAGAGCTTACTGCTAAACCTGATGCCCAATTTACGCCGTGCTCGCCAACAAGATCTAAAGTCATGTCACCCTTATCTAGCGTGTAAAGTGCTTTACCTGTTAGTACGTAAATCACGTTAGTATCTGCTGAATATGCTATATCACCATGTGAGAAGTCGTCACCTGCATAGCTTAATTTACCAAGCACTGTTTTTGCACCTGTTTGTATGTCAAACTCATAAAGATAAGTTTTGCTGCTTGCAAGTAATTTAGTACCGTCTGGCGTCACTACTGAACGGTATAATGGCCATGAAACCGCATTAGCAGCTAGAGTCTGCTCTGCACTATCTAGTGAAACTTTCCAAAGTGATGACGCCTTAGTTGCACTGTCGTTTTGTTCCATAAAGTAAAGTGCGCCATTGTGTGCAGCAATATTTGAGGCTGTGTTAGCGATGCCGTCAACGTATGCATAGGTACCATTAACCATGTCGAATTTATAAACATAGCTATTGCTGTCTTCACCAAAGTTATTGATGCCATACACGCCTACTTTACAGGTTACTGACGGCTCTGGAGGTGTAACTTCCTCTTCTTCTGTTACGACGACGTTGTCTAATAACGCACCATATGAGTCAGAAGTACCTAAACCCTGAAAACGTAACTGTGTCGAACTTCCTGTCGCTTCAACCGTATACTCGTACTTTGCCCAGCCACGGGTCGTTGCATTCATCGTGACTAGTGTATTATCGCCAAACCATGCACGTGCACGATTAGTAGAATCATTGTTTACCACTCGAGGTGAGTAATAAAAACTCACTTTATACTTTTTACCAGCCGTTGTTGGGATACTCTGGTAGATTGTATAATTTGCAGTCGAGTCAAGCTCTAGGTATTGATTGCCGTCTTGAGGTACGACAATACCAAGGCTTTGTTTTTGAATTTCGAATTTGGCACCTTCTCTGCTCCAACCTTGGAGATTGTCAAATAACGCCCAATCACCAGAAATATTGCCTGATGTTTCAAACGAGCCGTTAACGACTAAATTGTCGGCAGCATTTGCTGTACCGATAACTGACATTAACGCTAAGGTTGCAAAGTTAAGTTTCATAGCCACTCCAATAAAATAGAGTTAATGTAAATTTTTTGTTTACAATAACATCAATTAATATAATACCATTGTCGTATTTTTTGAGTTTGCGGTCAATGAATAACCGAAAAACCAGATTTTATGATGTTTTACGTCTCTAAATAGATTTTTAAATTGGTACTTTAGTATTGTTTTTGTGGCGTGGGAAATAAATGTTGAAACCTATCTGTCATTTTGGCTGAGGCTATGCATAACAAAGTCTTTAAAGCTAGTGGTTAATGGTACACCTAAGAATGTTTGTTTGATTGCAGTAATGAAAGTCTAAGTAGTAGTTCTCCTCGGAGGGCACTTGGCCAAGCGCTATCGTATTATAAAGCAACTCCGCTCCTTTTCGGCCCATTTCATAGGGGTTTTGGCCAATATTGATTGTTGAAAGTCCCTTTTCCAAAGCTTTAAGTTGTATCTCTTCTGTATCTGCGGAAATGATCACAGCATTGTGATTTGTTATCTTCTCTTTATAGGGCAATACGCGTTCAATATAATTAGAGTGAAATTGGGCGAAGCCTGCGACAGCAATAAAAATCGGGGGATTTTCATAACTTAGCAAGGTCAATAATTGACTTATCGCATCTTCGCGTTTACCCATTGTGTAAAGTGGGCATCGTTCGTACTCTTGCCATCCCTGCTTGAGATCATTTCCTGTTGTTGAAAGGTTGTCTGTTGTATGTGTAGCAAGTGCATATCTAACGCCATTAATTCTTTTATCTAAATTAGGTGTTGAGTGATGACCTGTTTGAATACAAAACGATTGAAGCGCAGCCGTTTTATAAGGTTTGGCAGCTTCTCCTAGGGCAACACCAAATGCAAAGTTATCGGTTCCTACATAGGCGAGACGGTAATCTTTATGCTCTATTAAAAGGTCAGAGTCAAAAGTGATCACCGGGATCTTCAATTGCTTCGCCTTTTTGAGTGAACGTGACACGAGATAGTTTGAATCGGTAGTTGATATTAATAAACCGTCTACCTTTTTATTCAATAGTTCGTTGATGATAAGGCTTTGCGTTCTAAAATCTTGATAGTCGTCTGCACCATCGTAGATACATTCTACATTTGGATGTTGTTTTGCAAAGTCTACACACCCTTTATACGATTGTTCATAAAAGGTGTCATTTTTAGTTTTGCCTACAACCGCGATGGTTATTTTCGCTTGAGTACTTTGACTCACTATCGCAAATAATATTAGCCCAAATACCAAGGTACAATGGGAGAATAGATTTTCCTTTAACTTCATGTTTAGAGTGAATTAATTTTCTTAAACTACTGCAAGCATAACGTAGATTCTTAGTAACGCAAATGAGGACAACATTCCATCTTGCGCTCACTAGTGCATCGCAGCATTTTTCAATACAAATTGATGAGCATCCATATAGCTTTTAATAGCACTTTGCGCAATTCGTATCGTCGCGGGTACATCAGTACTACCTTTATGAATGCAAAATACTTCCACTTTTTCCAGCTCGAATTCGGGATCTACACGCTCTAGGTTATGATTATTAAATGCGATGATTTCTGGCACTAACCCAATACCCAAACCGCTTTCAATGAGCCCTATTGTATCGCTAACTGAGTTGGTTTTGTGATGTGCTTTGAATGAAAGTGGTTTAACGATATTTTGTGTTGTATGGGTAAATTCATAATTTGTAACTTTGCCTTCCCAAGAGTTTGCAATATAAGGAGCAGTTGTGTCGTTAAATTCACTGTCTTTTGCTTTATACAGCACGTCTCTAAATGAACCAATATATTGCTGTGATTGCTCCACATCTGCGCTTTTTCCCACTCTAACAGCAAGATCTATCCCCCGCTCCACTAGATTGAGAGGGCGATCTTCATTAATTAAATTCAGGCGGATTTTAGGGTGTGTCTTAATCAGCTTACATAGTGCAGGTGCAACGATGGTTTGCATCAAAGCATAGGATGTTGTAACTGTTAACTGCCCTGCGAGTACTGATTGCTTTGATCTTGCTTTTTCCCAAGCTAATTCTGATAAATGGCTGATTTCAAGGCAGTATGCATAGAAGTCTTTACCAACGTTGGTCAATGATTGGCTTCGTGTGTTTCTATATAGTAGTGGTGTTCCTATTTCTTCTTCTAGTTTCTTGAGATGTTGGCTGATCACAGATTTGGACAAAGATAACTTCTCCGCGGCTTTGGTCAGTGATCCTGACTCTACCACCCCCTTAAATATCATCATTCTTCTTAGTTTGTTCATTTTGACTTCTCTTTTCACGTTACTTTATAAGATAAAGACCGCCACACTTAAATAAAATTACATAAATATTACATAAATTAAACATGTATTTTTAATAGTTATAAATGAAATGTACTTTTTGGTCTATACCAAATTCATCAGCACTTTCCCAACCTAGCTAAAAGTGGTTATTGATAATTTTCTTAATCGTTTTAGGTTTAACCTTGTTTGAATGTTTAAGTCATTTAGATAACTTAAAGTGGCTGCGCTAACGGGCAGTTACTTTAATTTTTCTATACAAGATCAGATGGCTGACAATAGATTGAATTTATTTTCTCAACAAAGAATGTGCGTCTCATTTACAGTGGTAGAAACATTGAGTTCGATTTTATGAAACAGTTTAATTAAGATTAAATTTTGAGCGAAAGTGACGGTAAAAATAAACTGTTGACTATCCATCTGTAACAAATTCCTCTACATCTAAAGCTTTAGACGGCCAAGTTTTAGCTTGCTTTTGTTAACTTTTATTTACTTAATTTGTTATTTTGTAGATTGTATGCCGTAGTATTTGGTGTTATTGAAAATGCAACTAAATCCCTCAATTTGTTAGAAAGTGTAGAAGTTCTTCCATTCTCATTGTCCCCATATCAATAATATTAAAAGTACATTTGGTTAACATTTTAACTACATGCACTTTTATCTTCAGTTGCACCTTTAGAGACCAGAAGAGGTCTAGTGCAATTTAACAGTAAGAACACCGATTGATTAAGGAATATGAAAGATGAAATCAATTAAGTTAAAGAAAAGCGCAATTGCTATCGTAACGTCACTCCAATTATTTGGGCTTAGTCAGCTCGCAACTGCGAATACCGACGTCCCAGAAATCTCACCAATTATGTACGATACACTTCAAGGAGATATTGAAGGTGCACCTTTGTTTGTAGATGTTGGTTCAGATGATTTTCTATTAACACAGGAGCAATGGCACACAATTCAAGTGTTCGCTCAAGCTGCTGTTGGGTTACCAAACAACGAGTCTGCATTTAGAAGTTCAACGCGCTACCCTGACGACACGCCTTTGAATAACCACTATAAAGCGTTAATGGAAACGTTTGGAGAAATCAACGCATCTGGTCAAAACTGGAATCATAATATCTATCCTAACGTGATTGATTTAGCAACAAAACTTGCTAACTACTCAGACACTCATGCGCTATTAATTAACCCTTTTATCAGCCAATTAACCAACTTACATAACGCTTCACTTACGGGGGATATGCAAGCTGCTGAGCAGAGTCGCCAAGCCGCAATTTCATTTCTCAATACCTTTATGAGTTTTATTGATTCAAACCTGAATAAAACAGAAGAAGTGGTGAATGAACTTATTAGTTTTCAGGGGGGATTGACTACGCATACAGGGGAATTGGAAACGCTTGAGAGTACATTTGCTGATATCTTGAATAAAGATCAGCCTGCGAATATTCGCGAAAAAATTAGTACCTTGCAAAATCGCCTAAACAGTCTTAACAACGAAAAAGACACTAAGTTGAAGATAGTTGCAGGCCTCTCTGCTGGAGGACCTTTAGTGTTGTTAATCGGCGGTTCTGTGCTTGGCAGCCAAGTCGAAGAACTCAAAGATGAAATAGATAAGGTTCAAGCACAAATTGATAGTTCAAACAAAGACCTAGCACATTCAGTGAGCCTGGCCGCATCTTACGAGATTGCTAAAGGCCAAGTAGATGGCATGAATGATAAGATCCTCAAAGCAATCGATAATGTGCGCTTAGTGCAAGTGCATTGGCAGTCTCTACTGGGAGATATGCGGTCACTTAAAGAAGTCTTAGAGCAACTAGACAGTGAAAATGCACTTCGAAATGCTAATGTTGTGGTAGCTGGTATTGTTTCATCTCCGCTTGCAAGCAGCGCAACAAACTCGTGGAAAGACATTTCAGACAAAGCGAGAGCATTTTTGCAAAACGCTTATCTACCTATCTCTGAGCAGTAATCAAATACAACATGCATTCCTTCCTTATTGCTATAAGGAATATATCACAGTACCTGAGCTAAATATGCTCAGGTACATAAGGAGTTACTATGAAACCAACTTTACTCAGCCTATTGATTGGCTGCGCTTTTTCGAGCCAAGCTGCGACTTGGAACGAGCTATATAATCTTGAGCTAAGTCAAAACCTACCGAGCGTTACGACTTCAAATCAACAACAGATAGACACACAAAATTATTTGGTCTCGGCCTTACATGTCAATTTGAATGACGTGCTTACCAGTGCAAGAGATCATAATACTATCGTCATTGCTGCTGACACTCTAGAAATAGACCGAAACATGATTTTCGATGCGCCAAACAAACGAATTTTTATCGTCGCACGTAAAATAATGGGTAATGGTACGGTGAGTATCAATTTAGACACCCAAAATGCGCAAGCATCAACATTGGTATTTATGGCTGATAAAGTTGAGGCTAATATCAATATAATCACAGCTCATTCGCCAAGCGATGGTGAAATTGAACGCTTTAGTATTGCTCCAGACTCGTTTGGTACGCTATATCAAGTTATACAAGGCAATAAGTTTGCAACGCCTATTTCGCCAGCGTTAACGTCACTTATCTCTGTGCATAAAGAGTACTTTTTAGATGCATTTGAAAAGTCATTCGATATGGCGGCTTCTATCTATGATCAAAATCCAGCGTTGAGTATTGAGATGTTGAGCTGGCCTGAATCTATTTTAAACGCATCTCATGATGTTAGAGAATCTTCCGTTCAAGCAAAGAATTTTTACTTGCAGCTTGCTAATTTCAAACAGTTTTTGTCGTACGCAACACTTAACAAAAACTATGTACCTAGCCTATCCCGCGACTTTTATGAGTTAACGATTAAAGCATATATTGAAGCGATGGAAGCATATCAGGATAGCTACAATAATTTTCAGCAACAAGGCCGAAGTTTAGAAAACAAGCGCCAAGATCTCACTTTGATGCAGAATAACCTATTCGATGTCGCATCTGCTGAGCAACGAATTATCTCTCGCTCTGTAGAGCAACTGACGAGCTTGGTAAAGACACTTGATGAACAAAAAGCATCATTCAGTGGACAAGAAAATAATGTCTTCTATTCAGGGGTCGAGTTTCAACAAGGAATTTTGGACTACAAACTAGATAAAATCACTGAAATTGGGCTTAAAGTACTTGAAACCGTAATTAGTGCAGGCACTGCATTTGCGGGTGCTGCTGGGGGGGACACCAGCGGTCTGAAAGACTTGGTCGCGAGCTTGCCCGCCACAATCCAAGAGATCAATGAGTTAAAAACCAAAATTGATGATATCGCGTCATTAATGGATAAAGTGCAAACGGTTAGTGGACAGTTAAACGTGCTATCGCAAAAAACTGCAGATCCGTTTTCTAGCAGTGAGCTTGCACAAGAGTTCAATCGCCTTAACTCACTCATTCCAACCAAAGAAGAGGCAAATCGAATTTGGGACGAATTTTTGATAACCGCTAAGGCGCAAATGAAAAAAGCCATAGATGAAGATATTGATGGTGCAAGCGACTACCTTGTTTCTATCGAAAAGTTGATTAATCATGGCAAGGCAATAGTTGCTGTAGAGATTGATATTGCCCAGGAGCAGTCTAGACAGATAGATTTGCGCATCACCGCTGATGCAAAGTTTAAACAAATCAATCGTATGGATGCATTTTTACAAAACACTCAAAACAGTCTAGATGAAATTCAGGGCATGGAGGAACTGCTATTCCGGACTTTGAATAATCTAAAACGTCCGATATTTGTTGCATTAACAAACTATCAGGCGGCATTTAGCTACTGGTCTCTTGATGACACCATTGTGACACCAAGCCTTAATCAAAGTTATCAAGAATACCGCCTTGACTTAGCCTTGCTACGTGAGCAAGAGGCCGCGTCATTATTACGCTTTAACCCTCGACCTCAAGATTTTATGCTCACCATAGAAGAGTTAGATGCGCCGCAACAATTGCTGGATTTTGCGCAAGACGGTGAAATGAGTTTTACGCTGTCGTTGGAAGATATTGATTTTTCCCAGTTTGATCGAGTTAGATTAGACGAGGTCAATGTTGTACTAGAAGGTTCGGGGTTAAGTGAGAACCAGCGCTATGATATCGAAGTAAGATCTAGTGGTTCATATCAAGATAGGTTTAAAGGGCAACCCTATCAATTTAGTGCAGAGTCGTTATACCGATTGGTAAGTTACGAGCTGTTAGATAGCGAAACGACGCGCATAGATCCAATCACCAGTGGTGCAATCGCAAACGATTATGCGATTAATTACTTTAAACCAACTCCGTTTACCACTTGGTCAATTAAGCTGAAAAATCCACAGCTTTATGACTTAAGTAAAGTGACGAATATCAGAGTGTCGTTTAAAGGAAATGCGATCCCCAAACAATAGTGTAGTAATCGCACTTTACAGCCTAGTAGGAGCTACTTTACGTGGCGAACTGTTAACAAAAGTTCGTAGGATTAGCCTGCTCCTACTTTGGTGAGACTTAAATATTTGGTAGGTCAGATTTCCTTTCGTAGGAGCCACTTCACGTGGCGATCTGTTAGCAAAAGCTCGCAGGATTAACCTACTCCTACTTTGTTGGGGTTTAATTATTCGCTAAATCAGATTACCTTGCGTAGGAGCCATTTCACGTGGCGATCTGTTAGCAAAAGCTCGCAGGATTAACCTGCTCCTACTTTGTTGTGACTTGAATGTTTGCTAAATCAGATTACCTTGCGTAGGAGCCACTTCACGTGGCGATCTGTTAGCAAAAGCTCGCAGGATTAACCTGCACCTACTTTGTTGAGGCTTAATTATTCACTAAATCAGATCGCCTTTTCGTAGGAGCCACTTCAGGAGGCGATCTCTTAATAAAAGCCCCCATGATAAGCTACCACCTACTCTACAACTCGAGCCTTCAATAAAGATCTGTTATCGAGATAGCCACTAAAACGGGTTGCTAATAAGGCTGCAGCGCTGATAAGTGCCCCTACCCAAGCGGTGTCCTGCAGCGACATATTTTCAACAATTTGACCACCTAAGGCAGAGCCGAGCGCAATTCCAACGTTGAAGGCAGCGATATTCAACCCTGATGCGACATCCACCGCTTTTGGACTAAACTTTTCGGCTAGCTGTACAACATAGACCTGAAGACCAGGTACATTTCCAAAAGCAAATGCTCCCCACACTAGTACTGTGATCACCACGCCTACTTTCGACTGCATGGTAAATGTCAACACAGCCAAAATGACCGAGAGTAACGCGAAGATGATGGTCAGAGCGCTTATCGGCCCTTTTTTATCGGCTAATTTTCCGCCATAGATATTGCCAACAGCAACAGATACACCATAAACCAGCATAATAATACTGACTGTTGCGGCGTTAAAACCAGCTTCCTGTTGTAAAATTGGCGCAAGATAGGTGAATGCCGTAAAGGTTCCACCGTAGCCGAGTATGGTCATAAGATAGATGAGCAGTAATCTGGGTTGCAATAATACCTTTGCCTGCTCAGATAGACTGGCAGATGTGCTTTGCTTTAGGTTCTTTGGAATTAATAATGCACTTCCCAATAGAGCGATAACACCTAAAGCAGAAACTACTAGAAAAGTGGCTCGCCAGCCAAACTGTTGGCCAATCCAAGTACCCAAGGGGACACCTGTTACGAGCGCAACGGTCAGTCCCGTGAACATAATGGCGATGGCACTTGCCTCCTTGTCTTTTGAGACCAAGCTAGTCGCAATCGTAGAGCCAATCGAGAAGAATACACCATGAGCTAGTCCTGTCATGATCCTCGCCAAAATCAGGCTTTCATAACTTGGCGCTTGCCACGCAAGCAGATTGCCAAAAACAAAGAGTGCCATCAAACTCAGTAATACAGACTTCCTATTCCATCGCCCTGTCAGTGCAGTTAATACGGGCGCACCAACGGCAACGCCAATGGCATATAAGCTCACCAGTAAACCTGCACTTGGCAGTGAAACTGATAAGTCGGAGGCAATGGTCGGTACTAAACCAACAATGACAAATTCGGTGGTACCAATGGCAAATGCGCTTAATGTCAGCGCCAGTAATGCAAGCGGCATAAATAACCCTTTTAAAGTGATAAGCAATAAGTTGGTGTAAGTGTGAAAGCTTTTTTATTTGCAAAAAATAGCGAAAATGACAAAATACTTTTGTAGAAAATGAAAAGGAATACGCATGACCGTCAGCTCAAAAACCGAAGATCTTGAAGCTTTTATCTGTGTTGTCGATACTGGCAGTTTTTCCGCTGCAGCAAATCTGATGGACGAACAAGTTGCAAAGGTCTCAAGAGCAGTAACTCGATTAGAAAAGTCCCTGTGTGTAACCCTATTCAATCGAACGACTCGACGGATAGAGTTAACCGAAGAAGGAGAGCTATTTTTACACTATGCGCGGCAGGCACTTAATACCATAGAGCAAGGCGAAGAGGCGTTAAGGCTTTTACGATTTTCACCGGCAGGTAAATTAAGAGTTGATGCTGCAAGTCCTTTCGTTTTTCATCAGCTTACGCCTATATTAAAAGGTTTTAATGAGGCCTTTCCCGATATTACTTTGGAAATAACGAGTCATGACAGCATTATCGATTTGTTAGAGCATAAAACCGATATCGCAATACGGATTGGTGACTTGGCTGACTCTAATCTTCATGCGCGTTTGCTAGGCCGCAGTAAACTTCATCTTGTAGCCAGCCCTGACTACTTAAGTAAATTTGTAGGTAATGAATCACGGATTGATCTTCCACATCATAACTTGATAGGTTTTACTGATGCCCCACATCTCAACGTCTGGCCTTTACAAAGTCCGCAACAACTCAAGTTTTCCATTAGCGCATCCAGCGGTGAGACCGTGAGGCAATTGTGTATTGCAGGCCATGGCATTGCACTGCTATCTAACTTTATGGTGAGGCAAGATATAAAAGCCGGAAGACTTGTTGAAGTGTTTACCGAACAAATTATTTCGCCAAATCGCAGAGAAGCAGTACAAGCAGTGTATTATCAAAATAGTGGTGTATCCTCTCGGATTTCGGCATTTCTAGACTACATTGCGCCTAGGCTCACGTTATAGTTTTTTCATTTTTTACAAATATATTTTGTATTTATTGCGGTTAATGAAAATATTTTAAATCGTTAAGCTTCTCATAGTGAAAATAAACGTTGAGGAGGCCAAATGGCTGATTTATTTGAGTCGATTAACTTAGCAGGTAAAACACTGAGCAATCGTATCGTGATGCCACCTATGACCCGCTCGCGGGCGAGTCAACCCGGGGATACCCCTAACAATTTGATGGCAATCTATTACGCACAGCGTGCAACGGCTGGTTTAATTATTAGTGAAGGAACACAAATATCGCAACTCGGTAAGGGGTATGCTTGGACACCGGGGATCTATTCAGACGCCCAAGTTGCTGGCTGGAAACAAGTCACAAAACAAGTGCATGATGCAGGCGGTGTTATGTTTGCGCAGCTTTGGCATGTTGGGCGAGTATCGCACCAAAGTAATACCGGTGGGCTTCAGCCGATTTCAGCTTCAGCAATTCAAGCTCAGGGTGTGAAAGTTTTCATCGATGAAAATGATTCCCCTGATTTTATTCAAGCTCAAACACCTAGAGCAATGACCCAAGCAGACATCAATAATGTTATTAACGAATATCGACACGCTGCACGCAACGCGATGCAAGCAGGATTTGATGGAATTGAACTGCATGCAGCGAATGGTTATTTGATTAATCAATTTTTAGACTCTCACTCAAATCAAAGGGCTGATGGCTATGGTGGCTCTCTTAATAACCGCATTCGCTTTTTGCGTGAAGTCGTAACGGCGGTGAGTGAAGAAATAGGCAGTGACAAAGTGGGCGTTAGACTTGCGCCGCTTACTACCTTAAATGGTACAGTAGATGAAAACCCTGAGCAGACATACCTCGGGGCAATTAAACAGCTAACTGCGCTCAACGTATGCTACGTACACATCGCAGAAGCGGATTGGGAAGACGCGCCAGATATGCCTCTGAAATTTAAATACGCAATTAGAGAGGCATTTAATGGCGTGTTAATTTATGCCGGAAAGTATACGAAAGCGCGCGCCCAACAAGCTCTTAATGAAGGTTGGGCTGATATGATTGGGTTTGGTCGTCCTTTTATCTCAAACCCTGATTTGCCCTACAGGCTGGCAAATGACTTGTACTTAAACGAACATCAGCCTGAGACATTGTTTGGTGGTAGCGAACAAGGTTATACCGATTACCAAATTCACGCCTCAAATCCAATAAGCGTATAGTTGACTGAAAGTTAGCTTTCAATCTGCTTACGCAGCTCAAGTTTCAACGGCGTTAAGGTGAGAGCAATGTAGCGAACTTTTGCTCTCACTTTTCCTAAATTATCGCTAATGATAGTGTATACCAAAGCATATAGATTGGAGTTTAGCCTCAAAATAGGGAATAATGTCGCCAAACTAAAGACACATAAAATATTCTACACCTCATCTAAAAATGAAAAATATAATTCTATTTGCTATTGCACTGCTCTGCACCATCTCTGTTAACGCCCAGTTACCCGTAGAGAGTTACGCGCAACTCCCTAATATGAGTAAAGTTTCACTCTCACCCAGTGGTAAAGCAGTTGCGTATTTACAAAATTATGAAGGAAATCTCGTTCTTACTGTTCATGACCTAAAAACGCATAAAAAAAACTATATATTGCAAACTGATAATAAAACGATAGCACTTGGTTGGTACGATTGGGCCAGCGATGACATGCTCTTATTTGGTGCTAATTACACCAAAGTGCAGCGAGGCGTAAAGTACACAACATCTCGTTTATTTAAATTTGATTTAAAAAACCCTACGGATGAATTGATTCAAATCAACCGTGCTTATCGCAATGAAATTCCTGCCCAATTTCAAGACGATGTCATTAGCATACTGCCAGAACAACCAACCAAGATATTGGTACAAACTGACTTCGATATGGCAAACAAGCCGAGCGTTTATATCTTAGACATAGCTAAAGATAGACGCGAGAAAGTTGTTCGAGCAAGAAGAAAAATATCTAGCTGGATAGCCGATCAACAAGGCAATGTAAGAATGGGTTATGGGTTTGAAGGGATCCAAGCTTATTATATGCTCTATGATAACAAAACGAAGGATCTAACCGATTTCTACACTTTTCAGGCTCGTGGCCCAGAAGCTATTCGTATTCTTGGATTTGATAAAGATCCAAATATCATTTTTCTAACCGCACTTCATAATGGTAAAAATGCGCTGTTTAAAGCAGACATTACTAAGCGCCCGCTTTTACCTCAGCTTATTTTCTCCGATCCAGACTATGATTTTGATGGCAGTCTCATTTATTCACACGACGGTAGAGCCATAGGCTTCAGCCATTCCAATCTTGATAACTCGAGAGTCTATTGGGACGAAGACCGCAAACTCCTACAACGCTCACTCAAGGCGGCATTACCAAGCTACGACACCGTTGTAATAAGTATGAGCGCGGATAATAAAAAATACATTGCGTACGGCGATTCTGACCAAGACTCTGGTACGTACCTGATTGGTGACAGGGAAACCAGCTCTTTAGCGGGGTTAGGACGTTTATATCCAGATATTACTGGTGACAATTATTTGGGCAAACAAAGGGTATCGTTTAAAGCCCGTGACGGCCTTGAAATTGAGGGTTACTTAACCCTACCTAAAGCATTCGATGCGGCTGCTCCCACAATCATCTTTCCACACGGTGGACCATACTCTCGCGACTACGCTGGCTTTGATTATTGGTCTGAACTATTGGCAAGCCGAGGCTTTGTGGTTTTCCAACCTAACTTTAGAGGCTCTTTTGGTTATGGCTTTGACTTCTTTAATGAAGCAAATCAAGGTTGGGGAGGAAAGATGCAAGATGACTTACAAGATGCGGCAAACTGGTTGATTGCAGAAAAGTATGCACTCAAAAATAAAATTTGTATAGGTGGTGCGAGTTACGGCGGCTATGCGGCACTAATGGCTGTGGTAAAACATCCTGAAACGTTTCAATGTGCAGCAAGTTTTGCTGGTGTTACAGACTTAGAATCGATAGTCAGTCGAGCGCGCTTTTTCACAAACAAAGAGCTTGTTCGTGACCAATTTGGACAAGATACTGATAAACTTGAGGCACAATCTCCTGTTAACTACGCTAAGCAGATTAACCGCCCCATGTTACTTATTCATGGTGATGACGATAAAGTCGTGCCTGTGAATCATAGTCGTGACATGGCAGATGAACTTGAAGATCATAACAAGAAATTTAAATACATAGAGCTCGAGGATGGCAACCACCATCTGAGTTATCAAGCACATAGAGTGAAGACGCTTACTGAGTTTTTAGCTTTTTTCGAAAAACATCTTAAGTAGTAAAGCGCCGCAATTAGCGGCGTTTTTTATTGAGAGAGCGACTTCTTCTGTCACAGAGTTGATGTATGATAGGGGCTAACATAAAGGAGAATTATTGTGCAGCTCGTTAAATTATTCGTCATGGCAGTGATGCCTATGCTCAGTGTATTTCAGGCCTCGGCTACGTCATTTTTAGTCTTTGGTGATATGCCTTATACGGAGATAGACAGACGCATGCTGATGCCAAATGGTGCACTGCGTGAAAAGGTAAACGATATACAGCATGATTTTATGGTGCACGTAGGTGATATGAAATCCGGTGCTGAGCCCTGTACAGACCAGCTGCTTAAAGATAATTATGCCCTGATCTCAAGTGTGAGTAGCCAACCTTTTGTATTCACGCCCGGCGACAATGATTGGACTGACTGTGACCGCGAAACTCTGAACCCTAGGTTTGATGAGTTAGAAAGATTGGATTTCATCCGTAAACACTTTGCGGTGCAAATACCTAACCTTCCAAAGTTTAAACGTCAGCAAACAGTGCCTGAAAATCAATCTTGGATAGTGGATGATGTGCAGTTTTTAACTTTGCATGTACCTGGCACCAACAATGGTCGCAGACAAATCTTATTATCCGATAAAAAAGTAGTGCACGAAGAGTCTCATCGTCGTGATGTAGAGAATATGAAGTGGTTGGATAGCTTGCTAACACCAAGCCATAAAGCCGCGGTGATATTTCTACAAGCTGACCTGTATCAAAAAGAGAAGCACTCAGGACGTTGTGATAAAAACTCAAAAGCTAAGTGCGATGGTTATCAGTTATATCGAGAGACACTTGAAGAATATGCGGCTCAACTCAGTTATCCGTTGCTGTTGATACATGGAGATACGGGAGAGTTTTGCTTTTCTGAACAGTCAAAGAATTTATGGCGTCTTAACGCCCCTGGCGACTTTCAATATTTAGATATTGCAAAGGTTAAAGTTAAGGGAGGTAAAAAGAAGCCGTTCAAGGTAACCCCCCTTCTTTCGCAAGATAAAATAGCTAAATGCAAGGGACTGTAAAGCCCCTTTACACGCTTTTTACGCTGCTTTACAAGAAGCCTAGCGCGAATTGCTTGCCGTACCTACAGTATAAGCTCGCGCTGTTTGTTGTGACTTTCAAACTGCTCTTGCTTAACTGTATTGACAAAATGCCACTCACTTTCCACCTTCTCTTTTGTGAAATTAAGCGTTAAATAACCACGCTGATGAATATTGGCATATTCAAGATCATCGACTAGTAATTGCAATACCTCAGCGAATTGTAGCGCCTGCTCATCGCCTAATTGCAAGTAATACTCAAGCCCCGGAGAGCTGACAGAAGCTGTCGCATATTCTTGACCACAAATGACTCCGCTTGCATCGCAGAGCTTACCAGACCACGCGTTGTGTGTATCTCCTGCAACGACTACTAAATTTTTATTGGCCGCTTTTGCTGTTTGTAAAATTACTTCTCGTTCAACCGGGTAGCCGTCCCATGCATCCAAATTATAAGGTGCGGTAAACGTGACTCGTGCTTTTTCTTGTTCTGACAACGTTGAGTCACCAGCAAGCATTCTCCCCTTTATTTGAGCTAGCTCTGTTAATTGCGTCGACATTTGTGCAGAAGGGTTGGCAAGAGACATGAGCAGCTCGGCTGGGATCATCATTTTGGTCATCAATACTTGTTGCCCTAAGACTTGCCATTTCGCCGCAGATGTCTTTAAGTTATCTGTGAGCCAAGTCAATTGGTTTACGCCCAATAGCTGTTGTGAAGGCGCGGAGAGATCCGCCTGAAATCCGGCAAAATCCACTTGTCCTGTTGTAGGGTCAATATAGTCTTGATAGTCGAGTGCTTTTGCGCGGCTCTCATGACGAGTATCTAGCATATAAAGTGATAACAAGTCGCCAAATTCAAATTTACGATAGAGGCTCTCAAGTTGATCCTTAACCATCGGACGCACAGGCATCCATTCATAGTAGGCTTGCAGGGCCGCAAGCTTTCGGGCTGTGTACTCCCCTTCTCCTTCGTTATGGTTTTCAGCGCCATCCATGTATGAGTCGTTACATACTTCATGGTCATCCCATACTGCAATAAATGGCGTACTGGCGTGGAGAGCTTGCAGACCAAGGTCCGTACGATATTTTGCGTAGCGACGACGATAATCATTTAATGAAATAATCTCGCTCGCATTATCTGCATCCAGCCCTCGCCCCATGGCGTCGGCATTTTCAGTGGCATACCCACCCATACCATATTCGTATATGTAATCACCTAAATGCAACACAGCGTCTAAATCGCTGCGTTTTGCAGCCTCTGCGTAAACATGAAAGTAACCAGCCGGATAATTTGCACAAGACATGACGGCAAGTTTTACCTGAGTTACATCGTTAACGGGCAAGGTTTTGCATTTACCTATGGGGGAATGCGTTTCCTTAGTGACGAAGCGATAAAAGTAGCGGCTATTTGCAGTCAGGCCATTAAGATCTACTTTAACGGTGTAATCGTTTTTTGCTAATGCGGCGAGCTGGTGGCTTTGTAGTAAGACACCAAAATCTTCAGATTCTGATACTTGTAGAGTGACATCCACACTGTTAGGTGTACCCTCAGGAGTGACTCGCGTCCACAGTATAACGCTATCAGCTAAAGGATCGCCACTTGCGACACCATGGTTAAATGCGACAGCAAAATCGTTGCTTGCAACCGCTTTACTATCACTGCTGCCGCAACCTACTAACGAGACGCTAATTGTCGCTGCGCCAACGCCCATTAATGCACTTTTAATAAAATCTCGACGGGTAAAACTTGCCATTATTATTGTTCCTTAACTGCAAAATGCGCCATATTGGGCGCACTTATCTACTACTTGAAGGAACTAGCTTAGTTAAGCATTATTACAATTTAACGATTGGTCTTAATTAGTGCGGATTTGGAACAACGCGATTTCTGCCACTGCTTTTGGCTTCTAGTAACATCGTATCTGCACGACGAATAATGCTTTCAACGCCAGACTCACCTGCGCCAAATTCTGCAACCCCAAATGAACTGGTAATATCGACCTCTTCACCGACTGCAATTTGAAATGATGCCTGCTCTATCATAATGCGTGCCCGCTCGGCGACTAAGATTGCCCCCTCTAAGCCGGTATTCGGCAGTACCAGAGCAAATTCTTCTCCACCTAGTCGAGCTATTAAATCCGTGTCTCGTAACATTTCTGAGAGTAGCGAGCTTACATGAACCAGCACTATGTCCCCTGCTTCATGGCCAAATTGCTCGTTAATTGCACGGAAATTATCGAGGTCGGTCAGTATCACACTAAATGGTGTTCTGTAACGTTCATATAACCTAATTTGACTGTCAATTTTATCGCTTAGCTGCCTACGACTGGCGACGCCCGTTAATGGATCAGTTTTGGTAATAAAATCAAGTTCTTTACGTAAGTGATCGAGTTCGCTATGCATTGCTTTTGTTGTGGTGATGTTATCTCCGTAGATAACAAAGGCATCATCTTGCAGCGAAAAACATCGTAATCTGAAGAACTCACCGCTTAAGGTATCAATTTCAATTTCTGGATAGTCTAATTCACAGCCGTTGCTTAAGCCTAAAAACCATTCCGTGAGTTCATCGCCGTCGATTCTGTCATCAAACGCATCGTCTGTTTGTGGGTCGAAGATATTACTCAGTGTACGCCCTGTTATGTGAGACGAGGGTTGTCCGATTAGCTTTGTCATTGCTTTATTACAAAATTCAAGAATCGACTTGTTGCTAACAATAGCAACTGCATCGTCACTTTTATTGAGCACGCCACTCAGTAGGGGTTGTAAATGGTTAGCGTTAGACATAATTCAATTCCGTTAGGCTTTTTGTTATTTTAAATCAATCGGGAAGATTTATCTTAGATCTCGCGCAAATCACACAAAAAAGACATTTTGATTTCGTTATTTACATCGATTGATTCTAATTTGACACCAATCATATTCCATTTCACTTATATTTAATGCAACAAATGAAACGTATAGTTACCTCCATACACAAAGGAGGAACTATGTTAAAACCAACGCAACTCGCAACGATTATTTCTGCTTTGCTACTGCTAAGTGCATGTGGCGAAGCTGAGCAGGCAAGCAGTCAAACTCCGCCTCTTCAACCAATTGATGTAGCAGCAACACCGCAAATTAGTATTGCTGATTGGCACACCTATACAACACGCCTCTCTTCTCCAAACGAAGTCGCACTTCGCGCTCGGGTCACAGGTGTGATCAGCTCGGTAAACTTCAAAGAAGGAGATACGGTGCACCAAGGCGATGTTTTATTTGAGCTGGACGATAGAACTTTCTTGGCTGAGGTTGCCAGCCTTGCCGCACAAGTGAAACGTGCCGAAGCAGCCCTTTCGCAAGCAAAAAGTGAGTCAGCGCGTGCGCTTCGTTTAAGCAAGCAAAAAGCGATTTCAACCGAAGAAGTCGATGCCCGTGTTTCGCTTACCGCACAGCGTGAAGCCGAACTAGATGCACTTCGCGCTTCATTTAAAGCAGCTCAGTTAAACTTAGAGTTTAGCAAGATCACAGCACCAATCAGCGGTAAAATTTCATTTGCAGAGGTCACTCAAGGTAACACCATTAGAGCAAACGACACTTTGCTCACTACGATAGTCGCAACCGACAAGATGTATGCGTACTTTGATATCGACGAGCGCACTTGGAATAGCCAGTTTGCATCAGTGACGGAAGGTGAGCCGCTTCCTGTGAAATTACAGCTATTGGGCCGTGAGTCACAGCCAGTCATGGGTGAGCTAGACTTTATTGACAACGCCATTGATGAACACTCCGGAACCCTAAAAGTACGCGCTTCTTTTGATAATCACAGTGGACAATTACGACCTGGCTCGTTTGCGCGAGTGAGTCTTTCATCCGGTGAGCAAAACGATCGAGTATTAATTCCAGACCGCGCCGTGGGTACAGATCTTAAAAATCGTTTTGTTCTTGTCGTCAACGACGCTAATACACTTGAATATCGGCTAATCACACTGGGTAACCGCTATGGCGAATTTCGTGCTGTTGAGTCGGGTTTAGCCGCAGGAGAGCGTATCGCTGTTAATGGTCCTGCGCGTGTAGGACCAGGCATGCCGATAAGCCCAAATTCCGTGACGCTTACCTTGCCAGATAACATTGCCACAGAAGTGGTTGCGATGACGCCAAGCGATTCTTCACAAGGATTAAACTAATAATGAAATTTTCCCATTTTTTCATTAAGCGCCCTATTTTTGCGGCGATGATGTCGCTCGTGATATTAATCGCAGGGGCCATTTCCCTATTTCAGCTTCCCGTGAGCGAGTATCCAGAGGTGGTGCCGCCGACGGTTGTGGTATCTGCAACTTACCCCGGTGCAAACCCAAAAGTCATTGCTGAAACCGTTGCAACGCCACTTGAGCAAGAGATCAATGGTGTTGAGAACATGCTGTATATGTTTTCTCAAGCAACCAGTGATGGTCGTTTAACGCTTACCGTGACTTTTGCACTTGGCACTGACCTTGACCGTGCCCAAGTTCAAGTGCAAAACCGTGTAAATAGCGCTATTCCAAGGTTACCGCAAGAAGTACAACGTTTAGGGGTTGTGGCTGAGAAGGCGTCTCCAGATCTCACTATGGTGGTGCACTTGGTATCGCCAAGTGGCTCGCATGATACAAGCTACCTCTCTAACTATGCCGATATTTATGTCAAAGATCAGATTGCGCGTTTGCCGGGAGTTGGTGATGTAAAGCTATTCGGCGGCGGTAAATACGCGTTGCGGATATGGCTAAACCCCGAGCAATTGGCTGAAAGAAACTTAACCGCAAGCGATGTGGTCCGAGCAATCCAACAACAAAACCGCCAAGTAGCAGCTGGCTCTTTGGGTGCTCAACCCACAACCAATGAAAATCAATTTCAAATTCTGTTAAACGTTAAAGGCCGTTTGGCAGATACCAGTGAATTTGACAATATTATTGTTAGCGTATCGAGCGATGGTGCGATCACCAGACTTAAAGATATTGGTCGAGTTGAGCTTGGACAAGATAACTACGCATTAAGAGCGTTGCTAGATGGTAACGAAGCGGTGGCAATGCCGATTTTTCAGCGTCCTGGCTCTAATGCGATAGAGCTGTCGGATCAGGTGCGTGAAACCATGAAAGAGTTATCCACACGTTTTCCTGAAGGGGTTGAATACGATATCGTTTACGATCCGACAATTTTTGTTCGCGGCTCAATCGATGCGGTAATTTCTACATTATTAGAAGCCATCGTACTTGTGGTATTGGTCGTTATCTTATTCTTGCAAACATGGCGCGCTTCTATTATTCCGCTCGTGGCAGTGCCGGTATCGTTAGTTGGTACCTTTGCCGCAATGCAGTGGCTTGGTGTTTCTATCAATACTTTGTCGTTGTTCGGTTTGGTACTCGCAATCGGTATCGTGGTCGATGATGCCATCGTCGTGGTTGAAAACGTTGAGCGTAATATTGAAAACGGCCTTGCGCCCTTTGAAGCAACTAAACAAGCAATGTCAGAGGTGACAGGCCCTATTATAGCGATTGCGTTGGTGCTTTGTGCGGTGTTTATTCCAACTGCATTTATTACCGGCTTGTCAGGTCAGTTTTACAAACAGTTTGCACTTACGATCACGATTTCGACGCTGATCTCGGCATTTAACTCATTAACATTATCACCAGCGCTAGCTGCACTACTATTAAAGCCGCACGGTGCTAAACCAGACAAACTCACAGTGGTGTTAGATAAATTGTTTGGTCAGTGGTTATTCAAACCGTTTAATCGCTTTTTTGATAAGGCCGCTCACGGCTATGTTGGACTGGTAAAAAAACTTATTAGACTGAGCACCATTGTTTTGGTGGTTTATTTAGGGTTAATTTTTGCTACTACTAAGTTGTTTAGCACCATCCCAGGCGGCTTCATTCCTCAGCAGGACAAACAGTATCTTGTTGCGATTGCCCAGCTGCCAGACGCTGCAAGTTTGGATAGAACAGAAGCCGTTGTACGTGAGATGGAACAAATTGCACTACAGACTCCAGGCGTTTTACATTCCGTGTCTTTCCCTGGGCTTTCAGTAAATGGTTTTACAAACAGCCCAAATAGCGGGATTGTATTTGTTGCCCTAGATAAATTTGAAAATCGCACATCGCCAGAGTTGTATGCGTCGTCAATCGCTGCGCAGCTTAATCAGAAGTTTGCCATCATAGATGAAGCGTTTGTCGCGGTTTTCCCACCGCCACCAATACAAGGGTTAGGCACCACTGGTGGTTTTAAACTGCAAATCGAAGATAGAGCAAACCTTGGCTTTGAGAAGCTATTCTCTGACTTACAAGCAGTGATCGCAAAAGCGCAGCAGCAACCGGAGCTAATGGGACTGTACTCAAGCTTTAGGATCCAAGTACCACAAATGGACATTGATATCGACCGTGAGCAAGCAATGGTACAAGGCGTACCGCTCGAGGAAGTGTTTAATGCATTACAGATCTATTTAGGTTCAATGTACGTCAATGACTTTAACTTATTTGGTCGCACTTATCAGGTTACCGCTCAGGCTGACGCTAATTTTCGCTCAGATCCTGCACAGATTCTGTCTTACAAAGTAAGAAACAACTACGGTCAAATGGTGCCACTTGGCGCGGTACTCAAAGTCACGCCGACAACGGGGCCCGATCGCGTTATGCACTATAACGGGTATCCTACTGCCGAGTTAAATGGCAGCCCTGCGCCCGGATACTCTTCGGACCAAGCACAAATGGCAATTGAAGCGGTGCTAAACGAAACGCTTAGCGAAGGCATGGCATTTGAGTGGACTGAAGTCACCTATCAGCAGATCCTCGCGGGTAACGTGATGGTGTATATCTTCCCTCTTGTTGTACTCTTGGTGTTTATGGTTTTGGCATCGCAATACGAAAGCCTAAAGCTACCATTTGCAATCATTCTCATTGTGCCAATGACCATACTGTCAGCATTGGTTGGAGTGTGGCTAACAGGCGGCGATAATAATATCTTTACCCAGATTGCTCTTATCGTTTTGGTTGCTTTAGCGTGTAAAAACGCAATCCTAATGGTGGAATTTGCCAAAGAAGAGTACGAGCAAGGCAAGACTAATTTGGAGTCAATTATTGAGGCATGTAAACTACGGTTACGTCCTATTTTGATGACGTCGATTGCCTTTACCGCAGGAGTTGTACCTCTGGTACTTGCAACCGGTGCGGGTGCTGAAATGCGCGAAACCATGGGGATTGCAGTATTCTCAGGAATGATAGGGGTTACCTTATTTGGTCTATTGTTTACGCCTATTTTCTTTATGGCGATGACTAAGCGATTATACACGCCAAAAATACGCGAAGCGCAGAGTACTATTCCAGTAAACGATTAATAACTTGTAATCATGTTTAAAGGCCCATTGGGCCTTTTTTATGCTGCTTTTTATTGCCTTGTAACCGCACTATTCACCTTAACTTCATCCGTTTACGCTAAATTATCAGATACCGTCTTTTTCTCGCCGGAGTCTGTTTATGAAATCTCAAATTGCCTTTGCTGCTTTAATTACCGCTGTTCTCAGTGCATGTGGCGAGGACATCTCAAATCGTAAAATTGAGCTTAGTGAAACACTTAGCCGCTATCAATGTGATAATGATTCGGTGATAAAGGTTGACTACAACGACAGTGATAAGGCTACTGTCCATTTTAACGAACAAGTGGTTAAGATGAAGATTGCTCGTTCAGCCAGCGGTGCAAAATATCAAGGTGATGGGTTTGTGTGGTGGACAAAGAATGACGAAGGTATGTTGCTTAGACAGGAAGAAGATAAAAACAACCGCATCATCGCACGTTGCGAGATGCGGCCCAATGAGGCCTTAACAGTGAAGGCGCAATCAAACTGATTATAAATGCTCGTCCCAATAGGCAACGTCACTTATATAGAATTAGGATGTCTTATACCGACAACTTTTCAGGTGTAGCTAAAGTACTTTTTACAAACTCAATGGCAGCGCTTACATCAGCAAATAAAACTTGATCTAATGGCTCTGGCATGCCAATTTCTTTGCGCATTTTTTCAATCTGGCTTTTCGCAATTGCCGACTTCAACACATACGCAGCACTAATACAGCCTAACTGTAAGCAGCGCTTTGCTGTGTTTACCAGTAACTTATAGGCTTCTGGTGTCGCAGCTATGGCCTTTTCGGAATAACTCACGTAACCCCATGTCGAAGAATGGATCTCAGTTCGACATTGCTCTAATGCCCTAGAAAAATAATGGATCATAGACTCATTAATATTTCCTTCGAAACAGGCAAAGAGGATATTTTGCTCGGCCCAGAGGGTTACTTTACCGCACCGAGTTTGATAACTATATTTTGACATTAATCCTTATCCGGCTCCTTTCGAAGTGCGGATTATACATCAGCACGACAAGGTTAAAAAAGAGCAATTGCTACTTTTTTAACCTAAATCGTATATAACGCTTATGGCTCAGCGAGTTGCTGTTTCGCTGCCTCAGATTCTTCTTTTAGGTAGTTGTTAAACGACAAGCCTAAAAACTGCGGTAAAGTTGCGCTAATTGCCAAGGAAGACAAAGTACCAATGAGAATGCCACAACACAACGCCATGGCAAAACTATTAAGTCCTGCGCCGCCTAACCACCATATCGCTAACACCGTTGTGAGCGTCGTTAATGAGGTGATAAGCGTGCGGCTCATTGAATCCTTTATCGCTTGGTCTATGGTATTGCCCACAGGACTGGTTTTCCACTGCTCTTCGAACAAAAGCTCTCTAACTCTGTCACCAATCACAATCGAATCGTTGAGTGAGTAACCAATAATCGCCAGCAGCGCTGCAAGCACGGTTAAGTCAAACTCTACTTGCGTTATTGCAAACAAACCTAGCGTCACAATCACATCATGAAAAAGTGCGATACTTGCAGAGACTGCCAAGCGCCACTCAAATCTAAACGCCAAGTAAATCAATACACTAAGTAATGCGAATATACCTGCAAGGCCACCTTGTTCGATTAACTCATTACCCACCTGCGCACCAAGATAACTGGCGTCTAATACGCTTGCTTGCCATTGTGTTTCAAGTCCTTCTATCCACTGTTTGACGTGTGCTTCATCGGTGGACTCAGGGGTTTGGAAAACTCGCCAGCTACCATCGTTTTGCAGATCAATTCGCGCATCTTGAACACCAAGCTCAGCTAGCTTGTTTTGCATTTCTGTTTGGCTCTTTTGCTTGGGTAAGTCGATAACCGTAACGTAACCGCCGGTAAAGTCTTGGCCTAATACAATGCCTTTTTGGGTGATGGCTATGAGACTTGCAAGGACAAGTAACAATCCAGAAATTAGCCCGACGAATCTTGCCTTTTGCGTTTTACTTGTCATTTTACTTTACGCCTTTACGTGATTTTGAATAAAGAGATTCTGATAACATACCGGAGACGACCACACCAGCGAAAATACTGGTTACTATGCCCAGCGCCAAAGTGATCGCGAACCCTTTTACTGGTCCATAACCGATACCAAGTAAGATAAGAGCAGTTATCATCGTGGTTAAGTTAGCATCGATAATACTCGACATAGCTTGTTGATAACCTTGCTTTAATGCAGTAACCATCCCGATGCCTTTACGTTTTAATTCGCGAACTCGCTCAAAAATAATCACATTGGTGTCGACGGCCATACCGATAGTCAAAACTAGGCCCGCAATGCCGGGTAAGGTAAGCACAACACCAGGAAGCAGCGACATTAATCCAATCAGGCAAACTAAGTTTACCAGTAATGAGGTAATGGCCACTGCGCCTAGCTTGCGATACCATACTGCCATAAACAGCAAAGTCAGGCTTAGCCCTAACGCCAAAGCTTTAAAGCCGCTTTCAATATTCTTTTCGCCCAATGAAGGACCAATGGTTTGCTCTTTCACAATGGTGATTGGTGCGTCAAGAGAACCCGCCCGCAACAATAATGCTAACTCCTGCGCGCGTTCCATTGACTGCATATTGGTAATACTGAATCGGGTATTTAATACTTGTTGAATAGTGGCTACTGAAATCACTTCCGTTTTGCGCTTAATCTCTCCTTTTGTATCCGCGTAATATTCGCTGAATACGGTGGCCATTGGTTTACCAACATTGTTTCTAGAAAATCGGTTTATCTTTTCACCGCCTTGAGAAGATAAGAATAGTTGCACTAAAGGCTTTCCGTATTCGTCTCTTCCTGCTGTTGCGGACTCTATTTCATCCCCGCCAAAAATGGCAACTGGGTCGACTGAAACCAAAGCGCCAGATTTATCCTTTAATTTTTGACCTCCCATTTCTTGTAATGCATGAAATGAAAGCTTTGCTGTTGCGCCGATAATACGTTTGGCTTGTTCTGGGTCTTGCACGCCAGGTAGTTCAATTCGTATATAATTAGTGCCTTGACGTTGTGTAACCGCTTCTGTGATCCCGAGTTCCTCAATACGCGAGCGTAAAGTAGACATCGCTTGGGTCATTAACTGCTTATCGAACTCTGCTTTTTTCGCTTCGGCAAAACGGAAATTCACTTTCGTTAAACTGCCTTGTTTATGAGTTGTACTGGTAAATTGTGGATAGAGCTCGCGCAGTGTCGCAGTAAGCGCAACGAGTTCATTTTGCCCTTGCGCTTTAGCAATGACCTCAACCTGCTCGCCACTGATAACTTGAGGAATAGACAGGTTACGATAACGATTTTTGATCCGTAGGCTATTGGCTTCGTCTGCGAGTGACTGCAGTTTATTTTGCGCCGCTTGTTCTGTGTCCACCTTGAGTACGAACAACACACCGCCGTCCAAGTCTAGTCCTAACTTGATAGGTTTGAGTCCTGTGCTTTCTAACCACTGTGGCATCGTTGAAGCACTAACAACCTTAACACTTAGCTTTGAGTGAGACTCAGCCATATAAGCACGCGCTTCGGCGGTTAGCGTGCGGTTTTCAAGTTCAACTAAATAGCCACCTTGATGAGACTCGATTTGCTTGACTTTGAATCCCTCGCCTTCTAGTTGAGATTTAAGCTCAGGCAGCGACAGAGACACAACCTCGTTACTACTTGCTTGAATTTGAATTAAATTCTTATTGGGATACACGTTTGGTAGTGCACAAAGGATCAACAAGAACACAATAAGCGCAGTAAAAAAACGTTTTGCACGCGCGGTGGCTCCACGAGAGGTTGATGCCCTCGTTGGCGAGTTTATATCTTTCATATTTTTCTCATTATCTATCTGAGCGATACCGATTTGCTAACGAATACTGGCCATACAGACGTTAGGTGCTGGTATCAAAAACTAC
Source organism: Pseudoalteromonas sp. NJ631 (assembly GCF_000276645.1). Classification (NCBI taxonomy): domain Bacteria; kingdom Pseudomonadati; phylum Pseudomonadota; class Gammaproteobacteria; order Alteromonadales; family Pseudoalteromonadaceae; genus Pseudoalteromonas; species Pseudoalteromonas sp. NJ631. The sequence goes on from NZ_AKXJ01000002.1 coordinate 302,526, forward strand.
TATTTGGGTGCTTTATTGGTAGTAGATAATGATTAAGAGGCGAAGTTGAGACTGCCTTTGAAGGTTAAGTTTGCCGGCTTACAGTTGTCGATAAAGCCATTATTTGGCCGAGTATCACACATATACCAAGGTACAGGTTTAGGTCTATTTATGTCATAGACTGAGGCCGGTATATATTTTTCTGCTGCAAGCTCAAATACAAGCGCATATTCGGCTTGTTGTTTAGGATGCAGAAAATAACTAGGGTGGCTAGTACGCTCACGTTCCGGCAATAAGCCCTTTTCGTGATGCGTGGTTTCACCACTGAGCTTTATTGGACTCGCAGGACTTGGCTTACTGGGTAACTGATTGGCGTCAGCGAGGCCCTTTTGGGTGATGTTTTCGAAGCTTGTGCTGTGCGTATCGGGAGTATGGGATAAGTGAGTATCAGGCGTTCCTGTCGCGCACGCAGCAGCTACCCATAACAACATGAGTAATGACATAACGGCGAAAAGGTTAGAACGCTTCATGAAAACTGATTAAACAACTTATTAGATAAAAATACGAGATTGGGGTGATAGTAGCAAATTCAAGATAGCGCTATCAAATATAATGAATATGAGAGGCATAAAAAACCTCCAACTTGGGAGGTTTTTCTTGTCCAGCGAGTGGATTAAGGATTTACTTGGTCTTTTAGGCCTTTACCTGCTTTGAACGAAGGAATATTCGCAGCTGGGATTTGGATTTCAGCGCCAGTTTGTGGGTTACGACCAGTACGCGCAGCGCGCTCTTTTACTGAGAATGTGCCAAAACCAACTAAAGCAACAGAACCGCCATCTTTTAGTGTGTTAGTTACTGCGCCAGTAAACGCTTCTAAAGCACGTGTTGCCGCTGCTTTTGAAATCTCTGCGTCTGCCGCCATCTTTTCAACTAGTTGAGCTTTATTCATTATTAGATTCCTATAACTTTATAATTTGCCTAAGCAAAACCTATGTTTATGCATTTTGCGTTTATGTGCAACCCCAAAATTGCGAAATTCGACGAAATATTTATTATTTTATTGCGTTTCGCCCCGGATCCTGTGGGTTTGTAATCAAACGCTATCAATTTGCTGGCAACTGCGCAAGCTTTGTACCCCATAAAATGCGATTAAAACTCACTATCAGATAGAACCCCACACTCCACAGTGCGCCAAATTCTGGCCAAAAAATGTACCAAGGCATTGAGATAGAAACTACATCAAAGTTAGCTGCACCAAGATAGCTAGGTGGCGCGCAGACCAAAAATACCACTAATAATATCGGCGCTTTGAGCGTTAATAGTTTGGAAAGCGCATTATTTATTGTCAGCACCAATGCTATCCACAAAACCCAAAGCCAAAGCGGAAGTAATTCACTACCTTGGTAATTGATGAGCTGAGTTTTGACCGCAATCAATTCAATGCTCATTCCTATGGCGGAACCTACGAGTGCAAGCACCAAATTGAGACGCTTATTTTGGTGCCCTGCGAGCATGACGAGACAGCCTGCCAACATCAACCAAAGCGCGTCTGCTTGAAAAAATAATGCAGCAAACCAAATACTTTGGAAGAGTAGCGCGTTAGTAATCCAATGTTTGAGTACAGACATTTGACTGGTATCTTGGTTTTCTGGCGACTAAATGCACGGCACTAGTTGCTCTTTGTTTAAACGCCCCTTCGCAGTAGCATAAATAAAATTGCCAAAGGCGATAAAAGCGTTCATCGAAACGTTTGCTATCAAGCGAAGGCCATGCTTTTTCAAACCGAACACGCCAGTCGTATAGCGTTCTAGCATAGTGCAGACCGATATCATGGAGTTCGTGGACAACCATATCGGTGGAATTTACGATTTGTTTGCTCATTTCACTCACGGAAGGAAGACAACCACCAGGGAAAATGTACTGCTGAATGAAATCCGATTGCTTGAGGTAATGCTGGTAACGCTGGCAAGCGATGGTAATGGCTTGAATCAGCATTGCGCCTGTCGGTTTTAGCAAGTCGTTGCATTTGGCAAAAAAGCCCGACAAATATGCGTGTCCAACCGCTTCAATCATTTCAATAGACACCAGCTTGTCGTATTGGCCATCCAATTCACGATAATCTCGTTTTAGTAGTGTGATTTGCTGCTGCAACCCTTCTTTTTCAATCAATGCTTTCACGTACGCATGCTGCTCTTCCGAAATAGTTGTCGTGGTTATATGGCAGCCATAGTTTTTTGCGGCATAGACTGCAAATGCGCCCCAGCCGGTACCAATCTCAACAACTTTGTCAGTTGGCTGAAGATCCAAGCGCTCACAGATCGCGGCTAACTTATGTTGCTGTGCTTCTTCAAGCGATGCCTCCTTTGAAGGATACACGGCACTAGAGTACAGCATTTCTTCACTTAAAAATGATTCATAAAGGTCGTTACCAAGGTCGTAGTGGGCGACAATATTACGCTTTGAACCTTGTTTTGAGTTTTTGTTTTTGAGATGTTTTATCTTATTTGCAATGCCGGAGAAAAATGCAAACTTATTCTCAAAGGCATCCAGCTGAGCTTGGTTTAGGACGAAGATCTCAATCAGTTTGGTTAAATCCGAACAACTCCAGTGACCAAGAATGTAAGATTCGCCAGCTCCGACACTGCCGCCAAGCGCAAATAGCTTATACATTTGCGCTGAATGAACATGAATATCAACGCTTAAACTTGTTTCTGACTCTCCAAAACAGTATTTTTGGTCGCCTTCGACAAGTATCACTTTTCCGGTTTCTAAGGTATTCAACGCGCCAAAAACGAGCTTTTTGTACAATCTATCGAATGTAGAAAGCGAAATTGATGAGGATATTGTCGTGGTATTTTCCATCTTATACTCTTCCGGGGTGCCCAACAAAAGGCACTTTTTTTAAAAATAACTTCAACGCTTGCCAGTAGATACCTTTAGCTATGCTCCATGTCATTGCAGGAAACCGCTTGAGCAATTGATTAATATTTGCTTCATTGAGCTCCTGCTTTTTGAGCGTCATCGTGGCATCAAATAGCAATTCGTCACCTTTTCTGTTTTCAATATGGATTAGCGTATTGCTACCGGGTGGCTTCACTTTCCAATGGTAGTGCATATCCAAATTCATAAAAGGTGATACGTGAAATTGCTTTTTAAAGTTCACTTCTTTATTTAATTCAACTAAATAAAAATGACGCTCGTTCCAAGGCGTATTACTTACTTCAGCGAGCATATGGCTAAAACCGGCACCCTTTTCGTCTTCAAAAAAGTAGAAATTAACCGGACTGAAGTAAAAGCCTAAACAGCGTATTTGCGCCATTAAATATACTTTTGTTTGTGATGAAACGGGTTTGCCTAGCGCATTTGACTTAGCACGTGCGCGATCAACTAAGCTTTCACCTTCTGTGAGAATATAGTCAGCTTGGTTGAACTTAAGCAGCTTTAAGCCGGATGTACCAAACTTCGATGAAATACTACTGAGTGCGTCAAGTTCACCTAAGTCTAGCCACATCATATACATGGGGTAAGAAAAATCATGTTCGGCATGGGCGAATCGCCGATGCCGAACTTTGCCCACCAGTATTGCACTGTTCAAAATGAAATACCCAATTGCTCGGCCACATCTACTGCACTTCTCACACCATCTTCATGAAAGCCGTTGAACCAGTACGCACCGCAAAAATAACTATAGTGTTTACCATCAATGTCGGCTTTACGTTTTTGAGCCGCAATGCTGGTGGTATTGAAAACCGGATGATGATAGACAAAGCGGTTGATCACTTTGTCTTCAGCTATCCCTTCATCATGATTTAACGTGACACAGTATTGATGTTTGGCGTCAAGCCCCTGCAGTATATTCATTTGATAGGTGACGACAGCGGCTTTGTCCGTCGCTTCGTTTAATAAATAGTTCCAACTGGCCCATGCCAGTGGACGTTTTGGCAATAAACGGGTGTCAGTGTGTAGCACCACTGAGTTTGCAGTATAAGGAATTGCACCAAGTATCGCTTGTTCATCCCTCGATGGGGTATTTAGTAATGCTAAAGCCTGATCACTATGACATGCAAAGACTACTTTATCGAAGTACTCATTACTGCCATCTTTGAAGATGATGGTCACACCAGACTCATCACGAACCACTGTCTCGATGTCGGCATTAAGCACAATATTGTCTTTAAATTCTGCCACTAATGGTTGAATGTACTCCCTTGAACCTCCCGGGATAACATACCATTGAGGGCGGTTTGTTATGTCCAAGAGCCCATGATTGAAGAAAAACTGGACAAAGAATTTAGCTTCAAAGTCGAGCATTTCTTTGATACTGGTTGACCAGATAGCGGCGCCCATCGGCAAGATGTAGTGCAGCTTAAAAAACGCATTAAATTGGTGTTGCTGTAACAGTTTGCCAAGCGTTTCAACACCTCGATAGTCGTCTTTTTCATACAATGACTTACAAAGACCATTGAAACGCACAATATCCTTCAGCAATCGCCAGAAAGTTGGCCTCAGTAGGTTACGCTTCTGTGCGAATAGCGTACGGAGTGAATGGCCATTGTACTCAAACTTGGATTGACTATTGTGAACACTAAAGCTCATTTCGGTTTCTTGGCGACTAACACCAATTTCAGCCAGCAATTTTTCAAACTTTGGATAGGTTCTGTCATTAAATACGATAAAGCCAGTATCAATTGCGAGCTTTTCACCTTGGTATTCAATATCAATAGTTGCCGTATGTCCGCCAATATAATCATTTTTTTCAAAGACTTTCACGTCATGTTGACGACTTAACAGGTATGCTGCGGTCATACCTGAGATACCGCTTCCAATTATTGCAATCTTAGCCACGGGCTATCCTTTTAGCGAGAGGTAACCACAACGAAAACGGCAGTAACCTTAGAAGTTTTAAAAATAGAGTAAATCTTTTTGGGAAATGTATTTCTTTGCTGCGCTTTTCTATGCCTTTGCTAATGTAACCCACGGCCTCATCGACACTTACAATAAATGGCATCGGAAAGTCGTTTTTATCTGTCAACGGCGTTTCTACAAATCCAGGGTGAACTAAGGTGACATCAATGTCTTTTAATGTTGCTGTCAGGGTGCGCGCTAAATAGCTGACAGCCGCTTTCGACGCACCGTACGCTTCGGCACGAGGTAAAGGTAAAAATGCACTGCTGGAACTTACGATACAAAGTTGCCCACCTGTTTTCATTTTTGGCAGTAATACGTCTAGGCAATGGCCGAGTGAGATGACGTTGATATGCATTACTCGCTCAAACAAATGGCCGTCAAATTGGTTGGGATTATCGATATACTCACAACCACCTGCGTTGAGGATCACGAGATCCAAGCCGTCAAGATCTTTGAAGTTGTTTTCTATCTCATCGCGGTTTGTTAAATCAAATGCTTTGCTCTTCGCGCCTACGCTGTTTTCTAATTCGCCTAACGCTTCTTGGTTGCGGCCACAAGCTGTTACTTGATGGGACTGTTTTGTGTAAAATTCAGCAAGACCTTTACCTATTCCTGATGTTGCGCCAGTAATTAAAATGTTACTCATGCCGTGACCCTTTTATCTAATAGCCGAATAACACCACCGAGTAGTGGGACTTGGCGATACAGCATTTGCGCACTGTCAAAGTAATCCCGATGTTGCGCCACTTTTTCGCCAATAAAACTCAAACGGCTATGACCATCGACCTCTATGATCTTACCGCCATTTAGCTTGGGGTGTTGATAGGACATAGTCCAGTAGATAAAGCTGACGTCATCAACTTGATAGGCGTTCGTAACAAGAAATTCGATTTCAGAGACATTCTCATATAACCCCTGAAAATAACTCGTTAGCGCATCAAGTCCTTGAATTTTATGAAAAGGATCCACGAAACTAATGTCCTCGGTGTAGATTGAAGCCAATTTACCGAGGCAGTATTTGTCTATTTCATTATAAATTGCCACGAATCGCTGCGTTCTGTGATCCATACCTATTTAAACCTTAAATGCGTCAAGTGCTCTCGCCCTTGCTTCTTTATGATCAACCAGCGGCTCTACATAGTCGTCTTTTCCGCCAAATGCCGTTAAATAGTCATGAGGAAAATGAATATGCTTTGCTGGAACATTTTTCAATTCAGGCACATATGTACGAATAAAGGAACCATCGGGATCAAACTTTTCGCTCTGCGTGATGGGATTAAAAATACGAAAATAAGGCTGCGCGTCACACCCCGTACTTGCAGCCCACTGCCAGCCACCATTATTACTGGCAAGGTCGCCATCTATTAATTTTGACATAAAATAGGCCTCGCCTTTACGCCAGTCGATGAGCAAGTGTTTGGTTAAAAAGCTGGCAACAATCATGCGTAGCCGATTATGCATCCAGCCAGTTTTATTGAGCTGACGCATTGCGGCATCGACAATCGGATAGCCAGTTTGACCATTACACCAGAGCTCAAATGCTTGGCTGTCGTCACGCCACCTAACCGCGTTATATTTATCGTTGAAATTAAAACCTTTACATAAACGCGGGAAAGCGACGATAAGATGGCGATAAAACTCACGCCAAATGAGTTCGTTCACCCAACAAAACTCTGGCTTACTTGGGTTTTCAAGCACTTCAGGATAATGAAGTTGGATCTGTGCGATGAGCTGCTTGGGCGATACAATGCCTAATGCCAAGTATGGACTGAGCCCTGAAGTTCCTTTGATTGCAGGGAAATCACGGTCATCTTGGTAGTCTGCTAGTTTGTCCTTAATAAAACGATTTACAATCGTGACAATGGCATTATCATCCGCTGGCCACTTTTCAGATTCATTGGTCATCTCGAAGAAAGTTGGCTTTTTGAAGTTTGCCTCATGTTGTTTGTCCAATGGCCAGCTAGAGAAGTGAAATTGCTGCCCTACAAAACGCTTTAACCATGCTTTTTTAAAGGGGGTAAACACCTTGAACATCTCACCGGAGCCAGTAATCACAGAGCCCGGTTTGGCAACGAGATCGCCATCGAATAATTTTAACGCGATCACAGTTTCACACGCTTCATCGCGGGCCACTTCATTTACTTCGTATTCTTTATTTGCATATAAGCAATCAATGCCTTTATCGTCACAAACAACTTGAAGCTGCGCCGGCAGCTCAGCGAATGTGCTCGCTTCAATGATATGTAGCGTAATGCCAAATTCACTAAGCAGGCTGCCAAGTTCAAGTAATCTGCGCTCAAGTAGGTCGAGCTGAATACTGGCTACGTTGTGTGATTGCCACTGTGGCTTGCAATAAAAAAAGAGCGCATCGCGTGCGCCCTCATTCACGGCTTCAATCAAAGCCTCGTTGCCGTAAACCCTGAGATCACGGCGAAACCAAAAAGCTGTTTTCATTATTAAATTCCGAATCTTAAACGCAGTTCGTTGGGGTATGGGTCAAAGTACACTTGGCTTTGCAAATACGCTTTCGGATGCACAGTAAGATGATGCTTGAGCAAGGTCAACGGTACATATAAAGGTACAATACCTTTGCGATATTGATCTATTGCACTGCACATCTCTTGCTTCTCGATGCTCGAAAGCTCGTTCTTAAAATATCCCTGTAGATGCGTTAACGTGTTTGCTTGATTTTTGCGATTGGCAGGCTTGCTCAGTGCTGACATCAAACCACTGATATATTTATGTTTCAGCGTGTCTCTATCAAATTGCTTGCCATCACCAAGTAAACGCCCTAAATCTTTATAGGCTTGGTAGTTATGGCTCATCAACAGATATTTGTGCTTGGCGTGGAAATTCGTCAGCTCGTGTAGGCCGATGTTTTCCGACTGAGTTAGTTCCTGCCAGCTTTTATAGACGAATACCCGCATTACGAAGTTTTCTCTGAGATGCATGTCATTCAATCTACCATTTTCCTCGCAAGGTAAAAGCGGATTGTGTTTTATGATTTGCTCAGCAAAAATACCAATACCTTCAGATGTGTTACCAGTTCCTGCTTCGTTATAGACCTTAACACGCTCCATTCCGCAGCTTGGGCTTTTGGCGCAAAACACAAAGCCGGAAAGGCTTTGTGCCTGAGAAGTTGAAACCTTTTCGCCAAACTCCTTGAGCTTTGGTGCGACATCTTCTTTACCATCAGGGCGACTAACTTTGATAATGTCGCCTACACGGATCTGTCTGATGGTTGGCCTTGGAATTGGCATGCCTATCGCAACTTCCGGGCAAAAGCGCACATACTCAACATGTTCGGCGAATTCATCCATACAAAAGTTTGAACGCTTGTGGCCTGAGTCAAATCGTACTTTGTCTCCGGCCAAACACGCGCTAATGCCAATTTTTATTGGTGATGAAAATTTCATTTCGCAACTATTCCTTTAATAAATCAACTTACCAATTGGGTTTAACAGCTTACTTAAGCCTTTATTAAAGTGTAGTGCACTACTTACCACGGTAAAGCACAGGCAGCCTTCTTTAGTGCGCGGAGAATGATTATGTTTGCCGTCTTGCCAAATAAAGTCGCCCGGTACGTATTCCCCAGCTTCATCTGCAAAATCGCCGTCAAGTAACAAGGTGATCTCAAAGCCCGTGTGGGTGTGCTCTGGAATTTCGCCTTCCGCACCAATTTGTAAAAGACTTGAGCGTAAGTCGCCGTCTTCTAGCAATAACCGAGAGCGGGCTATTTTGCCTACACCTGAAAACTTGGTGCGATCGATATTCGCAATAGCCCGAGGTAACTGAACATCCCTGCCCTGATAGTTAAATGTGGGTTGGATATATTCTTTCACTTCGTCTATTTCGTCATCCAGTGTTATCGCTTGCATCATCGCCTCGAAATCGCTGCTTAGTGCAGAATCAATGTCTCCTCCAAGCTGAACTCTCGCTTCTTGCGCTTCAAGCTGTTGGGTCTTTTTCTGGCAACAAGGACATAGCTCGACATGTGCTGCAATTGCAACACTGATACTCGCAGGCAAGTTGCCTTCGACAAATTGGCTTAATAATGAATCATTAGGGTGATGCTTAATCATGCTTGATCTCCCATTTCAGCGCGAAGTTTTTGTAAAGCAAGCCGTAAACGTGACTTAACTGTCCCGACAGGTATATTAAGATGTTCTGCCAATTGTTCTTGAGACATTTCTTGAAAATACACGCCTTTGACTATGTCTCGTTGTGCTGGCGGCAACTTGTTGATGTATTTTTGAATTTGCGCCGTTTGCAAGTGATCTTGAAAACCGTCGTCGTCAGCCTGTGAGTCTTGAATTATCGGCCAGATGTCTTCACTGATGTGTTCTTCTTTATTACTCTTCATCTTGCGCAGTGCATCGAACGACGCGTTACGCATTACAGTATAAATCCACGTTGTGGCTGCACCTTTGTCATGATGATAAAGGTGTGCTTTACGCCATACTGACGTCATCGTATCTTGTACAAGCTCCATCGCTTGGGCATCATTCCCAAATTGTTTCACACCAAAGCGCCTGATTTTTGGCGCAAAGTACTCGAACAAGAACGCAAAAGCTTTGCGATCTCGTTTTTCTGCAACTTTAACCAAAGCGTCTGATAACGCTTGAGAGGGAGTTTCTTGCACTGCTTTGCGAGTTCCTGACTGAACGTTGCAATCTGTGGATTGCTGTTGGCCTAACATAGCTCACCTTCCAATTTATAATTATAAGCAGTATTACGCTGGAAAACTTGGCATGGATCACTATTTTTCATCTAATACAGTATGTAAGAACTCTGCCACCTGTTCAAATGTTTGTGCTTGTTTTATTTTCAGTTTTTGAGTCATAGAGATAGGTAAGATTTCCAACCAACGATAAGCAACCCAAAGAGGCTGAGTAAAATGCTTGTCACGGTACAAATCATCAAGGACCGGGTTGGCGATAAAAACACTCTGAAGCTTATCAACAAGAGTTTCGTCAACTAGACTAAATGCTTCTTCGCTACATTGCCATGGCGGCCCATCAATAATGTCACAATCACCGTAACGCAAAGATTGCGAGTCTACTTCCACATTGCTGATCGCGACGCGCGATAATGCCTCAACATCAATGAGCAGCTGGCCATCATCATCTTGTGAAAAGTCGACGATTTTAACGTGCACGCCTTCTTTTGACACATTGTTCTGTGTGTCCGCGAGGTATGGGCATAACACAAAACCTTGCTCTGTTTTAGCGGCCTCCTTTACCATATATAAGTAGCGCTGCTCAAAGATCCGCAAGCGGGTGAACCCGCCTGGAAGCAAGAATATTGGCAATGGAAATAAAGCGAGTTTCATAATTCCCGTTCAAATATACAAAAACTAACGATAATTACGACTGCCCTATTTATCTGGATCAGTTAACGCTAAATTTATAACTATTCCCAAACACAGTGTTTAGCTATCACGTTACTATTTGAGAATGTGACACCCTCAGCTTGCAAGCGCGATTTTTGCTCTTGAAATTTACTACTGTCTTGAGGAAAAGAAATACGCCGTTGGCTATTTACTACTCTGTACCAAGGTAAAGTTGAACCGTTTGGTAGGTTTTTTAGCAATTGACCTACTTTTCTCGCATGTTTTGGGGAGCCTGCTAATCTCGCTATTTGCCCATACGACGCAATTTTTCCAAATGGGATACCGCCAATTACGGTGAAGACTTTTTCAGCGAGTTCTTGTTGAGGATTGCTGCTTTTCATATTGAATATTTAACTCTTTTAATTTGTCCCAAAAATATCTTGCTACTGGCCCATGGTGGGAAATATGCAAACGATACGCGTGGATCTCGGCTTCAAATTCATCCTTTCTATCGAACACCCTCACTTGTTGCAAAACACCAGACTCTAATTCTTCTCTACAAAGGTCAAGACCGATTAAGGCATAGCCCATACCTTGCAATAAGTATCTTTTTATTGCCAGTGCGTCATCGAGTTTCATTACATTGTTACTATTTCTGTATGCCAAGCGCTCACTATCAAACTTGAATTTACTTTCTTTCATTGCAAGAGACGGGTATTGCGCAAGCTCCGAAAAACTAAGCCCTGGTGGCATATAGCCCGTTAATGAGACTAAGCCTAATTTTACGTGTCCAATCGGCATTGATTCTAAATCGCCAGTTGAATGAAAAAGGTCAAACCAAGGCCCTATGCCAAGGTTTGCAATCCCCTGTGTGACTTGCTCAAGCGCAAAAAAACGTTTACCACTTGAGATGTTCATTTCAGTTGCGGGAAACTTAATGAAGGCATTGCCTAATACTTGATCAATCTGGTTTTGATATACGATCGGTTCGTAACAGATGTTAAAGCTTGGTTCATTACCCGCCGCGAATTCAGTCGCGAGTAATGACAAATCTCTATGATGATTAAGCAATTTTTCGGCTTCAAAATAAAATCGACGACCTTGCTCTGTTAACACATTGCGATATTTCTCACGCTCAAAAAGGGCAAATCCCAAAGATTGTTCTAATCTTTTAATTGATTGAGAGACCGCAGGCTGTGTCTTATGAAGCTTATTTGCCGCTTCGGTAAGGCTAGGCGCTTCAACAACGGTGCAAAACGCTGCTAAGTCCGAAATCTTCATAAATAAATCTTATGCAGTATAGAATGTTTTATAATTTTTATTTTATATGTAATTCCATTATTCTGCACGCATTAAAATTGACGTTGTCATGGAGAACAATATGTTAAGAGTGTTTTCTGGAATTGTGCTGGCTACCCTATTAGTGGGTTGCCAAGAGCAAGCAGAACAAGCCCCAACAGAAGCCCCTAACCGACCGGTTAAAATTCACACGGTTTCGGATCCCAATAGCAGCACGCTTCGTAGTTTCCCTGCTGAAGTGGTGGCAAATCAAGGCTCCTACCTAGCCTTTCGTGTGAATGGTGAACTTATCGAGTTTCCAGTTCTCGCAGGCCAAGATGTACAAAAAGGGCAATTGCTAGCAAAACTCGATCCTGAAGATTTCAACCTGCAATATGAACAACGTAAAGCCCAATTTGAACTGGCTAAATCGCAGTTATCGAGAATTAAACCGTTATTTGAAAAAGGCATAGCGACTAAAGCTGAGTTTGATAAAGCAAATGCAGACAAGCAAGTTGCCGAGTCTGCATTTAAAATTGCTAAAACAAACCTCGAATATAGTGAACTTAGAGCACCGTTTAGTGGTACTGTTGCCAAGGTATTTGTCAAAAATTACGAAAACGTCGTAGCAAAGCAAAATATTCTTCGCCTTGAAACACGCGATATGATGGATGTGGTTATTCAAGTTCCTGAGCGCATCGTTGCACGTGTTGATAAAGATTCTGATTACAAACCGACTGTTGTTTTTGATGGCTATCCAAGTAAGTCTTACCCACTTACGATTAAGGAATGGGATACGCAGGCAGACCCTGCAACCTTAACCTACAAAGTCGTATTTAGTCTTCCAATCCCCGAGGACTTCAATTTGTTCGCAGGTATGACTGGCCATGTTTACGTTGACCCAAGCAAAATTACGAACCGTGAAAATACGGCAATCATAGTACCTAACCAAGCAGTTTTCTCCGATAAAAAGCAAGGCACAGAGGGAAATAGTTACGTTTGGGTATATCAAAGCGATAAGCAGACCGTAACAAAACGCGAAGTCACCGTTGGTCAACTTAATCATACCGGTATTGAGGTATTGTCGGGTCTTGAACCTGGTGAAGAAATTGTTGCTGCGGGTGTGCATTACTTGCAAGAAGGCGCAAAAGTGAGACCTTGGACTAAAGAAAGAGGTCTGTAATATGAGTTTAGCCAAATGGTCAATTGAGAATAAGGTTATCAGTTGGATGTTTGCCTTGCTCCTGCTTATTGCTGGGGCGGTATCCTATTTGGGCTTAGGCCAACTAGAAGATCCTGAATTTACGCTAAAAAAAGCCATGGTCGTGACCATGTATCCTGGTGCATCGCCACAACAAGTGGAAGAGGAAGTCACCTTCCCGATTGAAAATGCAATTCAGTCTCTGCCGTATGTTGATTATGTTACTTCGATTTCTTCTCCCGGTAAGTCGCAGATCACTGTTGAGATGAAGAGTAAGTACCGTAAGAAAGACTTACAACAGATCTGGGATGAGCTGCGCCGTAAAGTAAATGATCTCTCGCAGAAGCTACCGCCAGGTGTTAGGCCGCCAAGCGTTATCGACGATTTTGCTGATGTTTACGGTGAACTCTACGCGATAACTGGCGAAGGCTATTCGTATGATGAGCTAAAAGACTACGTTGATTTTTTAAAGCGGGAATTAGTGCTAGTTGAAGGTGTGAGTAAGGTCACTGTTGCGGGTGAGCAGCAAGCACAAGTGATCGTCGAAATATCAACACAAAAACTGTCACAACTAGGTATTGCGCCTAGCTACATTTTCTCGTTGTTACAAGCTCAAAATACGGTATCTAATGCGGGTAAAATACGAGTTGGAGACGAGTCTATTCGCCTACACCCTACTGGTGAGTTTACAGACGTTGCTGAGCTAGAGGGGTTACTTATCTCAAAGCCAGGCGCCAAAGAGCTTATTTATTTGGGTGATGTGGCAAAAGTGACACGCGAATATGCAGAAGTGCCGAATCATATTACACGTTTTGATCAAAAGCGTGCACTGCTGGTTGGGGTTTCTTTTACCTCTGGTGTAAATGTTGTTGAGGTGGGTAAAGAAATTGAACATCACTTACAGCAACTAGAATATCAGCGCCCATACGGTATTACGATCAACACGGTTTACAATCAACCAACAGAAGTAGAAACCTCGGTTGACGGTTTCATCGTTAGCCTTTTAGAGGCTGTTGCCATTGTAATTATCGTTCTGCTTATCTTTATGGGTGTAAAGAGTGGCATTTTAATCGGCGGTATTTTGCTTATTACGGTGCTGGGTACCTTTATCTTTATGAAGATATTCGCCATTGATTTACAGCGTATTTCATTAGGTGCTTTGATCATTGCACTGGGGATGCTAGTCGATAATGCCATTGTAGTGACTGAAGGCATTTTGATTAACATTAAACGGGGTCAATCTAAAGTAAAAGCTGCTGTGAACATTGTTGAACAGACAAAATGGCCACTTCTTGGCGCAACCGTTATCGGGATCACTGCATTCGCACCGATTGGTTTAAGCTCCGACGCCAGTGGTGAGTTTGCTGGTTCTTTATTTTGGGTGTTGTTAATTTCATTACTACTAAGCTGGGTAACTGCAATCACACTGACACCATTTTTTGCCAATATGATGTTTAAAGGACCGAAGGAAAAGTCATCAGATACCAGTGAAGAAGACGACCCTTATAAAGGTGTGATCTTCACCGTTTATAAATCCATGCTGACCTTCTGCCTTAAAAATCGTGCTATTACCATTATTTCTATGGTACTGCTATTAGTTGCTGCAGTTGTTGGCTTTAAATCGGTTAAGCAGTCTTTCTTCCCGGCTTCAAATACACCGATGTTCTATGTGGATTATTGGCATTATCAAGGTGCCGATATACGCAGCACGGCGAAAAATGTTGAGAAAATAGAATCCTTTTTACTGGCCGATCCGATGGTTAACGAAGTGACGGCAACGATTGGTCAAGGCGCACCTCGTTTTATGTTGACCTATTCGCCTGAAAAACAATATGACGCTTATGGTCAGTTAATTGTACGTGTAAAAGACCGCGATGCAGTAGTGGCTATGATTGCCAAGCTTCGTGATTATGAGCTTGAAAATGAGCTAGATGGGCGTCTCAAAATAAAGCGCATGGAAATTGGTCCTTCAACCGACGCAAAAATTGAGGCTAGGTTCTCGGGACCAGATCCTGTTGTGTTACGCCAACTAGCTGAAGAAGCCAAAGGTATTATCAGCCAGGACGATAAAGCGTTTAATATTCGTGATAACTGGCGACAGAGAACCAAGTTGATCCGCCCGCAGTTTAATGAATTGAAGGCGCGTCGTTTGGGGATCAGTAAATCTGACTTAGATCAGTTGCTACTGACTTCGGTGTCAGGTAACAAGGTTGGGTTATATCGAGATGGTACGCAACTGTTGCCTATCATTGCACGCTCTCCAGAGGAAGAGAGGCTAAATGTTGAAAATCTTGGTGACTTACAAATATTCAGCCCTGTCCTTAGTGTCTACGTGCCTGTTTCACAAATCGTGGATGATTTTAGTGTCACTTGGGAAGATAGCCTGATCATGCGCCGCGACCGCAAACGTACCATCACCGTAATGGCTGATCATGATGTTATCGGCGATGAAACCCCAGCTAAGTTATTTGCAAGAGTCAAAGCGGATATCGAAGCCATTGAACTACCCCAAGGGTACGAAATGCAATGGGGCGGTGAGTATGAGTCGTCAAGCAAAGCGAAGAAAGCTATTTTTGGCTCATTACCAATCGGTTATTTAGCGATGTTTATGATCACTGTATTGCTCTTTAACTCGGTGAAAAAACCATTAGTGATCTGGTCTACCGTGCCGCTTGCTATTATTGGGGTAACGGCAGGCCTCGTATTACTACAAGCACCATTTAGCTTTATGGCACTATTAGGCTTGCTCAGTTTATCCGGCATGTTGATTAAAAATGGTATAGTACTGATGGATCAAATCAATATCGAAATTGACTCTGGTAAGTCCCCTTACCAAGCGGTATTTGATTCTGGTGTGAGTCGTGTAAGGCCGGTGTCTATGGCTGCAATCACAACCATACTGGGTATGATCCCGCTATTATTTGACGTGTTCTTCCAATCCATGGCGGTCACCATTATGTTCGGTCTTGGTTTTGCGACCATACTGACGTTGATTGTATTACCTGTGTTACATTGTGTGTACTTTGGTATCGAACAACCAAAAGACTAGTTTAGTAACATCCACCTTCTTAGGAAGGTGGATGTTACTATCGCTTTCGCTTTTTATCTCTCACCTTTTAATCGACAGGAGTGCTGCTACTGCCACCAACTGTCTAACTTATCTCCGACAAGCTCAGCTCTCCAGCCTAAAGCAAGATCGGGTTTCATCAGTAATTGCTTTTCTTCCGGTGACTTTTTCCAAGACCAGCTGATCACCTGATTGATTTGTTTTTTCGAAGCAAACACATCAACCGGAATATCGTTAGTTTTGGCAACTTCGGCGATAACCTGCTTGATATCCTTGCATGCTGCTTTGTAACCTTTAAAGTCGATAAGTCTTCTCACGCGCTGTGGACAATCTTGTTCACTCACTTCTTTTGCTTTTTCTATACAGGCAAGAATTTCTTTACCAGAGCGATTGACTTCCATTGGTTCAACACCTGGAACATTGCGCAAACTGCCCAGTGAGCTTGGACGACGTTTGGCAATTTCTACCATGTTATGTTCTTTAAGCACGAAGTTTAGCGCTAAGTTCTTTTTCTCTGCCTTGGCTCTGCGCCACGCGGCAAGTTCTTGTAGGGTAGCAAGATCTCTAGGCTTAAGTTGCCACACGTTTTTGACATCGAGATAAAGCACTTCATCTGGTTGACGGAAGCTTCTCTTTTGGGCTAGCAACTCACTCTCTTGAAGCACTATGTTAAATAGCTGCTTTTCATTTACTCGAGCTTGAATAGTCTCAAAACATGGTAGTAAATGATATACATCGGAGGCGGCGTAATCTAATTGGCTTTGAGTTAAAGGGCGGCGTAACCAATCTGTTCTGGATTCACTTTTGTCAATGTCCACGTCTCTAAGTTGCTTCACCATATTAGCAAAACCAATACAACTACCCTCACCTAACAACTGTAAAGCAAACTGGGTATCGAATATTGGTGATGGGATAAAACCTGCAAACTTTAGAAATACTTCGATATCTTCTGATGGAGAATGAAGTACTTTTAAGACACTAGTATCTGAAAATAATGTCCACAGCTCACTAAAATCTATATCGGCTAGTGGATCGATAAGAGCAAGGTGATTACCATCAAAGATCTGTAACAGAGCAATTTCTGGGTATAGGGTGCGGCGACGCATAAATTCGGTGTCGACGGCGAGCACTTTGGCTTTCGAAATAGACAAGACAAATTCATCTAGTGCTGTTTGGCTTTCAATAACTTGATACTGCACTGTTACTCCCATGCAATTTACATAACTAGCCATATCGCGCTAGCTATAAAAAAGCCGGCTAGTGCCGGCTCTATTTGTTATTCTTTTAACGCTCTACGCAGTATTTTACCAACGTTAGTCTTTGGCAGTTCATCTCTAAACTCAACTAGCTTTGGTACTTTATAGTTCGTTAGATTATCTCGGCAATGTGCAATTATATCTTTTTCTGTCAAAGATGGGTCTTTTTTAACAATAAAAACTTTAACTTGCTCACCACTAACCTCGTGTGGCACACCAACCGCCGCAACTTCTAACACGCCTTCGTGCATAGCAACGACTTCTTCGATTTCATTAGGGAAAACGTTAAAGCCGGACACTAAGATCATGTCTTTTTTACGATCAACGATGTAGAAGAAACCATCATCATCATAAGTAGCGATATCACCTGTTGCAAACCAGCCGTCTTTTAAACATTCGGCGGTTGCGTCTGGACGGTTGTAGTAACCAGCCATCACCTGCGGACCCTTAACACACAGCTCTCCAGGCTCACCTTTAGGTGTTTCATTACCGGTGTCATCAACAATCTTAATGTCAGTGCTTGGTGCAGGCAAACCAATAGAACCGTTGTAGGCTTCAAGATCATGTGGGCAAATAGTAACTAGCGGCGCACATTCTGTAAGGCCATAACCTTCCATCAGCTTTGATTTTGTCACCTTTTGCCAGCGCTCAGCGACAGGGCGTTGTACAGCCATACCACCACCTAGAGACATTTTCAGGGTTGAAAAGTCGAGGTCGGCAAACCCTGGCGTGTTTAATAGGCCATTAAATAACGTGTTTACACCGGTGATAGCGGTAAATGGAACTTTTGCCAACTCTTTTACGAAGGCCGGCATATCTCGAGGGTTAGTGATCAAGATATTATGACCACCGTACTTCATAAAGGTCAAACAGTTCGCTGTTAATGCAAAGATATGGTATAGCGGTAGCGCCGTGATGACGACCTCTTTTCCTTTAACTAATACTGTATCTAAACAGCCAGAAACTTGCTCTAGGTTTGCTACCATGTTGCCATGAGTAAGCATCGCGCCTTTAGATACGCCAGTTGTACCGCCAGTGTATTGCAAGAAGGCAAGGTCACTTAGCGTCACATCAGGTTTCTGATATTTTGTAGGATCTGCTGCAATTACTTCTTTGAAAGGAATGGTATTTGGCAGGCTAAAGTCAGGCACCATTTTTTTGAAGTGCTTAACAACAAAGTTCACCAAGTGCTTTTTGAAGCCACCTAACATGTCACCAATTTCTGTCAGCACTACGTGCTTCACACTTGTTTTTGGTAAAGCCTGCTCCAGTGTATGGGCAAAGTTTGCAAGAATAAAGATAGCTTTTGACTCGGAGTCATTTAGCTGATGCTCTAATTCGCGTACGGTGTAAAGCGGATTGACGTTTACAACGGTACAACCAGCACGTAATACACCTAAAATAGTAACTGGGGTTTGTAACAAGTTTGGCATCATGACAGCAACTTTATCGCCCCGGCCAAGTTTCAATTCATTTTGTATATAACTAGCAACTGCTTTGGTTTTTTCATCAACTTGCTGATAAGTCAGTGTCTTACCCATATTGGTGTAGGCTGGATACTGAGCATAATCTGCAAAACTTTTTTCAAATAATTCAAGCAATGAGTTGTAATGCTCTGGGTCGATAGTTTCAGGCATACCTTCTGGGTAGCGCTTAAGCCAGATTTTTTCCACTCTTAGCTCCTGTGTTCTCGTTATTTTTATATTCACCCTAAACCATAAACGATGTAAGGCACTTTAACAATTGAGCAAATACTCTAAAAACGCCATATTCCCACAATATCTGAGGATTTACAATCTAGATGCTGTTGAAA
The DNA here is from genome assembly GCF_000276645.1 of Pseudoalteromonas sp. NJ631. Lineage (NCBI taxonomy): Bacteria > Pseudomonadati > Pseudomonadota > Gammaproteobacteria > Alteromonadales > Pseudoalteromonadaceae > Pseudoalteromonas > Pseudoalteromonas sp. NJ631. The sequence continues at coordinate 321,360 of NZ_AKXJ01000002.1, forward strand.
CGTGGGCTTTAGCGCTCTTTGTGAACTTTTCTTTCCATGATTAGTTTATTCTTTACGCTCCTTCAGTTGTAAACGATGTTTTGTCGCAGTTTTGGTGTGCCTCAATTAGCTTATAGCAAATTTCCGGGTTTTCCATATGGCAATGGTGGCCACCAGGTATTTTCTCAAGCTTTAGTGAGTCGAAACAGCCTTTAAATTGACTATATTGTCTGACAATCATGTCATAGCCTTGTTCCGCTAACACCAATAAGGTTGGAATGGATATCCCATTAAGCGCCGATTTTGCTTGAGAGATGGAATACCTAAATCCAGAGTGATGCTTTAGTCGGGGATCCAATCTAAGTTGCACGCCATCAGGATGCTGCTGGGTATTTCTTGCCATAAGCAGCGCCGCTATTTCTAAAGAAACATCACTGACTTTACTACGCAGTTGCGCAAGTGTATTTATATCAGGATAAACCCGTGGTTCAGATTGTTTTAATTTATCTCGGGAATTAAACGCATTAATGAGCTGGGTTTTGGTATCACTCTCTGAGGTACTCACGATCCCTATTCCCTCGATTAGTACTAAAGATAAACAACGTGTTGGATAGCAGCTTGCAAACAAGTTAGCTATCATCGCCCCCATAGAATGACCAACGATATGGCACGTTTTGATCTGTGCCAAATCTAAAAAGCACTTTAAGTCATAGACATAGTCGATAAAGTAATAAAAGGCGTCGGCACTTTTCCAATCGGAGTGTCCATGACCTGGTAAGTCAAGCGCGATATGTGTGTATTGTGTATTGCAAAATGGCGTAAACGGCACAAAACTGTTGCTGTTGTCTTGCCAACCATGAAGGTAGATAACGGTTTGCTTTCCCTCTCCCCAGCTTTGGTAGGAGAATGGCCCGATTTTTTGTTCTTTTATCGCATATAGAGACATCGACGAATTCTTTTAGTGTTCATTGTACCATCATTGATTTATCATCTTACCGTGACATATTTGAACTTACTACTTTGATTTGTTGAAAATATTTTTATCGAACATCCATTCTATTAAGAATGTGTTTTAAATCGATCAAATAGTAGAGAATCACATACCTCTATCACAATAAGTACACGGGAATAACAATGAATTTCAAAACTAGCCTTTTGGCCTCATTTGTTGGATTAGTATTTGCGGCTCCGACATTGGCTGCTCCAAAAAACATTATTTATATGATTGGCGACGGTATGGGGCCGGCTTACACTACGGGCTACCGTTATTTTAAAGATGACCCTTCAACGAAAGTGGTTGATCCAACGGTTTTTGACTCTATTTTGGTTGGTATGGCGCATACCTACCCAGACGACGACACGGTTGTAACAGACAGTGCTGCGGGCGCAACCGCCTTAAGTACAGGAACTAAAAGCTATAATGGCGCAATTGCGGTAGATACCCATAAAGAACATTTGGAAACGATGCTTGAAGTGGCGAAAAGAAAAGGTAAAACAACCGCGCTTGTTGCAACATCGCAAATTAACCACGCGACACCTGCAAGTTTCGCGTCTCATAATGAATCACGTCGTAACTATGACGATATTGCCAATGATTACATCGACAATAAAATCGCAGGAAAATTACCTGTAGATCTTATGCTTGGTGGTGGCACTAAATACTTCATTCGTGAAGATAGAAACCTAGTTAATGAATTTAAAGATGCAGGTTATCAATACGTCGATGCTTTATCTAAGCTAGATACGCTAAATAAAATTCCTGCGATGGGTCTGTTCGCAGAAGTAGGTCTGCCATTCGCAATTGATGAAGAGCCGCAGCGCCTAACTAAAATGACTAAAACGGCATTATCATTATTGGAAAACCAGAATGATAAAGGCTTCTTCTTAATGATTGAAGGTAGTCAGATTGACTGGTGTGGACATGCCAATGATATCGCTTGTGCTATGCATGAAATGGACGACTTTGCAGAGTCAATTAAGTTGGCAAAGGCTTTTGTCGATAACAACCCTGACACTATCTTGGTGATCACAGCAGATCACTCTACCGGTGGATTAACGCTTGGTGCGAATGGTCAGTATCGCTGGGAGCGTGATATTATCGCTAAAGTGAAAGGTTCAGCGGGCGAGATAGCAAAAGCACTCGCAAAGACAAAAGACGTTAAAGCAACATGGCAAGATCTCACAGGTCTTGAGTATGATAGTGCGACTGAGCTAAAAGTAAAAGAAGCACTTTCACAAGGTCCGAAGGCGCTTAGTGTTGTCGTTAAAGAGGCAATTAGTGATGCATCTTTCACTGGTTGGACAACGGGTGGTCACACCGCTATCGATGTACAAGTGTTTGCCCATGGAAAAGGTAAAGAAGCGTTCATCGGCTCGCAAAACAATACCGCAATTGCTGATAAACTGATTGGATTTATTAAAAAGTAAAAATCTTCATTTACTTTCAAAAACAAAGAAGGTCAGCATTTGCTGACCTTCTTTGTTTTCAATTCTTGGAAGAGGTATTACGCGTAAACAGAAACGCCAATCATACTTTTGATCTCATCTCGTCTTGCTTCCGTTGCAATTGCTTTGTATTCACTAATTGCTTGTCCAGTACGAAAGTTAGGGCGGTCGTAGATAGTCGAACGTTGCTGAGATTGGAACTGCTCCACCAACGCAATGCCCTTTTCACTGGTTTTGATCTGAGCGGTATTGAGCTTAGCCGTATTTCCTTCTTCAATAGCAGGGCTCACCGCCTTTTTAGGCTGTGGCTTTACTTGATATGTACCTGCTTGTTGAATGATTGAATTTAGTTTCACGGTTTAGCTCAATAAATACGAAGTGCTTGTATAAAAATACGCCTTTATTCTCGACCTGGCAACTTTTTCCACGTCACAGTATCCCTCACATATTGCGGCTGGGCGTCAGCTGCATCCACAGATAAGCCTTGTGTGAAACTATCGTCAGCTATAAACAGCATGTAATAAGCATCAGGTAACGTGATATTGTCAATGATTTCGCATTCAAGCTGTGTGGCAAGCTCTGAGAATGCTTGCCATCCTGTACCAACACCGGCCGCACCACTTGATGTGAAGTCGATATTTTCAGGTTTAATAACTGTTTCTTCGGTGCTTGGTTGAATAACACCACGAGTTTCGCCGTTGTATTGGCATAAGTAGATCTCACCCATACGTGCATCTATTGCCGACACTACGCTGGACTTGCCTGCTTCCATGTATGCCTGTTGCGCCATCGCCTGCAAAGTTGAAACACCAACTAACTTAAGACCTGAAGAATATGCTAAGCCTTGCGCAACCGCTGTACTTATTCTCACCCCAGTGAAGCTGCCAGGCCCACGTCCAAATACAATGCCATCAAGCTCACTAAGGGTGATATCGGCTTCGCGTAAAATACGTTCAACTAAGGGAAGTATCTTTTGGCTATGCTGCTGTGGGCAAACCTCGAAGTGGCGAATAAACTTGCCTTCATAGTGCAATGCAATACTGAGTGCTTCGGTGGAGGCGTCTATGGCCAACAGGTTATTTTTCATTTTTATCAATATTCTCTAAAAATCGAATTGCCTTGTTTAAGTCTCTCGTGCGAGACATATCAGGCAAACTACTTAAAAACGTCTGGCCGTATTTTCTCGTAACTAAGCGATTATCGCAAATAATCAGTACACCTTTATCGTTAGCATCACGAATTAATCGCCCAACCCCCTGTTTCAACGCGATAACAGCTTGGGGGAGTTGTATTGCATCAAAGGGTTCTAATCCACGCATTTCAGCGTCTCGCATGCGCGCTTGCAACAAAGGGTCATCTGGTGCAGCAAATGGTAGCTTATCAATGACAACACAACTCAAAGTGTCACCTCTCACATCCACGCCCTCCCAAAAGGAGGCTGTACCAAGTAGTACGGCGTTACCGTGACGAATAAATTGCTCTAAAATTATCCGTTTCGATGCTTGACCCTGCATAAAAATGGGATATTGCAGTGCCGTATTCAGTCCTTCGTACACTAAATGCATCGCGCGATAACTGGTAAAGAGTAAAAATGTACGCCCTTTTGCAGCTTCAATCACCTGTTTTGCAAGCTTTACCAGCGCATGTGGCATTAAGTCGTCACGGGTTTCTGGCAGATAGCGTGGCAGGCATAGTAAGGCTTGCTGCTTATAATTAAATGGACTATCAACAATAAATTGTGAGGTTGGTTTAAGCCCTAAGCTACGACTAAAATGCTCTAGGGAATTATCAACGGATAAGGTGGCGGAGGTAAATACAAAGCTTGCCTCTGTGGTTTTGACAATTTGTGCAAACTTACTTGATACATCAAGCGGCGTGATATGAATAGATAAAAAGCGTCTTGTGGTTTCGAACCAGTAACTAAATCCAGTTTGACTGGTATCAAAGGCTCGTTCAAACTGATTTTTAAAGGTCATGACCTTTTCAAATGGGTGTTCTATTTTTTCGCTTCTATCCAGACAAAGTTTAAGCACTTTATAGAGAAAGTCTAAGTTAGCAATCACTCGATGCATGGCATCGCAAATCGGTTTATTCGACAGCGCCTCACGCCAATCACCACGGGCACCATCGCCACCAAATACCAAACGCAAATCGGCGACGCTGGTTTCCAATTTATTGAGTGTTTTGCCTAGTTGCAACATATCTGGAATATCAGAACGATAGATCACTCTTAAATCGTTAATAAGCGCTTGTAAAGCTTTAGTGCTGATAGTCTCACCAAAGTAGTCACTGGCTATTTCTGGTAATTGATGTGCCTCATCGAAGATATAGCTATCCGCGGTTGGCATTAGCTCCGCAAAGCCTAAATCTTTTACGGCCATATCGGCAAAAAATAAATGATGATTGATCACCACAACATCGGCATCGACTGCCTTTAATCTTGCCTTTCGGATATAGCAGTCTTCGTAGTCTGGGCACTCTTTTCCTAAACAGTTATCTGCAGTTGAGGTAACGTAGGGTAGTACCTTTGCGTCTTCTTCGATACCGACACAGTCTGCTAAGTCTCCACTGTGTGTTTCAGAAGCGAACTTTGCAACCATGGCAAGTTGGTGCATCACATCTGGGTCGTCGGTTGGCACATGGCTTAAATGCTGTGATAAACGGTAAGGGCAAAGGTAATTGGCTCTACCCTTTAGCAAAGTGACTTTTTTACCACTGCTAAGCACCTTTTTTAGGGTCGGTACGTCACGATGGAATAATTGCTCTTGCAAGGCCTTAGAGCCGGTTGAGACGATGACTTTACTTTTAGACTGAAAGGCTGGTATGAGATAGGCAAACGTTTTCCCCGTCCCTGTTCCTGCTTCGGCGACGCATTGTCCACCATTTTGTATGGTTTCTTCTACCGCAATGGCCATATCAATTTGGGGCTGTCTTGGTTGATAGCCCGGGAAATGCTGGGCTAAAGGCCCCGTAGAAGAGAAAGTCGTAGATACAGCCAAAGTAATGTAGTTTACAAACAGACAGGTCGCGAAATTGTATGTGGCTAAGCAGCAAATCGCAACCGCTGTTTGGCAATAACTGAGTGTTGATACCAATTGAATTAATTCTCTAATCAATTTGAAGGGTGAAATAGCATATTAGCTTCGTTAAAAACTTCTCATTTAGAACACTAAATAGCAAAGTTTTTGCCTAGCTACTAAAGCTATTTCCCCGCTTCAAAATAGATCATTTACTTAATACAACTGGTATTACCTGTTAAGTTGTCGTTTAATCTTAATCATGCCTATCCCACAAATAGTGAAATACACGAGATACAAAGTGATGCGGTTAGGCCAAGTAGGCTCTGGTGAAGGCATGATAACACGCAAGTAATCGTTCAAAACCAGCATACCGACACCGACAATGATGGCTGTCAATTGAAAGTGGTGGTGATTGGCTGAAGAAATGGTAAACAAGGAAACTAGGAGCAGTGCAAGGCTTAAGTAAAATGCTAAAACAGCCATGCTACCGGGCACAACACTTGGGGCTAACGCTAGTGCAGATAGACCTACAACGAACCAACCTACGAGATTTTTTACTGATTTATACGACATGTTATTTCTCCTTAAATAAATGGTCGTTAATTTATGCAACCTTGTTTGATGTATTGAATACAAACAGAACTATCAAATGTATCGGTATCGAAACAGAACATGGCGAGTGTATCGATAATGGCACGCAAAATACAGTAAGAGTAACGCGATAACAGCCTACATCATATTGATTGTATGTATAAAAATATAAAAAGTAAAAGCTGGTATCAAAACTGCAAATTAAGCTTACGTTAGAAAACACACAATAGTGATAATGGACACACTAAAAAGGACACAACATGTTTATTAAGTCGCTTATATATACCTCTTGCACGGTTATTATTTTGTATAGTGCTTTAACATATGCACAGCAACTCAATTCTCAAATAACGATGCTTGAGTCTGCTTTTTATCATCGTCAATATCAGCAAGTCACTAAAATCATTAACACACTGAAAGATAAAGAACTTGATGCTGAAATAATGGCCGTGTCAGTTGCGGTTGCGCAAAAAGATGATAATAAAGAAGCACTGTTAAACACCTTGATTAAGCGTCATATAGACAATGCAAAGGTGCATTTTACTGCTGGTAATTTATGGTATCAAATTAAGCAACAGTCAAACCTTTTTAATAAACTTAGCTTAGTTGAAAAGTCTAACAAGCACTTTATAAGAGCCGCAGAATTGGCGCCAAATAATCCTGAGTACTTAGTATCTGCAGCGAAAGCATTAGCTATAGAAAGTGGTTTTTGGGATTCTGAAAAAAAAGCATCAAAAGCAATAGTTGATAGACTAAAAGCAATGGATAACCGTTACTATAACTTGGCTTTTATGGATTACTTACAAAACACACAAAATGAAGAGTTGGCCCTAAAAACGGTAGCTTCTGTGGGTCAACATTATGCGCAAGATATCGTTTTGATCCATCGAGCTGCTAACTTATTGTGGACTTTCTCAGCGAAAGACGCAGCGCAGCGTTTATTCACTAACGGGTGCCTGATTGAGCATATTTCACTAAGCCAACTACCAATGTGGAGAGATGCTTGTGTTTCATCGGCTTATTTAGCGCTTCAGCAACACGGGGATAAGCGTAGGGCTGTTGACGCTATGGAACGCTTATTGGGAAAAGAGCGAGTACAGGATGAGCAGCATATAGAGTATTTAATGCTTCAGGCTGAGTTGTACCTGGAGCTCAAACAAAGCGAAAACGCTAGAAGTACGTACCTTCAGGCATTGAACCTCACCAAGGTGCGCTCAACTGAGCGAGATATTCATCGGGCTCTCGCTGGACTAGACGATACATAAGCTAGGTTCGAAAAAGCGAGTGGGATATGTTGGGGAATAGATAAACTTTGGTATTGAAAGATGTTCAACAGGTTATTTTATGCAAAATAAATCTACGCCCATGTATCTAGATTCTCACCCTTGTGTTCTTCGTGAGATTTTTCCTCCTCCTCATCTTCTTCATCTTCGCTTTCTTTAATTTTGTCATGCTCAGCAGCTTGGCGTTTAAGTTCGATCTCGGTTTTTAGATCTTTCTTAACTTTTTCAATCTTATAGTGCTGCACACCAGCTACATGAAATGCAGACTTATGAGTTACATCTAGCCGTACGATTGGGCCTAAAAAAGGTTTAAATGCATCCATCTGTTCCCCCACTAACCTACTGTTGGTCTTACTTATTATCGGCTGTTATAAGCTATTCTTTAATTTGCGTTAAAAAATGATTGCCAAGTAGAACAAAATTATGTTTATCTATAAATGAACTTTTTGAACAGCAGATATATTACAAAGGTAACATCATGCTAATGACACTGACAGCAATTCATCATCACCATCATCATACGGGATAACCTGTCAGTTATTTCGCTGGTGGGTTATTCCTTAAAGGAACCTCCGGCGAAGCAAAAAGTATAGTTAAAGTTTATTTCGCCCCGAGGTTCCGCCTCGGGGTTTTTCGTTTAAAGAATTAGGAAATAAATAATGAGCAACAGCAACCGTTTAAGAATCGCAATCCAAAAATCAGGCCGTCTTTCAAAGGATTGCCAAGCCCTACTCAAACAACTTGGTGTAAAACTAAACCTACGTGAACAGCGTTTAATTGCCCACTCTACCAACATGCCTATTGATGTACTTAGAGTACGCGATGACGATATCCCTGGCCTTGTAATGGACGGCGTTTGTGATTTAGGCATTGTTGGCGAAAACGTTTTAGAAGAAGTTCAAGCTGAACGTGTTCGCAACGAGCAGTTTGCTGAAGTCACTAAGCTTTCAAAACTGGACTTTGGCTTTTGCCGTTTAGCGCTGGCGTGGCCACAAGAGCTAGGTCAACAGGAAAAAGCGTGGTTTAACGGCAAACGCATCGCAACCACCTACCCTGAGATTTTAAAGCAATATCTAAAACGTGAGAACATCGATGCTAGCGTGGTCATGTTAACGGGCTCGGTAGAAGTAGCACCTCGAGCAGGCCTTGCTGACGCGATTTGTGACTTAGTATCAACCGGTGCAACGCTTGAGGCTAATGGCCTTATGCAAGGCGATACCATCTTAGAATCTAACGCTTGCCTCATTCAAAATGCAGCATTGACTGAGCAAAGTAAGCTTGCGTTGATCGATAAGCTAATGCCACGCCTTAAAGGGGTGAAACAAGCAAAAGAAAGCAAGTACATCATGATGCATGCACCAAAGAATAAGCTAGATGAAGTATGTGCGTTACTTCCAGGCACAGGCCAACCAACTTTACTTGCACTTGCTGGCAGCGATGAATATGTAGCACTTCATATGGTCAGCTCTGAAACCCTATTTTGGGAGACGATGGAAGAGTTAAAAGTGCTTGGTGCTAACTCAATTCTCGTCATGCCAATTGAAAAGATGATGGAGTAACAGCATGTTTGATTGGCAGCAAGCCACCAGCGAGCAACGCAGCGAATGCTTGAGCCGTCCTGCGGTCAAAGTGGGTGATAAGGTAAAAGCAACTGTTGAAAAGATAATTGATAACGTCGCTCACAACGGCGACAACGCATTACTTGCTTATGCCGAGCAGTTTGACGCCCGTGTTAGCCCAAGAATACGGGTAACGGGATCAGAGCTTATTGAAAGCGAATTTGCATTAACACCTGAACTTAAAAGTGCTATTGACCAAGCGTATAGCAACATAAAGAAGTTTCACCAGTTGCAGTTACCACAAAGCAAGAAAATAGAGACTCAGCTAGGCGTGACCTGCGAGCTCAGATATCAAGCGATAGAAGCCGTGGGGTTGTATGTACCTGGTGGTAGCGCGCCACTGCCTTCTTCTGTCTTGATGCAAGGGGTGTGTGCGCAGCTAAGTGGTGCAAAAACAATCGTGTTGGCGACACCAGTCAAAGGTGATTGCCAAATACATCCTGCGATTTTGTATGCGGCTAAATTGTGTGGCGTTACCGATGTGATTGAGTGTGGTGGTGCAGGAGCAATTGCTGCCATGGCGCTAGGTACTAACAGCGTACCAAAAGTGAATAAAATTTTTGGTCCAGGCAATAGCTTTGTCACAATGGCAAAACAGCTGCTTTCTCAGTCAGTGCCGGGACTTGCGATTGATATGCCAGCTGGCCCTTCGGAGGTGTTAGTGATTGCAGATAAGGGCGCTAACCCAGAATTTATCGCCGCCGATCTACTTTCTCAAGCGGAGCATGGGGAAGACTCGCAAGTCATATTATTAGCGTCTGACAGTCAACTAATAGAAGAAACTAAAGCTGCAATCGAGCGTCAACTAAGCAAGCTTAGTCGCGCTGATATTGCCAGAGCTGCGTTAAAAAATAGCACGCTGATTTTAGTTGAGAGCATAGAGCAAGCATTTGAGATCTCGGCAGAGTATGGGCCAGAGCACCTTATCTTACAGATAAGAGATGCAGAGCGTTTCCTGCCGCTAGTAAAAAACGCAGGCTCAGTGTTTGTTGGTGACTATACGCCAGAATCAGCAGGTGACTATGCGTCTGGCACCAACCATGTATTGCCAACCTATGGTTATTCAAAAACCTACTCAAGTTTAAACCTAATGGATTTTTATAAGGCTTACACAGTACAAACCATCACAAAAGAAGGCCTGCGTGGTTTGCGCTCTGCCATTTTACCTTTGGCACAAGCTGAGGGACTAGATGCACATGCGAACGCCGTCAAAGTGAGGTTGGAGAATAATAATGACTAATATTGCGCTACCAAATAACATTGAAAAGCTTAAGGCCTACAGTTCTGCGAAAAGTGCAAAGCTAACAGGTACTACGTGGCTCAATGCCAATGAAAGTCCATACGCTCGTGTGCTTGAAATGCGCTTTGATAACTTAAACCGTTATCCGGATCCGCAGCCACAAACGGTAATTGATGCCTATGCAGGCTACGCAAAGGTCGAGCAAACAAATGTATTGATGACACGTGGTGCCGATGAAGGCATTGAGTTATTAGTACGCACATATTGTGAACCGGCTAAAGATAGTATTGCAATCTTTACCCCTACTTATGGTATGTACAAAGTTACGGCAGACACCCACAACATCGCTATTAATGAATTAAGCCAAGATCAGCTTGCCAATGACGATGTGGATACACTAACCGCTGCAATTGGCGACGCTAAACTTGTCTTCGTTTGTAATCCAAATAACCCAACCGGTGCAATGCAACCTGCCAGCAAAGTCGCTGCACTTGCTGATAAGCTTAAAGGCCGTGCAATCGTGGTCGTTGATGAAGCGTATATTGAGTTCTGTGAAGAAAAAACCTGCGTTGAGCTTATCAAAGAGTTCTCAAATGTTGTTGTGCTACGCACACTATCTAAAGCGTTTGCACTGGCAGGACTTCGCGTTGGCTTTATGCTAGCGAGTGAAGCGCTATTGGCACCAGTGAGAAAAGTGATTGCGCCCTACCCTGTTTCTACAGTTGTGGCACAAATAGCAGCAACAGCGTTAACGTCAGATGCGATAACGCAGATGCGTCGGCAAGTCTCTATTTTGAACCTAGCAAAAAAGAAGCTTATACAATGGCTACAAGACAGCGAGTTCGTAAGCGCAATATTATGCGGCGAAGGCAACTTTGTTACTTTACAGCTAACCGACAAACAGTTTGTGGAGCAAACGATGCGTCAAGGGTTAATCATGCGGCCATTTGTGCTGTTTGGCGAGGACAACTGGTTGCGGATCTCTATCGGCAACGAGCAGGAATTAAAACAAGTAGAAAACTGGCTGAAACAATGCCAAGTCACTGAGGAAGTATCATGAGCGCCCCCTATTTATTCATCGACCGCGATGGCACTATTATTGAAGAGCCAATAACCGATAAACAAGTGGATAGTCTAGAGAAATTGGCACTATTACCCAATGTGATCCCAGCGCTATTACAACTGCAATCATTTGGTTACAAGCTAGTGATGGTATCTAATCAAGATGGCCTCGGCACAGATAGCTTCCCTCAAGCTGATTTTGATGCGCCTCAAGATAAAATGATGCAAATCCTAACAAGCCAAGGTATCCGTTTTGAAGAAGTGCTGATCTGTCCTCACTTTGACGAAGACAACTGCCAATGTCGCAAACCTAAAACAGGATTACTCACTGAACTGATGCGCTCTGGTAAAGTGAACCTTAGCAAATCATTTGTTATTGGCGATAGGCAAACCGATATTCAGCTTGCAGAAAACCTCTGCATTGAAGGTATTCTCTACGAAGATAACTGGCCCGCCATTGTGACGAAGTTAACCACCTTAAATCGCAGTGCACACATTGCCAGAAATACCAAAGAAACACAGATTTCGGTAGCGATAAATTTGGATCAACAAGCCAATGGGCAGATTTCAACAGGGCTTGGTTTTTTCGACCATATGCTAGATCAGATCAGAACTCACGCTAACCTTGGTTTGAATATACAGGCGAAAGGTGACTTACATATAGACGAGCACCACCTTGTAGAAGACATAGGGATTGCCCTTGGTCAGGCTTTTAAGACCGCGCTTGGCACAAAATCACAAATCGCACGTTATGGATTTGCGTTGCCTATGGATGAATGTAAAGCAGAATGTCAGTTGGATTTATCTGGACGCGCGTCTTTTGTACTTAATGCTGACTTTACACGAGATAAAGTAGGCGACTTGGATGTACAAATGGTTGAGCATTTCTTTAAATCCTTTGCGGATAATGCGGCTGTGAGTTTAATTTTGAGCGTGAGCGAAGGTAATGCCCACCATCAAGTTGAGGGCTTATTCAAAGCATTTTCTCGTGCTATTCGCATGGCAATTGCAACGGATGCGTCACAGCAAATGGCAAGTTCAAAGGGGTGTTTATGATTGCAATTATTAATACTGGTTGTGCCAATATTAACTCAGTGCGTTTTGCATTTGAGCGCCTTGGTGTCACACCTGAAGTGATCACGGCACCTGAGAAATTAGCCCGCTTTGAACGAGCAATTTTACCTGGCGTCGGCCACGCCAATGTAGCAATGAAGCGCTTAAATGAGCAAGGCTGGGCACAGGCAATAGCTGACTATCAACGGCCTTTGATGGGTATTTGCTTAGGGATGCAGCTACTTTGTGAATCGACAGAAGAAGGTGATATTCCGTGCTTAGGTCGCATTCCTGGTAAGGTTGAGTTGTTAGAGACTAACGAGCTAACTGCACCGCATATGGGCTGGAATAACCTATGTGTGATGAAGCCTCATGCGCTCACTACAGGGCTCAGTGAACAAGACCAAGTGTACTTTGTACACAGTTTTGCGCATACCATCAATCAATCGACATTGGTTTCGGGTGAGTACGGTCAAGTATTTTCTGCAATTGTTGCAAACGACAATTATGCCGGCATGCAATTTCATCCAGAGCGCAGCAGCAAGGTTGGCGCGCAGCTTTTACAAAACTTTATTAATTGGCAGCTATAAAAGGACGAACAATGATTATTCCCGCTTTAGATGTATTAGAGAACAATATTGTTCGTTTGTATCAAGGCAAGTATGAAACCGCACAATTTTACCCATTTGATTTAGCCGAGCGTTTACTTGAATACCAAAACGCAGGCGCAGCTAAGCTACATTTGGTGGATTTAGAAGGCGCTCGTGATCCGAGCAAAAAGCAATGGCGCACTATCCAAGCGGCGACTAAGGCTTTATCTGTTCCCTTTCAGGTAGGCGGTGGTATTCGCAGTATTGACGACGTAAAGCAATGGTTAGATGCCGGAGCCGCCCAAGTGGTGATAGGCTCGATGGCGGTCGATAAACAGCAAGAAGTTGCTGCATGGATTAAAGCATGTGGCGCCGATAAATTTGTGATAGCGCTTGATGTTAACAAAACCGAAAGTGGCTGGTCCCCTGCCACTCACGGCTGGCTAAATGATGCGAAAAGCGATCTATTCGAGCTATTAGATTTTTATGTTGAACAAGGTGTAAGTGATTTTTTATGCACGGATATCAGTAAGGATGGCACGATGACAGGTCCATCGTTTTCCTTATACGAAGACATCACTAAGCATAACAGTGGAATTAAAGTACAAGCATCTGGCGGCGTGAGCTCTCTTGACGATATTGCACGGCTTGCAAAGCAACAAGTAGGTGGAGTGATACTTGGCAAGTCGCTACTTGAAGGTGTATTTAGCGTTGAGGAGGCTTTAGCATGTTATCAAAACGCATAATTCCTTGTTTAGACGTAAAAGACGGTCAGGTCGTCAAAGGTGTTAAATTTCAAGGCCATGAAGTCGTCGGTGATATTCTTGATCTCGCCCAGCGTTATAGTGAGGCAGGTGCTGATGAACTGGTATTTTATGAGATCAGTGCTAGCGTCGAAAAGCGTTTGCTCGATGTGAATTGGGTAGCTGAAATTGCCAGACATATAGATATACCGTTTTGTGTGGCTGGTGGGATTAAATCAGTGGCTGATGCGGCTCGAGTGCTTGAGCAAGGCGCAGATAAGATCTCCATTAATAGCCCTGCTATTGCGAGGCCTAAACTCATTAAAGAGTTACATGACGAATTTGGCAAGCAATGTGTTGTTGTAGGCGTAGACAGCTTTTATGATAAGCAAACTCAGGAATATTTAGTATACCAGTTAACTGGCGACCCGAATGCGGCAAGTCGTACTCGATATAAAACGCAAGAATGGGTCAAACGAGTTCAAGATCTTGGCGCCGGAGAGATTGTACTTAATTGTATGAATCAAGATGGCGTGCGTAATGGCTATGACATCGAGCAACTCAGTGCGATTAGAGCGCTGTGTAAAGTGCCACTTATCGCCTCTGGTGGCGCGGGCAGCATGCAAGACTTTGTTGATGTATTTAAACAAACTAACGTCGATGGTGCCTTGGCTGCAAGTGTATTCCATAAAGGCGTGATTGAAATTCCAAAGCTCAAGCAGTTCTTAATAAATAATGATGTGGCAGCACGACAATGATAATAAATAAACAAAACATAGTAGAAGTCGATTTTGATAAATCAACACTCATTCCCGCTATCGTACAAGATGTATCAACCGGGGTAGTATTGATGCAAGGCTTTATGAATAGAGAAGCCCTTGAAGTGACATTAGAAAAGCAACTCGTTACTTTTTATTCGCGTTCAAAATCGCGTCTTTGGACCAAAGGTGAAACCTCAAACAATGTTTTAACCTTGGAGGAGGTGCATACCGATTGCGATAAAGACAGCCTGTTGATTTACGCAAAGCCGCAAGGTCCAACTTGCCACCTTGGCAGCGAAAGCTGCTTTGCGGACACCATGCCAGAGCTTGCTTTTTTAGGAAAGCTTGAGCGAGTGATTGCCCAGAGGAAAAATGCATCTCCTGAAAGCAGCTATACTGCCTCTTTATTTGCTAAAGACTTAAGTCGTAGTTGTCAAAAAGTTGGAGAAGAAGGTGTTGAGGTGGCGCTAGCGGCGATGAAAAACGACAATGAAGAGTTGCTCAATGAGTCCGCAGACTTACTGTATCATCTTATAGTCCTACTACAGAGACAAGGGCTTACGCTCAGTGACGTGGTCAATACGCTCAAAGATAGGCATAAGTAATTTGCGCTTTGGGTAAGTAACCATTTCACCTACTTTTCGTTGGCTTGTTTCAGGCATTGTACAGTAACAAGCCAACCTACCACAATCGAAATAAATCTGTAATTAGATCAACTCCTGTTCATATAAATAAGGTAAACTTCTCATAGTCTTACAACTATGCAGTGGCAAAATATTAGTCTAACTTTAATGGTGCGATTGCGAACAGTATGGAACGATTTATGAAAACAAGATTACTTGGTCTATTGCTGGCAGGGTTAACTGCTGCCGGATGTTCAACATTGAGCCCTGAACAACAGGAAAAGTTGGATGATATGTCGGGGTGTGAAAAGCTAAATACGCTTCTAAATGCTTCTGCAAATGGGTTTTCTGCGCTTAAAGGCGCTGAAGTCGGTGCAAAGTTAATGAACTCTTGGCAGGCTAAGGCACACCTAGTTGGCAACAAGTGCCAAATTATTGAAAGTACCGCTGGTAAAACAAAATACACTTGTTCAGAGCAGTTTAGAGAGTACGAAAACGCAGTAAAAATCCATAACTATGCGCAGAGTCTCGCAAAGCAATGTTTAGATCACTCTTGGGTTGGTGATAGCCAAAAGAGTGGCCAGCTAATGCGTACGAACATTATGTCACCGAGCTCTACTAGCAAAATTGCAATTGAACTAGGCAAAGGCCTCGACAGAGTCACGCCATGGATCGTTACGTTTAATGTGACTGAAAAATAAAACGTAAAATACGGAGAAGCGTTGTCCTTCTCCTACTCTGTCCCCCTAGCATTTCTCCTTTGCAATCCCCTTCACATTGTCTGTTTGAGCGTTAATAAATTTTTAATTGTTGCTTTACTCGGTTCTAATGTCGCTTCGCGTGGCGTCTTTTATATGAAAATAGTGAATAGTAATTGTGGTGTAACGCGATAAAAATTTAGAAAAAATATGCAGTATATATTTTGAGCGGGGGTGGGAGCTGCAACAGTCTATATTTGATTGATGCTGATTATGCATTTCTTTGGTTTTGATGTGTTAATAAAAAACTTGTTTATTAAAAAAAGTAGCATTTAATTCAGCTGCTATTTTTGTTGTTAGCGCTAAATTAACTACTATTTTTAAAGGAATTAAGATGAACACATTGATAAAGTTGTCTGCTCTATCCCTCTCTATTGCGATGTTTTGTAACCCTGCTTAGGCTAATGAACAAGCTAAGCCATTTGAGTATACAGTAAATGGCAGTGTATATGAGATCCCCGCTTCTCAAGCTAATAATCTAGACGAGATAATTGCGCTAATAGAAACTAATAACGATGTTTCAGGTTATGACGTTACTGAGACTAAGTTAGCAAAAACTGAGCGCACAGAAATTGCCAGTGATTTTTCAACGCTAGCTGGTGGTAACTTACGTGTTTATAGTGAACTCAATACGGGGTATTTAAATGATTTTGACCAAGCATTTACTTACACTTGTCCAAGTAATATGTTTATTAAATCAATCTCAAGCTACCACCAAGATAAACAAGAAGACAGACGCTTTAGCTTAGTCTGTGCAAAATTTACAACGGATAGCGGTAGTCGCATTTATCGTAAAACGACAAAGTGGAGCGGTTACGTAAATTCATATGATCAAGCGTTTAACTTTGTTTGTCCTAATGGTCAATTCTTTGTCGGAATGTCAAGTCGCCACGATAATGGCATAGAAGACCGTTTGTTTAACTTTAATTGCGCATCTATGGCAACCTCTAGCACAGGCGCTGCACTATTCGCTGAATCATGTATTACAACACAATACACAGGCTACGACCAACCTTGGACATTAGGTGGTAATGGTGCAATCATCGGCATGTCAAGTCGCCATGATAACAGAACGGAAGACCGTCAGACTGCAGTGAGTTATTGCTCAGCTGCGAGTGACTGGTAGTACTTTCCTTATAGAGTAGGGTTGATACCCATACTCTATGTCAGAATTTCGTCATTTCACTGTCATATAAAAGTCGCACACTCAAAATGTAATTAGTTAGCGGATTTAAGACTCATTGTGACCAAACCGAATATTTTTCTCATCAATTTAGATTCTTGTACTGATAGACTCAAGGAGTCTACTTTCCAGTTTGATAAGTTCTCACTGCCCTTTGAAAGAATAAGTGCTATAAAAGGTGCAGAGCTTGGCGCAGACGTTTTAGATACGAGCTATTGTAAGTTAAAAAACGCTAAGCAATACTACCGACCTTTAACGTTAGGAGAGATAGGCTGTTATTTAAGTCATATAAAAGTACTGAGCATAATCGTTGAGTTAGAACTGCCCTATGCTTTTATTTTTGAAGATGATTTCCAACTGCACGACGACTTAGCACAGATTGACCAAGTGATCGCTTCATTGCCTTTTGAATGGGATATGATCAAGCTATTTCAATCTCAAAAGAACAAACGCACCCCGATTGCAAGCTTCCCGCTAAATAAATCGTTATCGTTATTTATGCAAAATAAAGTACCCGCCGGAACCGTTGCCCAGCTTGTAAGTCTCAAAGGAGCAAAGAAAATATTATCCAAATCAATTCCTTTCGGCAGACCGATTGATATTGATTATCAACATTTTTGGGAAAAAGATCTAAGTGTATTCGTAATGAGTCCTTGTCCTGTTAGCCATGGTGAAAAGTTTGCGAGTACCATAGATAGAGCACCAAGTGTTACAGGAGCAAAGCGGTATTTTTGGCGTAAGCAGTTGCTACAGATAAATAAGTTTATAAAAAACAAGTTTTATCGCGGGCTGGTTCTCAAACGCTATCTGCAACACTTCTAGTTATATGGTGTGAAAGCCGCTGTACGCCTTTTGAACAATGGGTTTTATACTTGTACGTAATAGAGAAAAATTCGTGTTAAAAGTGTAATTTATGGGAAGACTTCTGAAAAAGATGTGCTAGTATCTAAGATTATTGCAATAAGTTTAACTTTTTGCTTAAACCATTAATAATAACAACGTTGAGGGAGCACAGACGTGTCTATAGAAATCAACTTTGAACTCTCTGATTCAGATCTTGAACACTTCCGTGGAATGATGAAAGCTGCTATTGAGAAAAATGGCGATGTAAGTGATGCCGAAATTATTGCTAAAGCGCGTGATTTAGTGGCAACGATGGAAAAATCCAACCTTCCTGAATTTGTAAGCACTCGTCTAATTTCTTTACAAACGCTAATTGACGCAGTGTTAGATGAAGAATGGCAAATGCCAGAAGATGAAAAGCGCGAGATCATGGCGTCTCTTGCATACTTCAGTGAGCCAGAAGATATCGTTCCAGATCATATTCCAGTATTAGGCTATGTCGATGATGCGATTATGATTGAACTTGTGTTACAAGAACTGTCGCTAGATTTAAAAGCATACCGTGAATTCTGTGGTTTTAGAGCTACTGAAGAAGCAAGACGTGGTGATAACGCTAAGGTCGATCGCGAAAGCTGGCTTGCAGGTACACGTTCTCAGATCCGCTCTTCTATGCGTAGAAGTCGTTCTAAAAACCGTTCACGCTTCTTCTCTCGCATTATGTAAGTTAAGTAGCCCTAAGTTAAGCTGATTGAGATTAAGCTTAGGACTGTGGACTAAAAAAGGGCTGATAATCATCAGCCCTTTTTGATTGCGTATTATTTTATTTCATTTGGGTGAGAAACCCCCATCCATGCTCTATAAAGTAGCGCTTGCTTGCTTGATGGATTAGGCGTAAATGTTATCTTTTTAGGCTTATCATGTTCGCGGTTAAGCTTGATTTTTGTATTCATCAACTTATCTCGACGGATAAAGTCTACCGCGATTGTTTGACCAGGCTCAAAGTTTTCTAAGCTCGCTTTTAAATCTTTACGAACATGGTGCTTATCAAATGCAACGATAAGATCGCCTGCTGTTAACCCTGCTTGCCATGCATTTCCATCTCGAGCTACATGGGTCAACTCCAGTAATTCCCCCTTTCGTCTTGCCATACCATCTATGCCCGCAATCACTTTTGCCGACTCTGGATAATCATAAACAAGCCCCACTTCATCGAATAACTTGTCAAAATCTATGTTCGCCGGTGTCTCAACATGTTTATTCCACCAAGTACTGTAGTCTTGACCGGTAAGCGCTTTTAGGATGTTTTTAACATCTTCACTGGTAAAGCTATTTGGCAGTTTATGCTGTTGGTAAAGTGCTTTATGAACGTCACGGTAGCTAATTTTTCCGTTTGACTTTTCGAGTAAGTCGATGTCAAGTGCCATGGACACCAACGCACCTTCTGAATAGATATTGGTACTGTAATTTATGCCATGATCGCCACCTTGATTGATCCATTTATCAAAGCTCGTTGCTGCTACCGACTGAACATGACGACCAGGAGTTTTCAAATGACGATTAACACGCTTAGTCAGCATTTTAAGATATTCGTCATTGGTGGTGATCCCTGCACTTAGCAGCAAATAATCCTCAAAGTAGCTGGTTGAGCCTTCAGCTAGCCACAACAAATCCGTGTAATTTGGTGCGACGTAATCATAAGGAACCATGCCCGCTGGGCGATAGTTTTTAACATTCCACGTGTGGATGAATTCATGTGCTGCTGTAGAGATAAAACCAATATAGTCATCTCTTTCTTTAAAACTGTCTCTATGTCTTTGAATAATCGTCGAGTTTAAGTGCTCTGTTGCCCCTCGTGCACCACTGGTTGCATGCACCATAAAGACATAACGGTCATAAGGATAATCGTGCCAAATGAGCGTGCCGGTTTGAACGAGTTTTTTAAGATCCGCGAGCATTTGGTCAGCGTCATAGTTACCCTCGCCCCAAATAACTAATTCATATTTGCGGCCATCTACTTCAAATTTGTGTAGCTGATTAATACCAGTTTCAATAGGGGAATCTAACAATATGTCGTAGTTATCAGCTTTGAAGCTGTGTTTTGAATCGGCAAAGTCCATACCAGAGACTGAGCGCCAGCCTTTAGGTACATTGAGTTCAACAGAAACAGGCTCAGATCTGAAAGATTCACTAAACATCAAAAAGCCAGATGCATCGATAAACGCATGGGTGTCATCGATGTGTCTGGCTCGAAGACCTAACTCATTGGCATAAACCTGATATTTAACCGTTAATTCTGTAGGTTCGCTTAGGTGTACGCGCCATGTGTTTTTATCAATTTTTTCCCATTTTTGTTCTTGCCCGCTTTGAGATTGTGCATCAAAAAAGCGTACACCGTTGGCTAAATTCAATATTTCGTAGCGGCCTGTACGCCAATCTGGAAGTTGCACATCAATGCTTGATTGTGAGGATTTAGGAAACTTAACTTCTACTTCTGCAAGGTGATGCTGTGGTTGTGTAATTGAAATACGGTAGTCGACGTCAGCATAAACACTAAATGTTGCTGCACATGCTAAGGCTATAAGACTTTTCTTCATTATTTTTGTATTGGTAATTCGAGATAAAATCAATTTACCAAATCAGCGACTTACACGCTAAGTAATATCGATGAGTAAACAGCAAACTCCGATACTTTACCTCGTTAAATTTCTGCGCATAACAGCTTAATTTGTTGTAGACTTAGTAACTAAGAGATTATTTTATGATTGGAAATCTGTGACTGATAATGCCGTGATGCTTGAGCAAAAATTAAAACAAGCCATAGAGGCTAGAAAAACGCTTGAGGATGCAAGAAAACAACAAGTAGAACTCCTTACTCAGTTTGCTGCAAAGTTATCCTTAGCCTGCAAAGGGCAAGATGTTTCACTTGATAATCAGTTAGCTAAGTTTCGCCTTGCACTTAATAAAGGCGTCGATTTTGAGCTGCTTGTGCCTTTTATTGACGGAATTTCCGAGCCGCTAAAGTCACAAGAAGTGACCAATTCAAATAATCAAAAAGCGTTGCAAACAGCAATTCAGCAAAGCGGAAAGTTACTGCAGAAGCTCAAGGGATTACCAGATGAGTCGCGCAGAAAGTTGCGTCACTTATTGGATGTGGAACTTGAAGATATCAACTCTACTAATGCCTATATCCCCGCGTTGGAGTCTTTGGTTTCTATCTACCATACGGTTCTACAATCAAAAGTAGAAACTACTGAAGAAACATATAATACTCACCACCCTGAATTAGCTGCTGAGCTTCAAGCTTTGATCAACGAGTTAATTTTCGAAGATGAAGTTATAGAAAAGGTCAAAGATATACGTGCAAGCGTTGCTGAAAACAACAGTTTAGATAATTTATATTCAGCAGCGACAGAAATCATTAAAATTATTGCGCAAACGATTGCCAAAGAGCGCCAGTCCGCTCAAGGTTTTTTGGTTTCACTGAATCAAACACTGGAAGAGCTACATCGCTCTATTGTTGAAACAACGGCGCGTTCAAAATCAACATCTAAAGAATTACAGTCGTTAAACAATAAAATAGAATCAAAAATTCAAAACTTAAATCAGCAAACCCAAAACGCCAGCTCAATAACAGAGCTCAAAGCCTTGGTCGACAATGAGTTGAAATTATTGAGTGCTGATTTGATAGAGCGTGAAAAGCTTGAAAAAAATGAGCGAGAGGCGCTACTAGACTCGTTTGATGCAATTAATAATCGTATTAACACCTTAGAGTCTAAAGTTTCAAATTATAAAAAGCGACTTAGCGAACAAAAGTTCAAAAGCCTATTGGATAGCTTAACTAAGTTACCAAATAGAGCGGCTTTTGATGAGCGTCTAACTCATGAAATGCACCTATTTGAGATAAACGATTCAGATGTGACGCTGGTTGTTATCGACGTCGATCACTTTAAATCTATCAACGACCGTTATGGACATAGTGCGGGCGACAAAACTTTGCAAGTGATTGCACGAGCCCTTAAAAAGTCTATTAGGAAAAGCGATTTTATCGCACGCTACGGCGGCGAGGAATTTGTCTTACTAATGCCGGGCATGCCGCTCACTCATGCGCAAAAACCGCTTGAAAAAGTAAGGCAAGTCATTAAATCTATACCATTCAAATTTAAAGAAAAAGAAGTTGAAATTACGATTTCTCTCGGCGCTACTCAGTTTGTCAAAGGGGATACTGCCCTGAGCGCCTTTGACCGAGCTGATGCAGCGCTTTATGAAGCGAAAAATAGCGGGCGAGATAGATTGTGTTTTAAGTAAATAAAGTTAACTCGGGTAAAGGCTGAGTGGCGAGGCATTATACTCGCCCCCGCTTTGCTTGGTTATACCAATTCGCTGCGCATTACAAACAAGGAGTAAGCCTATGCAAGTAGAGCTAAACCCAACTGGGGTTCTTAACCTATTATCAAGATTGGAAGTCGATTTACTTCAGCAGTCAACCACAAGTGAGAGATATAGGCTTTTTAGAAATTGTGCATTGGCGGTGTTGAATGTAGGTAGTCATACCGATTCCAGCTCTGAAATCTACGATAAATACGAAAATTTCGATATCCAGTTACTCGCACGCGAGCGAGGAATAAAAATTGCGTTAAGCAACCCCCCAGAATCAGCTTTTGTCGACGGTCAAATAATTACCGGTATTCATGAGCACATATTTTCCGTGATCCGCGACATACTTTTTATTTGTCAAAAATACCACGGTGAGAATAAATCGCCGGTAGAAATTACGCATATGGTTTTTGACATGCTGCGTAACGCTGATGCACTTGAAGTGAATAAAGACCCTAACATGATTGTCTGTTGGGGAGGTCATTCAATCAATGAAGTTGAATACAAATACACTAAGGAAGTGGGTTATCAACTTGGTCTTCGTGGCCTAAACATTTGTACTGGTTGTGGACCGGGCGCAATGAAAGGCCCGATGAAAGGAGCAACAATTGGTCATGCTAAGCAACGGATCTCGAACAATCGTTATTTAGGTCTTACTGAACCCAGTATTATTGCCGCAGAACCGCCTAACCCCATTGTTAATGAATTAGTGATTTTGCCTGATATTGAAAAACGTCTAGAAGCGTTTATACGCATTGCGCATGGCATCATTATTTTCCCTGGCGGTGCTGGAACAGCTGAAGAGCTGCTTTATTTACTGGGTATTTTGTTACATCCAGAAAACGAAAAGCAATGTTTACCTGTGATTTTAACAGGCCCTAAAGAGTCGGCAGCATATTTTGAAGAACTCAGTGCCTTTGTTGAAAAAACACTCGGGAAAGAAGCGCTGTCTAAGTTTGAGATTATCGTAGACAATCCAGAGCTGGTAGCCAAAAAGCTCAAACAATCTATGGCAACGGTGCGCGAGTATCGTAAGTCTGAAGGTGATGCCTATTACTTTAATTGGACATTAAAGATTGAAAACGATTTTCAACATCCATTTGCACCAACACATGAAAATATGTCGGGCTTAGACTTACACCTAGAGCAACCAAAACAATTACTGGCCGCTAACTTAAGACGTGCTTTTTCTGGTATTGTTGCCGGTAACGTGAAGGATGAAGGTATTACAGCAATTAAACAGCATGGTCCGTATGAATTAAGTGGCGATAAATCCTTGATGGCCGATATGGATAAGCTGCTAGGTGCATTTGTAACTCAGGGGCGAATGAAGCTACCTGGGAGCAAATATATACCGTGTTATAAAATTAAAGCTTAGAGTGAATGAATAATTTGTTGTTAATAGATGCGCTTAACCTTATCAGGCGCATCTATGCTGTTAACGAACCAAAAGGTAATAAAGAACAAGAGGCCCATATAAAGGCCTCTTGTCTTCGTGTAGAGCAAGCTACTCGTAGCTTGTTACGTAAAACGGGGGCGACACACGCCGTCGCGGTCTTTGATGGTGATAAGAGTTGGCGTTATCACTTTTACCCAAAATATAAAATAAGCCGTCAACCAATGCCCGAATTCCTAAATCAGAACCTCGATAAGTTTTCAGAAGCGTTCGCAAGTGTAGGTATTAAATCATTTAATCCCGAACATGATGAAGCTGACGATGTGATAGCGACGCTTGCTTGTAAAGCCGCTGCCGCCAATGTCAACTGCACGATAGTATCGACCGATAAAGGCTTCTTACCCCTGATAAATGAAGCTATCTCTGTGTACGACTATTTCAAAAAGTCGATAATTTCTATTGAAGATATCAAAAGTCGATTTTCTGTGACCCAAAATAAGCTCGAAATGTTTTGGGCACTAAGTGGCGACAAGACGAACGATATTCCTGGTGTTACAGGGGTTGGGGTCAAGACGGCGCAAGAGCTGCTGGCAAAACATGACGACTTTGAAAGTATGCTAAAAGATGAGACCGTAAAGCCTGCTGCAAAAGCAAAATTAGAGGCCGGAGCAAGCGACTATGTTACCAGCCTTGCACTGGTGACACTAAGAAGAGATATTGAAATTGGCTTTAGTTTGAAGGATATACGAGTGGTTTGAAAGGACTTTTGATTGGCAATGTACTACATCGTCGCTAAGCGCTAGGCGAATGTAGATGACTTTGATATATTGCATACAAGCGTATCTCCGTTTTTGCAGATACAAGGTCCGTTTTACCCATTCTTTATTGAGCAGTTAGATGATTAGGAAAATACTACAGTACATATTTCTTGGCCTTGCGGTTTACGTTACTGTGGTGTTTCTCGTGATCAATTATTACAAAGATGACCCGCAAGCGATGATTTGGCAGGACCGAGAAGCGTTTAACAATCGTTTCATTCGTAATCTTAGCCTTGAAAAGCCGACTGAGTTAGACACTGTGTTGGATACCTTGGGTAGCCCAGATCTAACGTATGTAAAGAAGAAACAAGACAATACGATTGTACAAATTGTGTTTTATCGCACTCAGCTTGTAAAACCAGATGGTATTACAACGGAAGATGAATGCACCGGACTATTGTTTGAAAATGGCATATTAAAGCTTTGGGGACCTGGCGCTCGGGTCACATTTGATAAAGTGTGATACCAATTAGATTAATTTTCCAACCAATTTGAAGGGTAAAATACCATATTAGCTTCGTTAACAACGCCTCTTTTAGAACAACTAAATAGCAATGTTTTTGCCTTGCTAAGAAAGCTATTTTACCGTTTTAAAATAGACCGTTTACTTAATAAAATTGGTAAAGATAGATGGATGCAAGGATAGTTACGAGTAAAACGCTGTTCGCGATAGCCCAAGGTACACATAAAGTATTACGGCTTTATTATCACAAAGAAAAGTGGTCTTCTATCTACCCTACCCTAGTTAAACTTGCACAGCTTTATATGGACTGTTATGAGTCCTCGCCTAGTAGCATGCATGGACAGCTTGGACTGTATTCACAAAACTTGGGTTACAACACTAATCTGGTCATGAATCAAAATGTGTTGGTCTGTATGGCTTGTCATCACTTAAAGTTTTCTCGTGCAGTAACCGAAGAGCTATTGCTTGCGAGCTTTGCGGACTATTTATGCGTAGCGAGAGAAAGCGATCAACTCGCAGCAGGTAAAAAGTTAGACGCACAGCAAGATAAGCTTTGGAAAGTTCGACATCAGTTGGCCGTACAAATACTGAGTGATGGACAAACACCTAACTTGCAATGTTTGCGAATTTTATCTCGCCTTTCAAACTACGATAGCAAGCTCGTGGCTTCTACCCCTCAGCGGTTTAATGACCATGCTTCTTTAATTGTTGCAATTGCTCACCGATTAGCAAGCTTAATAACGCCAACACACAAACAAAATTGCATAGCTCTAGACAGAGCGATTAAGCTTCTTTATAGCAAACTCAGTTATGCTTTTGCATCAAAAGTACTGAGTGCAATTGCAGGGGCATTTGTTAAACATCCTTCGGGATTGCTGTGTGAGATTAAAGGCGAAGAGGGCTTTTTGGTGATACAAAGCAATAGTGAAAAAATAATCGCTGTTGTGGAACAAGGGCAAACCAAAAAGCTGGCGAAGGCCAACCGTAACTTCCAGTTTCACTGTGGTTTAACTGCAACGACAGATGCGAAGCTACTTTACAATATTTGGGACCGAGCTGCTGAGCCTGCGGTAATGCCTTTCGGCTCTGAACATTTACACCTGCTAGAAACAGTAAAAGCCTTATCTCACAGTCAATTTCAAAGTATTCGTGCACTTGAAAAGCTGATTTGCGAGTTCGATTCGGTGTCAAGTGCATTGCAGATAGCAGCAAAGCAGTATAACCGCGAAAATCTAAAAGCCGCATCGGTTAGGCACTCTCTCGCCATGGTAGGACTTGATGCTGCTGGGTTACTGGCGCAGCGCGTGTTGCTTGAGCAAATCATAGCAAACCATAAGCTTCCTTTCACAGAAGATATCGTGCATAAATATGGCGTGATTAGTCAAATCATCGCCTTATATGTTGGTGAAAGTTATGGTGAACAATTTGAGTGTTTATTGTCGCCATTTGCAGCGGTTATTGTATTTTTAGTGACTAAACAAGGGGTAGAGATCCAACATGCCACGGCACTCCATTCTCGTGAGTATTCAGAAGAACTAGTATCAATTGCTAACCTATTTGGGATCCGCGCGATTGCAAAAGATAAATACCTAGACTTTAATCAGCAGTACTTTGAAAAAAGCATTCTTCATAAGGCAATGCTAGATAGTGAAACGTTAAAAAAATCTCAGACCAATACGCAGTGTAAACTGTTCATTTTTATTAAACTGATTGCACTTAAAGTGATATCCCCCACTTTTGTGTTAACTGCGTGGCAAAAACAATTGGTCGATGACGTATTAGCTGAAAGTCGTTTTGTTACCGCACAAAAGTTTGATGTAGCTCTACTAGAGGCCGGATTTTACTCATCTATTGCCTGATATTTATTCTATAAATACTATCAATAACAAGCATAAATCATATGTATGTCATTTTTTCATTCCATACTGGAATAAGACCTAATTAATTGCTATAAAACGCGGCTTAAACAAGCGAACGTACACCTTTGTTAATTTCTACTAAACTTAGTTTGCAATTCTTCTCGGGTGTATTCCAACTTTTGATAAAGGAAAAAACATGGCACAGCAAACCATCACAGTTATCCGTGGCGACGGCATTGGCCCTAGCATCATCGATTCAGCAATCGAGATCTTAAAAGCCGTAGGTTGCGACTATGAATACGAGTACGTAGACGCAGGTTTGGCTGCTTTAGAAAAAACAGGTGAATTACTTCCAGCAGCAACGCTAGAAGCAATTGAGCGTAACAAAATCACGCTAAAGGGCCCACTAACTACACCTGTTGGCGAAGGTTTCACTTCAATCAACGTGACATTGCGTAAGCATTTTGGCCTTTACGCAAACGTTCGTCCAGTTAAGTCATTTGAAGGTACTAAAGCACGTTACGATGACATTGATATCATTACAGTACGTGAAAACACGCAAGGTATGTACTCAGGTCTTGGTCAAGTTGTTTCTGAAGATGGCAACGAAGCGGAAGCAATGTCAAAGATCACTCGTGAAGGTGCTGAAAAGATCGTAACTTTCGCTTATGAGTTAGCACAGCGTGAAGGTCGTAAGAAAGTAACTGCGGTTCACAAAGCGAACATCCTAAAATCAACTTCAGGTCTATTCCTTAAAGTTGCTCGTGAAGTGGGTGAGCGTTACCCTGAAATTGAATCAGCAGAAATGATCGTTGATGCTACTTGTATGAAACTTGTAATGACACCTGAAGAGTTTGATGTGATCGTAACAACAAACCTTTTCGGTGATATCCTTTCTGATCTTTGTGCGGGTCTTGTTGGTGGTCTTGGTATGGCACCAGGTGCAAACATTGGTACTGACGCTGCAATCTTTGAAGCAGTTCACGGTAGCGCACCAGATATCGCAGGCAAAAACCTTGCAAACCCAACTTCTGTTATTCTAGCTTCAATTCAAATGCTTGAGTACTTAGGCGAAGCTGATAAAGCGGAAAAAATCCGCAGTGCAGTAGCTGACGTTATCAAGAGCGGTGACCGTACAACGCGCGATCTTGGTGGTAGCCACGGCACTACCGATTTCACACAGGCGGTAATTGAGCGCCTTTAATTCTTAACGCTCAATTTAATCCTTGGGTGGTGCGTTAGCACCACCTTCTTCTTAATCCCACTAGTACTCCACCGATTAACGCAAACCATCCAATACTGCCGCCAGACGATCCGCTATCACCAGAGTCCGTTGGCGTTGTTGTTGGTGCCGTCACTGTGATCTCAACAGTGCCTTTCGCGCTTTGATCTGCACCATCCGATAGCGTTAACACGACATTATATGTACCCGCTTGAGCGTAACTATGCGTTGTAGTCAAACCAGAACCTTGCGTACCATCACCGAAATCCCAACTAGCTTGATAGTTACCATCACCACCAGCAGCAGTTGCGACAAAGCTTGCCTGTAAGTTAGATGTGGTCGCTGAGGCTTCAATGCTTAGTGGTACTACGACAGTCACCGAGGTTGATTTAGTTACCGCTTCACCTTCGGCGTCTTTCACATTAAGTGTTACTGTGTACGTGCCGCTTAGCTCATAGATATGTTCAACTGAGTTTGATGTTGCTGTGGTCCCGTCACCAAAATTCCACTCAAGTTCATAAGGCGCTTTGCCACCGATAATTTCGGCGTTGAAGACAAAGCCTTGCCCTACTGCGGTCGCTTTGATATCACCGACTGTAAGCGGGATTGGTTCGACGTTGCCAACGCTGACATTTGAACTCAGCGCTGAACTGCTCCCGTCTGCTTTGGTTCGTGTGAACATTACCGTATAGTTGCCGATATCTTGATAGCTGTGAACAGGTGAAAGTGCGTTACTTGTTTGACCATCACCAAAGTTCCACAAAAAGCTATCTGATTCGTTTAATGCTAAGCCTTTGACATTAAACTTAACGGTGTTTTGCGATTGTACTTGAGTGATTTTAGGGTCGCTGAGATAAATTACACCAACTTGCGCACTGCTCGCATCTTCTTCTATGGTATTCAATCTAAGTTGAACACCAAAACCAGGCAAACTAACACCTGACTCCTTTTGGATTGAGAAGGTGTAATCCTGAGTATCATCAAACGTACTGATCGGCGTGAGATGTTGATCGCCAAGACCCGCTTTTTGAGTATCTAAACGCAGTGTTGCATCTTTGATTTGAATAATACTCGTTGCGGGTGTTGTGCCGTCGGCTTTGAAGATCGGGTTTTGGTCTTGGTCAATCACCAACATATTGCCAGAACCGGGGTGTAACGAAGTGGAGTTATTGCTTTGCCCATCGTTGCTGTACCACATCAACACACCTGTATTATAACCAGACAAAGACAAACCAGCATCTAACCCTCTAAATGAGCGTAAATGCGCGTAGTAAGCGTTACTAGGTTTAGCTCTGTAACCAGATATTTTACGAAAACCGTTGTAGACTAAGTCGTTTGTTGGCTCTGCGGTATTGGTATAAATTTGCGAACCATCCGCTGTCACTGCGATGTTATCGAGTAATACCCCTTTAAGTGTTTCAAAATCGTCAGTTTGATATACGAATGTTACGGTAACAGTTTGTCCTCGGTACGCTGAGATATCAAAATCTAGCGTAATTGGGTTAGCCCCAAAAGCCGACGACTCGCCATCCATGTAATTAGTCACACTGGCATAATTTGGATGGTTCGATTTTGTGGTATTGCCAGCAATTGGCTGGCCATTTACCGCCACTTGGAAAATATCGTAGTTAAGCTCGATACTATAATTTGCAAGCATGGATAATGAAATTTGGCTTGCGTTAGGTAAGCTTACGGTAAAACTTGCTTGGTTATTGAGTTTGTCGTCTTGTCCTGAGTAATAGTGATAATTCCCATCAAGTGGCGTTATGAACTCCTCTAGTTGAGCAGGCAGATTTATCTTTATTTGATTCGTAGTACCATTGTTCACCCCAATATCTGTGAGCGTTACCGTTTGTTCTGTACTCAAATCATCAAATGTGTACTCGGTTTGGTTTAGCCAATTTCCTGCATAATTTTGTTGTAAAAACTCAAGGCTTTTAGGGGAAAATTGGGTTGGTTGCGAGCCACTTAATTGACCTAAGTAACTGCCTGAAGACATGACTGACCAAAGCGCAACGGGTTCACCTATGTCATTGGAATTTAAATCGTATTCGTCCGGTAATCCGAGGTCATGACCAAACTCATGGACGACCACACCGATTGCAGCATCAATAGGATTAATGGTGTAGTTATAAACCTTGTAGTTGGTATCTGGAATTGCCTTAGGTTGGTTGTTTTCATCAAATACGAAGAAGCGATGTGACCAAATTGCATCAGTATCTAATACGCCGCCACCTGCCTCTTGACCAATACTTGAATGAAATAACATGACATGGTCAATAATGCCATCCGGCTCAAGGCGGTTGCCATCACCATCTATGTCGTTCAAATCTGTTTTATCGTACTCAGATAAGTCGATATTAAATTGAGTTACGGCTTTGCTTACAGCTTCGAACACTAACTCTTCCGGTCTTAAGTCTCGGGTGTCGCCTTCTTGTTCGCCATAGTAGGCTGCATTTTGAGCGGCTCTTACCCAGCCAAATGCATTGCCAGATACCTTAAAGCTACCGCCTGAGGCCGCTTGATAAAACTGAGTAGCTGATTGTAACGATTCATTGTTCGGTCCGTTGTAGCCGCTATCTGAATACAATAATGATTGGTAGTGAGACGCGGGATAGCTTGGGTAGTACATATCCGTATCACCGGGGTTTAGTCGGTTCTGGTCGTTAGGCAAATCCGGGAAATCGACCAGAATAGCAAGAATTTTGGCTTCATTAAGTGTTTGCGCCGTGCCCACCGCAAATTGCTTGCCTAACTTAGTGTTGCCAAGGTGCACGTTTTTAATTGCATAGGGTGTTTTTATTTGGCTGGCAATGGGCGTTGTTTTGACAAATTGCTCAAGCGCAATTTTTCTCTCGTATTCACTCAATGTGCGGCCGAGCTTTTTCTCCTGCCAATAAATAACCTGATCTTTGTAAAGTACCTGCGCTGACGCTGCACTTGATAGCAGTATGGTTGATGCCAATATGCTTAGTTTTAACGTGTTCATCTAAGAATCCCTAGTACAATTGAGCTTTAAGTTTAGCATTTTTATCGCTTTGTTCCCGTATAAGTTCTGCTAAATAAAAAATCTAATTGGTGGTGAATTTTAAATTGAAATGTAATATTTCAACAATTGAAAGGTGGAAAGGTGGAATTTATATCTAATACTGTGTAGGCTAACTTTGAAATCAACTTAAAGGCAAAACAATGACTAATTTCTTTCAACTAATCGTTCTCGTGGTGGTACTGGTCTCTTCATAGGGTTCAGCGGGGAGCTATTACTTGAAAGAAATACTCAAACCCCGCAACCAGCGGGGTTTTTTTTTGATTTTAGAAATATAACAGGCACGCACAGTCAACGAGGAATGAGGTAATGGCAGAGCAATACAACGGCTCCGAGCTAGTAGTAAAAGCATTGAGCGCATTAAAAGTAAAATACATATTTGGCTATCCCGGAGGGTCGGTTCTTGATCTTTATGATGCCTTGTTTCAGCAATCAGATATTGAACATATTTTGGTTAGACATGAGCAAGCAGCGACCCACATGGCAGACGGTTATGCCAGAGCAACGGGAGACGTCGGTGTTGTCCTGGCGACCAGTGGCCCTGGTGCCACTAACTGCATTACAGGGATCGCGACTGCTTATATGGATTCAATCCCAATGGTTGTACTCTCAGGGCAAGTACCTTCAAACCTAATCGGCGATGATGCGTTTCAAGAAACGGATATTGTTGGTTGCTCTCGCCCTATCGTTAAACACAGTTTTAACTGCCGCGACGCGACAAAAATCCCAGAAGTATTAGCTAAGGCATTTTATCTAGCCAATTCGGGTAGACCGGGACCAGTTGTGGTTGAGCTGCCAAAAGATATTTTGAACCCTGCGCTTAAATTCGATTATCAAATGCCTGAACAGATTGATATGCGTACTTACAACCCGAGTGTAAAGGGGCATTCCAAGCAGATCCGCAAAGCGGTTGAAGCCATTATTGAAGCGAAGCGCTTGGTTATCTATTCTGGCGGCGGCATTATTCTTTCGAATACCTCGGAAAAACTGACTGAGCTGGTTGAGAAGTTAAACGCGCCTATCACTAATACCTTAATGGGTCTTGGCGGGATCAGTGGCACACATCCTAACTTTATTGGCATGTTAGGGATGCACGGTAGTCTTGAAGCGAATAAGGCGATGGCGAATGCCGATGTTATCTTAGCGTTAGGTGCGCGTTTTGATGACCGTGTGACCAATAACGTTAAGAAGTTTTGTCCAGATGCCAAAATTGTTCACGTTGATGTGGATCCAACTTCAATTTCTAAGACCATTCAAGCGCATATTCCTGTTGTGGGCTGCTTAGATACGGTGATGGAGCAATTGCTACGCGGTATTGAAAAAAGTGAGAAGCGCATCGACCGCGCCGCACAAGAAGATTGGTGGCAAGCAATTACAACATGGCGCGCTCAGAAATGCTTATCGTTTACTGCGGGGGTAGAAAAAATCAAGCCGCAAACGGTTATCGAAAAGCTATACCAAATGACCAGCGGTGACGCGTATGTTTGCTCGGATGTAGGACAGCATCAAATGTTTGCTGCGCAGTACTATCCGTTCAAATCGCCTCGTCAATGGATTAATTCAGGCGGACTTGGCACCATGGGGTTTGGCTTACCTGCTGCGATGGGCGTAAAAATGGCATTCCCGCAAAGCGAAGTATTGTGCGTAACTGGAGACGGCTCAATCCAAATGAATATTCAGGAGCTTTCAACTTGTTTGCAATACGGCCTTGCTGTCAAAGTCATCTCGTTAAACAACCGCTCGCTTGGTATGGTACGCCAATGGCAAGACATGATGTATGAGGGACGTCACGCAAGCTCTTATATGGAATCACTGCCCGATTTTGTTGCGCTTGCAGAGAGTTATGGTCATATCGGTATTCGGGTTGATAAACCAGAGCAACTTGATGCGGCGCTGGAAAAAGCAATGTCGATTAAAGACCGACTTGTATTTTTAGATATTTTGGTCGATGAGTCAGAACATGTGTATCCAATGCAAATTAAGCAAGGTGCGATAGACGAGATGTGGTTGAAAAAAGGAGTAAAAGCATAATGAGAAGAATACTATCGATTTTATTGGAGAATGAACCTGGCTCACTTTCTCGTATTGTGGGTTTATTTTCTCAGCGTGCGTATAACATTGACAGCTTAACGGTAGGTACAACCGCAGATAAAACGCTATCTCGTATTACCATCACGACCCAAGGCGATGACCGCATCGTTGAACAAATCACTAAGCAAGTGAACAAGCTGGTGGATGTGCTTAAGGTCATAGATTTAACCGATATGCAGCACATTGAAAGAGAGCTGTTACTGGTAAAAGTCTATGCCAGAGATGAAGTAACACGAGCTGCTATCAATCGTGTTGCTGAGGTGTTCCAAGCCAGCATTATAGATATGGGCAAGCAAAGTTATATATTACAGATGGTAAGCTCAGCCGACCGTCTTGAATCGTTCTTGGAGCTATTACGTCACGAAAGCGACATTATTGAACTTGTGCGTTCCGGTGCAGTAGGTATTGGCCGTGGTGACAAAGCACTGAAAGGATAAAGCCACTTAGCTTATAGCTGTCACTGTGATCTTTTTGCGCGGGCGAGCACGTTGTGTAACGTACAACCCGCTCAGCAATTTTGCATGGCGGCTTCGATTTACTCTCATTAGGTTACTGGCTATAATCTCGTTTTTATCAAGTTAGATTATGCACATGGAACTCGAACGCTTCTGGCAGCTTGTCACCGCCCCCGATCATTCAAACGATAATGAATATTTAAAAACGCGTTTATCACCGCTAAGTTCAGAAGAAATTGCTCAGTTCGATGCATTATATACCAAAGAGCTAAGAGCACTGTGGCATTGGGATAACTGGAAAGTGGCCTACGTGATTGCAGGCTGTAATAGCGAATATGACTTCTTGGATTTTTGTAATTGGATCATCAGTCGTGGCCCTGAAGCGGTAAGCGTACTCACTGCGGAACCAGATGAATTAGCAAATAAGTTTGCTATACCGAATAAAGACGACCTGCCCTACCCGTTTATTGACGAATTAGATTTAGTTGCTGGGTTGCTTTTTGAAGAAAAAAATCAAGATGAACTCCCGTATCACAGTGTCGTGAACTTTCCGCCGAAAGGTAAAAAGTTTAAAAATAAACCAAAACAGTTAAAGGCTGAACTACCTCAACTTTATGGTCAATATTGGCTTGGATAAGGTTTAGTTTATTGTTTTATATGATGGGTTTTGGTTGTTCTAGAATTAGACGCTGAAACTCATTATTACCATCACCATCGCAAAATACCACCGCTCCAGATAGCCTATCAATCCTTCTCGTCTAACTTACCAATAAAAACACAACCTCTTGTTAAGTCTTTAACAGTGGAATACTATGTTTATCCCTATATCGAAAACAAAAAGAATAATGATGAAAGCCCCCGTTATTTTAAAATACTTCCCTAGTTTGGCGTTAGTGATAGCCTGTCAAAGTATGGCTGTGCAGCAAAAGTTGTTGGCCGATGATGGTAAAGCAGCAGATCAGTTTGGTTATAGCGTAGCGATTGACGGCACAACTGCATTAGTTGGTGCCCACAAAGTGGATGCAAATACGAGTCAGGATACTGGTGCGGCTTATCTATACACGCTAGGTGCGTCTGGCTGGCAGCAACAAGCAAAGCTCATCGCGCAGCCGGCCAAGGCTGGTGACACGCTTGGCGGCAATGTTGCCCTTAAGAATAATATTGCCATGCTTGGTGCGATAAATCGGGACGATAAAGGAGAAAATGCCGGTGCGGTGTTTGCTTTTGAGCGCACAGAAAATAGCTGGATACAAAAACAAATTTTAACCGCCAACGATGCAAAAGCGGGTGATGCCTTTGGACAAAGTATTGCGCTAACCGAGCAATTTCTAGTGATCGGTGCACCACACAGCGATGCGCCACACAAAGACTCAGGCTCAGCGTATGTATACATGAGAGAAAACAATAGCTGGCATTTTCAGTCAAAGTTGACGGCAAGGGATGGCGCTGATGGGGACTTATTCGGAATTAGCGTAGCAATAGATGGCGATACCATTTTAGTCGGCGCAGATTTGAATGATGAAAAAGCAGAAAAAGCTGGTGCGGTTTATGTTTATCAATTCGATGGTAAAAAGTGGAATTCGCAAGCAAAACTGATGGCAAATGATGCTGGGAACACCGATATTTTTGGTGTTCGCGTGGCTATTTTTGGAGATACAGCCCTTATTTCTGCCAGAAGAGATGATATCGACGGTATAGGTAAAGATGCCGGCTCTGCTTATCTGTTTGAGAGAACAAATGATAAATGGACACAAACTCAAAAATTAGTGGCTCCAGATGCCAAAGCGGATGATAGATTTGCACGCGGTGTTGCGTTAAGTAAGGACATGGCGTTTATCACCGCCATGCACCATGATGAAAAAGGTAATAACGCGGGGGCACTTTATCTGTACAAAAAACAACAAGGCCAATGGCAATATGCGTCTAAGGTATTTGCCAATGATGCCGCGCCAGAAGATAGGTTTGGTTGGAATATTGCGGCTTCTAATAACACCGCCATCATCGCAACTCCCCACCGCGATGACAAAGGAGAAAGCTCAGGTGCCGCCTATATTCTGGATTTGGTGGAATAATAGCGATTGGTAATGTCTGAGCTTTGCTCGTTAAGCTCAGACTTTGGCTGTCCCTCTGACAGGGCTTTGTTAGTTTTCTGTAATATGAAGGCTATTGAGAGCGACTTTTTATTGTCTTATTAACCATTTTGATTAGCGCGACGCATATTGAATAGAATTTTTTCATTAACCTTTGTGCGTGTTTGGAGCTGTTTCACTGATAGTTTTCTCTTTCGCATAGTATCAATGGAAAATTTGTACTCCCAATCATTAATCCAGCCGTTTCGATACGCGTGGTCTACAGCTTCTGCATTGAGTGATTTTTCATTATTTTTTCGCACACGCTTAACAGCTTGGAAGATTTTATCTGAAGGAAGACCAATGAACTTTTTAACACAGCAGTTTCCAACGGTAGCTCTGTGATGATTATGCTTATTTTGTAATATACATATTTCAATGATTGGGAAGTGTCCACACAGACAGCGCTCAGGCTCATCTGCTTCATATATTTGAGCCAGCGACCACTCGAGCTTCGCGACATCCCAAACCGCAGACGCTGATAGGTCTATGATTTCTCTCGTAAGCTTATACTCTGACATATCTCTACCTAATAGTTAACATTCTAGTATTTATACGACGCGTAATTTGTGTTGCATCATCGCTTGTTGGACTGAGCTGCTACATGCTTGGTGTGTCAGAATAGATCTCCAAAACTCTTGGATAATCGTTCTCGCTGAACTCTCGAATATTCATAGGGTGCTAGCTCTTATCAATTTTAAATATATCCATTGTTCGTTGTAGCGTATCGCTATTTAGTTTCATATCTTTAAACAGTTCATTTAACGCTTTCGATGTATCTAATTCATGGTTTGCGGCTTCAAGCACTGCGGCGGTGTTTTGTGATATATCGGCGGCGACTTCTGATTGTTCGCAGGCTGCGGTGGCAACTGAGGTCGTTAGCTTTTCAACATGCGAACTGTGTTCGTTTACTCTGAGGGATACTTTACGCGTTTCTTCTACTTCGTTCATGGTATTTTGTGTGAGCAGTGTGTTTTCTCTGATTGATTTCACAACGCTTTGGCTTATTTCTGACAAGCTAAGTAAGAGTGTGGAAATTTGCTCTGAAGATTGTTTACTGTTGTTTGCAAGTCCACGCACTTCATCGGCTACAACTGCAAAGCCACGACCGTGCTCGCCTGCGCGGGCTGCTTCTATTGCGGCATTGAGTGCAAGCAAGTTAGTTTGCTCAGCAACACTGCGAATGGAGTCCAAGATAGTATTTATCTCAGAAACTTGCTTTTCCATACTCGCGGCCATCTCGTCGACGGCGTTCATACTCGTCGAGAGGGTTTTCATGGTGTCTAAGTTCTTTTGGTTGTCTGCAAGTAACTGCTGTGATTCAATGTTAAGTTGGTCGCTGGCATCCAGTGTATCTTGCGCGAGTTTTGCGATTTCTTGGCTGGTTGCGGCCATTTCTTCTATTGCAACCGCAATGGAAGATGCCATGCCTTGAGTTTTTTGTGCATCTTCATTGACGTTAGAGGCTGCTAAATGCATTTTTTCGCCAAGCTTTGTACCTACCTGTACGGACTTGGCTAAGCCAACCATTAAATCTTTAAACGCATAAATCGTATTGTAAATTGACTCGGAGATTTGCCCAAGTTCGTCTCGCGTGTTTAAGCGCATATCTAAAGTTAAGTCGCCCTCTTCAGCTACGCGTTTTAATATGCTCGTTAATTGTGAAAGCTCTGAGCGTAGTGAGCGAATGAGATGAAAGTTGACGAGCGCGATAAAGCTGAGAACAGCGACAAAAAGCACAAACATTAAGATACTTTCAAATGCGATATCTGCTTTGTTCTTTTGACTATCTTTAATTGTCATTTCCCATACTGAATCGAGTTTGCTCTTGAACTTACCGATTAGACTTGTCGCTGCAGAAAACCACTCGGCACTTGAAGGTAAGCTACTAAAGTCAACTTCCCCTTGGCTTTCAAGAGTATCAAGAATTTGATTGAACACTTTTGCATCGCTTGAAGATAAAATAGTTTGTATGTTGCTTTGGTCTGTACCTTCGAGTGCGGTTTCTAATTGATGTAATGACATCTCTAACTGTTGGCGATAGTACTTGATATCGTCTTTGAGGGTGTCTGACATTGCTTTTTTCGCAAGCACACCATTCACTTTGCCACGGATCTGTCCAAGGCGCTCTTTGCTTTGGGCAATAAGGAAAGCAACAGAAAGTTCAGAAGATAAGGTTCTATCTGATACGTAGGCTTGAATTTTTGCTGCCGTGTTTAATGAAACTTGATTAAGTTTGCTGTAATAAGCAAAGGCATTACTGCCATTTTTCCTGTCGACCTCACCTCTTAGGCGGTGCTTATTGGCTTCCACTTCAAAAATATAAGGTAACCATTTTTGTACATTTTTATCTTTAAGAAACAGTGAAGAGTGAAGACTCTTAAGCGTTGATATTGTTTGGTCGGCAATTTCACGTTGCTCGTCGACTTTTCGTTTGTTATCACTACTTGGATTACCAAGGAATCCTGCCGTTAGGCCACGTTCTACTGCGTGGTGGTGCGCTACTTTCTCAATGGCGTCGAGTAAAACGACATAGTTGATATCTTGATCGGCCGCATTGTACTGTCTCCAGTTATTCAAAACGTTTTTGCCAACTAAAAATAGTAAAAATGCAAGCAGCGAGATAGAACTTATCATCGTGAGCTGCATAATCGAAAATCTTTTCAAAATACCCATTCGTCTCTCCGTAGCGCGAGCGTAGATTATTGTTTAATCAAGGTAACTATAGCCCAACAAAATTAAGGTGAGATATTTTGTAACAAACATCGTAATTGAATTAGCGTTTCGAGGCTGTAAGGATATGATAAATGTTACTTGAAGTAATTTTTCTGAAAACAAATGGTAATGCAGTGTTGCTACCTTCTTGTTGCTGATAATGGTATTGGCGTCAAAATTAAATAGAGGAATGTATGAAAGGATTTATCAAACTAATGTTAGTGAGCCTTGCGCTTATCTCATTGAAGTCATATGCGGTCATATTTACTTGTAAAGGCATCGTGTACGACCTTTACTCAAAAGGTGACAACCGTTATGAAGTAAGGTTTGAGCGTGAGTCTGGTTTCGACCTTGAGCCTGTTGTGATCTATCCAGAACAGCACTATCTGTTAGGGCCTGTACTGGATGCTATCCGTGAAGGTGAAAAGTATCGTACTGTGTATAGCCTTGTTATTGAAAACAGAGATGGCGGGAACATTAAATGCCACGATGGTGAGAGTGAAAACGCCTTAATCGGTCTTACAAAAGTCATCGATTAAAAAAACAAAAGGCGCCGAAGGCGCCTTTTGAAATTAACCTGTAATGATCCTTAACATTCTACGAAGTGGCTCTGCCGCCCCCCATAAAAGTTGATCACCAACAGTAAATGCGCTGATATATTTTTCACCCATAGTGAGCTTTCTTATCCTGCCTATCGGAATATTCAGTGTGCCAGTAACATTAACCGGAGTTAGCTCTTTTGCGGTAATATCACGCTCATTTGGAATAACGCGAACCCATTCATTATGTGCCGCTAGAATTTCCTCAATTTCTTCGACGCTTCGATTTTCACGTAACTTGATGGTGAGCGCTTGTGAATGACAGCGCATCGCGCCAATTCGTACACACAATCCGTCGATAGGAATAGGCTGCTTTGACGAGCCAAGGATTTTGTTTGCTTCTACTTGTGCTTTCCACTCTTCTTTACTTTGACCAGAAGGCATTGGAACGTCAATCCACGGAATTAAGCTGCCGGCCAACGGCACACCAAATTGATCTTGTGGTAAAGATTCATCTTTGATTTTTTCTGCCACTAGCTTATCGATTTCTAAGATGGCTGAACTTGGGTCGTCGAGTTGTGCTTTAACCGAGCTGTGGATCTCACCCATTTGATTGATGAGTTCACGCATATTTCTTGCGCCTGCACCTGATGCCGCTTGATAGGTCATTGGGCTCACCCACTCTATTAAGTCTTGCTCGAATAAACCACCAAGCGCAAGTAGCATAAGAGAAACCGTGCAATTACCACCGACAAAGGTTTTTACACCTTGTTCAAGACCTTGTTGAATGACATCTTTGTTGACAGGGTCAAGCACAATAATACTGTCTTTTTCCATTCTCAGTGCTGAGGCTGCATCTATCCAATAGCCTTCCCAGCCCTGTTCACGCAATGAAGGATATACAGATTTGGTATAATCTCCGCCTTGGCAGGAGATGATAATATCCATTTCGCTAAGCGATTGAATATCGCTTGCGTCTTGAAGCGGCTTTGGCTCACCACCGCCTTTAACAACAGGGCCGAGTTGACCTGCTTGTGAGGTAGTAAAGAAGTGTGGATCAATGACCTCAAAGTCATTTTCTTGCTGCATACGCTCCATTAGCACGGAGCCAACCATTCCACGCCAGCCGACGAGTCCTACTTTTTTCATGTTATGTGCCTTAATTCTTGATTATACGGATCATTGCGTGAGTCGTATGTCTAGATGGCTACCATAGCAAAAGAATACGCGGTGGACTAGCTAGAAATTAGGAATTTAATAAATAAAAAACCCCGCATGGCGGGGTTTGGATACAACATGTAAAGGTTGTCCTAATTAAACGCATTTGCGTCAACAAGAACTCGGTACGAAACGAGCTATGGTTTTGTTTTTAAAGCTCTTAAATAATGTTACTGGTTAAATATGACAAGTATATTAACAACCTAGTAACCTACTGAAGTATTTGGATATATTTTTATATATAGACCAACTATACACAAAGTTACAGAACTTAGTCCATGAAATAATGAATTAGTAGAAAAAAATATCTCGAAGATTGATAAAGATCAAAAAAGCCAAGGCTGACCTTGGCTTTGGTTAAAGCTTAGTTGTTCTTTAGAACTCGTAGCTGTAGCTCAGGCTAACAGAGGTACCGACATCTTTTTGTCGCACCACTACGTCAGATTGAGTTACTTCTTGATCTTCATTTAGCAAGTTCTTGACTTTAAATTTAACTTTAGAGTTAAAGTCAGGATACCAAGTATATACTAGGTCAAGTGAGTTGAATGGTTGCTCATAAGCATCATCTCTACCGCCGATCCCTGAAGCCAAAATACGCTCACCAAAGACGTTATACACTAATGAACCACTGTGTTGACCATCAGCCGAGTCATAGTTTAATTGCATATTAACTACGTACTCTGAGTGACCCGTCATACGCTTCGTTGGGTTGGTTAAGTTACCAGCACGAGCAGGATCTATCGATACTTCAGA
Organism: Pseudoalteromonas sp. NJ631; assembly: GCF_000276645.1. Taxonomy (NCBI): domain Bacteria; kingdom Pseudomonadati; phylum Pseudomonadota; class Gammaproteobacteria; order Alteromonadales; family Pseudoalteromonadaceae; genus Pseudoalteromonas; species Pseudoalteromonas sp. NJ631. Next base: position 362,231 of record NZ_AKXJ01000002.1, read on the forward strand.
ATCACTCAGAGTGATATTACCTGACGTAAAGAAGCCACTCGCAAGACCCGATAAGTCGTATAACCATTCGGCTTCAATACCGTATACTTCACCTTCCTCACCGTTTACGAAGGTTGCTGTATAGTCTTCATCACCAACGCGTAAGATGGTTTCTATTGGCGCCGTAATATCTTTATAGAATGCCGCAACTGAGAAGTTATCGCCATTATCCATATAGTATTCAAAGCGCGCGTCGTAGTTTTTCAGGTCACTACTCTTAAGGCCAGCTACACCGAAGGTGCGGATATCGGTTAATGGATCATAGTAGGCAACCGGTACTAACTCACGTAAGTCTGGACGTACAGTGGTTTCACCATAACCAAAACGTACTTGATAGTTACCGTCTGAAAGATACGTTAGCGATAGTGCGTTAAAGAAGTTATCTTCGTTCACTGTACCGGCTAAAATACGCTCCTCGTCGTAAATCGTTTCCATCGTTATGCGGTCGAAGATTAGACTCGATGTTGCAAGTGACACTTGTTTAAAGTCTTCGTAACGAATACCACCACTAATACGCCAAGTATTGTCGAAGAAGATATCAAATTCACCATAGCCCGCATCAATCTTTTGAGCCGCGATATAATCGTCTGCCGCTGGTGCCTGAGGTTCATTGAAGGTCAACAAGAAAGTGTTGTTGTTCAAAAATTCACCGTCAAGATAACCCGATAATCCATAGATCTCAGATTCATCAAAGTTTACTGGGATGGATATGCCACTTTTGTTATTTACAACGAAGTTACTGGTATTGTAAACACGCGCTCTATCCATAAAGTCATAACCACCTTTAAGGGTAATTTCTATGCCCTCGAAGGTTAACGGTAAGGTGACATTGCCGCTGTAAGACTTAACGTTGTCTTCCATGTCTGTAAAAGCGTACGTTATACGGTTATCATCACCGGTAACGATGGAGCTTTTATAAGAACCGTCTTCGTTATAGTTATCAATAAACTTAAAGTCGATTTCTGTTGGAATATCGGTTTGCGCTTTTGACTCTGTATACTGCCAGTCAAAGCCAATCCCCCAATAATCGAGGAACGTGTGTTGACCAATCACTTGGTCGATATCCAATGTGCGTTCTTCGTAATCAAACTGATGCGAACGCTGTGCCGCGCCTGTTCCCGCGATAGTTCTAACGGTACTACCGTTAGGGCTTTGTAACACGGAAAACTCTGATTCGGTTTCGTTATCTTCGAGATAAATCTTAGAATAAGTAATGCTATGCTGATCTAAGCGGTAACCGATATTAAATACACCATTTAGGCGTTCAGTCTCAGTCGTTACTTTAGATTCTTTAAGTGTCACATAACAGGAATTGGCTGTGTCTTCTGCGGTTTCTAGTTTTGAAGTACAGTTTTCAGCTAATGTGTCGTCAATAACGCCTGTTGTACGGTCGCTATAATTCCAATCATTGTCATAGGAACCTGCAAGCATAAAGCCTACCGTGCCGCCTAACCAATCTTCTTGGAAACTATTGCCAATGTTGGCTTTTACATCAAAGTTTGGATCTAGGGACTCTTCTTTGACTTGAATATCGCGAGGAAGTGATGACACAAAACCTTTGATCACGTCAATTGCTTGATCCGCACGTGTTAGCCCGTCTTTATCTTTGAAACCGTTTTTGTCTACAACTTCACCGATGTCAAAGTTACCACGATATCTTACAACTGCATCTTGTAGTACTTGAGGTATACCTTCCGCGGTCCCGCTGTAGGTAAAGCCTTTATCAGAATTAAAGTTTTGGCCAATACCTACCTCAATACCTGCGGTGAACTCCGATGGTACAGATTTAGTACGGATATCGATGTTACCACCACCGAATGCAGCAGGCATTGACGGAGAATAAGCTTTTTGTACCGCTAGACTTTCAATAATGCTTGCTGGAAAAATATCGAGTGGAATAACGTTTCGGGTTAAGTCCGGGCTCGGTACTGCGGCACCATTCAGGCGAGCACTTGAGTAACGCTCACCCAGGCCACGAACATAGATAAACTTGCCGTCAACTAACGTAAGACCGGTAACACGACGTAGCGCGGATGCTGCATCACTATCACCTGTTCTAGATAACTGCTCTGCACCTAAGATATCCGCGACGAAGGCTTGGTTTTTACGTTCTTCAATTACCGCCGCAGCACTACCTTGCAAACGAGTACCTACCGCAACAACTTCTTCGATTGCCTGTTCTTCTTCTGCAACGCTTGGTAGAGAAGTTGCGACTGTGAGTGCCGTACTGATGGCTAAAGCAACTTTTTTAAATTTCATTTGAGTATCCATATGCAATCCTGCCAAAAATCATAAAAAAGGCGCAATGACTGCGCCTTAATTGTAATAACTAAGGTCATTACGGATAATTAGTCAGCGTTTGAAGCCTCAATTGCTTTCTTAACCCACTGATACCATTCAGAAGATGTATCTTTATCAGATACCGCACCAATGTAATCAACAGTCGTGAAGAAGTTATCATCTAGGCTGCTTAGGTCGTTTGCTTCTACAGTGATAGCGGTAGAGCTTGAATTTGTTGAGAAGCCGTCTGCTGCAAGTACGTCAGCAGCACCGTTTAGAATTTGGTTAGAACCTGCGTTAACAAACCAGTCTTCTTTACCTTCACCTGCAGGTAATGGCTCAGAACCATTTTTAAAGTTCGCTGCACAAGCAAGTACAGAGCTTACATAATTAAGCGTATCAGCTTCAGCGTTTGCCGCTGCATCTGGGTCTTTGAATTCTAGACATTCAGTGCCATTTGAAGCTTCAGCTTTTACGATTAGCGTGTTGTAGTACATACCACGGATAGCATCATCAAACTTCATGCCTTGTGATGCACCATTGTCGCGAATAGAGTTACCATCAGTTGTTAATACAGTTACGTTAGCAAAGTTAAGCGTAGATGCCGGTGCTTGACTATAATCAGGACCTGCTGCTTTTTCACCATCGGTTTCAAAACCGTTATTACCCATGAAGCCTTCTGTACCTGCAGGGATCAGTACCGCGTCGCCTTTATCATCAGCATAAGTAACGTCACGTTTAGTTTTAATCGTACCGTGCTTAACAACAATAAACTGACCTTTACCTTGCCAGCCCGCATCAACGTCGATACCATCATCTTGAGTATCTGTTACTACGATATTTTTGATGTTTGCAGCACCACCGAAGAATTCGATACCATCGTCAAAACCTTGGTGAATGTGAAGGAATTCGAAGCTTGAACCAGAACCCACAGCATTCAGTGTTAGTGAGTTTAAGTCGTCCCCAGGGCCGCCATCACGAGGGCCAGAACCTGCATACCAAATGTGTGCATATTTGATTTGACCGCTGCTATCTGCGTTGTTTTTACCGCCATAGTAGCTTGTTACACCTTCAGAATCAGCATTACAAAGGTTGCCATCGCGCTCTGCATCAGTACATTCATTTGTGATACCAAAACCGTTAACCATGATACCACCCCAGTCAGCAAACTGTGGACCGATACCTGCTAGGTTAAATGCGTCAAATTCTGCTGCTGAAGTGAAACGAATCGGCTCAGCTGCAGTACCAACTGCGTTGATTTTCGCACCACGCGCGATACGAACCACAGACTCACCAGAAGTGAATGCCATTACTGCACCTGGCTCTACAGTTAGTGTTGGGCCGTTCGCCTCGATTGTACAACCTGTTGACGTGTTACAATCTTTACCGATTAAAAGTGCACCTTTGAATACGTGAGCGCCACCATTCTCAAGCTTTTTGAATGTCACATCAGCTTGTACTTCTAGTGATTTAGAAGCAAAGTCAGTGCCGTATACACAGTGTGGTGCTTGGAACGTACCTTGAACTTCAGTGCTTCCTACAGCGCGAGTTGTACAAGGGTTAGTTGTGCCTGTATCGCCACCTGTATCACCGCCTGAATCGCCATTGTTTGTTGTATTGTTTGAATTGTTAGTGCTGTTATCGTTTACAGTAGGTGTAACTTCGATGTCACCACCACAACCAGTAAGTGCCATAGCAGCGACGATTGCAGAGACTCTGAAGAGGTTTTTTAGTTCCATTGCTAACTCCAATAGTAGACTTTTAAAAAATTATTTTTTTACTGTGTTTAAATGATGTGACTAAATTAATGGGGTTTTATTACACGAAGATTACACAAAATAATTGTAATTAAATCTTCATAATAAAAATTGGAACTTTTAAAAATAAAAAAACCGCCCGAAGGCGGCTTTGGTGTTGCGATTATAAAATATTATAATAAAGCTTGTTTTAATGTTTCAGCATGAACTTTTTCTCGCTTCACATATTTAATCCATTGTTTAGCGAGGTTTGCTGATTTTTTGTGCTTTTCAGCTTGTTCGAATGCCAATATAGAAGCATCAAAGTTTTGCAGGTTAAACTGTGCCATTCCAAGTGCAACATAGGCGTTAGACTCAAACGTTAAATCGCCTTTATTGAGCGCAAGTCGTGCGTGATCTGCAGCTTCATCATATTTTTCAAGATTTAAGTAGATCTCTGCAAGTCTCTGATCTAAATTGCCATGTTCAACTTTTTCAGTTGCAGCTAGGAAAAAAGGTAGTGACTTTTTATCTTCTCTTGCTTGAACGAAAGCTTCTGCGATAAAAGTTAGGTTTTTGGCGCTGTCTTCAACGACACCTGCTTTTATTCCGTTATCGAGTGCTTCCGCTGCTTTAAAAGGCAAGGCGTTCATTAAATAGACTTGAGCAAGTTGCATATAATCAGATTTTGATTTTATAAAGCCCCTTTGCTTCGCAGTTTCAAATGTTGCAAGCTGTTTTTTCTCTGCACCTATCTCACCGTACATACCGCCAAGCTGGATCCAGTATTGTGGTTTGTCATAAAGGGTAACCATTTTCTCTAAAACATCCGCTACTTTTTCCGGCTGATTTAATGAGTAATATATCGCACGTTGAAGAACTAACCAGTTTTCTTTTGGTAGTTCACCGTCGGCTTCAACTAAATCAATCGCAGTATTTATATTGTTTATCGCATCATTATATTTTTTTAGTTGATATTGTGCTTGCGCCTTTAAAATATAAAAGTTACTTTTTGGGGCCTGCGTATTAACTTCTTTCCACTGATCAAGGAATGATAATGTACTTTCAAAATCATTGTTTGCCATGGCCAATTGAGCCAAACTAAATGTCGTAGAAAGACGCAGGGACTCAGGAATAGATTCTTCCGCAATAACTGCTTTGAAAGATTCGATGGCCTTGTCGAGCTTGTTCTCGTTGTAATAAATAAAACCATAGAAGTTATACATCATTGCCACTTCGTAGCTATTCATACTCGAAACGCGTTCTTTCACCGAATCTAATGCGGCGAGGCCTTCTGCAACTTGACCGTCGTCTGCAAGTTTTTGCGCGCGAGCCAGTTGACTGTACACTTTTTCGCGTAGCGCGGGCACACGCTTGGTTTTAGTTTCTGAGTCTGCATAAGCCGTTGCCAAATTAACATTTGGTATGACCGAAATGAGACTCGGTGCTATTAAACCTGTGCTAAATAACGCACTTATTAACGTAATTTTTTTAAATATTTTCATAATCGCAATCCTTAATGGCGGTTAGCCATTAATTTGAAATGAAATCTTATTTTGAACACCCGCAACTTCAACCGGTTCACCGTTTACGACACGAGGTTTGTATTTAAATTTCAATGCTGCATCAAGCGCTGCTTGGTCAAAGATTGATTCCGGTTCGGCGCTTACTACAACAGGGTTTCTCACGGTGCCTTGTTTAGTTACAATGAACTCAACAATCACATACCCCTCAATTCCGCGTGATAACGCACGTCTTGGATATACCGGCGCAACTTTAACGATTGGCAGATATTCACCATCACTGGACTCAAGTGCTAAACCACCCGCCAAATCTACGTCAGCGTCCACATTGGCACTGAAATCAAAGTTGCCGCCTGTTGCGTCAAGATTGTTGTTCTGCGTTTGTGGTGCATCCATTGGTGGAGGCGGCTCTTTTGGTGTTGGTGGCTTTTGTGGCTTACGCTCTTTTTTCTCCACCGTCTCTTCTTTTTTAAGACGGACGAAATCTAGTACTTGTCCTTTTACAGGATCTGTCATTGCTCCCTCCCCTCCTTGGATAAGCGCTTGCATACCCAAGAAAAGGAAAAAGGTAACTATGCCTGCAATTACTAAAGCAATTAAGTAACGCATGGTATGTTCCTATGACTCCTGTGCGGCAATCGAAACATCAAATGCGCCAGCTGCGCGTGATGCATCCATTACTTTAATTAGCGTGTCAGTAGTTGCCTTTTTATCAGCTTGGATAACCACACTACCCTGCGGGTTTTCCGCTTTAAGACGCTCAATGTTTGCTTGAACTGCACGGATGTCTACTTGGCGTTTGTTAATCCAAATTTCACCAGTATCTGAAATTGCAACCAGGATATTGGCTCTTTGCTTTTTCACTGCAGTGGCCGCTTCTGGGCGGTTAACATCAATACCCGCTTCTTTAACGAAAGAGGCCGTTACAATAAAGAAGATAAGCATGATAAATACAACGTCCAGCATTGGCGTCATGTTGATTTCTTCTGCTTCTTCTTCTTGGAATACTTTTGCAAGTGGTGCTCTCATAATTCTTTCCTCACACGACCAATTAATGGTCTAGTAGCATTTTATCTTCTAACAACTCAACTTCACGCTTGGCTTTACGCTGTAGGTAGGTCGATGCAAATACACCAGAAAGCGCGCCAACCATGCCTGCCATTGTCGGGATAGTTGCTTTTGATACCCCTGATGCCATCGAACGTGCACTGCCTGACCCGGTGATCGCCATTACATCAAATACTTCAATCATGCCGGTTACCGTGCCTAGGAGTCCTAGTAAAGGACACAGTGCCACCATGACATTGATATATGGTAAGTTGGCGTTGAGTTTGATCCCTACGCGAGAGATAGTTGCTTGTCTTATCTGCTCTGCGTTCCAACTGTTACGCTCATTTCGAGAGTTCCAAGCTTGTAGGACTTCGTTTTTGTAGCCTCTGTATTTACCGAACACAAACATGAAGCGCTCGAGAATAAGTAGCCACATGGCGAAGGTTACGAAGCCGATGACCAGGAGAACCTGGCCACCTGTATCAAGGAATTCACGTAAAGCGTTAATTGCATCAAGCAATAAAACCACGATTACGCTCCTTTCTCGCTACGCTCAGCAATGATCCCCGCGCTCTGCTCTTGAAGAATAAGGAGCAAGTTACGAGAACGTGTGTTTAGTAGTGTGTAAAGGAATACGGTTGGGATAGCGACAACCAGACCAAGTACGGTGGTTACGAGGGCCTGAGAAATACCACCAGCCATGAGTTTAGGGTCGCCCGTACCAAACAAGGTGATTGCTTGGAAGGTGTTGATCATACCGGTCACTGTACCTAGTAGACCAAGTAGAGGTGCTACGACTGAAATAATTTTGATTAAAGTCAGGTTACGAGTGATCTTTGGCATCTCTCGAAGTATTGCTTCGCTTAACTTAAGTTCTAGCGTATCGTAAGCCACATCTGGGTATTGCTCTTTCACTTTCATCACTCGACCTAGCGGGTTGTCGTCACGGGCAACATTATCTTTAAGCTGACGATTGATTTTAGAACCCATCAACATGAGTGATACAAAACGCTCAATTGCAATTAGTAGTGCCAGTAAACCAACACCTAGGATCACGTAACCTACCGCGCCACCTTGGTGCACTTGTTCTTCGGTATTTGGCGCTTGTACTAGTAGACCGAGAATTGAACCGCCTGTTGGGTCAAGGGCAAAATCAACAGAACCTGTCTTCGCACTTTGTAATTCTCCCGCTGTTGAGGTGAAACGAGACGCTGGCTGACGAGTCAGTTCAGAAAGTGTTTGTGTATCGTTGTTGTAAGTCAGGTATTTACCATCAGCGATTAAGTTAAATGCACCAACGCGAAGCACTTCTTTATTTTGCTTGGCTCCACCGGCTACGATAACTTCGGTATTAAAGCGCGATACTTTACCTTGCTCTGTCATTTCACGTTGCATCTCAAACCAGACTTTTTCAATGTCTTCGATTGATGCTAGACGCGATGTTGAGCCCATCTTTTTCGCAAGCTCAGTCATGTAATCATCACGACCTTTAATTTCAGCTGATACAACTGAAGTTGCGAACTTATTTGAACTATCGCCAGCTACTTGCTGAAGCACACCGAATAGCTCTTTTAATGTACCCATACGCTTGCTAAGGGTGTCACTTAGGTTGGCCAGTTTAATTTCGTTTTCTTCGAAATTGGTTTCTAGACGTTCAGATTTAGCCAACGCTTGGTTACGTTCACCCGTTAACGCATTCAACTTTTGGATTTGGTTGTTTTGCTGCGCTTTGAACTCGGCTTCACGTTGTTTGTTTTGCGCCGTTTGTGCGGTTTGCCCTTGTTCTAAGGTTTTAAGTAGTGAATCTAAATCTAATGCTTGTTCAGCATGGGCAGATGCGGTTAACGCAAGTGTTGTTGCGAAAATAGCGTGTTTAGTGAATTTTTGTACGAATTTCATAGTGGTCTCACCTATTACTCTGCAGCCTGAACTGGAAGCGTTAACATGTCAGGTGCTAACTGCTTACGTGCGATACGAATGCCTTTATTGATTTGGCTGATGTTGGTATCTGGTAATGCGTCAAAAGTGTTACTGTCTTTGTTCCAAAAACCAGCTTGGCTGCCATCTTTTGTGACATAAAGCAGCTCAAGACGACCAATTCGTAGGAAATCTACTTCACGTTCTTGTCCATTCACGTCAAGTAATGAGGTGTAAGCTTCGATAGTTCGTCCGTAGTCCACTTCAACTTGGTAAGCTTCAAGTACGCGGCGGAACTTTTCGCTTGATGAAATATCAGCACGGTCCATCAAGTTAGTTAACTGAGTAATACGCTCAGCACGCTCTTTGGGAAGGAAAGGCACATCTAATTCAACGAACTGTTTCAGGCCTGTGATCATGCGCATCATGAGAGGTGTGATTTGACGCTCGATCACCGAAACTTGGTCCATAGAGGTGTTAATTGCCGCCATTTCTTCAAGTTGGTTTTTGATTTGTTTTTCTAATTGAGCGTTGTAAACAGATAGGCCGTCGATTTCTTTGTTCAACGTCTTGAACTTTTGCAAACGAGACTGCATATCGTCTGCAATACCATCGATTTTCCCTTGAGACTTTAATGCAGATTCATTGATAGCTGCACTTTTGTCCATCGCTTGATTTAATTCTGTTGCTCCGGCAGAGGCCGTAGCTAGCATACCTGCTATAAGCAAGTGGTTAACGCACTTCATCGCATACACCTTATAAATTATTGCTAGTTGCTAAAAAACTGGGTGCAGTCTAGTTACGAAAAATGACAACCATGTTGCGCAACTAATACACAAATGTGACAGCTGTCATTGAAATTACATTAATCAATTAACTTATTGGTTTTAATGGGATTTTGTTGGTTAATGAGATGTTGCAGGTGTTTCGTGTCATAAAAGGATCACAAAAAAGCCGCTTTTGTTAAGCGGCTTTTAAGCTCTAGTGAGATGGCGTTAGACTCTAAACTTGAGCACCATTTGTTCTAATTCGTCGAACTGTAGTTTCAATGACTTACACTCTTCAAGGGTTGCGGTTAGGTTATTGCTGCCTTGCAGGCTGAGGTCACTAATATGATGAATGTCGCTATCTAATGTTTGGATAACAGTGTTTTGCTGGTGGGTGGCGCTGGCAACTGCATGGTTAACGCCGTCTATGGCATCAATCGAATTGCTCACCTCTTGCATTTTAGTACCTGAAGCATTGGCTCTATCGGCGCTTCTTGCTGAGTCTTCTAGGCTTGCTTTCATTACGGCCACAGCTGAAGCAGAACCTTGTTGTAGTTGTGCAATAGTGCTTTCGATTTCTTGCGTTGACTCTTGCGTGCGCTGTGCCAATTGCCTTACTTCATCGGCAACGACGGCGAATCCACGTCCAGCCTCACCAGCCCTAGCTGCTTCAATGGCTGCATTTAACGCTAGTAAGTTGGTTTGTTCGCTAACTCCTTTAATCACCTCAAGTACTTGCCCTATGCTGCCTGAGAGTTTATCCAATCCATCCAGCGTGTCTTGTGCTTGAGACATTTTTTGTGTCAGTGAAGCGATTTCTTCGATATTTTGAGTGAGTGAATGTTGGCTTTCAATCGAAAGCTTGTTGGCGTTACTGGCAAGTTCTGAAGCATGGGTTGCATTGTTTGAGATCTCTTGTGCACTTGAAGAAAGCTCGTTGATGGCTGTCGCGACGCTATCGGTGCGCTTTGACTGATCTGTATACATAGATAAGGTATCTTGCGTTTGCGCAACCAAACTATTCACGACGTTTTCAAGTGTTACTGTAGTATTTTTTACCTGCGTAATAGAAGCGTGAATTTTGTCGATAAATTGGTTGAAATAATCGGATAACTCGCCAAATTCATCTTGATTTTCTACAACTAATCTACGAGTAAGGTCACCTTCACCTTGGGCAATGTCTTTGATGGCCGCGTTGAGATTGTACATCGGGCGCATCAGATACTTAAGCAATAGTTGTAGCATCACCACAATAGCAATCACGCCAAGTAGCATATAGATAGCAGCCATATTTCTAAAAGAAGATACGGACGAATAGGCAATTTCTTTATTAATGACAACACCAAGATACCAGTCGACATTTTTAATGCCTTTCATTTTTACAAATGAAACGAGCTTTTCTGTGCCATCAATTTCAAGCTCCGTGAAATCCCGATTTAATGACAGGCGTTTACCAAACAGCTCTGACATCGGCTTGTCATTCAGTTTGGTATCTGGATGGCTGAGTATTTTACCGCTTTCATCAAGTAAAAAACCGTAACCAAACCCTAAAAAGTCAATTTCGTTGATAATTCCAGTGATGGTTGACATGTCGATGTCCCCCCCTGCAACACCTGCGAAACGGCCTCCTTGTTTTACCGGTACAACGGCAGAAATAGTGAATTCGTTGGTGGTAACGTCGATATAAGGTGCGGTAAATGCTGTATCTTGTTTTTGCTCAGCGAGCTTATACCAAGGGCGGCTAGTCGCATCAAAATCAGCAGGAAGTTGGATACTTGGATCGTCCAACACAAATGTACCATCTGGCGTGCCAATAAAAACGTTTTTGAAATCCCCTGCAGTGTCTGCGGTTTTTAACCGTCTTCTTATCTGTTCAGTGGAGTCATCAGTTCTATGTCCATCAGCAATCGAGACTACGATTTCAAGTCTATCATTGAGCCAATTGGCGATATTTTGTGAAACCGAGCTGGAAATCTCTTGTAAAACCAAGGTAAGCCTAGCTTGAGTTTGGTCTCGCATAACGAGAAAGTTGTTTACGGTAAATAAGCCGAGCACAATCACTAACACAAGGGAGGCTGCTACGGTTACTTTGGTGGTGAACTTTAGCGCTTTAAACATCATGATCCTGTTGAACTTGTTCTTTTCTTCAGCCAAGCAATAAACTCGTTGGCCGATTGTTATTAATAGACTTAGGAACTGGGTTCCTTTGTAACTATTTTTATCAAAAACTCAAAGGTTTGTCTTTGATTATCGGCAGGAAATGAGAGAGGTTTAGTGTGAATGTTAAATAAAGGTGAGTCTAAGCTCACCTTGCGTTACAGTAACGACGCTTGATAATGTTGCCAAGCAGTATCTAATTTAACACCTGCTGATTGCTCGAAGTATTGCCAGTCCCACTTTATGTCGTCATGTGGGTCCAACTGAGCATTGATCTCCTGAAGTAGGTCTCGATTACTTTGCTTCGATAACCAATCGATAAAGAATGCAGTATTTTTATAGCCATCTTTATAGTTGCCACCAGGCTTTTGGGTGTCATCAGGAATATAGCCAGCTTTTAGTCTAACAACATCTGCTATTCCCTCAATGATTGGCCCTATTTCCTTGTAATTATGATCATCTAGCTGATAAGCATGGGCAATTTCATGATAGAGAATACCGATAAGTTCGTCGACTGATTCTGTTTCGCTGTGTGATTTAGAAAAGTTTTCCATGTAATTCGCACTAATATGGATAATTGCACCGTTAAAATCGCCCTCTTTATATGCAACTCCTTTTAGGTCTTCAAAGACAATATGGAGTGTTGGTAATTTAGGCGCGCTTTCCGTCTCCTTATACAACAATCTGGCGACGTTATAACTTATCTGCTCTATTACTTTGTTATCAATTTCTTGCCATGCGAAATGGTTAATTTTAGTTGTTTTGCTGAGCGAGACGGCAGGCAGGGGAAATTGACGCCATGCTAAGTCTGACTGAAACGCGATGGGTTTTAATTGCGCTGCGGCATTATCGATGTCATTTGCAAGTGCGAACGGCGCACTTGCAAATGTGGTCATAGCCGCAAGAAATATTCCTGCTTTAACCATTATTTATACTCCGACAATGAAGGCGGTCTTTGCGTTTTGGATTGACCCCATACTTTATTCGGCTTGCTAGACATTTGATACTCCAATGTACCACCATTCATAATGTCGTTATGTGTGATGTAGCTACGCTTAAGCGGTTTTCCATTTAATTTAATGGATTTGATGTATTTGTTTTTATCACTGAAATCTTTAGCAACGGTTCTAAATGCTTTGCCGTTTGCAAGTTTCAACGTAACTTCTGGCACTTGAGGCGCGCCAATCGCGTAGCTTAGGTCGCCTGGCGCAACAGGATAGAAGCCCATCGCAGAGAATATATACCAAGCAGACATCTGACCTACATCGTCATTACCTGCAAGGCCATCCGGTTTGTCTGAGCTTAAGGTATCCATGATCTGACGAATACGCTCTTGGGTTCTCCACGGTTTACCCGCGTAGTTATATAAATAGGCAATATGATGGCTAGGCTCATTACCATGGGCATAGTTACCAATCAGGCCTGCAATATCTTCGTGCTCTTTGATCATCTCTTCAGAAAGGTGGGTATCAAACAGTGCATCTAGACGCGCTTCAAATACATCGTCACCACCCATTAATTCAATCAGGCCAGCAACATCATGCGGAACATAGAAGCTATATTGCTTCGCGTTACCTTCGGTGTATGGACCCATGTATTTTGCTTCAAATGGATCAAATTCGGGATCCCAGTTTCCTTTTGAATCTAACCCTTGCATGTAACCTGTTTCTTTATTGAACACATTTTTATAGCTCATCGCGCGGCGGTAATAGTCTTTCGCTTTGCTGGTATTGCCCATCGCTTCATACATTCTTGCAATGGCAAAATCATCGTAAGCATATTCAAGAGTGATAGAAATAGACTCAGGAAGTACGTCCATTGGTACATAGCCAAATTTCTTGTATTCAGGGATGGCGTCATACACTGGATTGTTAGCCGTGTTTTCAATCGCTTCTACTGCTAAATCAATATCGTAATCTCTGATCCCTTTTAGATATGCATCGGCAATGACTGACACCGCATGATAACCAATCATGGTCCATGTTTCGTGGGCATGGAACGACCAAATAGGTAACATTTTTTCATAGCTTTGCTGATAATGTACCAGCATCGATTGGATCATGCCGGATACGCGGTCTGGGTCGATATAAGTGAGTAATGGATGTAATGCACGATAGGTATCCCACAACGAGAATAAGGTATAGTGCTCGAAACCTTTGCCGTCATGAATTTCACCGTCAACGCCTCGATATTGGCCATTGACATCTTGGTAGATATTAGGCGCTTGTAGCGCATGGTAAAGCGCAGTGTAGAACTGACGTTTTTGCGCTTTGGTGCCTTCCACGTCGACTTTATCTAAATAATTTGCCCATTGAGACTTGGCATTAGCGCGAACGGTATCAAAATCCCAATTTGGCACTTCAGTTTTAAGATTCTCTAATGCATTTTTTCGGCTAACTGCAGAAAGTCCGACTTTAACTAACAGCGGCGTTTTGTCTAGATCATCAAAGCTTGCAACAAACTTAACGGCTTTACCTGCTGTCATTTTTACTGCGGTATTCTCAATCGTAGAGTGTTTGCTGTCTTTTCCTAAGCAATTCATACAACGATAACGGTTGTTGTCTAGATTATAAAACTGATAGTCAGTGATAGGTTTTGAAAACTCGATGGCAAAATACATTTGGCGGTTACGCGCCCAGCCATTAGTTGCACGGTAAGCAACCAATGTGGTGTCGTTTATTTTGCGGATGTCACTCCAAATCACTTTGTTTTCAAAATTATAGATTGCAGAGGTTAAATCAAGCAATACATGGCCTTGTTTTGCTTTGTTGAAGCTGTATTTATGCATACCCACTCGCGTGGTTGCTGTGACTTCGGCTTTCACACCATAGTCGAGTAAGTCAACGCCATAATAGCCAGGCTCAGACCATTCTTGGTCATGAGAAAAGCGTGAGCGATACCCTATGTCAGGATTTTCAGCGGTACCAGCATCGAGTTTTACTTCGCCTGTCATTGGCATGATCAGCAAGTCGCCAAGATCTGAGTGACCAGTACCAGAGAAATGCGTATGGGAGAAACCAACAATAGTATGGTCGTCATAGTGGTAACCGGCGCAGCGCTTGTAGATTTCTGGTTGAGGGGAAACACCGCGCATAGGGTTATCTGTATCTGGGCTTAATTGCACCATACCAAATGGGACGACAGCGCCTGGGAAGGTGTGGCCATCACCGCCAGTACCAATGAAGGTATCGACCCACTGTGTATTTGATTCAGTGGCGTGAACTGTTGCGCTTAACAACACACTTTGTGTGATTGCCAACGCCCAAGTTTTAGCTCGCATTACTCTCTCCTAGTTTTTGTTTTGAATTGGAGCGTTCCAATTTTATTTTATAATACCCTTTATGAATACGTATTCAATACTCTGCGACGAAAAAATTATGCAATAAAAAAGGCGAGCTATGCTCGCCTTGTAAACTTTCGTTAACTTAATTCAGTTTTGCTTGCCACTTTTGCGACAGCTTAACCACGTTTAATCCGTACCATGCGATGTAGACATAACAAAGCAATGGCACAATAAAGCTGATCTGAATATGGAACTTATCTGCCACGACACCTTGAATGAGCGGCACAATAGCACCACCGACAATGGCTAAACACAGCCAACCAGAACCTTTACTGGTTAATGAACTTAAGCCTTCTATTGCCATTGAGAAGATTGTCGGGAACATGATGGAGTTAAACAAGCCAATCGCGAGCACGGCAATCATCGCAATGTTGCCACTGGTGCTCATGGTCAATGCCAGTAATAAAATGATAACGACAGCGTTAAAAGCCACTGCTTTTGAAGGTGCAATGGTCTTTAAGGCTGCAGAGCCGATAAAGCGTCCTACCATAGCACCGCCCCAGTAGTAACCGATAAGTTTGGCTGCGGCATGTTCTTCAAGTCCTGCGATTTCAGGTTCTGCAAAGTAATTTACAAGGAAACTTCCAATCGCAACCTCTGCACCGACATAACAGAAAATAGCTACTACACCCATTACTAAGTGTGGCGCTTCAATTAGGTTATGGTGTTTGGCTTTACAATCGACCGCTTCAGTATGCTCAGCAATGACGGGTAACTTTAAAAACGCGAATACAACGGCGATTGTAAGTAGCGCAGCTGCCAAAATAAGATAAGGTACTTTGACACCCTCTGCGCTTGCCGCAGCTTCAACGGTTAACGTACCGGCTGAGCCAAACAATAAAAAGCCACCAACGATTGGGCCAATAGTGGTACCTAATGAATTAAGCGCCTGAGCAAGGTTTAAGCGACTTGATGCAGTGCGAGGATGACCGAGTGCTGCTACATAAGGATTCGCTGATACTTGCAAAACAGTGATACCAGATGCAAGCACAAAAAGCGCTGAGAGAAAAATCCAATATTCGTGAACAACAACGGCAGGATAAAACATGATGCAGCCTATAGATGCCACGATTAATCCCGTTAGTACGCCATTTTTATAGCCAAAGCGCTTGACTAAGTATCCAGCAGGTAAAGAAACAATAAAATAGGCACTAAAAAAGCAAAACTGGATCAGCATTGCTTCTGTGTAGTTAAGGTCAAATACGCCTTTTAGGCGTGGGATGAGGACATCATTTAAAACGGTGATAAATCCCCAAAGGAAAAAAAGCGTTGTCATTGCAATAAGCGGAAGTCGATAATTATTATTCTCGGTATTCCCGCTTGTGACGAAGGTTTGATTTGTATTTATTTCGCTCACAAGTGATACTCCAATCTGTTTTCACCTTGATTCTACACACTGTTACATGAAAATCACAAATGTTTTGTTGGATCGTTCCATGTTTTATCTGCTAAAGTAACGGAAATGTTCAGCAGTAGGTTAAAAGTTAGATGAATTTTAGAACAACGCAATTTTTAGAAGCACACATTAAAAAGACGCTCAGCTTTTACGCACCAAATTGCGTGGATGAACGTGGTGGCTTTAATCACTTCTTCAAGGATAATGGCGAGATTTATGATGCGAATACGCGTCACTTAGTATCAAGTACCCGCTTTGTCTTTAACTATGCAATGGCCTATGACTATTTTAAAGAGCCAGCTGACTTAGACAAGGTTAAGCATGGTATTGATTATTTAGAAACCGTTCATAGACAAGAAAATGGCGGCTATGCATGGCTGATTGAAGGCGAAAATGTGGTAGATGGCACTAACCATTGTTATGGCCTCGCCTTTGTTTTATTGGCTCATGCCTGTGCGCTTAAGGTTGGTTTATCAGAGAGCAAGTCTACAATTGAACGAGTATGGCAGCTGTTAGAAGAGAAATACTTTGAGCCTGAGTTTGGGCTTTATAAAGACGAATTCGATGCTGACTTTTATCAGGCAGATAAATACCGTGGTCAAAATGCCAATATGCATACCTGCGAAGCGCTAATAGCCTGCTATGAAGCAACACAGGATGAAAAGTTTTTACAGCGTGCATATTTGCTTGCCGACAATATGGTAAATCGTCAAGCCGCTAAGGCTGAAGGGCTAATTTGGGAGCATTATGATAGTCAATGGCAAGTCGACCTTGAGTATAACAAAGACGATCCCAAACACTTATTCAGACCTTGGGGATTTCAGCCTGGTCATCAAACTGAGTGGTCAAAATTATTATTGCTGATTAACCGCTACATGCCAAAGTCATGGCTTGTGGAAAAAGCCGTGCACTTGTTTGATGAGTCATTAAAAGCTGCTTGGGATAATGAATTCGGCGGAATTTGCTACGGTTTTGCGCCGGATAAGTCAGTTTGCGATGATGACAAGTACTTTTGGGTTCAAGCTGAGTCATTCGCTGCGGCGGCGTTACTAGCACTTGAAACAGGTGATGAAAAATATTGGCAGTGGTACGACAGAATTTGGCAATATGCTTGGGATAACTTCGTCGACCATGAATACGGTGCTTGGTATCGTATTTTGAATAACAAGAACGAAAAGTATAGTGATGAAAAAAGTCCGGCGGGCAAGACCGATTATCACACCATGGGTGCGTGTTACGAAGTCCTGCGTTCAATGAAGTTAAAAGGTGAATAACATGGCACTTGTTTGTTTTGGTGAGGCATTGATTGATTTTTTATCGGATGGCAAAACTCCAGAGTCATTCACTAAATATGCAGGTGGTGCGCCTGCAAACGTTGCGGTAGCTGCTGCAAAGCAAGGCGTTGGTGCATATTTTTGCGGTATGTTAGGCAATGATATGTTCGGCCAGTTTTTAGCTCAAGAGTTACAGGCTAATGGCGTAAATACTCGTTACCTTGAGTTTACTGATAAGGCCAAAACGGCATTGGCATTTGTTTCTCTTGATAAACAAGGTGAAAGAAGTTTTAGTTTTTATCGGCCACCAGCGGCGGATTTGTTGTTCAGGCAAACACATTTTTCTGAGGATATGTTTACTGAGCATTCTGTATTACATATATGCAGTAACAGTCTTACTGAAGAAAATATCTATAAAACCACGGTTTATGCGCTTGAGCGCGCACGAGCATACAGCATGCTTGTTAGTTTTGATATGAACCTCAGGTTGAACCTATGGAGTTCGACTGCGCATATTCTTGATAGAATTTGGCATTGTATCGCGCTAAGTGACGTCGTTAAACTCTCTCGCGAAGAGTTGGAAT
Organism: Pseudoalteromonas sp. NJ631; assembly: GCF_000276645.1. Lineage (NCBI taxonomy): Bacteria > Pseudomonadati > Pseudomonadota > Gammaproteobacteria > Alteromonadales > Pseudoalteromonadaceae > Pseudoalteromonas > Pseudoalteromonas sp. NJ631. The sequence goes on from NZ_AKXJ01000002.1 coordinate 380,297, forward strand.
ATCTGAACGAAAATAGTCATGCGGGTAAAACAGAAGCGCAAACCATAGCCGCTATCATGGACAAGCAAACTCAATTATTATTGATAACGGACGGTGCAAATCCTGTTGAGATTTTTCTACCAAATCATAGTGCTAAAGTCGCTGCGCCAAATGTTGTCGCAGTGGATACTACGGCTGCGGGAGATGCCTTTGTCGGGGGGTTACTTGCTGAGATCATTCGAAAGTTTAAATTTACCCGAGATACTAAGTTTGCCATCTCACTAGATGACGCAAAAGACTTAGTTGCGTATGCTGCAAAATGTGGTGCGTTCGCCGTTCAACGCTACGGTGCTTTTGCCGCTTTGCCGTCTAAAGGTGATATTGGCGAATAGAATACCTTTTTCTGGGATAGATGCATGCTGTACCGCAAAGCATCTATCCTAGGACCAGCTTCTTTAGTCGCTGTCTTTGTGGGGCCACTCTACTATATGCGCTTCAAAATCAGATTCTAAATCTACTTCCAGCTCAGAAATTGCCTTACCAAAAATACTGATGCCCGCATCGATCATGGCTTGTTTGGAACCATTGTTTCTAAGTGGATGCCAGCTCGCCAGTCCCCTGCCCTCATGAAGTCGTCGATAACTACAACTGTTTGGCATGAAAAAGATATCTTTGAGATTTTCTTTGGTTAGCTGTACGCAAGAGGGTACTAGAATTTGCCTTTCGCTGTAGCGGCTACAACCACAGCTATTTTTATCGTTATATTGGCAAACAACATCGGTGTAGAGTAGCTCTTCTCCTTCGCGCAAAAAGTCGGTGCTCTCAAATGATTCATCTTCTTCATCGCCGTCGATAAAAGAGTGTAAACAGCATTTACCACAACCATCACAAATCGCTTCCCACTCATCTCTAGTCATTTCTTCGAGTACTTTTTCTTGCCAAAAGCTCATTACTTTGCCCCTTCATTACGCTTTTTTGCATCATATTTGATTTGTGAAGTTGGAATCGATCACATCAAACAAGCGGCGCATTCTATAGGATAGTTGAACATAATTCAAAATTGGCGAACTATTTATGGCTGACTATGATTAAAGTACTATTTTTATTTCATAATCTTTGGCTTAAGCTAATACCGCAACGAAATAATAAAACGTGAGTGCGAAAACACACTGTTGTATATCAGTTAAAAGCGGGCACTTTAGTTAATGGAAGCTTGATCTCCATGTTCAACCCGCCTAATAGACTATTAAAGGATTCAATTTGTCCACTGTGAGCTTCTACCACTTTTTTGCACATCGCAAGGCCCATCCCCTTGGATTTTCCCGAATTGGTCCTTGCTGATTGTGATTTGTAAAGCGGGTCAAATAGCTGTTGGTGCGCCTCATAGGATAGCGGAGTGCCTGAATCTTCAATGCGAATGATTAGATTGCTGTCTACGCTAAAGAAACTCATCTTTACTTGGACCTTATCTCCACCATGCTTAATCGCATTACCTAAGATCTCGAGAACGCAATTAGTCATCGCGTCTAGGTCGACGGTTATTTTTTCTGTTCCAGATATTTGATAGTTAACCTCTAATTGCTCTTTATTATCTTTAAATAAACCCGCGGCCTGAGTATGCACTGTATTTACTAGTTTGCAGATTGTGAAGTCTCTAAGATTAAGCATAGTTGCTAACTTTTCATTGTCAGTGACTAGCATTAACTGATTAATAAATTGATTTAGCTCGTCAATTTTATCCATGAGCTTGCCGTAACTTTCCTGAACATTTTCAACGATATTGTACTGTAGGGATTCAACCTGTACCTTCATAACCGTAAGTGGTGTGCGCAGCTCATGAGAGAGATCGGTAAATAAACGTTGCTCTTTCTTTTCTAACGCCTGCTGATTTTGACGGTTGAACTGTTTCTCTGATTGTACTGTATTCGAGAGCGCATTCACCTGGGTTTGTAGCGTTGATAGCAGATTATTTTGGGCTGACTTATTTTGTTGCGCAAGTGCCAGCGTAAACAACATAACCTCAATTAAGTAGCCAAATTTAATCGCGCTTGATATATGATAAACATTGATAAAACCCGCATACATCGTCCCACCGATAGCAATGAAATTTACAAAAATGACATGGTTTAGCAGGCTGAGGGAAAAAGTTACAGAACCAGGAGCACTCTGTTTCAAAGACCAATAGCTGGTATAAAGAAATAGCGGGATGATACTCAAGCTTAATACTAGGTTGTAATGAACTGATTTTGAATAGATTGCCATTGGGATAAGCAGTAGGTAAGCCGCTAAAAATCCATTATATAAAAGGTGTAAGGTTTCGTTTCGATGCTTTAATTGTAGAAATTGCTTGATGAAAAGAAGGTGAAACACTGGTACAAAAGTCATCAAACAAGCTGAAAATAAGGTGGCAAATTTGCCTTGTGAAGGCCAAAAATATTGAAATGTGAACCCTGACATATCCAACACAATAAGCAAAAACAATAGCGTCCAAATACAATAGTAAGCGTTGGTCGCATTGGCATTAAAGTAGAAGTTAACCAATACAATAACAAACACGGCGGCGATGATCCCGCTTAGTGCAGCATTGGTAACCGTACTGGTAAGAACGTTACTGTTGAGCTCATTATCATTGATTAATCTAAGGTCAGCGGGGGCATTCGCAAAAGTTTGATAGCGGACAATAATACTTGCCCCTGTTAAGTGCTCTTTTGATAATGGCAGATATAATTGAGGTGCTTCCACTTCCCTTTTATTAAACGCGGTATTCAGGGTGTGTTGCATTAAAAATTTGACCTCGCCGTTGTTAATCAAAGCAACACTTAGCCAAGGTAATCTAGCAAAGCCAAATGCGATGTAATTTCTGCCCTCGGATACAAGCATATTTGGGGTGATCAATGCCCACTGATAAGACTCATTCTTTAGCTCAGGTACTTGGCTTGAAAGTACCTTTACAATAGATTGGCTTTCGCGCTCATTTATGCCGAGCGTTGAAGATAATTGCGCAGCATCGACTTCTCCAAAATGGATTGTTAATGGTTCACTTACTCTAAGCTCGGCACTAGGCGTAAAGTCAACTGCACCAGCCGCCATAGAAAAAAGCATAAAAATTAACGAGAAAAGTCTTAACATAGTGATATAAGGCACAATAATTATAGTTAAATCCTACTTTTAAATAGTGAAGCAAATGTGGATCAAATTTGGAGAAGTAAACAAATGTAAATGCATCACATAACTAATAATCAGTAAAAACAGTATATTACTACTATTAGTTACCATTGTTTCAAAAAATGCGATGAGAAAATGAGCATACGTGTCGAGTTACATAAAATTGAAATATAACTGTAACAATTGGGTGGTTAAATGCGCGGCTGAAATAAAAGTGTAATGAATGAACATTACTTACTCTAAGAGCGAAACTATGGTTAATCAATCTCAGACTTCAGCTAAACTTTTTAACTGGCTGTCAATCGTATTACTTGTTTACTTAGTCTTAGTCGCAGTTGGCACTGTGAGTGGCGGTTTTAAATTGGCCTCAGGTGGAAGTGAAGGCGCGAAGGAAATCTTCGCATTTGCAACCAATCCAATCGTCGCCCTACTCTTAGGGGCTTTAGCAACTGCATTGGTGCAGTCCTCTTCAACGGTAACTTCTGTTATTGTTGGCCTCGTTGCTGGTGGATTACCTATTAGTATCGCAATTCCTATGGTGATGGGCGCAAATATTGGTACGACTATTACCAACACGCTCGTTTCTATCGGCCACATTCGTAGTAAAGAAGAGTTTAGAAGAGCGTTTGCCGCATCCACCGTACATGACTTCTTTAATTTATTAGCCGTTACTATTTTCCTTCCTTTGGAAATTATGTTTGGCATGTTAGAGAAACTTGCGTCAGGACTAGCCCATGTATTTGTTGGTGATGCTGACTTATCGTTAAAAAGTTACAACTTTATCAAACCACTAGTGAAACCAGCGGTTAGCGTGGTAAAAGATGGTGTTAGCTTCTTAGATTCTACAGCAGCAGGTATTGCCATGGTTGTTATCGGTATCATGATGATCCTGTTCGCTGTAACTTACTTAGGTAAATTACTCAAAAAGGCGTTGGTAGGTAAAGCGAAAGAATTATTACACAGTGCGATAGGCAGAGGCCCTGTTGTAGGTATAAGCTCAGGCGCTTTAGTTACGGTAATGGTACAATCGTCTTCGACAACAACCAGCTTGATGATCCCACTCGCTGGCAGCGGCGTATTTACCACTCGTCAGATATATCCATTCACTTTAGGTGCAAATATAGGCACTACAATTACCGCTTTGTTAGCGGCGACTTCTATCACAGGTCCTGCAGCAGAAGTCGCATTAACGATTGCACTTGTACATGTTATGTTTAACGTTTTTGCGGTAGCACTTATTTACGGTTTACCATTACTGAGAGAAATCCCGCTTCATCTAGCTGAGAAGTTAGCCGAGATTGGTGCGCAGAATAAACCAGCAGCTTTGGCTTACGTATTAGGTTCATTCTTCGTATTTCCGGGGCTCATTATGCTCGCAGTACGATAAATAAAACGGACAAAGAATGCATTTAAAGCTCGGTATTGCCGAGCTTTGACTTTTGTAGCCTTTGGTTGATAAGTCATAATTCTGTAATCTAGCTTTGAGATAATTAACATTGTCTTGTAAATAACGAAAGAAAGTAATGAGTAGCAAACTTGGTATTTTTAGTTTTAATGCAGCACAGATCACAAGTTCTATGAGGGGACAGTACCGTGCTGTTCAACCCTATGAGAAACTTAGTCTGCAACCAGGTGAGCAAGGACTTTCTTTGGTGATAGAGTTGCCAATGGATGCGCGTATTGATGACCGAGTTAACGTTGTACTAACAAAGCACGGCGAGCGAAATACTAAGTGCGAGGTCTCTTTGGTGGTTGATCCGGAGTCTTATCTCACTAAGATTGTCGAAATTAAAGTAAAGCAATCGCTTGATGCAGGTCCTTACTTTATGCAATTGAACCTAGTGGGACTCCACGATTACCTAAAGAATGCGGCTGAGTTTGATATCATTTTGAATGAGCGACTTATCGTAAGCGAACCAGTATCTGAAGCGGTTACAACTCAGACTACTGGCTTCAAACGTATTTTTAACTCTGCGGTCAGCGCTGTATTATCCGTTTTTTAGCGACTATGTTGGTAATGAAATCTTACCCATAGAAAAAGGCAGTGCATCGCCATCACCTGATACGGTTTCATTCGCAAGTAGCGCAAATAAAGCGGCCTCTTTGGCATCAGGGTTGATACCCAGTTGTGAGAAATCCTTGATTAAAACACGGTTATTCAAATGGCTTTCAATTCGCTCCATTAAAAATACATTATGAATACCACCTCCGCTTACATATAGCTCTAATTCAGCCGTACTAAGTTTATTCACCGCATTTGCGACGGTGATAGCTGTGAACTCTGTCAGTGTCGTGATGATATCTTCATGATTATAATCTTTTCCATCCAATGCATGATGCACGAAAGTTTGATTAAATAACTCTTGTCCAGTTGATTTTGGAAGTGGTATATCAAAGAATTCGTGTGACAGTAAGGCTTCGAGAAATGGCAATTGAATTTTGCCACTTGACGCAATCTCACCATTTTCATCAAATGGCAGCCCTAATACGTGGCGACAATATTGGTCTACTAATGTGTTTCCTGGACCGATGTCACTACACATACTCTGCGTTAGTGCACAATTTTGTGGTAAATAAGTAAGGTTTGAAATACCACCGATATTGAGTAAAACCCTATCGATACTCGTGTCCGAATATAATAGATAGTCACCATATTGCACGAGAGGCGCGCCCTCATATCCTTTGGCGATATGCTTTTGTCTAAAGTCTGCGATGGTGATGATGTTTGTTTTTGTCGCAATAATATCGGCGTCAACGATCTGCAACGTACTATTTAAGTTTTCAATGTCTGCAAAGGCTTGTTTCGGACAATGGTAAAGTGTTTGTCCATGACTCGCTATTAAATCAACAGTGTCGGCCGCAACTTGCCATTCTGCCAAAGCATTATTGATGAGACTTGCGTACAACTCACCGAGCCAAGCATTTAATTGACATAACGTTTTAAGATTTACCTGAGATTTAGACGCGTGATCACTGAGAAGCTGCTTTTGCGAAGAGTTGTATTCTATCGTGGTAAATTGTTCGACCGTTAGCTGTGTATTTTTTCCTACACCTTCAATTTTACATAACGCAATATCTAACCCATCCAATGAGGTACCGCTCATTAGTCCGAGTATGTATTTGGTCTTTTTTTCCGCGATTGTGGCGAGTTTAATAATATCTGTTTTCATTTATAACGCGCGCTCCATGATCAGTGCTTTTGCCGTGTCATACTTTACGCCGGATAAGCTACCAAACCCCTCAAGTTGTCTGAATTTATATTTAGTAAAATAGGGGCAATTTAAACCTAACAAAAACAAAGTTTTGAGATGAGTTGAAAAATTAACGCCGCGTTGCGATGCAAAATGTGACGCGTCTCTTAGAATATTTCGTATTGTTTCAATATCTAATTCTTGGCTCTCTTGTACATTGACGATCAGATGCTTACCGCTGCAGACTCCGCAATGGCCACATTGCTCTGGTGCGTGCATATCACCGAAGTAGCTGGCAAGCGCTTTGTGATAGCATGAAGTCAGTTGGAAAAATTTAAGTAAATGTCTTAGTCGTGCAAGTTCGCCTTGCTCTTTAATTTGTGATTGCTGATAGAAAGACTCAACTAGTTCATTAATGTTTACTTGTTGAGGAGGCTTTGAATAAACCGACGTATATTTAGCGACTTTTACGTCAATCAGTTGTTGGTTTTGCAAATACTCAACGACTTCTTGGACTTTAGTCAGTGGGATGTTTTGCTCGCTTAGTGCTTGATGTGAAAGCAATCCCCATTTCTTTTTGAATTCAAAACACGAGAATAGCTGAGTCAAAAACAGTTGCCGCTCGGGCGAGTACTTGGCTAATATTTTATCTTTGTCCTGGATGAATGCGATGCTTAGCTCTGCAAAATAGCTGTAGTTTACCTGTAAGTAACCTTGCAGTTCTAGCTGGACGATAAGTGTTTTTAGTACCAATTGATTAATATTGGTTTTGTAAGCGAGATCGTATTCATTGAGGTGATAATCTGTAGCTGGATCACCGAAAATTTCGTTAAAAAGCTGTATTAATGACTCTCGCTCTAATGCACCGGCATAAACGAAGTTCTCTAATGTGGCAATTTTTTCATTATTAATTAAAGCAACGCAATGTGCATTCTCGCCATCTCTCCCCGCCCTACCCACTTCTTGGCTATATCCCTCAATAGATTTTGGCATATCATAATGTAGTACCCAGCGAACATCGGGTTTGTCTACACCCATACCAAATGCAATGGTAGCTACAACGATAAGGTTAACCTTCGTTAGAAAGTCTGCCTGGATTTGGGCCTTTTTCTCGCTCTGCAACGATGCATGAAAAGCTTCTGCAGGAAAGCCACAGGCAGTTATCATTTTTGCTACTTCTTCTGCTTGCTTTTGCTGCGTGACATAAACGATACCTGCGCCTTTTGCCTTTTGTAAAAAGGCGAGTAAATATTCGTCTTTTTGAGATTCGCTAATATGCACCGCACTTAAGAATAGATTCCTTCGATAAAAGCCCGTTCTAACGATATTTTGATCGGTTACATCGAATTTACCCGCCATATCGCGTGCTACTTTATTTGTTGCTGTCGCGGTGAGTAATAACACTTGGTTGATACCAAGTTCATGTCGATATTTAGCCACTTTTAGGTAATCTGGCCTGAAATTATGTCCCCATTCAGAAATACAATGCGCCTCATCAATGACAAGAAAAGAGATATTGCTTTTTGATAACAAAGTACGTGCTTTTTGGCTATTCAGCCGCTCGACTGAAATAAAGAGGACTTTAAGTGCATTGTTTCGTACTGCATCTTCTATGCGCAACGTTTCTTCTTTGCTTTGAGTACTATCAAGACAAGCCGTTGCAACCCCTTTACTTTGCAGGTAATCCCGTTGTTCATGCATCAGAGCTAATAGTGGTGAAACGACTAAGCACACCCCTTGCTTCATGATTGCTGGTAACTGATAACACAGCGACTTGCCAGCACCAGTTGCAAAAATAGCGATTGTACTTTGACCTTTAAGTATAGATTCTATAACTTCCGATTGCCCCGGACGAAGTGTCGTATGTCCAAATGTACTTCGTAATGTTTGAAAGAGTTGCTGTTGTTGAGTCATCCTGAATCTTTTCTATATTTTTCTGAGATATTCGCTATTGTGCCATTTAAATTGGTGATTGCTTCATTGACGCGCTCAATGTCACTACGCTTAAATGCATGACGTCCAAGCATAAAATGTATAGCGTTATCGTTAACTACATAAGGGTGTAGCTGAATGCTTTGATAGCCTAGCTTGTTGATATAGTAGTAGCCTGCGTCTTCATCTTCAATCAGAAAATCAACGCGGTTTTTAGCCACCATTTCTATTCGTCTGTCTAAGCTCGCGATTTCAAACAATCGCTTGTCGTACCAATCTATTTTTTTTATTTGTTTGACTTCCTCACCATAGTAGGCTCCGGGGTTAGCCGTAAATGTATAACCAGCAGAAAACAACTCAATCAAGTTACTATCGAGATCTATTTCCTTGTTAGCAAACAAGCGCATTTTTTCACGCCGGTATGGCGAGGAAAAATAAGCAATTTTTGCTCTATCAACGCTAAAGCTTGCGGATGGCAGGACATCAATTAAGCCTTTCTCAAGCTCGGTGATCCCCCGTGCCGACGAAGGAAGTTGAATGAACTCGATACAAAACCCAGCGCGCTCAAACACTGCTCTAGTGATATCTACGTCTATGCCATAAGGACGAGTGCCATACATAACAAAAGGCGGCCAGCTAGAGCCAATGCCGATTTTTAGGGGTGACTGACCCGCGCAGTCGGAAGCGTAGCTTTTCGAAAAAACTAAAACGAATAATAAAACGGATAAACGAATAAGCACTGCCAGAACTTATGACTCTTTTATGAAGTTCATTATGTCATTATGAAAGACCAAGCAGAAAAAGAAAGAAGAAATTGCTGATAAAAGGCAGATAATGGGTAACTTTATGTTTATGTGAATAAAAAATGAGCTTGACTGGCAAGCTCATTAATTGGGGATGGTTAGATTAGTTAGTTACTGCCTTCCATACATCTGCGGTTCCAGGTTCTTCACCTTGAGTCCACCATTTTGCTTCAAAGACATTGCTGTTATGAATTACTCGGTCACCACCGACATAAACTGTTGATCGATCCCAAGTAGGATATTGGGCGCCACCGTCTTTAATCGTGACATTAAATGTTGTATCAACAGCGTTAACGCCGTCTGATACGGTAACAGTTACCGGGACGGTTGTGTCGGCTGTGACATTTGCAGCAGTAATAGTCGCTGAGCTACCATTTGCTACTACGCTTAGCTCGGCTGGTGCACTCCAGTTATAGCTAAGCGCCGCGCCTTCTGGGTCAGTTGCTGATACATTGACAGTAGCCGAAGCCCCTTCGTTAACCGCAATGTCTGAAACCGGTGTAACGACCGGCGCTGCATTTGCACCTTCTGGGTTTACAACAACAACGATTGTTTTGGTTGTTGATAACGCCCCATCATTGACCGTTACAGTCAAGTCGTAACTTGTCTGTTGAGCGACTGAAGGAGCAGTTACAGCCACAGCTGCGGTGTTGTTAGCAGACAAAGCCAAACCAGGCGCAGCAACCCATGAATAGGTTAATGGATCATTGTCTAAATCGCTTGCATGCGCATCGACATTCACAACCTGACCTGAGGTCACATTGATTGGTCCAGAAACCCCGATAGTAGGAGCGCGATTAGGGATTTCACCTGCTGTAAGACCATCATACATTGCATTTAGAATGTCGCCATTATCAGCGTCAATTTCCCAACCAAATAAACCAGCTAGTTGATGAGTGTTTGCATACTGGCCTTTTGCGATAACGCTGCGTGGGCTATCGTAAGTGATGAGTTTACCGTTACTTCTGTTCCAAACATATGCTGCTTGTGCTTGCTCATCGTAGCCTACTTCATAACCATTAACGCCTGAACCACCTTGGCCTACAGCGTTTGCTGCAATAGCCTTGTAATCCATAATGCCCGGCTCCCAAACACCTTCACTTGTAGAACCTGTCAATGGGCCATTACCCGGCGCCGTCATCGGATTACCTGGAATGGCTGCATTTGCATCTAGCACACCTTCCCAGCCGCGGCCGTACATTGCAACGCCCATAACGAGCTTAGAGGGCTGCACACCTTGTTGAAGTAACAACTGAATTGCATGGTCGCCAGTATATGCTGGGCCTTTACGTGGCACTCCATTGTCGTCAACGCCTGTACCGTTACATTCGTCTGTGCTGAGATGAGAGCCACAATAGATACCGGTTTGATGACCCGTTTCATTGTTCCAAGCACCATAGAAGTCATAGGTCATCGCAAAGATATAATCCATATACTGTTGAGCAGCTTGGTAATCTACATCTTCAATCTTGTCATAACCCGCACCTATTGCAGAAGTGAGCTCATATTGACGTCCGGTTTCAGCTTCTAACTCATCTAGCATTGCACGAAGTTCTTGCATTAGCGCCACATATGCTGGACCGTCGTTAATTGGGTCGCCTAAATCTGGGTTTGGACCATCACCACCTGGGAATTCCCAGTCGATATCTACACCGTCATAAAACTTCCACGTTTTAAGAAATTGTTTTACAGAGGCCACGAAAGTGTCGCGGTTTGCTTTGTTTGTAAAGCCATGGAATGGGTCAGATAGCGTCCATCCACCGACTGAAGGCAGTATTTTAAGGTCTGGATAACGCTGTTTTAGCGCCATTAATTGAGAATATACACCGCGAATAGGATCTTTTGCATCCACCCCTGGCATAGATTTTTGCACTGCAGCCCAAGGGTCGTGAATGACGACTTCATAATCTTGGGAGTCAGCACACGCAGTTTGAAGCGCTCTCCAACTATTACCATTTTCGATGGATTTGAGTGATTCGTTAGGTCCGCAAATCGGAATAAAGCCATATAAAATGTGCGATAAGTTATGAGCTGGGATCTTAGTTACGTCGTAATTACGGCCATATATGCCCCATTCGACGAAATATGCACCCGTTACACGGCCTGGTATTGTACCGTTATTACGGTTGTTCGGATCTACATTCATAGGAAGTGGCGCTAGATGTGCACCGTCAGTGTCGGCAATGACGATTTCTTTCCCTGCGCTTCTTGCACATACTGTACCTTCACACAGTTCTAAATAAAGCTGATGGCGACCAGATTTAGTGTAGGGGAATTGTACTACCCCACTTTTAGTACCAGCTGCAAGCGTGCCTTGGTTTACGAGGAGATCATCAAAATATACTTTATAGTTATCGCCGCCAGAGCCACTCCATGCATTCCATTTGATGCTGATATCGACAACATCTTTGGCTTTTACCAGTTGCTTGTAAGAGCCAAGCCCATCTACGTTAACTTCAACGAACGAATACTGTTGTGGCTGCCAATCTAATGTTGGCGTTGAAGGGGCTGCAAGTGCCCCGCCACTCAGTAAGGCAAGTCCTATATAGCTGGTTATTTTATTAAGTTTCATATCTTCAACCTTATTGTAGTTACATGTTGTACCCAATTAATTTGGGTTTTCTTTAAATTGCTTTCCAAACATCGGACGCGCCGGGCTCTTCTCCCTGGGTCCACCACTTGGCTTCATACACTTTCTGTTGATGCGTTACTCTGTCGCCTGCGACATAGGTAGTTGTACTATTCCAAGCTGGGTATTGGTTATTTGTGCTATCTTGAACGGTAATTGAGAAACTTACGGCCGTGCTTGCTTTGCCATCAGTGACATTAAGTTCAGCCTGAAAGGTTTGATCAGCCGTCACTTCAGGTGTTGAGATGGAAATCGTGTCACCTTCGCCACTAAAGCTAAGCGGTGCAGGAATACTCCAAATGAATGTTAGTGGGTCATTTTGGTCGTCAAACGCATGAGCATGCACCGTCGCTTGGCTATTTTCTGCGATGCTTTGGTTAGAAATTGGATTTACCGTAGGAGCGGTGTTGTCACCCCCTTTTACAACGCTAAGATTGCTGGTGTAAGCGGCATGTGGCAAAAATACTTCGTTTGCTAATAAGGCGTTTGCATCAAACGCAATTGAACCGTCCGGTTGCTTAACACCAATGTTGACCTTATTTCCGTAATTGCTATTAAGGTAAAGAGCCAACTCAGCTTGCCATGTTGACGCATTAGTGGAGGTTACATTCAAGTTATGGCTAATCAGTTCATTCCCAGATTGATCAAACGTCCTAAACCACACGCTATCACCGGCTTTAGCATCTTGCCCTTGCTTTAAGAAATAGCCGCTGCTCACCCATTCTGGTGGCGTGCCTGTTGAGGTTATTGTGATATCAGAGCAATTGTAAAATCCCTCTCCAGCGACATCAAACCGCTGCCAACGGGTATATAAAACTGCATTGCCCTCACGGCCTTGCGGTATATCTATTTCCATTTTATAGAAGCGTTTACCTTCAGGATCCACAACGAAATCAATATTGCCAAATTCATTAATAAGCTCTAAATCATTCCAAGTCAGAGGAGATGTATCGCCATCGTAATTTGGCTTTGACAAGAAGAACTGCCAAAAACTGGGATTATGAGGTGTTGTCGCCCTAAAGCTAATGGCAAGTTTATTTTGAGCGTTTGGCTCTACAACTGTACGCTGCCAGTGTGGTGAGACAACACTCATGCCACTTTTGTTTGGGTCACCAGCTGAGCAAAGCGTACCATTGGGGATATTCGCTTTTACTGCCTCTAGATTATTGTAGTCAGCGGTATTGGTCGAAAATTCATGCTCTTGCACAAACTGAAAATGGCCTGAGTCCAAAAAAGCCGCTCGACATGCTAGGTTTGGGATATTTGATCCATCATCCGGCCACCAATAACCTCCTTGCGCTTGACAGATCGCCTGCCTTGCTCTGGGAAAGTCCATAAAACCATGAGCTGAAACTGCGCTTGAAATCAAAGCTGAGGTTGCGCCAAAAAGACCAAGCGCATATTTACGGTGTAAACTATTCATGCTTATTCGCCTTTTATAAAGGGGAGCAAAGCTCCCCATTTATTATTTACAAGTTGCAAACCTTGGTATAATCGCCGCTAACTGATGGTTGCTTATTGCTCCACCATTTCGCTTCATACACCGCGTTTCCTTCAACAATTAAATCACCTTGAGCAGCATGCGTGCCCTGTGGTAGGTTCGGGTAAACCACAATTTGACTGATAGGTGTACCTTTACAGCTAGTTACCGGATCTGTAGGCCCTGTACCAGGTGTTGCGATTGGTAAGTCGCTATATTCACTGGAAAATGCATAGCGGTTACCGTCTTTCTCAACCACAAAGTTAACGGGGCCAGAAATAGGCATGTAGTACATGACTTGAGCATTGATAGTTTCGCCGGGAGCAAAAGACTTAGGCGTACCACCCCACTCGTTCACAAGCGTGATCGAGAATCGGTGGAATTCGTTTTCGAAGCCGCCAATATTATTACCCGCAGCATTCGATCCATTTACGTCCACTGCCATGCCAAGCTTTTCTTGTGCATTCCAGTTAGATTTGAAAATTGCCGATGTTGCAACAGGAACATCAAACGAAATTTTTGCGCCACTCAAATCTATCGCTGAGTTATTGGTAAAGGCAAAAGTCGGTGCAATTGGATAGTTAGCATCTCCAGCTGGGAAATCTTTAGCAACGAATGTGACATCAACTGCAGAAGCTGGTTTTACAAAGGTCTTATTTCCTTGTTTAACGGAGTATGGCGTGCCACTTTGGTTAAACTTGTTGTAGGCTAAGCTTGTTAGCGATGAACCCATGAAGTATTCATTTTTGCTTACATCATAATCGAAGTCACCAGCAAGCTCCCAGAACATGATTCCGCCTAGTTCTTGGTTGATCACATAGTCGACTTTGGCGGCCATTGACTCTTCATCTTCAATGGATAAGAAAACATTCTTGGTGGCGTTCCAAAGCCAAGGAGCAACCGCCACGGAATCATAGTGGCGTGCATAAGTACCGCTAATCTGATGCTCTGGGTTGTTAACTGGATCTAGTCCATAATCACTTAGGTAAGTTCCTAACACGCCATTTTGAAGGTTTTTAACATGCCAAAGCGGGTTAGAGCCTGCCGGTACTTCCAAGCCAACATCGTTCTTGTCGTGCCACAGGTTATCGATACCCACTGCACCATTACCGCACTTGTTCTTTTCACCGCTGCCAGTTCCCGGAGGACAATCGGCTTGGTTAGGTAATGCAGCTTGCCCCCACAAACCATTTGTACCACCTGTTACATCTCTAAAGCCGCGAGTATAATAAGGGATACCTATGTTGATGCGTCCTGCAGAGACAGAGCCTCTGAAATATTTGACTGCCCAATCGGTATTAAGGTAACCAATTCCCTCAAACTCTTTGGTGCCGTAAACATTCCACTGTTTAAGCTCGGAATCTTCGCCGGTGTCGAATAGCGATGCGTTATGGCCAACGTGCTGGTTCCACGCTCCGTGTAAGTCATAAGACATGATATTGACGTAGTCTAGATACTTAGTGACTTGGAATGTCTCCATACCACGTAGAAGGTAACCAGAAGATGGTGATGCGATCGTTAATAAATAGTGAGTATTGTCTTGTTGACCTGCTTGGTCTAATGCTTCTCTCAGTTTTTTCATTAATACTTGATAAGAAGCATTCAATGCTGCTCGACGCGGGTTTGATATCGCAAAATCATCGGGGTGACCAGAGTCATTCATAGAAGATGGGTATTCATAGTCAATATCGACACCATCAAAGTTGTATTTACGGATAAATTCAACTGAACTTGCTACAAACGCATCAATACCCGCGTGATTCACGCTGCCATCTGCATTGGTCGTCATCGTATAGAAACCGCCGCTGGCAATTCGCTTACCTGTTTCGTCGAAGTAGCCACCAGTTTCCGCCCAACCGCCGACTGAGATCAAGGTTTTAACATCAGGATGCTGTTTCTTAAATTTGTTCAGCAAGTTAAAATGACCGGTATAAGGAAGAGATGGATCCATCTCTGCACCAGCAACCCCCGGCCAAGTCATATTCGTCGCTGCATTGTTAGGAGCAGTTGGATTGCCTATTGAAACCTTGTTGTTGGCATCAACGTGCGCGAAAGCATAATTGATGTGGGTGATCTTATCCCATGGAATATCATCAACTAAGTAGCTCGGTTGACCATTCTTACCCGTTCTCCAACTGGTAAAGTAACCGATGACGCGTCTAGGGTGATCAGTCCCCATTTTTTCACGGCCATTTTCATCATAGATATCACAGTAGTTAGGCGATGTGTTGGGGGTCTGATAAAGACCATGCGGAACACAGCTGTTTACTACTGGCGGTGTTTCAACCACATTTGCATTGAGTATACTCTCTGCTGTCGCACCGGTATTATCTTCAACAACAAGCTTTAATGTTACGGAGCCCAGTTGCGTTGGTGTCCAAGTGTGCTGTGCCGGTGCAGTTGTGCTCTCATATGCGAGTTGGTCGTTAATAAGCAGTGTTAGTTTTGCGATTGAGCCGTCTGGATCTGAACCATCAAGAACGATGTCTACAGGTTGATTAATAACCAGGTCATTACGTCCGCCTAACGAAAGATTTGCTGTAGGTAACTGATTTCCTGTCGTATTAACGATAATATTAGTTATTAATGTGTTGGACACAGCTTGCTTGTCATCTGTTGCAACTACTGAAATTGCGTGTGTTCCAGCGGTTGCTGACCAGTTAAATGAAAAATTATCACCTGTCGCTGTGGTATCAATACCAACAGACGTGCCACCTACAAAAAACTCTACCTGCGTTACTTGGCCATCGCTATCTGTTGCATTTACAGAAATGGCAACGCTGTCATTTTCGTTAAAAGCGCTGCCGTCAGCTGGGAGTAAGCTTTGTACTGTAGGCGGCGTGTTGGTGACAACGCTGTCACAGTCGCCCAATTTTTTCCAATCATCCCATTGTCCGGAATGGGTAACTGGATCAGCCTGAGTCCACCACTTTGCTTCAAAAGCTTGTTGCGATTTTTGTACTTGAGCACCACCATTATATGCCGAATTTTGTGACCATTCAGGTAAACCATCACAATTATAAGCATATGAGTTAGCGCAGAAAATGGCTCCGAGGAACGAAGCCATTTGCGATAATTTAAGGGTCTTTACATGTTGTTTCATAGTTTGGTTCTCCAACCATTTATTGTATTTGGTTAACAATAACAACATAAACCTAACACATAAAATCAATATGGCAACAACATTTTTCTCTAGCTGGTAACGTTGACGTAAGCGTTAATTGAGCCACATTTTTCATCAAAATGTAACACTAAATTATTGATTCATATGCTTAGTTTTGATTCACTGACACATGGAAATGAAACTGTAATTATTTAATATTAAGCGATAGTTACTAGCCTAGTTCTCTAAAGTTTATACAGTACTAGTTTGTTTCTTAAGCATATATTAAAAAGTTATTAATCAGGTTGAAGGGTAATATTAGACTTAAGGCGTATTTTATCGGTTTCTTGTCGTGGCTTGCTTTTTGAACTAAGTTTAAATTAATTCATTTAGGAGATTGAACTTTGGAATTTGGCGAGCAATCAACGACTTCAAATGAAGCGATACGAGTGCTTTGTCTCGATGATGAGACTAATGTGATACGGTCGTTAAATCGCTTATTCCGTCAAAATGGAATACACGCTGAGCTATGTAGTGATCCACAGCAAGCCTTGACGCTGATCCGCGACTCCTCTTTTGAAGTTGTTATAAGTGATATGCGGATGCCTGAAATGGATGGCGCCACATTTTTGCATGAAGTAAAGCGTATTTGCCCAGATACGCAACGGATATTACTGACAGGATACTCTGATCTTGCTTCAACAATTAAAGCCATTAATGAAAGTGGGATCCATGCATACATTCAAAAACCTTGGGATAACGATATACTCGTGCATACCGTGAGAGAATGTTCAGAAAAATACAGGTTAAAAAGCACAAATAAAAGACTAAATGAAGAGATAGTACAAAAAAATACGCAACTAACAGAATTAAATGAAAACCTTGAAGGACTTGTACAAAAACGTACTGCACAGATCCGCAAAGTATTAAGTCAATTAGAGCAAGCTAATCAAAAAGAACGTAAAGAACATCGGGCTACCGTCGAGTTACTTTACAATTTTCTGAATGCAAATCCATTTATCGATGGTAAAAAAGCGAAGAGCATAGCCAAATTATGTAAAATTATAGCTAAGAAGCTAGAACTTTCTAGTGAAGTAGCTGAAACGGCTATGATGTCAGGGTATTTAGCGGAAGTAGGTTTACTTGCTATGGACCCAGAAATTTATAAATCGCCACCCAGAAAACTAAGTGAAGCACAAAAGAAAATTTATTATACGCATCCTTCCATTGCACAGCTTATGTTGATGCCTGCGCAGCACTTATCTGACGTATCCGAGGCGATTTATCATCAGTTTGAAAAATTTAATGGTCAAGGGATCCCTAAAGGTCTTAAAGGTAAAGAAATTCCTTTGGGCTCACAGATACTTGCAGTCGCTCGAGATTATTATGACAATTTATACAGCGCTAACGGTTCTGATAAAGAGAAAGCTGATTTAGCCCTAGACCTTATCCGAACCTATAGAGGAAATTTCTACTCCCCAGAAGTTGTTGATATTTTAGAGCAAGCTGTAAGTAACAATGAGCTAGGCCAAGAGCAAGTCGGTTCGGTTGATATATTGACAACTGAAAAGCTCAAGCCAGGCATGATATTGGGTTTAGCGCTTCACAGTAATCAAGGAATTTTATTGCTACCAAAAGGCCATACCTTTACCGATAAGTCGATAGATAAACTTAAGCAGCTCGAAACACAACGCCCAATCCCCTTTAGAATTATGGTCAAGCAATAATAATAGCTTATTGACTTATCAGCGACTGCACTATCGAATACTCGTTTACTGGTGTTGTATAGATGATGGTAAATATAGCTTTTGAGTCTTTAATTGGATCAATGTTATTGAGCCGTCAAATTATAGTAGCTCGAGAATAACGGACTTGTGTTCGCGCAGTATGCCCAAAGAACACATCATACTATAAGTGGATTTACTCAGTTTGTCTTCGGCTAAAAATATTAATAAAAAAAGCCCAGTAAACTGGGCTCGTTTAGCTACTATACTAGTCTAGTAGTTTATTAAGTGCTTGAAGCGGGTGTTTTGGTTTTTCTCCACTAAAGCGTTTAACCTGACATCGACAAGAGAAGCCGGTCACTAATACTTCACCTTGAGCCGCATTATCAATATGATGCTGCCACGAGGATTCGTAAAGTGCTCTTGAATTTTCTTGATTTTGCGCTTCGTGGCCATAAGTTCCCGCCATGCCACAACAGCCCGTATTAACCGTTTCTAAATTAGAGTTCAACCTATTAAAAATACCTTGCCAAACACTTTTAGATTCAGGCATTGCTGTTGTTTCAGTACAGTGACTTATCAACGTAAATTTTGATGGACTGATTGTCGCAGCCGTTGGGATATCGATAGTGGCAAGCCATTCATGCGCTAGTTGTACCTTAAAATCTCCCCTGCTCTCTTTGAGAATATCATTATATTCATCGCGATAGCACATCACCAAAGAGGCATCGAGCCCAACTAAAGGCCTATTATATTCACTCACAGTATTTAAAAACTGTGCGGCAGTCTTTGCAGTCGATTTAAATTCCTTTAAAAAGCCTTTAACGTGTTGTGGCTTACCGTTTGGTTTGAATGGCAACACGAGTGGATAAAACCCAAGCTTTGATATAACTTGCACAAAGTCCGATACTAATTCTGCTTCATAGAAACTAGTAAACGGATCTTGAACAATAAATACCACGCTTTGTTGTTCTTCGTCGCTTAACTTTTCAAAACTTTGCTCTGAATAAAAGTGTTTGTTTGGCACTAACTTGCTAAGCTGCGTCTTACTTAGCGCAGGCGAGTCAATATAGCCGATCAGCCGTTCAACGAAAAAGTTTGATATGCGATTACTTTGTAAAGCGTTAACTAAATTTGGAAACTTAGCCATGGCAGGTAGTGCACGCTCTATATTCGCAACTAAGTAGTCTTTAAGTGGACGATTGTAACGGCTGTAGTAAAAGTTTAAAAACTTAGCTCGAAACGTAGGAACATCCACTTTGATTGGGCATGCCGTTGTGCACGCTTTACACGCTAAACATTCATCCATTGATGCTTTAACTTCATGGGAAAAGTCATATTCGTTTTTCTTTCGGGTATTGAGAAAGCGCTCCCACCAAGTGGTATCATTTTCATGACTGATTAATTGCTTTTCTGCAGCAATCAAATCTACCCCTTTATTGCTTTGTAGCCGTAACCACTCTTTAAATAACCCAGCGCGTCCTTTTGGAGAGTTTCTACGATCTTTGGTTACCTTATACGATGGACACATTGGCGAGTTGTCATCATAGTTAAAGCAAAGTCCGTTACCATTACAATTGATTGGTGCTTCGTAGTTTACTTTTACTTCAGTTGGGATTGTACGATCAAACCAAGCTCTTTTCTGTGCATCGACTGACACTAATTGATCGCTTGAATCCAGTGGTGTACAAATTTTTCCAGGGTTTAAGCGATTATTTTTATCAAACAAACTTTTAATTTTACGAAGTTCATTAAATAGTTGCTCACCGAAAAACTCGGGTCCATATTCACTTCGGTAACCTTTTCCATGCTCACCCCACATTAGTCCTCGGTATTTTGCAGTTAACGCTACTACTTTATCAGAGATCACACGTAGTAATTTTTCCTGTTCAGGATCGCACATATCAAGTGCTGGACGGACATGTAAAACACCGGCGTCAACATGACCAAACATGCCATAATCTAATTGGTAACTATCAAGTAACTCTCTAAATTCAATGATAAAATCAGCAAGGTTTTCAGGTGGAACGGCTGTATCTTCAGCAAAAGCTAGTGGCTTTTTACTACCTTTTGCGTTACCCAATAAACCAACTGACTTTTTACGCATTGCATAGATCTTAAGGATATCCGCTTTATCATTGGTAAGTTGATAACCAATAATCCCCGCTTCTTTATTCGCAATAAGCTGATCTAATCGTTGACATAAACTATCGACTTTAGACGAAATTTCATCTTGGGATTCACCGTTAAATTCAACCATGTTAAGACCTTGCATCTCAACACCTGGTACATCTTGAATTAAGTCCGATACTGAATGCCAGATGATGTCCTCTTTGGCAAGACCTAGAACTTTACTGTCTACGGTTTCGACCGATGTAGCATTAGCGGAAACCAAGAATGGGCTGTTTCTAAGCGCTGATTCAAATGAGTCATATTTGATATTTATAAGGGTTTTATATGGCTGAATTGGCGTTAAATTAAGCTTTGCTTCGGTTACAACACCAAGCGAACCTTCAGAACCCGTAATAATTCGAGACAAATCAAAAGTAGTTAGTGAATCGTCGAATACATTTTCGAGGTCATAACCCGTTAAAAAACGGTTTAGTCTTGGAAATTTTTCAAGTATAAGTGCTCGATTGCTTCGACAGATCTCGATGACATTTGCATAAATGTGAGAAGTCTTTGAGTTTTGCTCAGCTAGTAGCTCCGCTTTATCGATCGCTAACTTCGAGGTATTTAGCTCTGTTCCATCCACTAAAAAGGTTTTAAGCCCAAGAACATGATCGCTTGTTTTGCCATAAACGAGTGAACCTTGGCCCGACGCATCAGTATTTACCATACCACCTATTGTTGCTCGGTTACTGGTGGAGAGATCTGGCGAAAAGAAATAGCCGTAAGGTTTTAGAAAGTCATTAAGCTGATCTTTGATCACACCCGCCTGAACTCGAACCCAGCCTTCTTGTTCATTGATCTCAAGAATTTCTCTCATGTGTCTCGAGAGGTCAATCACGATACCGGGTGTAAGTGATTGACCATTCGTACCAGTTCCTCCGCCTCTAGGACCAAAAGTGAGAGACAAAAATGGATCTTGTTGGGCGATTTCGAGTGCAAGTTGTACGTCTCGATTTGTTCTAGGAAATAATACTGCTTGAGGGATTTCCTGATAGATACTATTGTCGGTTGACGTAACAAGACGAGTAGCATAACTCGTATCAATGTCCCCACTAAAACCTGCATCAGTTAGTTTACTTTGATAGAGGTTGATAAGTTCGTTTGCAGAATCCTGCTGACTAATATTTGCGATCATGACGGTATATTTTACTTGCTTTGAATTAATTGTATCACGAAGGATTAATGATCAACTTGAGAATTTTATGGTTTGTTACAATTGGAAATAGTTTATTTTACCACACACCTTATACTCATATTGTATAGGAGGAAATAACATGAAAATTATTTACGACCTTGCTGGTATTGTGTTTTGTATTCTAGCATCGATCTTCTTTATTGTGCCCGGTCCATCGGTTATCTTTTTACTTGCGGCCCTGGTGTGTTTCTCGATGAATCATGAAGGTGCAAAGAAGCACTTAAAAAATGTGCAGCGTTTGTTTAAGCTTGGCTGCGAAAAGTTAGATAGGACATTTCAGAAATGAAATAGCCCCAAAGTGTTGCATTGGGGCCATTAAATTATTTAGTAAACTTTTCAGCTAGATAAAGCCAAGTTTCAAGTACTGTATCTGGGTTAAGTGAAACAGAGTCAATCCCCTCTTCAACTAACCAAGCAGCAAAATCTTCATGATCCGATGGACCTTGACCACAAATACCTACATATTTGCCTTTCGCTTTAGCAGTTTGAATTGCCATTGAAAGTAGTTTCTTGATAGCTGGATTTCGCTCATCAAACAGATGCGCAATGAGGCCAGAATCGCGGTCCAGACCAAGTGTTAACTGAGTAAGGTCATTAGAACCAATCGAGAAGCCGTCGAAATATTCTAAAAACTCTTCAGCAAGTAGGCAGTTTGATGGAAGTTCACACATCATAATGACTTTTAGACCATTCTCGCCACGTTTTAGACCATGCGCTTCAAGAATTTCAATAACTTGAGCAGCTTCTTCTAGGGTACGAACGAATGGGATCATGATTTCAACGTTGGTCAAATCCATCTCATTACGAACACGTTTAATGGCTTCACACTCTAATGCAAAACACTCTCTAAAGTCTTCAGAAATGTAACGAGATGCGCCGCGGAAACCAATCATTGGGTTTTCTTCTTCCGGCTCATACTGCTGGCCGCCAACCAAGTTTGCATACTCGTTTGACTTAAAGTCAGACATACGAACGATTACACGCTCTGGAGCAAATGCCGCACCTAGCGTAGAAATACCTTCAACTAGCTTGCTGATATAGAACTCTACAGGTGACTCATATCCCGCGATTAGCTCTTTAATTTCAGCCTGTAGCTCTGCATCTTGCTTATCAAAATGAAGTAGTGCTTTAGGGTGAATACCAATCATACGGTTGATGATAAATTCAAGACGCGCAAGACCGATACCTGCATGTGGTAACTTCGCAAAATCAAACGCGCGATCTGGGTTACCTACGTTCATCATTATCTTCATCGGAATAGCTGGCATAGAATCGATGCGAGAAGAAATAACATCAAATTCAAGTTCACCTTTGTAGATATAACCTGTATCGCCTTCGGCACATGATACTGTTACCGTGTCACCATTGGTGATCAAATCGGTTGCATTACCACATCCAACCACGGCTGGGATCCCCAGCTCACGCGCAATGATTGCAGCGTGACAAGTACGTCCACCACGATTCGTTACGATAGCAGAGGCACGCTTCATGATAGGTTCCCAATCAGGATCCGTCATATCAGTAACAAGTACATCGCCTTGCTTTACCGAGTCCATTTGATCAATTGAAGACAGGACTTTAACGACGCCTGAGCCAATTTTATGACCGATTGCACGACCTTCAACAATAACTTCAGACTTTGATTTTAGCTGGAAGCGTTCCATTACGTTTGCATCTTCATTTGAACGAACGGTTTCTGGACGGGCTTGTACGATATAAAGCTTGCCATCGTTACCATCTTTTGCCCATTCAATATCCATTGGACGACCGTAGTGCTTTTCGATAATAACAGCTTGTTTTGCTAACTCTTCTACCTCTGCGTCTGTAATCGAGAACTGGTTAGATAGTGCTGAGTCTACATCAACAATCTCAACTTGCTTTCCATGAGACTCATCACTTGAGTAGATCATTTGGATTGCTTTTGAGCCAATATTTCTCTTAAGAACAGCAGGTTTAGCTTTTGCAAGCGTTTGCTTATGAACATAAAATTCATCTGGGTTTACTGCGCCCTGAACTACCATCTCGCCTAAACCATAGCTAGAAGTAACGAAGACAACGTCTTCGAAGCCTGATTCGGTATCGATTGAGAACATAACTCCAGACGACGCTTTGTCTGAACGCACCATACGCTGAATACCAGCAGAAAGCGCCACGCCTCTGTGATCATAGCCTTGGTGTACACGATAAGATATTGCACGGTCATTGAATAGCGAAGCAAAAACATGCTTGATAGCGACCATTACGGCATCAATGCCACGAACATTTAGGAAAGTTTCTTGTTGGCCAGCGAAGGAGGCGTCTGGCATATCTTCTGCGGTTGCTGATGAACGAACAGCAAAGGAGACATCTTGGCTTGCGTCACCGTGTAACTGGCTATAGGCCTCACGGATTGCTTTATCTAATTCTGGTTGGAATGGTGTATCGATAACCCATTGTCTAATTTGGGCGCCGACTTTGGCTAATTCGTTGACATCATCAACATCGAGAGTATCTAGGATTGAGTGGATTTTTTCATTGAGGCCTGATTGCTCAAGAAATTCATTAAACGCATCAGCTGTTGTTGCGAATCCACCAGGTACTTGTACACCAGCGTTAGCAAGGTTAGATATCATTTCACCTAGAGAAGCGTTTTTACCACCAACTCGAGGTACATCTTGCATACCCAACTCTTGATACCAGAGAACGTAGTCTTGCACGGAACTGTCTCCAAAACAAATTGTATTAAATGTGAGAGATTAATTGACCTTTCCACTTGGTCAAGGGCATTCTACAACGGTAAGGCAGTCTTCGTAAACCGCGATGGCTTATTTTCAACAATTTCTGAATGAATAATAGCAAAATGAGAACAGCATTTTATATTTCCGATGGTACCGCTATCACCTCTGAAGTGTTTGGTCACGCAACGCTTTCAATGTTCCCTGTAGAATTTAATCATCAAACGATACCATTTGTAGAAACAGTGAAAAAAGCAAATGAAATCAAAAAACTAATAGACTCTGTTGCTGAGACTTCAGGTGAAAAACCATTGGTGTTTTTTACATTCGTTAATCCAGAATTGTCCGATATTATTTTATCGTCGCAAGGGGTTTGTTACGACTTTTTATCTTATGCGAGCGAAATTGTAAAAAGAGAGCTAAAAGTTCAGCCGGTGCCAAAAATGCACCGCACGCATAGCATTCATGAATCTTCGTATGATTTTAGAATAGATGCAGTTAACTACGCACTTGCAAATGATGACGGTGCAAATATTAAAGATTATGACGAGGCAGACATCATATTGGTGGGTGTCAGCCGCAGCGGTAAAACGCCGACAAGCTTATATTTAGCTTTGCAATATGGGATAAAGGCCGCGAATTATCCGATGACAGAAGATGATTTAGAAAGTGGAAAACTACCCAAATGTCTGGATAAATACAAAGGTAAGCTCTTTGGCTTAACCATAGATCCTGAAAGACTAGCTGCAATCAGGCAAGAGAGAATGGCAAACTCCAAGTACGCATCAATTAGACAATGCCGTATTGAAGTCAAAGAAGTCGAGATGCTATTTAAAAAGAATAAAACGCCTTACTTGAACAGTACACGCTATTCCGTTGAGGAAATCTCAGCAAAAATTATTTCTGAAACTGGGCTAAAGCGCCATAAATACTAAAAAGGCCGCTATGCGGCCCTTTGTTTGCTATTTATACTGTTTTACGAGCATCTTTTAGTAGATCAGCAACTAAAAAGCCTAGCTCTAAAACTTGGTCTGCGTTTAGACGCGGATCACACTGGGTGCGGTAACGCTGAGATAAGTCTTCGTCTGATAGACCATAGGCACCACCAACACACTCAGTAACGTGTTGCCCTGTCATTTCTAAGTGCACCCCACCAGGATAGCTACCCTCAGCTTTATGAACTGCGAAGAACTGACTGATTTCTCTTAGGATATTGTTAAAGCTACGTGTCTTATATCCAGTGGTCGCTTTTTCAGTGTTTCCGTGCATGGGATCCGAAGTCCAAATAACTTTGCGGCCTTCTTCTTGAATTCTGCGAACTAATTTAGGCAGCTTTTCCGGCAGCACATCTGCACCCATGCGTGTGATAAGTGTTAGACGACCAGGAATATTATCAGGGTTAAGCGCATCGACAAGTTTAATTAACTCATCTTCTTGCATCCCTGGGCCAACTTTTACGCCAATAGGGTTTTTAATACCACGGAAAAATTCGATATGTGCGTGATCTAATTGACGCGTACGTTCACCAATCCATACAAAGTGAGCAGAACAGTCGTACCAATCACCGGATAAGTGATCTCTTCTCGTTAACGCTTCTTCATAACCTAATAGTAGCGCTTCGTGTGAAGTATAAAGCGGAGTTTCCTTCAGACTTGGTGCAACTGTTGAATCAATGCCACAAACTTCCATAAACTCAAGTGCTTCTTGAATACGCTCTGCGAGTTGTTGAAACTTGTCTTTTAACGGATTTGCAGCTACGAAACTCATATTCCAGCGATTTACCTGATGCAGATCTGCAAGACCACCCTGCGCAAACGCGCGAAGTAGGTTAAGCGTTGCTGCAGACTGGTGATACGCTTTCATCAATCTATCAGGATCTGGGATACGTGCTTCTTCCGTAAACTCAAAGCTATTAACGATATCGCCACGATATGAAGGTAAGGATGTACCATCAATAGTCTCAAAATCAGAAGAACGGGGTTTTGCATACTGCCCTGCCATTCGAGCAATTTTAACTACCGGGCATTTACCGCCATAGGTTAATACGACAGCCATTTGCAAAAGTGTTTTGAACGTATCACGAATATTAGCGGCACTGAAATCAGAAAACGATTCGGCGCAATCACCACCTTGCAATATAAAAGCTTTACCTTCACAAACATCTGCTAGGCTTTTATACAAGCTTCGCGTCTCTTCTGCAAAAACGAGCGGAGGGGCTGAATTTAGTTCTTTTTCAACTGATTTTAACTTCTCTGAATTTGGGTATTCAGGTTGCTGCAAGATAGGTTTATCTCTCCAGCTATTTGGGCTCCAATTAGCCATTGTATTTTCCTCATTCCAATATGTGTTACCACCATTGAACAGTACCCCAAGCCCCCTTATTCATCAAGGAAAAACTTTAGTTTGTTTTGACAAAGAACACATCATACAATAGTAGTTTAAGAAAATAGACACAATAGCTAAAACTGTTCAAAAAATTCTCTCAAGATATGAACCTTGTTTAAGAAAGTTGATTTTTAATACATCTCTTCAACCAGAACGAAAGCGAACTTCAATTTGACAAATATCGGACTTTTAAGATCTAGGCCGTTATAATGGGCTTTATTGTCGATTTAAGATCCTAAAAGCGATATTAATATCAAACATAATCTTGTAGACCTACTAAATGGCGCTGTCGGATGGTAGCCAGTTCAAGACTTTGTTCGCAACAATGGAATTCTACCCTATCTCTTCAATAAACCGTTTTACGAAGTATTTATATAGCAAGACAACAGACAGATTTTGGTCACCTGTTTGCATTATGTTAAATTGATTGCTTTTTAAAGTTTCATCTACGAGAGGTAAAGGTGAAAGTTAGCAACTCGTAGTATTTTATGAGCAGGAAGGGAGTAAGAAAAATGAGTCGTATTGTGATAGTTACTAGTACAAATCACACATAGTTTTTGGAAGTGTTAACTCACACAGATACTTCCAGCTGGCCTCTCCCCAAATGAGAGCTCATTACTTAAAAAACTGGAGAGATCGTTCTTCAGTTCATTGGGTTATTTAAATAAAATGAATTTTCTTGATTAAGCTATCTTATACGATGAAATCTCGCCGACCAATCTAGACTAACTAGATAAAACTCTACTGTTAAAAAGGTGGTATTGCTTACTATAGTACTACTGAGTTTGCTCTTGACCCTCATCCTTTTCTTGATTTCTAACACAACGACTTTTTTCGTTCATCTATTCTTACAGCATCAAGAGGACTCTGCCTAAGGTGACTATTAATATGATTACTCGCTAAATAACTTAAACGCTATTTTCATTTCCAAAATCCCCATCAACTTCGAGACTGTTAATTTCAGAGATATTTTCCTATAAACAACTAGCACATCCAGCTCGACTCGTTCACAACCGAGCTATTCAGACGCTTGAAGAGAGATCTATCTACTTTGCTCTTCGACATGAACACAGGTGTGAGAACGATATGATGTTGAAACTGCCTAAACATATGAGATGCGTTTTCATATTTACTCCTGCCCTTCTTTATTTGACTTCGGTACAAATCGAATAAGGAAATATTCCGGCGAAATTTGCATAATACTGAAGTGCCTGGTTTAGTTATTATAAAGTTAGTGCTAGAGTTGCAACTTCGAACTGAACATGTATCAAAAGAAACTTGCACTATATTTTAGTCAGGTAAGACTGCAGAAAATGCGGATATTACTTGAAGATTCATTGCAAAGTAAAAGAAGTGGTACGGTTGTTCTCCAAGAAAGTGTAAAATTAAATTATTTATAAGTAAGTACACACTTACATTTTACATCTTAACTTATCTATCACCCTCCCTTTACGGTCTAACTAGAATCTATTAAATCTTCACGTCTACATAAAAGCGCTCGGTCGAAATAAAGTTGGTGAATACTTACTATGGGTTTTCACTACCAAAACCTCTTGACAGTAACAAGACAATGTCGGGATCAACAAGTTGACTTTAATTTATAAAAAAGAGTATCATCGCGAGGATTTCACAGAGAACACATCATACAAATTGTTAATCAATATAAAACCACCATTAAATTTAAAAATTAATCAGGAAGCTGAAAATTAGGATTGCAATTCTGAGTGATTACTAGCCACCACTTTCTATTCGAGTATTGTCCGTTAAGAACTCCCTGAAAAAATTTATCAAAATCCAATTTTATAAGAGAAATGCAAAAAAATTTGATATAATTTAGCTCATAAAAAGGAACACATCATACAAATTATAAATTAAATAATTTGACCTCTAAAAAGCTAATTAACATTTTCATCAAAATAACATAGATTTAACTCTCTATTTATAGAATTAACTAGGGCCTGCTTATCTTTCAAGTTTGTTTTTACAGCTGTTGGCAGAACCTGCGTAGCATAGTTATCCTATGTGAGTCAGGCGATAAAGATACAAAGTACCTTTCCCCAGCACTTCTGGGGCAACAATGAACCAAAACAAAAATCAAACAATAAAAGGCCCCTAGCTGATCATTTGATTTCTCCAAAGTCTTGCCGCTCTGAATAGAGGCTAAATAAGTGAAGATAAATATGAGCTATCAGAATATTTTTGATATAATCTGGATACATCTAGGAGAACACATCATACTTATTTGTTAGGTAAACATGCACACTGTTACTGCATCACTCACAACTAATTGGTCAAATAACTAACTACTTAACACTGATATTCTATATAAGATATCCAGCTTAATTTAGCAAACGGAGGTCTAGTGAAAATGATATGGTTAGTTTTTCCATTAAATACTCATAGTAAAATCGCTTAGCGAGGTTCCATTATTTTTGATATAATATTAAAGAGATAATAAGAACACATCATACAATGAATAAATTCAATATACGTTCAACTTTCGATATTCTTAACGAACATATTAATCAGCTATGCCATGAACTGACTGAAGCCGATATAAAAAAGGCAACTTTTTATGAACTGCCTGATATAAAAAAACAAGATGAAGAAACCGCTCCAACAAATATAGCAGTTACAAAAATAGAAGGTGAAAAAGCACTCACTAAATGTTTAGATGCTTATCGCGATCTCTATTTAAACGACCGGGAAAGCGGAAAGTTGTTGCAAAGGTTTCCTGGTCTTTTATTAGTCAATGACCCTAAAGAAATTATCAAGTCTAGGGTGAATGCTGTGAATCTTGCCAAAGAAAATTTTAAAAATGCTATTCTGGAAATTTCTAACAATGATGCCAGGTTCGAAGCTGTTCATAGTGCAGTTCCTAACTTAATGACTTTGGCTGCCTATCGAAAAATACATAGCGAATCCACAGCGCCCTACTCCGTTCGATTTACCTGGATGAAAAAACATGCAACCAGAGTTTTGAGTAAAGAACTTGCTATGGAGATGTTGAATCGCTCGTCACTTTATTCAAATCCGAGGATGATAGATCAGGAAAAATGGCAACAGCTAGTAGAACAAGAAAAATATAGAGTTTCTAGTCTATCAGAAAATGCCAAGCTCAGAATTAGAAGGCCAACCAGAGTAACACCTGAGGTGAATGTAAGATATACAGCTCAAAATCGCTATCATGTAAGTGCCGCACTCCCATTTATACTCTTTAACCCGCATCCAGACACTAAACTTGGAGAGTTAAGTCATTTTACACAAAAAGATGATCATCCAAGAAAGCGAGAGTACAACTTTCTAGTCGATAGAATTTATTTAGAAAGATTTGAATAATAATAAGATAATTCCACACAGAATTTAATAATGTAACGCAATTTAACATAATATTGATAGATGAGCATAGTCCATGCAAGTACTAACTGTACTTGTCCTCATTATCGTATGATGTGTTCTACACCATTTTCGAACTTATAGGCTAAGATGAAATCATTATCTTCACAGATTAAGTACTCAATTTCTTTAGGTTAAATTTTGATTTATCATTAAATTTTAAGCTCTGAAATAGCTTATCGATCACGGGCTAGTATCTAGCAATCACTAACAAATCAACGTCTGTTATATAACAAGTTTTTCTATTAGATTGTTCTAAATAGGAAGGTTTGAATTATTGATATGCTTGTTCTCTCTTCTAAGGATTAGAGAATTAATTTGATCCGCAGATGTAGTTTCAAGATTTATTGATGTCAGTATTTTTCACCGCAGAAAATTTTAAAGAAAGCTTTTAGCTCTTTAGTTTTCATCGTGTTGAAAAATTGGATTGTAATAACTTTCAGTTAGAAAGTATCTTCAGTTGAAATAGAAATTAGCTTTGATATAAAAGCTTTTTATTTTGGCTAGAAGTACCACTCTAGCCAAAATAAGAAATCCTATTTTTTAACGATTTCTTCTAATGTATCTTCATCAATTACTTCAACATTTTCGACGATACGTTTTCCACCTTGAATTTCGATACGTTTATGATGTTTATTGAGAGCCAATATTTCGTCACAGAATTGAGCAGATGGATGCATTTCGTACACATAATCAACGATTTTCCCGGACTTTTCATCCTTAACATTTGAAATATTGTATTCGGATATTGCCCCTTTCTCGATCAAATCTTTCATTGTTGTGGTCATATCACGACGAAGTGCCTTTAATTTATTCTCTGTAATTTCATCATCAGAATAAATTGAGCCGTATTTTTCCATAATTGAAATTAGGCGAAAATGATAAGTTTTACCTGGGGCAGCGTAACGCCATAGATGATACAAACGTAGCATCATCCAACGAGATAAACCGCGTTTTAACTCTTGAGCACTGTTGAAGTAATAACCTTTATACTCCAAGTTATCGATCATGTTATGAACAAATGCATTTAAACATGCAACACATTTGATATTCCCGCCCTGTCCTTTTTTGCCACTGAAGTGTAGCGATGACAGAAAGTTCATGTTTGATTCGTAAAATGAATCATCAATACTTGGGTTTTTAGTATCTGTAGCCGTATACTTGAACGAAAGTTTAGAACCTTGAAGGGCTTCCAAAGATTCCTTAATTTGCGGATAAGGCATTGATTGACCAACAGCTTTTAATTCTTGAGCAAGCTCGTTCATCGAAAAAATGACTGCGTATTGAATACCGGACTTAAAATTTATTTTAACAATCTTGCCTTTGGAAGCTAGACGGATCAGCGCGCGCTCTACCTTTTCTTCTCGATCAGATGGCCAAACTAAAAACTCTTCGTCATCACCATCTTTTTTAGTACTAACAACAGCAGGTGTAATTTTTATCTCACCTTCGTATAAAATACCATCTACTTTTTCAGATATTTTTCTCGTTACGATCGTTTTTTTAGGTGCTTCTTCTAACGGTAATTTTTTATGTCCCGAACGAACAAAGCGCCCCCATAAATCGTAATGATTAAAGGTGTTAGAATAAGCTCTTAACCCATGGGCGGCATTTTCTAAAGATACTCGAACATCTTTATTATCCGTAAACAATGCCAAACTTTCGTTATCGATTGCACTTTCTACACCATGGATCTGTCCACGAAGTGAATCGGGCAAATTGTCAACAGAGATGTTCACCTTCCGGCTCATTGTTTTACTTCCAAATTTTCATGACGTCTAATAACAACATATTCGACAGAAAAAGTTAATGATTAAAGTTAGTAAAAAAGTGATCCGAAGTAACTTTTTTTGTTGGGATCGTTCTTTTACTAAGTAGAGCCTATTTTCAGATCAAGTTTTTACTAACAAAGATAAAATGAACGCAGAAAAACCTTTGTTTAAGGCCTATTTAGCGGATTTACAAGGACAAACCAGACGTCCTTGTGGAAAACTCTACAATTAATTAGTAAAGATCTGATCTATGCTAGGTAGAGATCAGATCTATACATACCTTAAAGCACTTGAGCTTATATCATCTGTGCATAACTGTTTGATCTTACTTAGTAAAAAATTGATCTGCACCATAAGAAATGTGAATAATTCTGTGTATAAGCTGTTTATATATAACTTTTGGAAATAGTAGTTAGTAAAATTTCGATCTCGGAGTTATAAGAGATCTGATCTTAACCTAGTAAAAAGTAGATCTATAAAAATAAAAAAAAATGATGTAAAACAGTTGGATAGAGTATAATTTCTTTACCTTAGCCTTTAATACCTATATATCTAACCATATCTAAACTTTCTTATTTATACTTAGATGTAAATCAAAATTACAAATGTCTTTGTTTTTTTGTGTTTACAGCAAAATATATGGACATTATAATAATCGTTATCAAATAAAGGATAATGTGTATGTCTATAAATAACAATGCGCTATCAACGTACCGGCTGTTGAAAGCTACAGCAGAAGTAGCGGAACAATCACTTGCTGGTCGTATTCAACATTATAGAGCTCATCTTAAAACTGAAGAAAAAGAGCTTAGAACTTACACGCAGAAAGCTGCCGCAGACCTGCTTGGTGTAAATAATAGAACACTCAAAAGACGTCATGACCAAGGTGACTTTGATACCATCAATATAAAGAAAGGTGCAAACGGTCATTATGCATACACATTAGCAAATATCTTTGCGATGGCAGATGTTCTCGGTGTAAATGCTGATCAACGAAAGTCCAGCGATAAATTACAAGTCATTGTGATTAATAGTTTGAAAGGCGGTTGTGGTAAAACAACAAGTTTGGTGAATATTGCAGCAGCACTAGCTACAACAAATATTAAGCGCTATCGCATCGGGATCATAGATCTTGATCCACAAGGATCATCATCAAGCTTTTTTCCATCTAATGATCATGAGCCGATCACGGTTGGCGATCTAATGAGAGATTGCATTGAGTTAGATGAAGGTGAAACATGGAAAGATCTGGTCTCTAATTCCTTCCAAGAAACCCACATTCCAAATATTCGCGTATTACCTTCTGGTATGGATGACTTTTACTTTGAACACGAAACAGCAACAGAGTTAAAAGAAAGTTCAAGCTACGAAAAGACACGTCATTACCATAAGCTTAAAGAGAAGGTTATAGAGCCCGTACAAGACGAGTTTGATATTATCCTAGTAGATACCGCACCTTCACTTAATTTTATGTTCTACAACGCATTGATGGCGTCTACGGCTATGTTGATACCTGTACACCCAGAGGCCGTAGACTTCGACGCTAATAATAAATACCTGAAGCGTCTTGGTGAGATATACCATACCGTTGCAGCTCTTGGTCACGAAGGTTGGGACTTTATGCAATTCTTGGTCACTAACTATGTTAAAGGCAACCATTCTCAGCGCGATATCGTTAAAGATGTACGTAGTGCTTTTGGTCGTCAAGTAATGAGCTATCCAATCAATCACAGCTCAGCAATTACTGCGAGCTCTTCATCGTTTAACACAATTTTTGACCAAAAGACTTCAGATAGTTTAGCAAGTCGTGAAGCATTGCTAAAAGCGCAAGAAAATATCAAAGACGTGGTTGATGAATTAGAGATGCTGATCCGTTCAAATTGGCCTTCAACACAATCCTCGCTAGCAGAATAAAAAGGTATTAATAATGGCTAGAAAACGTAAAAATGATACACGAATTGATCCTTTTGCTACTGCGGTTGAAGGCAGTAGCCTCGACGATCTTTTAGATCAGGCTAAAGTAGGCGATGTGGTTACTATGCCTGCGCCAAGCGATCCGACAAAAACCATAGTACTGACCTGTGAAGTAGTGCCGTTTAGCGAAATTGAGAGTAAAACCACAGTTTATGGGCAGAATCGCCGCGAGCAATCCTTATTAAGCGAAAAAGCGGTCGCTGATATATTACCTGCCATTAAAAAAGATAAGCGAAATCTCCACCCTGCCCTATGTTGGCATCACAATGGCAAACTTCACGTTTTATCAGGCTCAAGACGCCGTAAAGCCTGTTTGCTAGCCGAAGCTGATTATGTGGTGTTGAGCTCGAAAGACTTTAGTGACGAAGATGCAAAAACATTAGCGGTATCTTCCGATCAATACATCGCCCCGAGCCTTTGGGAATTGGGTAAAGCCTATTTTGATACTAAGCATAACTTGATCGAACAAGGCCAAAAAGGATCGTATCGAGAAATCGCTGCCGTGGAAGGTGTTTCTCACACAGCTATCGCAGACGCATTGAAAGCTTATGAAAGTATTCCGGTCGAAGTATTGCAGTTGTATCCAACGGCGAATCATTTAGGCCGTGAAGCGGCTAAAAAGCTCATCACTGCGAAACAAGAACAACCTGAGCAGTTTTCTGAGCAAATTGCTGCACTTAAAGCGCAAGATTTTATGACTGAAGAGATGTCAGATGAGAAACGTGCTGTTCAGATCACCAAATTCTTGACTACGTTCGGAAGTAGCGATTCACGCGTGGAGTCCATGCTAGAGAACGACTACATTCGAGTACAAAGAAATCTTAAAAGCGGTGATGTTACCGTGAAAATAGATAATCGAGTATTGACTGATAAGCGTTTGGAACAATTGCAAAAGTTACTTAGCAGTTATAACTAAGGTTCGTTCAAAAATTGCCGCGTTGGTTGAATTATCAGGCAACTCGGCGCTTTTTCTAGTCAGTTGACCTCCAACCAGTCCTTTTTTAGCGAATTTCTCGCATTTCTCTCTTTAGCTCAAATCACTAATTTCATATACTGGCTTTTTATTTTAATTTTGACGTGCACTTAATGTCTTCGCAGTTATCTAAAGAGCAACTTTTCGCCTTATTTGAAGAAATCAAACAGGAGCAGGCTAATCAATTTCCCTTGTCTGAACGTTTTCTTCGTCAGTACTTCAATTCAGCTTTACTTGCGAAAGCTAAGGAGTATTTGAAAGACGAACAAGTCTGCTACCTTCAACACAGCGAAAACTTTGCGCAAATCGATGCGCAGGTATTGGGAAATTACGGCAATACCTTCACTCAGCACATCAAAATAAACCAATCACAAGGTACCGTTTCGGTCGAAGCAAACTGCTCTTGTTCAAATAATCCGAAATGTCGGCACATTGCCGCGGTATTGCTCAAACTTAAAATCGAACATTCTGGCGGCTTTGGTGAGGCTTATTTGGTTAATGACTGGTTTAATGAGCTCGGGCAGTTGCAGCAAGTTGATAAAGCAGACGCGGAAAACGTCTTACTCTTCGTGTTAGAGCCTCGAGCAAACGAAGTCCTTGTAAGCCCTAAGGTATCGCCAAATCGGCCCGATGGTGTTTACCCCTTAGGTCGAGTGTTAACCGAGCAGCAGCTCAATAGTCAGGTCGCTCCTGCTGGTTTATTAGAAAACGATTTTCGCTTATTTAGCTGGATCCGCTCGCAAAATACACCGGGTCATTTTGAGCTATTTGGCGCCTGGGGCTTTAATGCACTCACACAACTTGTACATACCCATCGCTGTTTTTATCGTAACCAGCGTCAACCTTTGGAGCTTGGGCACAAGCAAACGCTAGATTTTTACTGGTATCAAGAAGGCAATGAATACCAACTTAAAAGCCGTCTGGCGAATGTTGAACACTGGCGTTTGATTAAAACCGAACCTCCGGTGTATCTAGATACTGAAAACTTGGTCGTTGGCCGAATTGAGTCAGAGCTTACCGCGCAGGAAATCGCCCACCTTCATACTATGCCTACCATCACGGCTGAAAAGCTGGAGCAGGTGATGGCGCGTTTCCAAGATATCTTTACGGATGATGTTATTGCGCCTCCTGCTGGGTTTTCGCAGTTAGCGAGTAAGCAATCTAATGTTGCTAAGCTTATAAAACTAGATAGGCCAAATAAAATTCGTTTTGCAATTGAGCCGCTTGGAAAAGGCGCGACGAAAAAGCAGTTAGCAAGGCTGGAGCAGGTACTCACAGGTCTGGGCTTTGTCCACGAGGGCGACGAGTTTTTATTACCAACTGAGGATGGCGTTGAAGTCCATTGGTTTAACAGGGAGATCAGGCCGCTTTTACAGGGTAAACGTTGGATTGTTGACGAGCTGCCAAGCAATGGCCTTGTTGTTACACCAAAAGTGCTGTTAAGCCTTAAACGAGATAAACAACATCATGTGCTCGGAAAGGTGATGTTAGATGACAAGCCCGTTACGCTCAACTGGGATAAGCATCCGGTTCATGAGCTTAACAACCTCGCCCATGAATATCGCTACGTCGAAATTGGCGAGCAGTTCTATGCCATTAGCAAATCCATATTTGATGAATTGCTGGAGCTGAAGTCTCGTTTTAGTTATTACCTTTCGAGCTCACAATTTAAATTTCCGTTGTCGTATGCCAAAAAGCTGTTTGAACTGACTCATATTCATGCCGACTCAGACGATCAAAAGCTACTTGAGTATCTCGCTGAGCTAGATAAACCGATAGAAAATCTAGACGTGATCCCAGCCAGCGAAGGACAATGCTTCATCCTACGAGATTATCAAGTACAAGGTGTTAACTGGCTTAAGTTCCTTAATCGTCATCAGTTAGGTGGCATTCTGGCAGATGATATGGGCCTTGGAAAAACGCTTCAGGTTATTGCTTACTTTATTTCTCAGCACAATACGCTAGTGACACAACCAAGTTTAATTGTCTGTCCGACGAGTTTAGTGGGAAACTGGCGTGACGAATTTAAACGTTTCGCACCGCATCTACCTCTCACTATTATTCATGGATCTAATAGAGAGGAAGCACTTACTAACTTGTCAGGTGCACGATTTATTCTAACGACGTATCCGCTACTTAAGCGCGATGTGGCGTATTATAAAGGGCTTGATTTTGATTCAATTGTGTTGGATGAAGCACAATATATTAAAAACGAAAGCGCACAAATATCTAAATGCGTAAAGAGCCTATCCGCGCGTTTCAAACTTTGTTTAAGTGGCACTCCGGTAGAGAACAATTTACTCGAGCTTAAATCGCTGCTCGATTTTGTCATGCCTGATGTGCTGGGCACTAAGCAGCAGTTTAAGCAACACTTCCAGATCCCAATTGAAAAAGAACAAGATCGCCCAAGAGCCCGAGAGCTTAGATCGCTGATCGCGCCATTTATTCTTCGTCGTACAAAAGCTGAGGTAGTGAAAGAGCTACCCAATAAGACAGAACTCATCAAAGAGTTAGAGTTCTCTGATGAACAACATAAATTATATCAAGGTGTTCAGCACCAAGTAGAAAGCAAATTACTCAATCTATTTCAGGAGCAAGGCGTTGAAAGAAGTAAGCTGGCGTTCCTCGATGCCTTGTTAAAGTTACGTCAGATCTGCTGTCACCCGCAATTAGTTGATAAATCACTGACCGACCAACATGGCGCTAAATTTGAGTGGCTTGCGCAACACCTGCCTGTACTACTCAGTGAGGGCCGTAAGATAATTATCTTCAGCCAGTTCACCAGCGTGTTAGATCTCATTGCTGAGCAGTGCCAACAGCAACAGTTGAAATACACTATGCTGACAGGGCAGACAAGGCAACGGGATAAAGCCATTGAGGCGTTTACTCAAGGCAAGTGCAATGTCTTTTTGATAAGCCTAAAAGCTGGGGGAACTGGTTTGAATTTGACTCAAGCAGATACGGTTATCCATTTCGATCCTTGGTGGAATCCTGCGGTAGAAAATCAAGCAACAGATCGCGCCTATCGTATCGGCCAAGATAAGCCGGTATTTGTGTACAAATTGATTATGGCGAACTCTATCGAAGAGAAAGTGTTTAAGATGCAGCGCGATAAACAAGCCCTTGTTGACGCCCTATTTGCTGAGTCTGGTGTCAATCTTGGTCAGTTTGATGAGTCGCAAATGCTAGCGCTGATAAAAAATTAAAAATAATTTGGAACTAATCAACAAAGGTGAAGGTCTATGATAGTGCTTGTTGTGACATTGTTGAAACAGTAGGCATATGTTGATTTTCCCCCTTTGTTACTGATTGTAATAAGCCAGCTTAATTAAGTTGGCTTTTCTTTTTTCTGGCTCTAGGGCCTGTTTATCTTTCAAGTTTGTTTTTGCAGCAGTTTGATTGGTATTTATACAAGGCAGAGCCTACGTAGCATAGTCATTCTATGTAAGTCTGGCGATAACACAGTAGAAATGCCAATCAAGCGCTGCCCTTTGGGTTCACCTGAGTACGCTTTGTCCATTGTTGCTCAACTTTTGCTTAGATCACTAGGCGGCAAGTCGAGCGTCGCGATCAAAACACACTCAGAAGAACAAAAATCAAACAGCAAAGGTCAACAGGCCCTAAAACATCTTTCACTCCATTTTTATTCCATAATCTCGCGCTTTAATAGCTACAACGGAGAAACGCCATAGACCAATTAGGATAACCTTATGCTTTGCTACGACGCGACAATTTCACACTTAAACTTTATTGAGACACAATCAGAATCTGACTATGATCTACTTAATGAAGTTGCGAGTTCAGAAGACTTGTCTAGTATACTGACCATGTTACTGTTCGATGACACGCTTTCAGACAAGTTAAAGCGTCAAGTTAGACAACAATTGAAAAAGTTAAAAGCAAAGAGTAAATAAATCCTATGTCTACCCCATCAAGAATTTTGCTCGTCGAAGACGACCAAGATATTGCAGAGCAGGTGCTGTTGTTTTTTAGAGCATCCGGTTTTGAAATGTTTCATATTGCAGACGGTGCCGAAGTTGTACCTTGGGTAAAGTTAAACCAACCAAATGCAATCTTGATGGATATAATGTTGCCGAACCAAGACGGCGTAGAGTGTATGCGTCAAATTCGAGAGTTTTCTGAAGTACCTATTGTGATGCTGACTGCCAAAGTGGCAGAAGCGGACCGTTTAAAGGGCTTAGAAGTCGGTGCAGATGATTATGTATGTAAACCTTTTAGCGCCGCTGAATTAGTGATGCGCATGAAAGCGATCTTACGTCGTTGTGTGAACACCAATGCGTATCAAAAGCCTATCGAAGTAAATCGCGAAGAATTAACGGTTAAGCTGAATGGCAGTACATTAGGCTTAACCAAAGTTGAGTTTGACGTCTTTGCGCTTTTATATGATGCACCAAACCGTGTCTTTTCAAGACAGCAAATTCTTGATTATATTCAACCGGATAACTTTGATATTTCGGATCGCGTAATCGACAGCCACATTAAAAATATCAGAAAGAAAATCAAAGGATTAGATTTATCTCCGAAAATTGTAGAGTCGGTATATGGCGCCGGGTATCGCTACAATGGTCAACAGATCACTGAATGACTAAGTGATTGAAATTTATATCTAAGGTATTATCAAAGTAGAAGAACCGATGAGATCTCAATATGCTTTGGTCAATGCTCTCCAATACGCCTGCATGGTTTAGTCTTGCGCTATTTGCAGGCGGTGCGGCTACCCTACTCCCCGTTGTTTGGGTCATACGCAGCACTTTCAAAAATCAACTCAATACTCAACTCGCCTCCGAGCAAGCACTTAGATCGCAACTAAGCCAAGCCGAGCAACTCGCTGAGCAATTAAGAGCACAGCAACTACAAAGTCATGGCCAACAGCAGCAATTGCAAGCAAGATTAGCTGAGCGTCAACGGCAAGCCGCTGAATATCAGCAGCTGTGGCAGCGAGAGCTCGATGCCAAGGAAGAAATTCAAGTGCATGCTCATGAGTTAGAAGTTGAAATGGCCAATCTGCAAACCTTGCTGGAGCAAAAGCAACTAAGTTTTGAGCAGCAGCTCGCGCAGCTTGAGCAAGCAAAAGTCCAGTTGAAAGAAGAGTTTCACAATCTCGCGAATCAAATATTTGATGAGAAAAGCGAGCGTTTTAGTCACCAAAGTAAAGAAAAAATCCAGCAGTTGTTGCAGCCTGTACAAGGTGAATTAAAGGGCTTTAGAGATAAAATGGAAGCCATTCATAGTGAAGAGCTTAAGCAACGGGCGTCATTAAAAACTGAATTGCTGCACTTACAAGCCAACAATAAAGCCATGACTGAGCAAGCAGATCGTTTGACCACTGCGCTACAGGGGCAAAAGAAAGCACAAGGTAACTGGGGCGAACTCATGCTCGAAAATGTGCTTGATAGCGCTGGGCTACGTCCCGGTTACGACTATCAGCGAGAAGTAAGCTTTAATACCGACGAAGGCAAGTTTCGCCCTGACGTCGTGGTTTACTTACCGCAATCTCGTCATCTGGTTATTGACGCTAAAACCTCATTGAATGCCTATACACGGTATATTAATGCCACAACAGATAGTGAAGCGAATCAAGCCATTGTGGCACACACCGAAGCCATCACTGCACGGATCAAAGAGTTGGGTAGTAAGTCTTATGAGCGCTTACCTGGTCTTAACTCCCCAGAGGTAGTCATTATGTTTATCCCTGTGGAATCTGCATTTGTTGAGGCGGTTAAGCATAAGCCAACGCTTTATCAGGACGCTTTACAAAACAATGTATTGGTGGCAACGCCAACAACGCTTTTAACCAGCCTTAATATAGTCAAACAGCTATGGCGTTTTGAAGAACAAAGCAAGCACACCAGAGAGCTGGCGCTTCGAGCTGAGAAGTTTTATAACAAGCTCAATAGCTTCCTACATAGTATGGAAGGGGTGGGCAAACAGCTTGATAAAGCGAAAGAGAGTTACGAGCGCGCGTTTTCTCAGTTGTATATGGGTAAGGGCAACTTAATAAAGCAAGCCTCTGAATTTAAAGAGCTAGGTGTTGCTGTAGTCAAAGAGCTACCCGAAGAACTCGAAGAAAAAGCCAAACTTGAGCTTGAGCCGGTAAGCCCGCTTGGCAACCACGATAGCTCGAAATAAATATTGAATTAAAAAACAAAAAAGGCCCATCGGGCCTTCGAACGAAAGATAAAAGAATTTAACCTGAAATGATTAAGGTGCCTTGCACTTGGCATAATCGCTGTGGCGTGGCGTGTCCGAGTACAAATGCATATAAAGCGCAAACTGGCTGACATCACGCCAAACATTACTACTGGCCGGTGGGCATAGTGACTGCTCGATATAACCTTTAAGTGCCTGTCCCGTTAATGCGAGTTTAGTCGGGATACGGATAAACACATTGATGTCATCTTTACTGGTTTTTAAGTGTGAGAACTGCCAGCTTCCAACCATATACTGTTTGGTAAAGTAGCGATTGATACGCATTTGGGATTCTTTACTAAGCTGCTGAGTGGGTGCCTCAGGCGTTTCGGTAACAAATGACCATGCACTGACCAGCGAAATAATAGTGGCTAGTACAAAAGTCCAAATCACAGCAGGTGATAGTTTATTTTTTGGCTTTATTTGAAGCTGCTGCTGGTTCGCTCTAGATTCAACAATTTTCAACCATTCAGCATGTTTTAGCGTCCGTTGTGTCATTGGTACTCTCCGTTTCTGCATGCTGGTATTTAAGCGCTTCAATGTGGAGTAAAGATGGAGTGGGAAAACATCAGACCAGTGCCCTTATGAGGTATAAGGTAGATCAAAAAATTCTTTATTATCGGTGAAAGAATAATTCTAAAATCCGCGTCTTTTCTTATGATAGTGACTTAATTTTAGGCTGGTATTGAATTAGTAAGTACCAACATTTTGGTCATAAGTCGAATGGGTATCGTACCGCATTTTGTGTTATTTACTTGGGTACCTTATTCAGTCTTGATTTATCTTCATATTGACTAAATTAAGTAGTAATCGGTCTTTTACAGACTCTGCGTTCAACATATTCACGGGACAAACTATGCAATTTATTAATAACAAGCTGGAAAACGCTGTTCGCAAGCCAATCTCGTTGGCTGTCGGTGCCGCGCTTCTTTCAACTATTTCAATTCATGCGCAAGCAGAAAGTAACAACACTGAAGCCAAAGAAAGTGTTGAAGTCATCGAAATCACCGGTACGCGAAGAAGTCTTCGTAGTGTTGCCGAGAGCACGGTGCCAGTAGATGTTATTTCTTTAGAAGATATGCAAAGTACCGGTCAGCTGGAGCTGAGCCAAGTACTAACTACGCTCGTGCCTAGTTTTAACTTCCCAAATTCAACACTGGCGGATGGTACGGATCACGCCCGTCCGGCAGTGCTTAGAGGTTTAGCACCAGATCACACCTTAGTGCTGGTAAATGGTAAGCGTCGTCATGCTGGCGCATTATTGAATTTAAACGGTACTGTTGGTCGTGGTTCAACGGCGGTTGATTTAAATACCATTCCAGCTGCCGCGATTAAGCGTATAGAAGTACTGCGTGATGGCGCTGCTGCTCAATACGGCTCAGATGCCATTGCTGGCGTTATTAATATTGTGCTTAAAGATGCCGAAGAAGGCGGCAGTATTAGTGTGACCTATGGTGAGCACGATACGCAGATGGCCGGTGTGCCTGACTTATTACAAACCCGTGCAAACGCTGCGGGCGATTTAGACTTTGTATTAGGAAATGACCGCAAGCGTAATGATGGTGGTACTACAACAATTGGTGCCAACATTGGTTTTGCTTTAGGTAATGATGGTTTTATTAATCTGTCTGCCGAATATAGAGATAAAAAACCGACTAATCGTTCAGGCTTCGATCCAAGAGAGCAATATGCTCGTGATGAAAATGGTCAACTTGACTCAAGAGAGTTTTCATTCGATCGCTACAACCACCGTTTTGGTAAAGCCGAAGTGGAAGACTTTGCACTATTTTACAATGCGGGTTACAACCTAGATGCGGAAACCGAACTTTATTCATTTGGTAGCTACTCGACACGTGAAGGTAACTCCGGTGGTTTCTATCGTCGCGCAAATGACAGCCGCAACTTAACTGCGGTATACCCTGATGGCTTCTTGCCTCAAATCGTCAGCGATGTAGATGATTACTCTTTTGCGGTTGGTGTAAAAGGCACTCAAAGTGAGTGGGATTACGATATCAGTACAAACTATGGTGTGAATGACTTCGCTTTGGGTGTCGTAAATAGTTTGAATACTTCGATGGGGGTAACAAGCCCGACTGAGTTTAATAACGGCGCTTTAGTTTATTCACAGTGGCTTGTGAATGCCGATGCTAAAACGGCATTAGATTTGGGCTTACCGGATGACGTATTTTTCACGATTGGTGCAGAATATCGCCGCGAAACCTATGAAATTGAAGTCGGTGAAGAAGCGTCTTACCTCACTGTACTCGATGCAGAAGGCAATCCCGTTGCAGCAGGTGGTGCGCAGGTGCTTGCTGGTTTCTCACCAGCAAGTGCTGTTGATGAATCTCGTCACAATATCGCTTTATTCGCAGAGTTTGATACCTACTTAACGCAGGACTGGAATGTCGTTTTGGCGGGTCGTTTTGAAGATTATAGTGATTTTGGCAGCACCTTCACCAGTAAACTGGCATCGCGCTATGTGGTGTCGGATAACTTTTCACTACGTGGTGCTGTAAGCACAGGTTTTAGAGCGCCTTCATTGGCTCAAACGTCCTATAAATCCATTGCTACGGTATTTGAAAATGGCGTACCTAGTGAAGTAGGTCACTTTCCTGTTGATACGCCAGCTGCAAAAGCGCTAGGTGCTCGAGAGCTTGAGCCTGAAGAGTCGGTCAATATGACGGCGGGCTTTGTCTATACACTAGACGCGTTCTCATTTACTGTGGATGCCTATCGAATTGACATCGACGATCGCATCGTACTTTCTGAGAATTTAGGTGGTCCTGAAGTCATTAATATTTTGCAGCAAGCGGGTGAGCTCAATACGCAAAGTGTAAGGTACTTCACTAATGCTATCGACTCGCGTACTCGAGGTGTGGATATCGTAGCAACGTACAGTTTTGATCTTGCTGACTACGGTGATCTGCGTTTAAGTGCTGCGGTAAACATCAATGACACTGAAGTGACGCATGTAAAAGCAAATCCTGCTGAGCTTGAAGCCCTTGGTGACAGCTATGAGTACTTTGCTCGTCGTGAAATTGCACGATTTGAAGATGGGACACCAAAAGACAAATGGAACCTAGCTGCAATTTGGCAATTTGGCGATTGGCAGACGACATTACGTGCCACACGCTATGGTGAAACGGTGGACTCTTCGAGTGCAGTAGAAGGCGATGAAGTATTAGACGCTAAATGGATCACTGATTTAGAAGTGGCTTATAACCTAGGTGACAACTGGAAGTTTGCTGTAGGCGCTAACAATCTATTTGATCAATATCCACAAGATACTGTTAGTAATATTGGTTATACAACGTTTAACCAGATCTTTCCTTACTCTGCGTTCTCGGCATATAACACCGATGGTCGTTTTGTGTATGGCAATATCAGCTACCGTTTCTAAGCAAGCTTAGAAAGAGGAAGGGCCAAGCATCTGCTCGGCCTTTTGTACTTTACTTACTTAACCTGAGGTTTGGATAAGGAATGAACTAACTAATTGTTTTTAAACACACATTAAATTATCCCCTTATCTAGCCAGAGAGTTTTAGGGATAACTAGACGAGTTTACGCACCAATAGCTGGCTATTGGAAGTGAATTCAACGCAGTTAGCGCTAAAACTGGCTGCTAGAAAGGCATTAATTATCCGAAGCTCAGGTTACTTAATATCAACTCGCATTTTATGCGGGTACTTTATGCTGGTACATCTACCGCGTGAGGTAAGTTTATCTGAATACACAAACCACCATACTTCCCTGACTTCACTGTGATTTTTCCATTCATCGCTTCAATTAAACTCTTACAAATAGATAAACCAAGACCTGAGCCTCCTGTCGCACGACTTCTCGATGCCTCGACACGGTACAAGCGTTCAAACAGTTTGTTCTGCTCGGTCTCAGATACGCCTGGTGAGCTATCATCGACTTGTAGAAATAGTCCTTGTTTATTGACCACAGCTTTAAACCTTACCTTGCCGGGTTTATCTGTATATAAACATGCATTCTTAGCTAGATTATCGATAACCCTATCCAGCTTAGGTTTATCAATATAAATACTCATATCATCGACGTGAATGTCGGCGATAAATTGCAGCTGATTGCTTGTTACTAATCTTTCAAT
This sequence comes from Pseudoalteromonas sp. NJ631, assembly GCF_000276645.1. Classification (NCBI taxonomy): domain Bacteria; kingdom Pseudomonadati; phylum Pseudomonadota; class Gammaproteobacteria; order Alteromonadales; family Pseudoalteromonadaceae; genus Pseudoalteromonas; species Pseudoalteromonas sp. NJ631. The sequence continues at coordinate 425,208 of NZ_AKXJ01000002.1, forward strand.
ATCGTACACATAGCTTTGGATAACCGTTTTCGCGCCATGCTGCTGAGGATGGATCACAAGTGCGTCATGATCTGCTTGAGACAATTGATATACGTTCGAGATCAATTCATTTAGCTGATTTATCTTGTTGTTGATCTTGGCATATGCAATTGTGCTGTCATCAATAAGATTGTGTTCCATCGCTTCTATATGGAGTTTTAAGACACTGAGTGGTGTGCGTAACTCGTGGGAAATATCGGCCAGCATTTTATCTTTATGCTCAATATTCAATTGATACATTTTTGCTTTTAGTGCCGCATTTCTATGTTTGACGACAAAAAATCCGACTAGAAATAATCCAGCTAAAAAGGTCGAGATTGCTGCGGTTACCCACATTTGTGTGGATAGCTTAGCATTTTGTAAGTTAACCTCGGTTATGGCTTGTGCTGAGCGGGCCTGCTCCAGTTGTTGAGATTGAATAAGCGCATCAATACTGGCTTTATAGGTACTTACTTGTTTTTCTAGTAATGCTTCATGAAGTCGAGTCTGCAGCTCTGAAGTCGATTTCATAAATTGATAGGCTTGGGCGTATTCATGATGTGCAGCAAGCGTTATCGCTTTAAGGCGATGATATTTTTCGAGCAGTAGCTCTGCCGTTTCAATTTCGGTTAGGGCGTCCAGCTTAGTGAGTAGTGTTTTTGCCTTGTTTAATTCTTTGCGTTTTAGCCTTACTTCTAACTCCGTCAGGTAGGCGTAAAATTGTTGCAGTGTTGAACTGGTTTGAGTGGCATATTCAATGCCTGCTTGTGCATCCGACAGGGCACTGTCTAAGTCAGCCTTAGCTATATGGATCAGTGCGGAAGTACGATATGCTCTGGCTAGAGAAACCCTTGCATTAAGCTCTTTTAGAAATTCAATGGCCTCTTTTGTTTGCGCTAACGCTTCGTCCGTCTTGCCGTTCTTAAACTTCAGCTCGCCCAAGCGAAGGGCTGTGCCTGCGACGTTGCGTAATTCTTTTGAAGCTTTATCTGCAACGAGAGCTTGTTGAAAGAAATACTCAGCATTTTCCTCATCCCCCATGCGCACAGAAATATCACCGAGATTATAAAAATTAGCCCCTTGCTTTTCGTACTGATCAGTTCCTTTTAGTAATTCATAGGCTTTTAAGTGGTATTGCATAGATTGCGCAAGCAGATTTCTATGGTCGGCAACAACGCCTAGATTATTATAGGTTTGCGCAACTAAATTTGATTTATTCATTGCTTCGGCTGATGTGAGCGCTTTTAAATAAAAAGACTCGGCTTGCTCAAGCTGACTTAGGTTACGATAGTTAATACCTATCTCTCTGTATACTTCATACTTGCGCGCTTCGGTAAGGAAAAACTGCTTTTCGATATAGCTAAGGGTAGATATTGATTTCTCATATAAATCTTGCTTTCGATAAATCATGGCCTGCAAATAAATCGCTTGATATCGCGTTTCTTCTTCTTCACTGACACTGGCCGTTTCAATTTTAACTAAGGCTTCGGTGTATTTGCCTGCCTTTTCTAAATCTTCTATTTCCTTGATAACTGTATTCCCGGCCTGGCAATGCATCGCTGTAAGCAGTGCTACTGCTTTTATTAAGTTCTTAATGGGGGTCATGTATCGACTTCAATGTACTGTAATCAGTTTTATAGTTTTACATGGAAAAGTGGGGTAAATATGGAAAGTGTAAAGGGGGTTTACAGCAGAATGAAGTGCTTATAAATCTGAGGTTCGTTATATTTTTATTTTTAGTCAAAATAAACTCAGAACAAAATTTTACTAAGTAAGTTAGTAAAAATGTGACCTGTCGCTGGTTTAGTTAGTAAAATTTTGGTTTGTGAAAGTGAAAAAAGTCACAAATGCGCTCTTTTTTGTCTGGATCTTAGATCTTTACTGTAAAGATCGGGATCGTTAGGTGTTGAGTTAATAAAATTCTGATCTCAAATAGGTCTAGGTTAGTAAAAATATGATCTGAACAACTGACGTTGGTAAATATGTGATCTAAGTTATCAGTGGCTAGTAAAAATCTGATCCACAATAGATAAAAGGGCCTGACGGCCCTTGCTGATTAAGGAACTATATAAGTCGTTATCTAAATCGAGTGTTTAGAACTGGTTCATGGTATTGGCTTCACCACCTGCTTTGAGTGCGTTCTCACCAGAGAAATACTCTTTGTGCGTGTCACCGATATTAGAGCCCGCCAAGTCTTGGTGTTTAACTGATGCTTGTTCGCGACGGATTTCTTGTCGTTGCACATCGCGTACATAGGCAAGCATACCCGCGTCACCGAAATAACCTTCAGCCAGAATATCCGTGCTGAGCGCTGCTGTATGGTAAGTTGGCAGTGTAATAAGGTGGTGGAAAATCCCCGCTTCTCTTGCCGAGTCACGCTGGAAGTTTTGCACCAGTAGATCGGCTTCTGTTGCCAATTCGGTTGCGTCTAACTCTGGCGCCATCAACACTTTTGCATCCGCGCTTGGATTTGGGTATGCCGATAAGTCTTTACCTTGCTCCTGCCATTGTTGGTATACCTGTTCACGGAATTTTAATGTCCAGTTGAACGATGGCGAGTTGTTGTATACAAGCTTAGCGTTAGGCACTTGTTCGCGAACTCGGTTAACTAGCTCGGCAATTTGCTCGATATTTGGCTTTTCGGTTTCAATCCACAATAGATCTGCGCCTGATTGAAGACTGGTTACACAGTCTAGTACCACACGATCTTTTTCTGTGCCTGCTCTGAACTGGTATAGACCGTTGTCTAAGCGAACTGGCTTTTGCAGTTCGCCACCCAATTTAATTGCCATCTCACCTTCTTGTAAGTCAGCGGCCGAGGTCACTGGCGTGGTGTCTAAATAGCTTGTGTATTGACTCGCAAGGTCGCCCGGCGCTTTTGATACTGGCACTTTTTGCGTCAAACTTGCACCCAATGAGTCGGTGCGTGCGACGATAACGCCATCTTCAACACCAAGCTCAAGGAAAGCATATCGTACAGCGTTAATCTTAGCTAAAAAGTCCTCATGGGGAACCGTTACTTTACCTGCTTGGTGGCCACACTGTTTTGCATCCGATACTTGGTTTTCGATTTGAATTGCACAAGCACCCGCTTCAATCATTTGTTTAGCTAATAGGTAGGTTGCTTCTTCGTTACCAAAACCAGCATCAATATCAGCAATGATAGGCACTACATGGGTTTCGAAGTTGTCGATTTTGTTAAGGATCTCTGTTGTATCTTGGCCTTTTGCTCTTGCTGCATCAAGATCTTTGTAGAGATGATCTAGCTCTCGTGCATCGGCTTGCTTGAGGAAAGTGTAGATCTCTTCAATCAAAGCTGGAACCGCTGTTTTTTCATGCATACTTTGGTCAGGTAGTGGGCCAAACTCTGAGCGCAGTGCAGCAACCATCCAGCCACTTAGGTATACGTAAGAGCGTTTTGTGGTTTTATTGTGACGCTTTAATGCCATCATCATTTGTTGCGCGGTAAAACCGTGCCAACAACCAAGCGATTGCGTGTATTGGCTGCTATCTGCATCGTACGCTGCCATGTCTTCACGCATCACTTTTGCCGTGTATTTTGCAATGTCCAAACCGGTTTTGAAACGGTTTTGTAGGTGCATACGGCTGGCATACTCAGGACTGATAGATTGCCAAGTTTTTCCTTGGCTTTGGCATAGACTAGAGAAATGATCTAACTGAGTTTGATACTGAGACATAATTAGCTTCCTTTGAACGGGTACTATAAATCAAATTAAATTCTGGTTGTTTGTTACACGAAACCAACCGGTGTGAGAGTGGTTGGCTGCGGGCTTAATTAAACACTAGGCCGATAAATTAGATTTTTTAAATTTATAGTTATTATTACGAGTATATTTTTTGTGAATGGGAAAAGGGGTTCGTTTTTCCAAAAATTGTTTTATGTTTGACCTATCCCGTTCAAAAAATGTTAATCAAGGACTCTCCATGAGCAAGTATGTCACTCATTCAGGCTTCCAAATTGCGACTCCACTGGCGCAATTTGTTGAGCAATCTTTACTTCCCGGTACGGGGATCGCGGTCAATCAATTTTGGCAAGGCGTAGCGGATATTTTTTCGGAACTTGGGAAGCGAAACCAAGCGTTACTCAACAAACGCGATACCCTGCAACAGCAAATTGACGATTACCACCTCTCTCATCCTGATTGGCAATCTGCAGAATATCGGACATTTCTTGAATCTATTGGTTATTTGCAGCCTGAGCCCGAAGATTTTGCCATCGAAACCGAGCATGTGGAGCCTGAAATTGCGAGCGCAGCCGGTCCTCAGTTAGTGGTGCCTGTCAGTAACGCAAGATTTGCGCTCAATGCGGCGAATGCGCGTTGGGGCTCCTTGTATGATGCGCTCTATGGAACGGATGTCCTTGGCGAAGAGGATGGTGCTGAGCGTACTCAAGCCTATAATCCGAATCGTGGGTTTAAAGTCATGGCTTATGCTAGGCAATTCCTCGATAAAGCACTGCCGTTGGCTGAAGGTTCTCACATAGAAAGTACGAACTACGCGATTCTAGACGGCAACTTGGTGATTACACTCAACGACAGCACCCAAGTTGCACTGCAAAAGCCTGATCAGCTAGTGGGTTATCAGGGGGAGGCACAAAATCCAAGCGTGGTATTGCTGCGCCACCATGATCTGCATATTGAGATCCAAATTGATCCACACCATCCGATAGGACAGGCAGACAAAGCCGGGATCAAAGATGTCGTCCTTGAGGCTGCACTGACGACAATTATGGATTGTGAAGACTCAGTTGCGGCGGTGGATGCACAAGACAAAGTATTGGTATACCAAAATTGGTTAGGCTTGATGAAAGGGAGCTTGAGTGAGACCTTCGAAAAGTCAGGTCAATCGCTGACTCGGACGCTAAATGCCGACCGAAGTTACGTAGATACACAAGGCCAGCGTATGACACTAAAAGGTCGCTCTATGATGTTCGTGCGCAATGTTGGCCACCTAATGACAACGCCAGCGATACTGGATGCAGAAGGAAACGAGCAGTTCGAAGGGATTTTAGATGCCATCATGACAAGCACGGCTGCGCTGCATGATTTACAAGGTAATAGTCCGTTTAAAAACTCGACGGCAGCAAGTATCAATATCGTGAAGCCAAAGATGCACGGGCCTGAAGAAGTCGCTTTCACTGATACCCTATTTAGCCGAGTTGAAGCGCTGCTCTCGCTACCCAAAAATACCATTAAAATGGGGATTATGGATGAAGAACGCCGTACTTCGGTAAACTTAAAAGCGTGTATTGCTGCCGCTAAGCAGCGTGTAGTATTTATCAATACTGGCTTTTTGGATAGAACAGGCGATGAAATTCATACCTCAATGCTGGCGGGCCCTGTATTGCCCAAAGTGGCAATTAAAGGACAGTCTTGGATAGCGGCCTATGAAGATCAAAACGTGGATATTGGCCTTAAAACCGGTTTTAGGAAAAAGGCACAAATAGGCAAAGGAATGTGGCCAATGCCAGATAAAATGGCGCTGATGATGGAGCAAAAGCAAGGCCATCCGGAGTCTGGTGCTAATACTGCGTGGGTGCCCTCTCCTACCGCAGCAACGCTCCATGCAATGCACTATCACTATGTGGATGTGTTTGCACGCCAACTTGAGATAAAAACACGTCAACAAGCATCGCTCGATAACTTACTTACGCCCCCGTTGATGTTAGAAAACGATTTGTCTGCGGAGGATATTCAAGCCGAATTAGACAATAATGCGCAGGGCATTTTGGGCTACGTGGTGCGCTGGATAGACCAAGGCGTAGGTTGCTCAAAAGTGCCTGATATCAATCACGTTGGATTAATGGAAGACAGAGCAACGCTTAGGATTTCAAGCCAGCATATCGCTAACTGGTTATATCATGGCATTTGTAGCGAAGAGCAAGTAGAAAAAACCTTTAGGCGCATGGCGGCTGTAGTAGATGGTCAAAACGAAGGTGACAGCCTATACCAACCAATGCTCAATGACCATAAACCGCTTAGTGAAAACCTTGCCTATAAAGCGGCGTTATCTTTGGTATTTGAAGGCCGAGTTCAACCCAATGGTTATACCGAGCCGCTACTTCACGCCTATCGACAAGCCTATAAGCAGCAGGCTAATTAGTACCTTTTCATTTCGATGTCACTCAAATCAAGGCTGGTCAATCCAGCCTTTTTGGTTTTTCTACTTGTGTCGAGGTAAACCTCGACCTACGTTGGGTTCGTAGGTCGTGATTTATCACGACGAGCTTCTTCATCGAGGATTATTTAGGTGCTTGTCGAGGTTTTTGTTGAGATATGTGTCGAGGCAAGCCTCGACCTACGTGTTGGGGTTGTAGGTCGTGATTCATCACGACGATCTTTTTCATCATGGGTTGTTAAGATGCTTGTCGAGGTTTTTGTTGAGATATGTGTCGAGGCAAGCCTCGACCTACGTTGGATTTGTAGGTTGTGATTTATCACGACGAGCATAGGCTACATTTGCGATGAGGTGACTAACGGTACTCGTGTTGAAACACCGTTGAGTGCAATTTTGTGGATCATTTCATCTAGGGTTGTGCAGCAATCACTGAGAATGTAGACATTGTATTGCTCCGCCGATTTCGATAGCGCGGTATGGGTTACGCAGTTTTGTGTCATCATGCCGCAGATATACAAAGTGTCGATACTTTTAGATTGGAGCAAATCGTTTAAAGAGGTTTGCTCAAAGCTGTCGGCGTAGGACTTTACGATATGGTGGCCGCTTTTTTGCGCTTGGCGTAGGCCATTATGAAGCTCAACACCGCAAGTGTCGGCATTGAAAAATGGTGCTTTTCCTTGCTCTGGATTAGCTATGTGCTGGACATAAATGACTTCCATATTTTGCTCTGCTGCTTTTTTGATAGCTGTATTGATGTTTGCTAGTGTATTTTCGGTATTCCATAACGGGAAAAGCCCTCCAGGAAAGTAGTCATTTTGAATGTCGATCACCAATAGTGCGCTGTTGTTCATTTTTTACCTCGTTAGTTAATTTGCAGAGGTATTGTGCTGGAGTTGTAACTTTGACTGGAGTGTCTAAAATGACATTTTTGAGTTCAAATTCGACAATGTAGATGAAACCAATCAAAGTGGCGATTTGTCACTATCCTCACGCGATGAAGTCGGCTGTGTATGGTCTAGAAGAGCTGTTTTTTCTAGCAGATAGAATTTGTATCGAAGAGTCACAGGATACCCGCTTTACAACACATGTTGTTACCTTCAGTTGTGCTGTAAAGGGGGATTACAATATTGTGTTATTGCCGCCGAGTGTTAATTCTGATTACTATCTTAAACCTGAGCCTCAATTACTTGCTTGGTTAACTCAGCAACACCGACAAGGTGCAGTTATCGCCTCTGCCTGTGCGGGGGCTTTTATACTTGCGGCCTCGGGGCTAAGTCATCAGCGCTTACTTACCACGCATTGGGGGTTAACTGAGGCATTTAAACGGCATTTTCCTAACCAGCCTATCGATACGCGGAAAATTTTAATCGATCACAATGATATTATGTCGGCTGGTGGCGTAATGTCATGGCTTGATCTTGGATTAGAGCTAGTCAAAAAATATAGCGGTCACTTAGTCATGCGCAAGTTAGGCAAAACGCTAGTCGTAGATACGGCTCAGCGGGAGCAGAGCTACTATCATCAATTTCAGCCAAACTTTCAACATGGTGATGATGCTGTGCTGCGCGCTCAGCAATACATTAACACCCATTATAGTCGTAATATTTCAATTACAGAACTAGCTGATATCGCTCTACTTACGCAAAGAACCTTACAGCGACGGTTTGCTAAGGTGCTCGAACTCAATCCAAATCAATATCTGCAACGGTTTCGGGTGCAGAAAATGTGTGATTTATTAGAAAGCACGAGCAAGCCATTTGATTGGATTGCGCACCAGGTAGGATACGAGGATACGACAGCCTGCCGTAAGGTGTTTAATAAGTGTATGGGCTTAACGCCAAACGAGTTTCGAAAACGTTTCTAGTTAACCCGAACCCGGAATAACAACTTGTTCTCTAGCAGCTGTTATCCCTTACTACTGCGTTAAATTTGCTTGCAATAGGCCAGCTATTGACGCACAAATTTGCCTTGTATTAAGAAATAACTTCTGGCTAGAGTGATATTACGCTTTTGAACTTAGGTATTTTAGTACCTTAACTAACTTCTTATCCCGAATTCAGGTTAGTTATTAAAACTTGACTTAAAGTAAAAAATATTTGACTTGAAGTTGGTCAAAGTTTACGCTTTCAATGTAAAGAATATTTAACCTTGAGTAAAGTGAGGGTAACATGGAAAGCAACAATAAGATTAAAGCGTTTTTAGACTCGTTGAGTTTCCGTGACTTAACGATTGCGATAGAGTTTTTGGTAACAGGTTATATCTTGTTTTTTTATTTAGGCGAAATAACAGCGGCTACAGAGCAGTTACGTCAAGATCCGAGTTGGGTATCAGGACTGTTGTTCAAGGTGATTGTTATTTCTATCGTGACATCTATTGCAGGTCAGCTGCTACTAAGCTTTGTTAGCGATAAAGATATGGATAAGCCGCTAGATGAGCGTGAAAAGTTGATTGCGCTATCTGGGTGTAAACCTGCCTATTGGGTGCTTCAGGTTGGTGTATGTATCTCTATTTTCCAGTATTCTGCCGAAGCGCAAAATTGGTCGCAAGCGCTTCCTTTTGAACTACCATTTGCACCACTTCATATTTTAGTGATTGCATTTTTGCTGGCTGAATTGGTCGGTTATGGAACCCAGCTCGTCAAAGCTCGTTTGGGAGCTGTGTATGGCTGATTTACCAATAAAAAACAAAATCAGAATGCTACGTTTTATGAGCAGTGAAATGACACAAAAAGAGCTTGCAGAGCGAGTGGGTGTCACGAGGCAAACGATTATGGCGATCGAGGCTGCAAAATACTCACCTTCGCTCGAAGTAGCATTTAAGATAGCGCATGTATTTAATGTCTCTATTGAAGAGGTATTCGAATATCAGCCATAAAGTGCCCAAAACAAGCGTGATGTAAAGGGGGTTTACGTCACGCTCTTTTGTTCCTGTGAGCACAGATGCGCTTTTTGATTTAAATAGTTTAATAATTAGGCATTGTGATCTAGGCTTTAGGTAAATATATTGTTACTACTAAAGATAGTGCCTATACGATGAACTGAGTCGTCATATTATAAGGCCGATTGTCATAGACTTGCTCACGAGGTGTCATGGTTAAGCAGTACATATCAGTGAATAACTTGATTGGCATGGCTATATTGGTGTGGGGTTTGGTATTTTCTTCTGCCAGTGCAAGCGAATGCAGTAAAACGGTGAATATCGGCGTTGTTGCCGATTGGCCGCCATTAACTGTATTTGATGAGCTTGGACCTTGGGGCCTAGACGTAGACATTGCTGAGATGGTGTTCCAGCATGTTGCCGTGTGTACCACCTATATTCGCCTCCCTTCCAGCGCTCGCACTTTTGAAGAAATGTCAAAAGGAGTGATAGATGTCGCAGTAATGGTTAGCTACACTAAAGATAGAGAAGCATACGGAGATTTCTCTCTGCCCTACCGTTTTGAACGTATGCGATTATTCTCGTTATCACCTCCCACAGCGCTTGCCGAGCTCGCTTCATTACTAAAGCAATCGAAAACCATAGGATTAAGCATCGGATCTTACTATGGAGAGGAGCTTGGTAAGCTTAAACAAGATCCCCGCTATAAAGATCAGTTTGTGAGTATTGCCAGTGCGCAGCGGCGGGTTGAAATGTTAATGAAAGCGCGCGTTGATTTTATTGTGGATGATATGATCACGGGGAACTATTTTATCAAAGAGCGAGGACTTGACGCTGCACAGGCTTGGCCTTATGTGGTACATGATAACCAAGTACATTTTTTGCTGCGTAAAAATGTTTTTAGTACGAGGCTGAAAGGTAAAATTGATGAAGCGATCATAGCGCTTAAACCTAAGATTGAGTTGTTAGTAGCGAGTTATCAGTCAAACGCTTCTTTTGGGATTTCAACTGTCTCAAATAGATTTCCTAGTTACCAACCGTTACCGCTTTCAAATCCTAACTAGCAAGGATGTTTTGTGCTAACTTAAGCCCCCTCATTTGCTTAAATTATGATTATTTTCTAGCCAAACCAAACTTAATCAAATTGTCACATCAAAACGGTAAATTATCGCAAATACCTGCAAAATCTCAGATTTTTTAAAATTTTTTAAGATTTTTTGTAATCCTTTAAAACCCCTTAGCTATCATGGGATTAACCTAGGTACAAACGTCAAAAATTTGGCTTTTTACAAAAAGTCAACCTTGAAGTCTCATCTTTATCACCCTAAGATTTATTTTAATTGAACGGTCAATTAATAAAAAGCTATGCCAAAAGTCGGAATGGAACCTGTTCGTCGTCAGCAGCTAATTGACGCCACTTTAGAGTCAGTTGCCGAGTTAGGATTACAAGCAACCACTATTAATAGTATCAGTAAAAGAGCCGGTCTCTCATCGGGGATCATCAGTCACTATTTTGGTGGTAAACAAGGCTTGATTGAAGCAACCGTGCGCTATCTATTAAACAACTTGAAATACAGTTTGTTGGACAAAACCTTTGGTGGTTGTAGTGCCGAGCAGCGACTCATGTATATCGTAGAAGCTAACTTTGCCATGGTGCAGCAGCAGTCAAATACGACGCGCACCTGGTTGAGTTTCTGGGCGCAGTCTATGCACGATGACGAGCTACACCGACTACAGCGTGTTAACAGTCGCCGTCTGCAGAGTAACTTAGCGACTTCGTTTGCTGCTTTTATGTCGCGAGCACAAGCAAAAGAAGCGGCTGAGCTTGCCGCCGGTATGATTGACGGACTCTGGTTAAGAGCCGTGCTAAGCAAAGCTGACCATCATGCGTTTCATCACAGTGAAACGCTCGCAAAACGCTACATTCAATCACTTATTAAGCAGTTTGGAGGATAATGTGACAGTCCCTGTATATCAAAATTTTATTCATGGCCAGTTCTTGGCAAATCACTCAGGCGAAAAGTTTGCAGTAAAAAATCCAGCAACTGATGAAGTGATCTACGAGGTAGAGGTTGCTGACAGTCATGTTCAGCAAGCTGCGATTGAAAGTGCCAAAGCGGGCTTTGCATTATGGTCAGCGATGGCGCCAATTGAGCGTAGTCGTGTTTTACATAAAGCGGTATCTCTGTTGCGCGAGCGTAACGATGAGCTAGCCAAGATTGAAGTGTTAGATACAGGTAAACCTTGGCAAGAGGCGGAATGTGTAGACATTCAAACAGGCGCTGATGTGATTGAATACTTTGCAGGGTTGGCTCCTGCTCAAGTTGGCACTCAGCAGCCTGTGGGAGGGGACTTTTTCTATACTCGTAAAGAGCCCTTGGGGATTTGTGCAGGCATTGGCGCGTGGAATTATCCACTGCAAATTGCGTGTTGGAAATCAGGCCCTGCACTTGCCGCTGGTAACGCCCTCATTTTTAAGCCATCGGAAGAAACACCACTAGGCGCGATTAAGCTGGCCGAAATCTTTATTGAAGCAGGTGTCCCTGCGGGCGTATTCAATGTGGTACAAGGTGCCGCTGAGGTGGGCCAATGGCTTACTACCAGCCCTGATATTGAAAAAGTATCGTTCACCGGTGAAGTGGGTACTGGCAAAAAAGTAATGCAAAGTGCGGCAAGCAATTTAAAAGAAGTGACGATGGAGCTAGGCGGCAAATCACCACTTATCGTCTTTGAAGACGCTGATATCTCTCAAGCCATAAGTGCCGCGATGTTGGGCAACTTCTACACCCAAGGTGAAGTGTGTACCAACTGCACACGCGTATTTGTTCAGCGTAAGGTTTACGACGCCTTTTTAGCTGAGTTAAAGCAGCGTACCGAACAAAATATCATCGCGGGTGATCCACTCGATCCAAACGTAAATCTTGGCGCCCTAATCTCAAAGCAGCATCACACACTGGTGATGGATTACATTGCAAAAGGTAAAGCTGAAGGCGCAACCGTACTGACCGGTGGTGAGGCACTTTGCCCTGAAACGGCGCCAAACGGCTACTTTGTCGCACCGACCGTATTTATCGACTGTCATGATGACATGACCATAGTGAAAGAAGAGATCTTTGGTCCAGTGATGTCGATATTGGTATTTGATGATGAGGACGAAGTCATTCAGCGTGCAAACAACACCCACTTAGGTTTGGCTGCGGGTGTGTTTAGTAAGGATATTCAACGTGCACACCGTGTCACCCACCAGCTAGAGGCTGGCATTTGTTGGATCAATAGTTATGGCAACTCACCCGCTGAAATGCCCGTTGGAGGCTATAAGCAGTCGGGCATTGGCCGCGAAAATGGCATCGAGACGCTAGATCAATATACCCAGACTAAGTCCGTGTATGTTGGTATGAGCGATATTGAAAGTCCATTTTAATCGAGGAGTATGATGACTGATTTTGATTATATTATTGTAGGTGCAGGTTCAGCAGGCTGTGTGCTTGCAAACCGCCTATCGGAAAATCCAGCGCACAAAGTGCTACTACTCGAAACTGGCGGTAGTGATAAGAGTATTTTTATTCAGATGCCAACCGCGCTATCTATTCCAATGAATACCGATAAATATGCTTGGCAGTTCCACACTGAGCCCGAGCCGCACTTAGACAATCGCGTTATGCATTGTCCTCGCGGCAAGGTACTTGGTGGTTCATCGTCAATCAATGGCATGGTGTACGTTCGAGGTCATGCTAAAGATTTTGACGAGTGGCAAGACAGTGGTGCACAAGGTTGGGATTATCAGTCTTGTTTACCTTACTTCAAGCGCGCTGAATCTTGGTATTTAGGTGGCGACGAGTACCGTGGTGAGCAAGGTCCGCTTGGCACCAATAATGGTAATGAAATGGCAAACCCGCTCTATCGTGCGTTTATTAGCGCTGGTGAGCAAGCGGGTTATGCGTTTACCAAAGACTATAACGGTGAGCAGCAAGAAGGCTTTGGGCCAATGCATATGACCGTAAAAGGTGGTAAGCGTTGTTCATCAAGTCGCGCCTATTTAGACCCAATTAAACATCGTAGCAACCTGACAGTTGTAACGGGAGCACTGGTACAAAAAGTGTTGCTAGAAGACAAAGTCGCAACCGGTGTTGAGTACAGCGCTAAAGGTAACCTGAAAGCAGCGAATGCTGCAAAAGAAGTCATTTTGAGTGCAGGTTCAATCGGTTCACCGCACTTATTACAATTATCTGGCATTGGCGATAAAGAAGCGTTGACTGCCGCAGGCGTTGAAGTAAAACACCATTTACCCGGAGTGGGCAAAAACCTTCAAGATCACTTGGAGTTTTATTTCCAATACAAGTGTAAGCAGCCCATCACCTTGAATGGCAAGTTGGGGTTAATTTCTAAAGGCTTGATCGGTGCAAGATGGTTACTTGATAAGTCAGGTCTTGGCGCGACCAATCACTTTGAATCTTGTGCCTTTATTCGTTCGAAAGCAGGCGTTGAGTGGCCAGATCTTCAGTACCACTTTTTACCTGCGGCCATTCGCTACGATGGTAAAAGTGCCTTTGATGGTCATGGGTTCCAAGTTCATGTCGGCCACAATAAACCAAAGAGCCGTGGTGAAGTAACGATTAAATCCGCAGATCCAACGGTTGCGCCTAAAATACAGTTTAATTACCTAGCTGAACAAGAAGACATTGAAGGCTTTAGGGCTTGTGTCAGGTTGACTCGTGAAATCATTGAGCAAAGTGCGTTTGATGACTTTAGACAGAGCGAGATCCAACCAGGTGAACATATCCAAACCGATGAAGAAATTGATGCCTTCGTACGTCAAGCGGTAGAAAGTGCTTATCACCCTTCTTGTTCATGCAAAATGGGTGAGGATGAAATGGCGGTTGTAGACTCGCAAACCCGTGTGCACGGTACAAAGGGGCTACGCGTTGTGGATTCATCTATCTTCCCGACCATTCCAAACGGTAACCTCAATGCGCCGACTATTATGGTCGCGGAAAAAGCAGCGGATATGATTTTAGGCAATTCGCCACTTGCCGCTGAGGGAGCAAACGTTGCTATGACACAAAACTGGCAACAGGTTCAACGTAGTTCGGAGATCTAGTTTCGCCACTCGTATGGGAAAGTTCGTGCCCCATATGAGACCTGCAGTGGCATGCAGTGCAAATCGTTTGCACTGCATTAATGCGGGAATAATGTAAATAAAAACAACGGAGAAAAAATGAGTTACTTCTATCAATTTTGGGAGGGTGACAATGACAGTATGGCTTAGTGCAGGCATCATTTTCACCCTATTGGCAATTGCCTTTATTTTATTGAAGTGGGGGAATTTACAGTGCGTTGGTGTTACACCGGTTAAAACGTTCACTTTTATTGCAATCTTATTTACTTCTGGCCTAGATGTTGGCCTGATCATGTTTCCGCTTACGGAGTTTGCGGGTTACGCAGACATAAAAGCAAGCCCAGAGTATGCATTTACTAATCCGCTGGCCATAGAATTTGGTTTTTGGGGATTTTTAATCTGGGGGTTCTACTTTCTTACGTGCTTTTATTTCTGCGTAATAGAGCCCAAAGTGAAATTCTTTGAAATTCCTTGGGTTAAATTCATTAATAACCTAGTTATTATCGGTACTTGTGCGTTTACCGCATTCTTATTGTTGTCTAATCTACCTTGGTATTTACCTAGTTTAGGCGATGGTGAGTCGATTATTCCTAGTTTCTATCTGATTGTGTTTGCGGCGATCGCCTTTGCGGTTTACTCAAGCACTAGCCTTAAGTACGTGCGTTTTTTAAGTATCACAACGACATGGGTCTTTATCGGTTTGATCGCCTTTATGTGGGCGTCAGCGTTTGTCTTTGGTGACAGTGCGATGTCGAGTTATACCAATAACTTGGCGCTGATCGGCGGTTACTTTGCCAATTTAGATCAGTTTGTGTTGCCACTGAATGACTATCACGAGTTTTATCTGTTTTGGTGGTTTGCGTGGAGTATCATGATTGGGCAATTCACATCGCGTTTTGTCGGTGGTTTGAAAACCTATCAAGTGCTAGCGGCGATGTTGATTTTCCCGTCTATTCCAATCGCAGCGTGGTTTAGTGTGCTTTATCACTACCATGAGGCTGGGATCCCAACTGCGGGTATTAAAAACTTTGCAATGGTCTTTGTTGGCGTGGTGTTTGTAATTAACTCACTCGACTCTTTGATCCGCCTATATACAGACAACCTTAACCTCACGGTTAGCCGTTTAGGAAAAAGAAACTATATTTTATTTAATATCGTGGCGTTATCACTGCTTACGCTGTTATTTAAACTCAACTTTTTACAGATCCAATGGGTTGGTGCGTTAGTTATAGGCTTGTTCTTCTCATGTTTTGGTTACATTGCTTATAGCAAATACAAAACAGTGAGCAAGATTGATAGCTCGCCAAAAGACAACCTTATCGACTTTAGAAAAATTGAATCAGTAAACTAGGGATACAACTACATGACAACTTTAAAGAAAACACTTTGTGCACTCCCACTTGTACTGGCGTCTAACTATGCGGCGGCAGACTGGTCTGCAACGCTTACAGGTGCATCTGACTATACCTTTAACGGTGTGAGTCAAACGCAAAATGACCCAGCCCTACAAGGCAGCATCGATAAAGCCTTTGCTAATGGCGTGTATGCTGGAAGCTGGGCGTCTAACGTCGATTTTGGTGGTGACACGGATCTAGAGTGGGACTTTTACGTTGGTCGCTTTATCGAGCTAGACCAAAGTTGGAGCCTTGACTATGGTATTGCTTACTACTCTTATCATGGTGGTGACAACTCAAGCGATGGTAACTATCCAGAGATATATACTAAGTTTGGTTACGCGAGTGAGTTTGGCCAAACTGAGTTTAATTTTTGGTACAGTTGGGATTATTTCGGAACCGAAGCGGGTCACACTATTGCGATGGTAGCACATACTTTTGAAATTGCAGAAGGTCATGCATTACGAGCAAGCTTTGATATCTCCAATTCATTGGATGGCGATAAATATACATGGGATGGTAACGATAAGTCTTACAATCACTATCGCCTTGCTTATCAAACGGCATTTAAAGGCTTTGATATTGAAGTGGCGGCTGAAAATACGAGCTTAGATTGGGATACGGCTGATGAACGTATCGTACTTTCTGTGTCGAGAACATTTGATTTGTAACTCACATTAGATGTGATGACTGTAATACCAGCCTAACCTAGGCTGGTATTTTTTTGCCTACAAGGCACAATGATTCAGTATTGTTATAAGGATGATGATTATGAACCTTAACCAAGTTACCCTGCCCGTTGATGATATGGATGCAGCTTGTCAATTCTATCGAACGCTAGGTTTCACTCAAATTGTTGATACACCTCACTATGCTCGATTTGAATGCCCTGAAGGTAATGCAACCTTCTCGTTATCGTTAGAAATGCCTCCCATCAATAATGGTGCAGTTATTTACTTTGAACATGAACAGTTAGATGAGTGGGTCACTGAGCTTGAGGCCCGGGGTATCGTATTTGAGCAACTGCCGACAGAGCAGCGCTATCTGTGGCGAGAAGCCATACTGTTTGACCCTGCAGGGAACAAGATCAAATTATACTGGGCTGGTGAGAATCGACTGGATCCTCCTTGGCGTGTAGAACTTAAAGGATTTTAGTAAGTTCATTATTGTTTATTTAATGTTAAATTTTGTTTTACAAACATTGTTAAATTGTGTAACTTTAATGGTGACTGTACAACTGGGTAAGAAGTCCGAGTGGAGTCGCTTAAGTTAGGGGATTTTTCACCAATCGCCTGATGGATTGTTTTGAAAGATTGAGAACGACGTATTGAACATTTCTACAGATCAAGTTGTACCATTCTCCCAATTTGCCGTTACCAGATAAACGGATGTGCTGTTGCGGCAAATTATTTCTCTATCCTTGACTAATTGCTAGGCCCTAGTTTCAAGCTTATGAACTTTCTAAAAGATATTCCAGCTGATGTAACCGAAGAAATTTCTGAAACGGTGCTGTCTCATCCAAATATTCGTATTGAACGGATAGTATCAAATGGTCATACCTCGCCAAGCTCTGGATACTACGACCAAGATGAAAATGAATGGGTGCTGGTATTAAAGGGCTGTGGTGAGTTGACTTTTGATGACGGTAAAATAGTAACCTTAAAGGCGGGCGATAGTCTTAATATTCCCGCACATCAAAAGCATAAAGTAAGTTATACAGACATTTCTGAGCCAACTATATGGCTCGCCATCTTTTATTAACTACCAAAGTTCAACTGAGCGAAGCTTAGATAAAACTAAAGTCGCCAACAAACACTTGGTTGTCGTTGGAAACTTGGGTAAACCACTCTTTTAGGCTTTCAATTGCAGCGGTTGTTTTTGCCGCAACGGTATCGCGATGCGGCGTCACGGCGTAAACGCTATATTTTTGTAATGACCACTCTGAACATAGCTGTTTTAGCCTCCCCGATGAAAGGTGATGTCTAATTTCGGGTTCAGGTAATACCCCATAGCCAATGCCATCTAGAGTGAGCTGAATGCAAGCCTGCATATTATTCACCATAAAACGCGCTGTTGGCAGCGCCACTTGTTGATGAGTTTGTTGGTGGCTCAAATGGTAAGGGTTTTGTTTACTACTCGAATGACCAATCAAGGCGTGAGGCGCTAAGCTTTCAGGATGCGATAAATTGAGTTGTGCCAGTGGATGATGGCAACTGACACAGGGGATCAGTTGCCAGTCAGCAAGGTGACGGGCAATAAGGTTTGAGTCCTGTAAAGGGCCTATACAGATAGCCAAGTCGACGCCCTCAGTAATGATGTCAATGGGCTCATCGGTTAGGATTAAATCGACTTTTATTTGTGGAAACTGCTCACTCAAGTAGCGCAGAGGCTTACTGAGTAGCCCGCCTCCAAACCCGATGGGGGCAGAGATCTTCAATATGCCAGAAGGCGTATGTTGTAATAACTCGAGTTCATGCTCCGCTTGCTCTGCGGTTTGCAGTATTTGTATCGCGGATTTGTAATAGATAGAGCCCGCTTCGGTGAGCGTGAGGTTACGAGTATTTCGATTAAATAAACTTAGGCCTATGTCTTGCTCTAATTTGCTGATCTGCTGGCTGACGGCCGAGGTGGTCATATGCAATAAGTCAGCGGCTTTACTCATACTGCCAGCTTCTACTGTTTTTGCGAACACTTTAAGTCCGCGAGTCAATTTCTGATTCATTGTTAAGACCTGCTTAAAATACCTTTAAGAAAAACCGCATTGCTCCAAAATACGCAATCATCATACCATTACAAATGAAAATAATTGTTATTTATCTTGTATTCTATCATGGAGGTTTCTCGATGTTGATGGCCTGTCGTAGTTTGGCGCCACTCTCTTTAGCTGTTGCAGCTGCCCTGCCTTTTTCCTCACTTGCGCAAAGTGATGCAAAATCAGAAATAAAAGAAGAGGTGGAAGTGATCGTCGTATCCGCTTCTGGATTTGAGCAACTGCTAAAAAATGCCCCGGCGTCTGTTAGCGTTATCAATCAAGAAGCGCTACAGCAGCGCTTTTATCGAGATCTTACCGATGCCATGACAGATGTTCCCGGAGTTGTAGTAACTGGAGGCGGAGACAGGGAAGATATTAGCCTTCGCGGTATGGGCAGTCAGTACACGCTTATCTTAGTCGACGGGCAAAGACAAAGTTCGCGTGAGACTCGGCCAAATAGTGACGGTCCTGGTGTTGAAGGTGCATGGACGCCTCCAGTTGCTGCCATCGAACGTATCGAAGTTGTGCGCGGGCCTATGTCCTCGCTGTATGGCTCTGATGCAATTGGTGGCGTAATTAACATTATCACTAAAAAAACGCCTGACGAGTGGCATGGAGAAGTTAGAGTTGACGCAACCAGCCAAGAAAACAGTCGCTCAGGTGATATTTATCAGGCAAATTTCTTTGCTGCAGGCTCGCTGATCAAAGATACCTTAGGGGTACAAATTTACGGCCAAACTACGCACAGAGACGAAGACGAAATCGTCTCTGGCTTTAGAGGTCGGGATGCAGATACGCTGAAGGTAAAACTGGCCTATACACCATCAGATGAACACGAATGGTTATTGGATTATGGTATTGCTTCACAAACGCTTGATGCGACGCTCGGCAAAACGGTGGCAACGCTTGCGCCAGGTGAGCCGTGTGGCCGTCGTGGCTGTCCTGAGTCCACCACAACCGAATATGATAGTGAGTCAATCTCTTTGACGCATAACGGTTACTGGTCATTTGGTAGCTCGCGTAGTTACTTAAAACATGAAGAGTTTGATAATAAATCCCGTGAGATGACGGTCAAAAACGTAGACTTCCAGTCTCTTTGGACGTTACCGCTTGGCGAGTTTCATACTAGCTCAATCGGTGTCGCTTATCTCAATGAAGATTTGACCGACAAAACCAGTAACCGCATTAGTGATTTGCAGCAAGTCGACAACGATCAGTGGTCGGTATTTGCTGAGGATGAGTGGCGCATCGTTGAGCCATTTGCCCTAACTATGGGCCTACGCTACGACAAAGACGGTAACTTTGGCGGCCACGTTAGCCCGCGTTTATACGGTGTTTATACTGCATCAGACGCCGTGACGGTTAAAGGTGGGATCTCAACCGGCTTTAGAGCGCCGAACTTACGTCAAAGTACTGCGGCGTGGGGCCAAGTGAGTCGTGGTGGCAATATTTATGGTAATCCAGATTTAAGCCCTGAAACCTCAATTAATTACGAGGTAGGCGTTTACGTTGAACTGGCTAAAGGGATCAGTACTTCAGCAACGGTATTCTATAACGAATTCGACGATAAAATTTCACGGGTTTCGTGCCCACTAACTCAATGCACGGACGGCCCTAATGAATTTGGCTCGTTACCGACAACCTATGTCAACGTTGATGAAGCCGTAACCCAAGGTGGTGAAATTAGCTTCTCGGGTCAATTGACGGAAAAACTAAAGCTTAGCGCAAACTATACTTACACAGATTCGGAGCAAAAAACCGGAGTGTATGCTGGTAGCCCATTAAACCAGTTACCTAAACATCTGTTCCAAACGTCGCTTAATTATCAGTATTCTGATGAGCTGAGCACGTGGTTACGCTTCCATTATCGTGGTGAAGAAAGCCAGCCTGTAACAGGGCCTTCGCAAAGTAGCTTAGTCGCACCTTCGTATAACCTAACTGATTTAGGTGCAAATTATCAGCTGAACGAAGCAATTAAGCTTGGATTTGGGATTTACAACCTCTTCGATGAAGAAATTACTGAAGCAGAATACGGCTACTTTGAAGATGGTCGTCGCTATTGGGCTTCATTGGCGTGGAGCTTTTAATGACACGAGCTCGCTCAGCGGCTAAGTCGTCGAATCGGCGACTTAAAAAGCTGGTTGATTGGCGCACTTGGCATTGGATGAGTTCTGCCGTGTGTTTGGTGGGAATGCTGCTGTTTGCCGTGACTGGGATCACCTTAAATCACGCAAGCCAGATAGAAGCTACGCCTACTACATATGCTAAAGAAGCGGTGCTGCCAAGTGCTCTGTTGACCCAGCTTAACGCAGCGGCAGAGCAAACTGCACTGCCACACAGCTTTCAATCTTGGTATCAGTCACACACAGGTGCGGCGTTACCTGCACTACAGCAAGTGCAGTGGAGCGAGTACGAATTGTATGTTGCGCTGCCAAGAGCTGGTGGCGATGGCTGGTTTAGCATTGCCCTTGATAGCGGTGAGTTTTATCAAGAGATCACGGATCGCGGTTGGGTATCATACCTTAACGATCTTCACAAAGGACGTAATACAGGATTTGCATGGCGTATGTTTATTGACGTGTTTTCAGTAGCTTGTGTAGTGTTTTCACTCACAGGGTTATGGCTTTTATACAAGCATTCTCGAGGAAGAAAGTCGACTTGGCCGCTCGTCGCAGCAGGCTTTGTATTGCCTGTTTTAGTGCTGATGGTACCCGCGCACGCTAAGGCTGATGAGGTTGAAATCACGATCCCGCGCTTAAACGTTGCGGAATATCACCCACCTTATGTAGCAGTATGGCTGGCGGACAGCAAACAACAGCGAGTTGCCGATATTGCCGTTTGGTATGACGTTAATATGGCCGATAAAGAAGGTGAAAAGTGGCTAAAAGACTTACGCCTTTGGTGGCGTAGAAGCGGCCGTAGCCTATCCATGCCTGTAGATGGCGTGACTGGTGCGACAAGACGTCCAGGTACGGCAAAGATTGATTTAACCCCTTGGCGCGATGAGTTTAAAGCCTTACCTGCGGGTGAATACACGCTGTTTGTAGAGGCTGCTCGTGAGCTTGGAGGTCGTGAAGTATTGAAACTGCCAGTGACCTTACCTATCGCTGCGCCTGTCACTGTGATTGCAGAAGGTAAATCTGAACTCGCTACAACAATTTTAACAATGGAGCCTTAATCGTGAAAATTTCAACGTTAGTTTCTGGTGTCTTAGTTGCCTTAGCTGCATATAGCCCGTTAAGTGAAGCACACCGAGTATGGATAAAGCCAAGTACCACCGTGGTGTCTGGTGACAGCGAATGGATCACGTTTGATGCTGCCATCGCCAATGGGATCTTTAACCCAGATCATTATGCTTATCCACTAGAGCGTCTATCTGCACTGTCTCCTTCTGGTAGCAAGGTTGAGCTTAAGAACGCCGCAAAACTTAAGTATCGTAGTGTGTTTGACATTGAGCTCAATCAGCAAGGCACTTACAAAGTGTTTAATCAAAGTCGCTCGCTGGTGGCGCGCTGGACTGATGAAAACGGTGAAAAGCATTATTGGCCAGGACGCGGAAAAATTGGCTCAGTAGAGGCCTTTAACAAAGAAGTACCAAAAACGGCAAAAGATTTAAGTGTGACCGACGTTGCAAGACGATTAGAAGTATTTGTAACTTTGGGCGCACCAAATAATACCGCGCTTAAGCCAACCGGCAAAGGGCTAGAACTAAACCCCGTTACTCACCCTAATGATTTGTACACCGGTGAACCAATTACCTTGCAGTATACGATGGATGGTGAACCTGCAAAGGGTGCAGAAGTGATAGTGGTACGCCAAGATGAAAAGTACCGTGATAACAGTCAACCAAGCAAATATACAACGAATGCCAAAGGTGAAGTGACGCTAACGCTATCTGAGCCAGGCATGTATTGGTTTGAAGTGGAATATGACGACGACAAAGCACAAGCACCCGCCACAAAACGTGCCGGCAGCTATGTCACGACCCTCGAGGTATTACCGCTTTAACCCATCGTCCCCATGTGGTTTGAGACGTGCAGTCGTCTCAGCCCATTTAATTTAGTGGTCATAACAGAGACGCCACTAAGTGCCCAAAGGGGGAGGCGTTCCTTCCTCCCCCTTTTCTTCCTTCTATGACTATTAATCACGCAGCGGTAGAACTTTTATGTTGGTAAGTTGACTGCAAAAATATTCATTGTGAGAGACCAGTATAAATCCACAAGGAAGCTGATTAAGCATGGCAGCAAGCTCTTCTTGTGCTTCGAGGTCGAGGTGATTATCTGGCTCGTCAAGCAGTAAAAAGCCTTGCAGTTGTACCGCCAGCACGATGGCCGCTTTCATTCTCTCGCCACCACTTAGGTTCATGATAGGTCCTGAAATCTTATCTAGATTCAGACCAACGCTTGCAAAGCTGGTGATTATATTATGATGTGGCGTATCAAGTGAGCGCTCGGCAATGTCTAAAACGCAAGGGCCCTGTTCAAGCCAAGCGCAGTGCTGATCTAAGTAAACAGATGTTGTAGGGCGCTGGATTTCTCCGCGCTTTAACTCTAGCTTACCTGCAAGGGTTTTAAGCAAGGTCGATTTTCCGATGCCATTTTCTCCAATTATCCTGAGCTTTTGTGTTGTATCCGCAAAAAGGTTCAGTGTCTTTTCCGGCCCAAAGCACAATTCGGCTTCGCATAAGCGGATCTTTTCTTTTGCTCGCAGAGTTGAATTAAAATGAAACTGCTGTTTGTCTTCTCGATAGTAAACTGCATTTTTCTTAACCTTATCTAGAGCTTGCTGAATTTTATGGGTTTGTCCGGCATGACACTTACTCCCTCTGTCTGACTTAAAGTCAGTAACCAGTTTACTTTGGCTACCAGCGCGCACTTGTGCTTTTCCTTTACTGGCCTGCCTTTGATGTTGCAGATCCGCTGCAATCATGGCTTGTTTAAGTGCTTTTTGTGCTGCGCGATTTGCCAAATGTTGTTGTTTTTGTCGAGCTTGAGTTTGAAGTAGTGTCTCTCTGAAGGCATCAAATCCAAGCGAGTGATGAATTAGCTCCCCCTGTTTTATGTGCAGAATATGGTCGGCTGCATCTAATAAAATAGGATCGTGTGTGACGGCAACCACACCATGTTTGTGGTGCTTTAGCTGCTCGGCTAGCCAGTGCTTATTGTTGCTGTCCATGTGGTTACTCGGCTCATCCAGTAATAGGATTGCAGGCTGAGATTGCAGTATCTCAATATAAACTCGCATTCGCTTTCCTGGACTAAGCTTTGTAAAGGGGGTTTCCAAAGAGAGTTCTAGCGGTGCAAGTGTTGCTTGCCAAGTTGATTCTAACTGCCAATCATCTGAGATTAAGTCAAAGTCGTGCTCAGAGGCTAATCCCTGATGGGCCCGATGCAGTGCTGCTAGCTTCTCTTTAAGCCCTAGTAGTTCAGAAACGGTAGCAAAGCGGTTAGTTGCATCTTGTGGGAGATAAAAGCATTTCCCATGACTTTGGCGCTCGCCCGAGGTTAGAGGCTGTTCACCGGATAGGGCTTTGAGTAAGTGTGATTTTCCTGCCCCATTTGGGCCTGTTATCGCAATAAATTGTCGCTCTATTGTTAGGTCGACATCGCAAAATAAACATTGACCATTTGCAAGCGTCAAGCTTGCTTGCTTTACCTGTATCCAAGGCATAATTACTGCTCCTAGTCGCAGCAGTGCAAAAGGCTAAAGGCACAAAGACTCGTAAAAGCCGTAAAAAGTAAAACAGAAAAAGAGTCTATAGATTGGTCTGAGAAGCCCCAAAGATAACCATAAGCCTTGCACTGGAAATTAATAATAAGTTCGTCAGTTACAAAGGGCTTAGTTATTCATTGTGATGGCAGCTCCTAATAAGAGGGGTAACAGGCGGATATAAATATCAAGCAGCTGATAGTTTGCCGACACTAGGTGAAATGTCAAGGTGGCATCAGAGAATTCGTCGGTTTTATTTTAAACAATTGTTTCTCCAAGTTGTCATGTGGTAATGTTTGGCGACAAATTGTAAGGAAGCTAATACCAACATGCTAAGAAGAAGCCTTTCTCCGATTTTTTCCTTTCTTTATTGCGCCTTGCTTATTTTTAATAGCAGCTCGTTTGCTCTGGAGCAACGCAGCCAAAACACTTTACCAACACTAAGCAATGGCATTGTATATCAACATATTCAATCTGATATTAACGTAGCTAGACTGGCTATTTTTGTAAAAGCGGGGCACTTATATAACGGTGATGCCCATGGTGTTTCCCATTTAACAGAACACTTATTCAATTTAGGGGGAGATGCAAAAAACGTATCGAAAATTGACGACTTTCTCGCATCAGTAAATGGCACCAGAAGAGCAACTTTAAATACATCTGGGGTTAGATATTGGTACGAAATTCCCACAGAATATCTAGGTGGCTTGTTACCTCTTATTCAAGAGTCATTAGTTGGAGTCACAGCTTCTGAAGATGCGATTGCAGCTCAAATAGCTGCAATCGATAATGAATGGAAGCAAGGGCAACGCTACCAAGAGCTGATTGATTGGGAGCAAACTTTCAGGGTATTTGCGCATACTGATCTAACGCTTAAGGATGGGTCGTTTTTTATGGGGAATACCGCTGAATTTCAAAAATATGCAGCTAGGTTACAAGACGAGCTAAAAAGGTTATTTAATAGGTATAACGGTAAAAACATCACGATTTTAAGTGAGTCATCGCATAGCAAAGAAAACGCTTTTAAGTTGATGGAAAAGGCGATAGGCACTGTAGAGTTGAGTGAACGAGATCACGCACAAAGAATGACTCAAGAGCCTTCTTTGCACTTTACACCAGTGACTGAAGTCAGAAAAAAACAAAATCATGATGACAAGGAAATTCAATTCACATTTGCGGTTCCCCCTATTGCTAGCGCGCCTCCTGTTTTTACACAGTTCTTAACACACCTTTTAAAGCATTCATCCATCCATACTGTTAGTTTAGGGCAAGCAACACTTCAGTTTTCACCCACATCAATTGAGTTTTCACCAAACGCATTTCATCAATTTGATAGCTTACAAATCACTTTTCCCCGGCGCGAAGTTGAAGGGGGATCTATATATGAGGATGCGCGGCAATTTCTGTCGATTTTTAACTCTGTACTGTTAAGCTTGGCGGCAGTAGAACGAGAAGCGGAATTGGTATCGGCATACAATGATTTTGCAATGGAATATAGGCTGACATGTTCACAGAAAAACCTATCATTTGAATTGGCTAAAGAGTTAGATAATCAAGTTCACTTTGGTAGATTGACCGACTGGCTTAACGCTTGTCATATACCTCAAAAGCTTGATAGAGCCTTGTTTAGGCGCTTCGTTGAAACGTTTGTTTCCGCAAAAACTTACACTAAGCTATTTGTGAATGATGATGAGTGGGTTTCACTTAAGAATAAAGATGTGATGGAACATTACGACCAGCCTTATGTTTTGCTTGAGTCAACAAGAAAGAATGAGGTGAATGCTCCACTATCTTTTCGTTTTCCAAGAAAAAACGCCTTGATAGAAATGGTTGAAAAATCAATTGTCGCGAAGAAAGACGTGAGATTGCGAGCTGTAGAAGATGGCAAATTTGCATCCCATCGTGTGCTAAAGGCTGGTATTTCTCACATTCATGACTATGCAGAGGCATTAATAATTAAAGCACACCTGGAAGCCAAATATAGCAAATGGTTAAGTGATGCTGATGCGTTAGATACCCCTGTAAAGTTTTTGATTGACGATAAGTTGAGTATTGTTGCAAACGGCAGGAAATCGCTCGCCACCTATCTGGCAAATGCTATTGAAGTTCCAACTTCGGTTTTAGGTGATGATCTTGCAAAAGCCAAGACTGACGCGATTAGCGCGATTGAGAAAAAGGTCAATGACAATCAAGTGTTCAGAATGAATGAGTTTTTGGCACGGATCCAATCGAACCATATTTGGTCTGATGAGCAACTGCTTGCTGCTATTAGGCGTTATCCTACAAAGTCACCTGATAGCGTGAGTCACGCTTTACCGGCACCCAGCTCGCAAAAGCTAGAACTCAAAAATAATGCGCCAGTAAACATACTGGCATCGTTAAGACAGGTGCAAACAGGCTCACTAGAAGAGAAAGTATATGCGGTTTTGCTCAACTCGATTATAAGAAGTGATTACAAGGAAAAGTTTAGGAATACACTTAAAATTGCCTACACAGCAATAACAGGTCACAAGGTGAGTGATAAAGGAACCGGCTTTGTTACCTTGCTACAGACATCGACACATTCAATCGGTGATATGAAAAAAATGAACCATCATTTTTTTACTGATATGTTGAGTAAGGTACAAAGGTTAACAGAGCAGGAGTTTTTACAACTGAGTGCTGAAAGCAAAAAAGAGGTAATTAGATTGAGCAATCAGCTTGATTATGTATTCGCTGACCGGCTAATTTCTCAAGCTGATGAGACTAGTATTAACTCGATGAAACTATCTTTGTCGGAATTTAAAAGGTTTTCGAAGCGATTACTCAGTAATGATTTGGCTGAGCGGTATGTTGCAATTATAGGCATAGAAAATAACACAAGTAATAATGAAAACCTGTAGCTGCAGTGCCTCCAAGCACAATATAAACCTTTGACATTCAAGTTAGGCAGGAGGCAAAGCTTAATGTCCACGGCTGACATCAGGAGAGCAGTAATTCACGACGTAAACATGCGCGAGTTGTTGCCCGTCGGGCGTAAATCGACTGGCCTCTAGCAGAGTTTTACTCATAGAAAGTTGGTGTGTTTGGCTCTCGTAACCTCTCAGCGTCTTGGTTAGCAAAAATCGCGAACTGATGTTAATAGTTTGACTTTTGTTCTCCTGAGTGTGTTTTGGTCGCGACGCTCGATTTGCCGCCTAGTAATCTAGGCAAAAGTTGAGCAACAATGAACAAAGCGCACTCAGGTGAACCCAAAGGGCAGCGCTTGATTGGCATTTCTACTGTGTTGCCCCACAAGGATGTGGGGTAAGGTGACTTTGCAGGAGCACAAAGTCTTTATCGCCAGACTCACATAGAACAACTATGCTACGCAGGCTCTGCCTTGTATAAATACCAATCAAACTGCGGCAAAAACAAACTTGAAGGATAAACAGGCCCTAGGTTAAATGTCAAGGCGTGGAATTGATTAAATTACAATTGAATGGGCATAAATGGTTTGATTAAGACGCCGGTCACAAGGGCCAGCAACACACTGACAAGCGTGCCCAACATCACGTATTCGGTGAGCTTTCTGTCTTGGCTTTGGGTTAGATCGCCAAAGCGAAATACCGATTTAGCGGCGAGAATAAAGCCGATAGCAGCCCAGCTATCCAGTAACACGCAGCTCAGTAGTAATACACGTTCAAGTTGACCAATTAAACTTCCTGCTTGCGGCAGGCTATCAAGAGCGGAATTATTGAGTTGCCAACGCTCAAGCAGCATGCTGGTGAATATCGATGCAGGATGCAATACCATTAAATACCCCACAACCAGTATTAGCAGCTGGACATTGGCAAAAGGCTTGGCAAAGGCACTGAGGGCAATCTCAGGCTCTGCAATTTGCCAAGTGACGGCCACTAATATGGTGATATGTGCACATTGGTCTAGCACAAAAGGAATAACGCCTTTACTAGAATAGGATTTAGCTAAGTCGATACAATAGTGGCTAATACCTACCGCTAGCGCAAAGAGCAGCGCATTCCACTGTACTCCCCAAAACAAAGTCGACTGCCAAAGTAGGATGATTGCAAGTGCAGCCCCGCCATGCGCCACACTATGCCACAACAACTTGATGGACTTATAGTGGCGGGTATTTCTGTCATGCACCCAGCTCATAGGTTGGAGGTAAAAGTCAGTGATTGTGTGGCCTATTACTAACCACAATAACAATACTTGCCATTCGTTCATTAAGTCCACCTCGTGATATGTAAGTGTTGAGCATTCGACTATTGGTGCGAGCGTGCAATTGCTAAAAATTGACCTAATAAAGCATAGTGTGCGCTATTGAGTAATTTAGTCACGTTCACCCGACTGGTGTTGAGTTGTTTTGCAATATCGGCATGGCTCAACTTAGGGTGTGAAATATGAATAAAAGCGGCCTCTGCTTGTTTTTGGGTTAAGTTCGAAAGTAATAAATCCACGAATGCCAGATTTAGTGCAAAGTGGGCATTGCTGTCATTGTTATACCTGAGTCTTGCTTGTCCAATTGCGTCCAACCCTCGGCCCGCAAGCACCAGTGCAGCACCTGTTGCGGTTGATAAATCTGCTGCTGTGATATTAACTTCACCGACCGCGAGGCTGAGTCTGGCATCGCTATGTCGGCTAATTAAAAACAACCGTAGCTGTAATGCCACATTGAACAGTTTCGTAGCATCTGGCAACACAAGCTGAAAACCGTCGCCGCGGTAAAAACTATAATAGCCCTGCTCCGCAGTCGCTATTTCAGCTAAGTAGTTCTTTAACTCACTTTGCAGCCTTGTAAGTTGTAATTGTGACAGTGATTGGGAGCCGACAATGTCTGCTGTGATCACCGCACCTTGAGGTATTGACGTCATAAAAGTAACTTAATTTGGTTACATTTAGGTATGTAACTAATATTGGTTACATTTATTTTGGTCTGAAGTTGGGTAAAAAGCAAGCAGCCGGTAAGTTTTGTTCACTTTAGTAGTATTTTACCAAAGCGAACGTAGGTATGGAGGCAGATAAAGCTTCCATAGATGTGAGAAATAGACGTTTATCAACAGTCCTTAAGCTTACAGGTTGATGAAGTTTAAGTTTTTGATTTTGTTTATTTTTACCCTGCTTATCCTTATACTGATAATTATAATAATTGGCGTTGTTAGCGCGTGCGCTAAGCACACTGGGGATTTATGGTAGAACAATATTGGGTTGGTGATTTTTTTGTCGATTTATCACGTAACCAGATTTCACACCAAGGTGAATGTCAAACACTGGCACCAAAGGCTCTGGCGGTACTCACTTGCTTGGCTCAGAATCAAGGCAAAGTGATGAGCCTTGATACCTTGCTCGATACAGTATGGCCAGATACGGTAGTCTCTCCTAATACTTTGCAGCGTAGTATTGCGCAATTGAGAAAGGCGCTTGGGGATGATGGTAAGGTGCAAGGTTACATCCAAACGCATGCTAAAAAAGGATATAGCTTAGAGTGTGAAGTACGTTGGGGGGAGCAAACGAGCGAGCTGACGAATACTGAGCCGCAACTTGAGGTAATGCCAGTCCCTGAGCCTGAAGTGCAACAAGATAAACACGTAAATCAAAGTCAGAATAAACATAAACTCAGTCTTTATGTGTTTGTTTTACTTGCCTTTACTATTTTGCTTGGGGCTATCGGTTATCAATATTTTTCCATCAAAAAACCTTCACCACTGATCTTTGATACTTTGCGCTCACTGACCGCAACTGACGATAAAGAATTTGATGCAAGCTATTCCCCTGATGGTCAGTACATTGTTTTTCACCGCTATTTAGATAAGTTTTGCGATAATAAGATATGGGCAAAAAAAGCGGATACCCAGCAAGAGATCCTACTCACAGAGCGCTTTGGAGCATATGGCAGGCATAGTTTCTCAAAAGATGGTGAGCAGTTACTGTTTTTGGCCACCGACGCTTGTAGCGAGCCCGCTACACAAAAGCGCTGCTACGACCTTGTTACACTCGATTTTACTAAAGCATTGAAAAGCCCTCAACAGCCAAAAGTTATTCTCCAGTGTAAAAACTCAGTGGTTGATAAGCCTATCTGGCTGAACGATGGCAATGTGGTATTGAAGCAAAAACAAGGCGAGCGCTGGAAGCTGATCAATTATTCCATAGATGACGACAGTGGTGTCGACCTTTATACCGTAGAAGAGGGAACGTTGATTGATTACGCCTACTCACCTCAAGATGATTTAATCGCGGTCAGTAGTATTCATGCCGATGGCCTACATTATATCGATATGCTAAAATCCGACGGTGAGTTGATCTCTAGCCATCAGATCCAGCGGCCGCCGGAAATTACTAAATTTCACGATATCTACCCAAGTTTTGACCCACTCAACCAACAATTGATTTTCAGTACCGGACGTCAGCTATTTAGCCTGACTTATGAAGGACTTGTGAGTAAAATTCAATTGCCGTTTTCAGATCGAATGAGGCAGCCCGAATTTCGCCCTGATGGCAAAAGTGTACTGATGATCAAAGGGCCTTACGACGGTGATATCGTCAAATTACCACTGACACAGCTAGCACAAGGCGCTCAAACATATACCAGCTTTGCACGAACCAACCTTGGTGAAGATCAGGCTGTTTTTCAGCCAGATGGAGACTTAGTGGCATTTTGGTCGGAGCGCTCTGGTACTGAACAGGTGTGGCTAAGCGATGGCAATAACACGCGACAACTGACTAATTTCCCGTTAGATACTTTTATTCGCGGGATCCACTGGGCCGAGGATGGTCAAAGCATATTGGTCAGTGCCAGTGGTGTACTGACACAAATTGCTTTAGATGGTAGCTTGACACCTTACCCGCACGCCTACCCTGTTTTACGCTTATATCAATGGAAAAGTGCAACACAACGTGCACTAACACAGATTAGGGTAAAGGGAGAAATGAAGTTAGCTGCTTATGATTTTGCTCAACAATCGTTTGAAATACTGACGCAGCGACCTGTGCTTTGGGCACTTGAAAGTGAACACGGTAAAATCGTGTATAAGGATAGACTTGATCAGTTTTGGCAAATCGGCGCTGTTGAACCTCAGCGGATCAGTGCACTAAACAATCAAGGCGGCAGAGGAAAATCTTTTGTAATGCGCGGCAATGGGATATATGGCGTCAATGAAGACAATCAACTTTGGTCCTATGATTTAGACAAAACGTCGTTTACTATACTCGGCGAAGTGCCTACCAGTGTTGACTATCTCACCGACATTAACGATAACGATGTATTATTGATAAATCGAATATCGGCCAAGAAAGAAGTGGTAGAGCTTACGGTTGCGAATTAATAACTGGAGTATAAAATGAGTCAATTAGCTCAATATCAGCGTTTTAGGCAAGAACTGGGGCAATTGCTCGCACAATACAAAGGCTATGGGTTTGTACTCGGTTTTTTGCTAAATCTGAGTATTTGGCATATTGCATCTCAGTTTGTTGCTGATCCCTTTGTCTCTAACTTTTGGAGTCAAGTGTTTGTTTCCTTGCTCTTTTCTGCGGTTTTTTATCTGCGTTCAGAGCGTACGGTAAGTTGATGTGGCGCTAACTCCTCATTCTGAGTTAGTTCATAAAGTTTGGGTCCACTTAAAAGCTAATTACCTGTTGTCATAGCTTTTAAGCGGATCATTCAATTAAGTGAGCTGTTATAAGACTAAAGCTCTGATTTTAGAATATCAATGGCACGTTCTACTTGATTATCAGTGCCATTGATAATGCTCTCTCTAGTTCTCGGCACTAAATAATCTGGCGCAATACCTGCGTTGATCAGAGGGTCACCATTATAGCGGCTTGATAGAGTATTGGTGTAATAAAGTTCAACACCTAAATTCCCCTCTCCTACTCCCCCGAAAAAAGAGATCCCAAATACTGTTCCGTTAATTCCTGATGTGTGTTCTCCTAATATGGGCAAGCCGCCACTGCGTGCAAATATTAACGCATGTTCCCCTTGGCTTTGGCTTCTCCTAGAGGAAAGTACAATGGCGGGTATCGAGAGTGGGTTGGCATCTCTATGAATTATTTGCAGAAATGACTGAACCTTTTTATCTGCTTGATTTGGTGCTCCTTGCCATAGCACAGACAAAGTATCATTAATCGCATCTTGTTTGATAAACCAACTTAATACGCTTCGCCATCCGTCCCAGCTTTGTGGGTAATGGCGAAAGTCGATCACGACGGCTTGTGCATTTTTTAACGTTTCTTTTATCGCGTTCAGGTCATCTGGTGTAACGTTATAGATATTGAGTTTATATATATTGTCACCCAGATATTCAATGTTTGATGGTGAGTGAGGCACGTAGGGTGAGCTAACAAGAGGTTTTATTTCACCGGGTTCTATTGGCGTTATAGTTGCTTGATAAGTAGTGCCCGTTGACTTTTTAAGGGTAAAACTAAGCGGGATCTTTTCTGTAAAAAAGAACTGCTGTCTCGCAGTATGACTCAATCTTTGTAATTCACTTTTCAAAGAGTAAAGCGCTTTCCTTGAAAGGTACTCAATAATATCTTCACCATTGACGGTAAGTAGCTCATCTCCAACCTCAACGCCATTTGGATCATCTTGTTGAGCGCTTGTAACAATCGCTTTGCCTTCTACTATCTCGTAATAAAAAGTACCATAATATGTATTGTTATTCGTAAGCATATTAGTCGTTTTGATTATGATGTGGTTGTCATTCAATTTTGTGAACTCGGTATTAATTAGTTGCAGCCTTTTATTTGGCTCTTCAATTAAGCATGCGGCTAGTAGTGGATTCAAACTTGCTGGCCAGTCGACATCAATCTGTTCAAAGTAAGGCCAGAAATGTTGAATGTTGGCCCACATTCCTGACACAGTAGCCATACATGTTTCAATATGCGCGAAGTTAGGTTCAACTTGCCATCGTCCTAACTCTGTATATGTGCCACCTGTGAGTTCTGTTTTAAGTGGTAGGTAGAGTGGTAAGTAGAGGGAACTCTGATAAAAGTTGAGGGTTATAAACAGTTCGTTGGGCGCGAATTCTCTCTCTTGAAGCTCGTTAAACGTGCCTGCGGTAAGCAAACTCGTATAAGCACTTACGTTTGCCGGCGCATTTTGTATCCAAGTATATGTTTGCGCATTGGGTAACAATTTTGGAATGTGATTTTGTTGTGTAACCAAGTAAGGCGCAATTTGTCTTAAGAGTTCAATCCCTTTTTCTCTGCGATTTGTACTCGATGTTTGGTTTAATTCGACAATGCTTTCTGCGATGAAAAGTGACCAATCTGAGCCTCTCACCTCGGCAGAAGGATAAAAATACTGAACAGCATGCGCTAATTTAACAAACTCAGAAACATCATCAATAAAGCTTTGGTCAAAGCTCATATTAGGAAGAGGTGTGGGTGATGATGGTAAAGGCGTATTTGTTGGAGGCTTGTTAGAGGTTATATCTGTTGGAGTTGTATCACTTGTGTCACTGCCACATGCCGTCAGTACAAAACATAAAATTATGCTAGTAAGTTGCTTTATCATTTTTATATCCTTACGCAATGTTTTAGGTACAAGTTAGCTGTTATTTGAACAGCTGTAAACTTTAAGGAGTAAGTGGGCAAGTTTGAATTGGCAAACGTGTAGCTAGATTGCCTAATTTTACTGTTATTAATTCAATTCATTTGCTGTGTTTAAATTCATTAAAGCCAGTTGAAATTCGGTAGCAGGAGCATGTTTATTGTTTCATGTGAGTAATCAATTAGGGGCAGAATCACTTTGACTAATTAAAGTGAGACGTATACCTTAAGGCTGTTGCTGAGATGGAGACGGGATTTAATGAAAGCAATTGAGGGTAAGGAAAACGCGGTCGATTTCATTGAAAACTATAAGTTTGACGAAGCTGTACTGGAGTGGTTTGACTGGTATATAGAAACGCACTTTGAATATAAATTATCTGATGATGAGATCCAGGTGGTCGTTGAGGGTCTAAAAGATTATCTAATATTTGTGGTTATTTCACCAAAAGCAGTTGCTGCAGCAAGCAAATTAGTTGATGAGTTATTCCATGCATTTATTTTGCATACAGAACTATACCAAGTATTTTGCAAAGGTGTTGGGCAGTTTATACATCATTATCCAATTAGAAAAAAAGTGGTTCTTGGGAATGAAACTCCACTAGAAAAGATTGAATATAATGATCATTACCAATCCATAATAAGAACATACTGTCTAGCTTGTCAGTCATCAGATCTCGATCCGCTAACCACTAATCAAGTTCCCTACCTATTTAAAGTCGATTCAATATTGCCTGAAAAACACGCCGTCTTATTCGACATCAAGTTTTTTCAATCTGTATTACCTAAGTTAGGTGTACATAACTTTATAATTCAAGAGTAAAGGAGATAGTCATGTCATATTTAAAAAATCGTGCTAAGCGTAATGAAGCTGCCCATTCACAAGTTGAGATTGAGCTGACGAAACCTAAAAAGTTTGTAGATGTATGCCTAGCAGGTGTTTGGCCTCGAAAATAAGTAGCCCAGAAGCAAAGCCGGTTTATGCTGGCTTTTTGGAAAGAGTATGCTGGATAAAATTGAAGCTTTAGAGCGAGCGTTACATTCGCCAGAGCTACGAAAAAATATTAATCTGATCTCGGACTACATCCATGATGAGTTTTCAGAAAGTGGACTATTTTGTGATGGTATGACAAAGGATGACATTATTGAAGGCTTGAAGAGTGAAGATCTCAGTGAGCATAAAATAATTAGCGAGGATTATAAGTTAGTTGAGCAGTGTCCCAATAAGGTTGTGATTGAGTACGTCTCCGCACTGGAGAATACCTTGGGTGAGAGGTCATATGACGCACTAAGGCAGTCTATTTGGTATTTATGTAGCGATGAAAAATGGCGCTTGATAGGTCACTCTGCAAATTTGTTATAATGCCAAGTCTGCACTCTATTGATAAAAGAGTGGACGAATATGTGTGGAAGAAGCACGCATCCTGCGTGCCTATTCATAGTTAACTGCATGTGGCTATAAACAATATTGTGAAATGATCTTATATACTTGGTTGATATTGTCGCCCGCTTTAAATTCTTTACTAATTGGTGTCGGATCTGAGCCAATCCATATTTTTAGTTCCGCATCGAGGTCGAAGTGACCCGCAGATTCTTTGCTGTATTTTGTGATTTTGCTATACGGAATGCTGAGCATTTCTACTTTGCTGCCCGTCATGCCTTGCTTGTCGATTAAAATTAGGCGTTTATTGGTAAAAATAAACAAGTCGCGGATCACCTTGTAAGCTTGTGCAACTTCTTCCCCTGGAATTAGCGTATCTGCTAATAACTTATCTACTTCGCTACTGTCTACTTCACTTGCATTACCGAGTAAACCACTTAATAGTCCCATTGTTGTTCTCCGTTTTATTTCATTCGTCTTAGGCTGATCGCAAGATAGTGCTTAGGTCGAAATGAATTAATGATGAAAGTGACAAAACTAGCATAGAAAAGCACGCTGATTTTGCCAAATTAATAACCCGAGGTTGGAGTAAGGAGTTAGCTTATATCTCTTATCAAACAAATTTTACCATCGCGAAATGCAAACTCTGAGCGGCCTTGCAAGGAGATGCTTTGCCCAGCTTTCATGCCATTGGCCAAGTCTTGGGCTAATTTCGCTTTGTAGGTCACATGAACAATAAACAGATCATTGTCTTGCGTGGTGGCGGTTAAAGATTGATTACGTTCGGAAAATAACTTAGCAGACTGATTTGCTAATTCTGCAAATTCCATTTTACTGGTTGTACGCGTTGTAATTTCACCATTGGCGAGATTTTCAAACACGACATCATCAGTAAGCTGAGCTAGCATACCCGGAATATCAAAGTGATTGTAGGCAGAGATATAGTTTTTCACTAAGGTTTCCATTTTTCCTCCTTGGTGTAATGGATGCTAATAAAAACTTAGATCGGTTTGTTCAATTTCACACACTCTTTTTACCACTTTTTGCTGTGCCATCATTCGCATAAATCGGCCCAAATGCGTATAGTCTTTTGGCGCAGTATTAAACCCACTTGCCCAATGAGCCAGCATAAATAAATAATAATCACAAAGCGTGAGCTGTTCATCAACTAAGTAGGTGTGTGTTGCCAACTGCTTGTCGATGAGTGCAAACATGTCGCCGACTCGTTGCTCCGCGGCTTGAGACATGGTCTTGCTGTTCACTAGTGACAGCTGATATTTTTCAGGATAGAAATACAGCATGAGTTCTGGCTGAACCGTCGTGGTTAAATAAAAAAGCCACTGATAAAACGTGGCTCTCTGTGGGGTTGCTGGCGCTGGGATAAGCTGTCCTTCAGGGTGCTTTTCGCATAAATGCAAACAAATTGCTGCACTCTCGAAGATGATTTGGTCACCGTCGACCAATGTCGGGATCCTTCCTGTTGGATTGAGTTCTAAATAGGTCGCAGACTTTTGTTGTTGTGTTTTTCTATCGACCAAGAGCAGTTCTTTTTCTAGTTGTAGGTGCTCGAGTACGAGATGCGGTGCCCAACTGGCATTTCGGGGGTAGTAAAATAACTGATACATCTTTTGCTATTCCTTGACGATACTTTTTGTTAGCGTGTGGCTGGTTTACTGTTGATAGTTACAACTTTTTCGGAGGCTGTAAACCGCTATTTTGCTTTTAGTAGGGAGAATCAAAAATGTATATTGGCAAGCTGTCAAAGCAAACTGGGCTGTCAGTCAAGACTATTCGCTTTTATGAAGAGAAAGGGCTTATTCCTACCCCGGAGCGTGTTGGTAAGTATCGCGTCTATTCTCAAGTAGATGTCGATCTGCTGTTATTAATAAAAGAAGCAAAATCGCTCGGCGTGTCGATTAAGCAATTACAGCAGGTGATTGAGATTAAAGGGCGGCAAGTCAACTGGGTCGAAATCAACATATTTTTAGTTGAACTCAAAGTATTTTTCATAGAGCAAGTTGCGCAGCTTCAGCAAAAAATACAGCGTATTGAACATTGCATCGCATCGCTTGATGAATGTCCACAGATAAAACTATCCTAGTCTCAGGTAGAGTAACTTGACTCTCCCGTTAAGGGGAGACAGTACACTCGTTTCTCAGTCATGTGATAAGGAAACGACGATGAAAAAAATACTGCTACTCAACGGTAATCCCAAAACCAAAAGCTTGTGCCATGCTATTACCACAAGTTATGAGCAAGCTGCAAGCATCCAACATCAAGTACGCAGAATGGATCTTAGTGAGATGCACTTTGAAATCAATTTGATGTATGGCTATGAAGCGAGCCAAACATTAGAGCCATGCCTCAAGCAATTCCAAGAGAACTTACTGTGGGCACAGCACATTGTGATAGTAAGCCCAATTTGGTGGTTGGCGTTACCAGCCAAGCTCAAAGGGCTAATAGATAGAACATTACTTCCAGGCTTTGCTTTTAAATACAGTGAGGCCGGCACTGAAATTGAAAAGCTTCTACCGCATAAAACCGCAAGAGTCATTCTCACCTCAGACACGCCGCAAACTTATTTGGAAGAAGTTGCTGCTGGGCTTATGGCGCAGCTAGAACATGGGACATTGGGATTTTGTGGTATAGAGCCAACTCAACATACGTTATTTGGCCCTGCGCACTTAGCAACTCCTGAGGTAATTGATAACTGGCTGAGTGAAGTGACAAGTTTAGCCGTGCGGGGCGAGTGAATAGAAACACACAACTTCCATTGCTAAGCTTATTTTAAATCAAAATTTGCAATGCCGAATGTTGCTATCTTTTACACCAAGATGGCAACTTGGGCGGAGTGTATGCGAATTTGGAGTTTATTACTTTTTGCGTTTCCATTATTGGGAGCTGCAAATGAGCCAATTCTGCCTCTTGAGCCTGCAATAGGGCTTGATACCGATAAAGTCACCTTAGGCAGATCACTTTTTTTTGATAAGCGGCTTTCCCGAGGAAGCCAAGTTAGCTGTGCGTCATGCCATCAATTACGCAGCCATGGCGCGGATGTAAAGCCCCTTTCCAGTGGGATTAATGGTGCACTCGGTGAGCTAAAAACTCCAACTGTTTACAACGCGGCTTTAAATATTCGTCAAGCTTGGGATGGCCGGGCGCAATCGCTGTATGATCAAATCGACTCACCCATCTTAAACCCAAAAGAGCATGATATGACTTGGCCAGAGGTCGTTGCTAAGTTAAATCAAGATAAAACGCTGGTCGCGCAATTTACTAAAGTGTACTCGCAGGGAGTAACGAAACACACGGTAAAAGACGCAATAGCGACTTTTGAAGGGTCGTTAATCACGCTTAATGCGCCGTTTGATTTATGGCTTAAAGATAAAAGCATAGGTTTACCTAAGTCGGCTATTGCCGGTTATGAGTTATTTAAACGGTATGGTTGCATTAGTTGCCATCAAGGACGCAATGTTGGTGGCAATATGTTTGCCAAAATGGGCACCTTTGGTGATTATTTTGGCGATAGAAATACACCAATTCAAAAAGCGGATTATGGTCGTTTTAACGTCACTGGCAATGAGCAAGATCGTTTTGTGTTCAAAGTACCGAGCTTGCGACTTGCTAGCAAACAAGCATACTTTTTTCACGATGCTAGTCATAGCAGCCTAGAAGCCGCCGTTGCGACCATGGCCAAATACCAACTTGGCCGCAATATCTCAGACTCCGATATTAACAAGCTAGTTGCCTTTATTGACAGCCTAGCAGGACATCACCACGAAATGGATTTGGAAAACCACGAATGAAGAATAAGGCCTTCATTGGTGTGCAAGCGTTACTGCTGTGCGCGCCAATTGCGCTTTTTGCGTATTTTTACTCGCAGCAAGAGCTCAGCAGTCAAACACACCAAGCACGAGTTACCCTGCTCTTTGAAGCCAAAAGTATTGATGCCAAACTGGATGCCGCTGTGTTACAAATGCTTAGTGCACAGCTCAATCAATATGATGAGTTAGCGCAATTAGCGCATGCAATTGACGCTTTGAATACACCAGAGCAGGATGCATTATTTGCAGAAGCCACGCCTGACATTCGACAGCAATTTGATGCTTATCGTCGG
Source organism: Pseudoalteromonas sp. NJ631 (assembly GCF_000276645.1). Classification (NCBI taxonomy): domain Bacteria; kingdom Pseudomonadati; phylum Pseudomonadota; class Gammaproteobacteria; order Alteromonadales; family Pseudoalteromonadaceae; genus Pseudoalteromonas; species Pseudoalteromonas sp. NJ631. Next base: position 464,235 of record NZ_AKXJ01000002.1, read on the forward strand.
TTACTCAGTAATAAAGTATTGCAAGTCGAGTCCATTAAAACTGCGGCGGCAAATATTAAAAATAGCCTGCTTTATCTCCCCGAGTTGCTAATCGAGCTGGAGCAGAGTGAGCCCGAACTGGCGACCCACGCTAATAGAATGCTTGCTAATTTAATGTTGGGTCAGCTCTATGAATTTGTCGCAGAGCCTTTACTGACCATCAGCTCAGAAAGTAGCTTAGAGCAGCTTATCTATCAGCATTTTAAAGTTGCTCTTGCTAACAGTGCAGAATTAAAAAAAGCAAAACAACGCTTTTTGTCTTTGCCGAGTGACCAAGCTTTTTCAGCCCTTTACGCGGCATATAGTCAGCACCACAGTGAAACCATAGAAAAAACCAAGCATCAAAGTGAATTGCTCTTACTGCTGACCATTGTGCTATTTTTGCTCTTGATTGTGTTTGCAAACCGACTTTATGTGGCCAAAAATAAAATTCTGAGCACCAGCCAAACTTTGTCCGATGCCGTAGCGCGCTTAACCGAAGGCTTTGCTCTTTTTAGTCGCAGCGGCAATTTGCTGCTCTGTAACAGTGCTTGGCGTAATCATTTCGCAATTGCCGATAGTGAAAAAATGCCACGCAAACTAGAAGAGTGGCAGCAGCAGTTTGGAGAAATTTTTAACTCCGACGCCAATTTGCATCAAACCGAATCTGGCGCTTGGTTACAGGTAAAACAAACGAACACACACAATAATGGCCAAGTGTTTGTGAGTGTTAATGTCTCCCTTTTTAAACAAGCGGAAGAAGAGCTTCGCAAGTGGGGCCATGCCATTGAGCAAAGCCCCTCCTCCATTGTGATCACCGACCCTCGTGCGCGCATTGAATACGTTAACCCTAAGTTTGAACAAGTTACTGGGTATTCACTTGAGGATGTGAAAGGACAAACACCCAAAGTACTCGGTTCCAAACAAGGGTTTACCGACTACAAAGCGCTGTGGCAAACCATTAAACAAGGCAAAGTCTGGCGTGGTGAGTTTTACAACCGTCGTAAGTCTGGAGATTACTATTGGGAGTATGCATCTATTTCCCCGATTAAAAACCAGCAAGGGGAAATCATTAACTTTATTGCGATCAAAGAAGATATCACTGCACAAAAAAGCGCAAGTGCACAGCTTAAGACCGCAGCGGCGGTATTTAATGCAACCCAAGAAGGGATCATGACCACCAACGCAAAACTTGAGATCACTGCGGTCAATCCTGCTTTCACCAAAATTACTGGATATGAAGAACATGAAGTGCTCGGCCAACGACCTAATATTTTAAGTTCAGGTAAGCATGACAAACATTTTTATGAGCAGATGTGGAGCACCCTCAACTCGCACGGACAGTGGGCAAGTGAGATCTGGAACAAGCGTAAAGACGGTACGTTATATCCAGAGTGGCTAGCAATCAGTGTCGTGCATGATGACAAAGGGCTAGTGCAGCAATATGTTGCCATTTTGTCCGATATGACCGAGCGCAAAGCGCAAGAGGAGCAGATTGAATATCAAGCCTATTACGATGTGTTGACTGGACTGCCGAATAGAACGTTATTACTTGAGCGCATTGAGCAAGATATTAAACGCATGAGCCGTACTCATCATCAAAGTGCTGTGTTATTTATCGATTTAGATAGGTTTAAGCGTGTCAACGACACCATGGGTCACGAGGCCGGAGACGCTTTACTTATCTCCGTAGCTAAGCGCTTAAACGGCCTGCTGCGTAAAAGCGATACCTTGAGTCGCTTTGGTGGAGATGAGTTTGTATTATTATTGAGCCAAATTGCTCACCCGGATCATGCTGCCCAAGTAGCTGATAAAATTGTCAAAGCACTGAACGAACCATTTGTGATCAACGGCTTTGAGGTGTTTACCGGGGCAAGCATCGGGATCGCGATTTTACCAAGTGATGCAAAAGATCAAAAAGAGTTATTACGACTTGCCGATTTAGCCATGTATAAAGCAAAAGAGGCGGGGCGCAATCAATATCATTTCTTTGCGCAAGAAATGCAGCAACAGGTGAATCGTCGAGTTGAGCTGGAGCAGCTGCTCCGAGCTGCTCTTGAACATCGGCGCTTAACTGTACATTACCAACCTATTGTCGATACGGTGTCGGGTAAATTATATGGTGTCGAGGCGCTCATGCGCTGGCCAACTGATTTCGGCCAGTATATCTCACCTGCTGAATTTATTCCGGTCGCTGAAGAAAGCGGCCTTATTGCTCCTCTTGGTGAGTGGTTACTTGCCAAGGCATGTAATGATATTCGCAGGTTAAATAGAGCGCTTGGTATGAACTGTTATTTGACGGTAAATGTCTCGAGTCAGCAGTATCGACTTGGCTTTAACGCCACTACCATTAAGCAAATCATGCAGCAATCAGGCTTTCTTCCAGAGAACCTAACGCTTGAAATCACAGAAAGCATCTTACTTGAAGATGATAAAGCCGTAACCGCTTGGTTGCAAAGCCTGCGGGCAACGGGAGTCAACTTAGCAATCGATGATTTTGGCACTGGCTACTCTTCTCTTAGCTACCTTAAACGCTTCCCCATCAATATATTAAAGATCGACCGAGGTTTTATTCAAGATATAGATCAAAACCAAGATGCGGCCGTTTTGGTCAACGCGATTTTGTCGATGGCAGAGAGTTTATCACTCAAAGTGATAGCTGAGGGCGTAGAACAACAAGGACAACTAGATTGCTTAAAAAGCTTGGGCTGTCAGTATGTGCAAGGATACTTTTATGCCAAACCAATGGCGATTGAGGGATTAATCGATTGGGTTGAGCAATTTGCCATTGCATCGGAGCGAGCATCTCCTAAGTTATGGTTGGATTGAGGTGTGTGGTTGTTAAATTGCAGTATGGAGTGATGTGATCCAATTAGAGCTGATATCTGGGCTCGTAAATGGGTTCCCAATCAAATGACAATCCATTCTAAATAGGTTGGCAAAGCTGTTGAGCTTTGCCAACGACTCAATGCAAAATGGCAGTTAGTAAAATTAAGATCTGTAAAAGTAGGCAAAGTACATTAGTAACAATGATTGCTATTCGCTGAAATCTCAGCCCATACATCAACCAAAAACTAAATACCAACACATACCCGATTAAAAACGTAAAAGACAAGTTGGTTGGGCCTTGGCGCTCAAGTTCGCTGAGTAGCTGGCCGAATAATGCGATAAAGCCGATACCGCCGAAGAATACACCAGCGAAATCCCAGTAGGTATCTTTCGTTTGATAAAAGCCTGTCAGCCATGTTTTCATTCGCTTACTTCCTCTGATAAGTAGATATCCTGATAGTGATTGATACGGGCAACAATATGGTCATGTTGAATGGTGCAAAAACGGTTAACTACGACTACGTCACAGCCAGCGCTAAGTGCAGATCTTACCCCTTGATCTGAGTCTTCAAATGCAAGACATTTAGAGGTTGCCACTCCTAGCCGTTTGGCCGCCAATAAAAATGGCTCAGGGTGAGGCTTACCTTGCCCAACATCATCTGCGGTAATTAATATTTCAGGAATAGGTAAACCTGCTGTGGTGAGTCGTGCAACTGCATTGTGACGATTTGCAGAAGTTGCAACGGCCCACTTGCGTTGCTGTGCTTTTATTTCGCTTAAAAACGATTTAGCGCCAGGAATGGCTGTGACGGTATGGGCAAGGTCGGCTTCTGCTTGTTCCAACAGCTCAACTTCATGCAGGCTATCTAAATGCGGAGTAAATTGTTCTATAAAGTCTTTGAAACGTGCACCTCTGCCCGTAGTTAATACCATTTCCAAATCGACATGATGTTTCTCACACCAAGGCGCGACGGCCTGTCGTACTGCAATTTCAGAATCAACAAGTGTGCCATCCATATCGAATATCAATCCCTGATAACGGTTCAGGTTGAGTGAATTAAGTGCCATTTTTACTCCTTATGATAATATTTCACGCATAAACAGGCGTTTATTGATATTAAATCGGCTTTATCATGCATGTATATGCAAATAATACGCTTGTATCTCGATCTTTTTCAAGTAAAATTACGCAAAAACATGCAGGAACATGCAATGCTATTGGCAGAACGTCATCAATTCATTCTCGATCAGCTTAATTTACAAGGGCGGATCACCTCAGTGTCCTTGGCGCAAACGATTGATGTAAGCGAAGACACAATCCGTCGGGATTTAAACAAACTGGCTGAGCTTAAGCTCCTGCGGCGTGTTCATGGTGGCGCTTTAGCGCTGCAGGATAATACCCCTGACTATATCGAGCGTTTAGATAAACCCGATACCAGTAAAATTCGTTATATTGAACCTGCCTTAGCGATGCTCGTGCCTGGACAAACGATAGTGATTGATTCTGGCGAGACGTGCCGTTATTTGGCACAACACTTACCTAAAAATATGCCGTTGACTGTGGTTACGGGTTGTCCACTGATCGCCAAAGAGTTGGCTTATCATTCGCTGGTGGATGTGATTTTATTGGGCGGCCCTATGTTTAAACCAGCAATGCGGGTGGTAGGCATGACGGCGATCGAAATGGTGAAACGGATCCGTTTTGATATTGTTTTTATGGGGATTTGCTCGTTCCATATTCACCACGGTTTTAGTGCAAGCTATATCGAAGAAGCGGAGATCCTCTCTGCGACTATTCGTCAAAGCGATCACACTGTGATTATGGGACCGAGTAATAAACTAGATAAAGTCGCTACTTATCAGATTGTGACAGCTAACGAAATTGACACAATTATTACCGATGAAGAAATTAATCCAAGCTTAAAAAAGCAGATTGAGTCGCTAGAGATAGCGCTGACTTTGGTCTAGGTTAATACGGAGCCACTTGATTGCTTGAGTAGCCTACTTACGGTTGTACTAAGCAACCGCTCATTTAAGGCTTTAATAAGGCAAAAATGTGATTGTTGTAGAAACGCTCATTTTTGAATATAGCGCGTTTTAACACCGCCTCTTGCTCAAAACCTGACTTCTCTAGTAGCTTCATTGATGCATGATTGTCGTCAAACACGGCGGCAAAGACCCGTTCAATACTGGTCGCGTTAAATACCTCTGAGGTAATGTGTAAAATGGCTTTATGAGTAATCCCTTTACGCCAATGGCTTTTTGCGAGCCAATAGCCTATTTCACCAGAGCGCTGATATTCAAACTCGCCAGGGGTAATACCTATACAGCCGATAAGCTGCTGACCATCGCAAATCGCTCGGACATATCCGTGTTTACTGCCTTCATTTACCCACCACATAGCATCTTGCTCAGTGTAAGGTTGCGGAATTTTTGTTGATAAATACCGAACGACATCGGGATCGTTCAAAATCACGACCATGTTGTCAACATCATTGGCTTGGAACGATCTTAGCTTGAACATTGAGCTCTCTTTCAATAAATTTAAACGTAAATTCATCAATAAGTTACCATTCCCTCTCGAGGTATACAATGCGTGCTTTGTGTTGAGAAAAGCAAGCTGGGGCTGGTTGTCGCCATTTAATGTTATTTTGCGTATTCTGATTGCATTAAATAAGGTTAATTACTTTATGGACGAGGAATCTACAATGCTAACTTTAAACCTTGCACCGCAAATTCTTCCATTGAGATTACCTAACCTTAACTCGGGATAAGAAGTTAGTTAAGCTACTAAAATACCTAAGTTCAAAAGCGTAATATCACTCTAGCCAGAAGTTATTTCTTAATACAAGGCAAATTTGTGCGTCAATAGCTAGCCTATTGCAAGCAAATTTAACGCAGTAGTAAGGGATAACAGCAGCTAGAGAACAAGTTGTTATCCCGAGTTCAGGTTACCTATATTGTTTTTACTTTTTTTGCCCTAATTAAGAGAGTGAGATAACAAATTAATTGCAAAGGATTAGGAAGAAAACACGATGGATAAAAATACCTTAATTGAATTGGTGACTGAGTACTTTAAAAAGATTGATGCTGGAGATTCAAGCTATTTAGACTTATTTCATGATGAAGTGATTTTCTTTTTTCCAAAGTTTGGTGACGCTGTTGGTAAGCAAGCATTACTTGAGTTTGGCGATAAAATTGGCAGCTCACTCAACAGTATTTGGCACGATATTGTGCATTTTAATTTCATTGTGTCTGGAAAAACTGTTGTTGTTGAAGGGCGCGAAGGCGGTGTGATGCGTAATGGTACGCACTGGCCTGATAATCAAATTTCATCTGGCCGTTTTTGTAGTGTGTTCGAATTCTCTGATAGCTTGATCACAAGAATGCATATTTATGTTGATCCAGACTTCTCAAGCCAAGATAGTGATAGAATTTCAATATTATCGCGCTAATGTTGACTGTTTTGATAAAGAAAAGGATAGCTGAATTATGGTTTTCTCTGAAAGTGAAAAAAACACCTTACTGGCCCTCAAAGGAGTCGGCCCTACGGTGATAAAGCGTTTTGAAGAAATCGGTATTTGCAGTTTGAGCGAGCTTGCAACTTATGAAGTTGAAGAAATTTCTGAGCGGGTCGCTTCAATGTTGCGAACAACCTGTTGGAAAAACAGCCCACAGGCCAAAGCTGCCATTCAAGCTGCAATCACAAAGGCGCGTGAGATGAACTAGCGTGTAAAGCCCCTTTACGGGGCTTACTTAAAGTAGTCTGGTAAACATATGATCTAGGCTTATTTGACGGCTTACTAAGCAACAGCTTCTACAAAGTTGATATCAAAGCGTCCGTCAGGATCTTCTACTTTGATAAGCTCGTTAAGCGGTTTATTTTTAAGCGCTTTATTCTCAGCAAAGATGTCTAGTAATAGTGGTTTTACTTCGTTTCCGCATAGTGCCTCGGCGAGCGCTTCATGAGATAGCTTGAACAACAGATCCATATTCTCGTCCTCGTCTTCAACGAGTTCTATATCTTCCCAGCTCTCGAAAATGTCTCTCAGTTTACTGACTTCTGGACAATCATCTTCAAAGTCAGACAAGATGATAAACTCGTCTGAAGCAACGTTTTTATGCTGTTCGAAACGGCTTTCGGGCAGGCTGTAGATATTCCAATTTACATCGTAATGCCAAAACTCAACAGATAACGACATATGAGAATAAGTACTTTGATTTACATAAAATTTTAACTCGTTGATACGCTTTTTAATGAGCGTAATTAAAACGTTTTCGTAGGCTTCAATAAGCGTATTTTTATCAAACATAATGTATCCTAACTGCAGTCTTAAACAATAAAACTACGTGCTCCTAAATTGGTTCTCAGTATTAATTCCACTCTACTATGTAAATGTGAACTTTTGTTACTGGTGTTTGCTAAAAGGAAATTTATCCAAAACAGATCAATTTAACCATCAGTGTAGAAAAAATACCAGCCTATGCAGAGCCTGTATGGCTTTAATTTGACAGTATAGGTTTACTCAGAATAAGTTAGCTGTTTCGTTATAAAGCCACTGCACAATAGGGCCTTTGCTTTGATCTCTGCGTTGCACTATGCCCATTTCGACGACTAGAGGGTTGGGGATATGCTCGGTTGATAGCTCGAATAGTTCTCCCATATACCACGGTGTGTTGACAACATGTTCAGGTACTAATGCCCACCCAACGCCTCTAATGACTAAACCCATGATGTAATAGTAACTGTCAATGTGCCAGTGGCTTGTGGATATAGCTTGTGATTGAGTATTACCAATGCGGTCGCGTATTACGAGCTGCCGATGTCGATTTAGCTCCTCAATGCTTGGAGCAGAATGTTGTGCCAGCGGGTGGTGAGGGGAGCAGATCAAGATTTGTTTAAAGCTGTTTATCGAAGTGAAATCCAGCGATTCTGGCAATGGTTTTTGGTGAAATAAAATGCCTATTTCTGCCCTTTTTGCGCTTACCCATTGTGCAATGTCGTCTTGAGAGCCATTAATAATGGCTAATTTTAATAACGGAAATTGCTGAGCTAATCGTTCAAATAAAGATTCAAATGCGATAATGGGCACTGCTTCATCCATGGCAACGGTGAGAGACACCTCTTCGCCACTATTAAGAGAATTGGCTCTTGATTGCAGTCGCTGACACTGCATGAGCACCGCTTCGGCTTCTTTCAACAGATCGAGACCAGCTTGATTTAACACTGGCAGTCTGGCGGAGCGGTCAAAAAGTGCAAAGCCTAGATCGGCTTCCAAATTGGCAATAGCGGTGCTGACTCGAGATTGTGCCTTTCCTAAGTGTCTTGCCGCAGCTGAAAATGACCCCAACCTGACGGCGGTGACGAAGGCTTCAAGTTGATCGAGTGTCCAATGCATGATGATTTAACCTATCCGAATTTCGGATGGATACTAACTTTGACCAATCTCAATTACAAGGATAATAACGGCTTTTCATGTTTAAGGATTTCATTATGCTGTTAGATTCTGCGAACAAAGCACATGCTAAATACGCCAACGTTACCCGTACTTTTTGGCGTTATACCATCCCTGCCGTTGTCGCAATGATGGTCAATGGATTGTACCAAATCGTCGATGGTATTTTTATTGGTCACTACCTTGGTGCTCAGGGATTGGCTGCTGTAAACCTTGTTTGGCCCATTATAGGGATCATTATTGGTTTTGGCGTTTTAATCGGGATGGGATCTGGCAGTTTGTTGTCGATTTATTGTGGCGCTGGCGACAATACAGGTGTGCAGCAGCTGATGAGCACCAGCTTTTGGCTCATCGCTATCTTGACTGTGGTTGCAATGACTGTCCTTATATTATTCGGACCGGGTTTGCTCGAGCTTCAAGGTGCATCGGGTGAGCTTTTACATTCCAGTTTGGCCTACTTACAGGTATTAAATTGGGGCGCTGGGGTTACCATTGCGGCAGGTGCGTTGCCGTTACTACTAAGAAACAGCGGTAAGCCAGAAGTGGCAACGGCTTTACTGATTGTAGGGGCGCTCAGCAATATAATGCTCGATTATTTTATGATTGTGAAAATGCAATGGCAGCTGCCCGGTGCTGCACTTGCTACGCTGATTTCACAAGGGATAGTCGCACTTGCAGCGCTCTACTTTTTACTCACTTCTGGTGAAGCAAATAAACCCAAAGGTGCGTTTAATCAGCTCCTAGCCCTAGAAATACTGAAGCAAGGCGCAGCAGGATTGGTGATGTTTTTGTATTTTGGCTTTATCGTTGCGTTACATAACAAGCAGTTGCTGATATTTGCCAGTGAAGTTGAGGTGGCGGCCTTCGCTGTGGTTGGTTACCTTGGCGTTATTTACTATTTTATCGCAGAAGGCGTAGCGAATGGTGTCCAGCCGCCTATCAGTTATTATTATGGAGCAAGCCTTTACCAGCGCATTCACACTATATTTAAACTGGCGCTCAAAGTGAGCTTGGGTGTTGGTGTAGTGATGGTAACGATGTTTTACCTATTTCCGACGGATGTACTTGGGCTCTTCAGTGAGGATTTGGCTTTGCTCAACGCGGCCGAGCGTGGTTTGCAGCTGCATCTATCCACGTTATTCTTGGATGGCTTTATATTTCTTACCTCAATGTACTTTGTTGCGGTAGGCAAAGGCGGTAAAGCGTTGGCTATTTCGCTTGGAAACATGTTGGTGCAATTGCCGTTTTTATATTTATTGCCCTTCTGGTTTGGTGTTGATGGGGTGTGGTTTGCGGTACCTATCTCAAACATCACGTTAACCGTTATTATCATCCCTCTGCTTTGGCGTGACTTATGTCAGTTAAAGCATGCAGATATGGAAGCTACGTCAGAAGGTAAGCAGTGCGCTTAGTTGCATACTGTAGGCGCTTATTTTAAGCGCCTTCTTAGGGTTATCTTTGGCGTACGTAGTAATTTTTTACCACGCAATCTAAATATCTCACCGCATTCACATGTTTGAATTTAAGCGGTTCGTTTAATTCTCCGAATAAAGGTGTTCCACCACCTAAAATAGTTGGAATGGTCGTGATAATTAGCTCATCAATGAGATCTTGTTGAAGAAAGCTTTGTATGGTTTTTGCGCCATCAATGTAAAGGTTTTTAAAGCCCTGCTGAGCCAGTTGTTTGACGATATTTGTTAGTTCACCTCGCACAAGCGATACCTTATCTGAAAAGACTTTTGGTACATCTTTAAGCGTATTACTTAATACAAAAACAGGTTTATTATATGGCCATTCGCAATCAAATCCTTGGATTGTCTCAAAGGTATTACGTCCCATGATGATGGCATCTACGCGGGCCATAAAATCGGCGAACCCAAAGTCTGAACCCTCAGGGTTAGGTAATTCGTGTAGCCAGTCTAAGCAGTTATTTTTATCCGCGATAAAGCCGTCTAGGCTTGCCCCAATATAGACGATGTTTGCCATTTTATACTCCGATTGAACCCTAAACCATTTCAAGATAAAATAAATTCTACGGTGTAGAATTTATTTTATCTTAGCGAGAGTAAACAATGAGTGTCAAGGATAAGAAGCGTGGCCGACCGTTAGCGGAAGGTGAAGCACTAAGTCAGGAGCGGATCATACAAGCAGCAAAATTGCAGATGAAGGAAAGTAGAAAAGTACCTAGTATTCGAGCGTTGGCGAGCAGCCTAAATGTCGATGCGATGGCAATTTATCACTACTTTAAAAACAAACAGGCTTTGCTCGAAGCTTTGACCTGCTCTTTAGTCGATGAAATATATGAACCTAGCTGCGATGAAAAGTGGCAAACAGAACTACAACAGCTCAGTGCAAGTTATTTACAGCTACTCGACGACTATCCAGGGTTGTTAACTGTGCTGCTGTCAATGGACTCAGTAGGTCCAGCTCAGGTATTTCAAACTCGATTTGAAGAAGTGACTCAAACGCTTGAATTACAAGAACAGGCACAACAAGATGCGATTTGCTTACTGGTTGATTATTTACATGGTTTTGCACTTGCTATGGAGTGTAACCCAGATAGAGAAGCGTTTAATGTCTCGATGACAAGCGGTGCAATTGCACTAATTTGTAAAGCGATTGAGGCTTAAGTGTCATTGCGTTGTGGCGTTGTAAAGGGGCATTACAACACATAGAGGCGAAGTACCTGTTAGGGGCGTTTGAGATAACGATTGGGAGTGGTGCCTATTATTTCTTTAAAATCTCTAATAAGATGTGACTGATCGGTATAATCCAACTGAGCCACAATGTCTGCCATTGTAGTCGCATCAGATTCAAGCAGTGCAAGCGCTTGGTGTAGACGATACTTTCGAATTAGCCATTTGGGACTAAAACCGATGTAGTGTTGGCAGAGCCTTTGTATTTTTCGTATTGGCATGTTGCACTGTTCGGCCAGTTGCTCAACCGTAAAAATATCGCTGTGATCTTGCAAAGTGTTGAGAATACCTTCAGCCATAGCTGCACCTGTGCTTAAGGGGAGTGTAAACGGCATTAAAAATTGTGATAGCACTTTTACCCGCTCTGCATCATCACTTGCCGCCGTTAATGAAGAAATAAGCGAACTCGATGGCACATCGCAAAGATGCTCCAAAGAAAAGGTTTTATCGACACATGTCAAAGGGGTGATATCAAATTGCGCTACTAGGGCACCTACCCTAAATTTAACCCCTAAGATCTGCCCTTTTCCATGCATTGTGTAATCGTATACTTTGCTTACAGGACCAATAATTTTTATTTCATCGGTACTTAGTAGTAAATGAAAGTTGGGATCTGGTAAGTTTCGTTGTGTATGGGTTTTATTATCCGGCAAACTCCAGTCGACAAACCAAAACTGCTCGACAAGACCTTTTAACTCTGTACATGGGAAATACCGTCTAAGCTGGTAGTTTGGAGCGCTTTGTTGCTGGTGGAGTACACCGTTGATTGGGCTAAGGTTAGATTTCATCGCTGCCTTGTTATGGATAGAGCTCATTGTTTGTTGTCGCGTTTTTACAATACCAATTTTAAATTGCGTGCTAGATTTAAAACAAGCTGCATGAAACTGCAGAGCAAGGTCAAACTCCTCTACTATAAAATTAAGGGAAATGCGATGCAACTAACAGGTGTGTACGAAATTATCAATTGGCAAGAAACCACAGAAAAACAATTTGATGATGGTGCTAAACTCTCCAAAGCCGTGGTGAGCCTCAGTTATGACGGCGAAATTGAAGGCAGTAGCGAAGTTTATTATCAGCTTCACTATACCGAAGAAGGAGATGTTGAATTTAATGGCTTTGAAGCAGTAATCGGGTGCTTTTCTGGGCAACAAGGCAAAGTTGTATTGATGCACGACGGTCGTTTTAAGCACGGTAAAGCACATAGTAATTTTACGGTGGTACAGAGCGATGTTGACGCGATTGCGGTGGGTGACAAAGGGTCCTTTGAGTCGACTGAGGGAAAAAAGGCAAACTACCAAATAACACATAACTGATAGCTTCAATGTTATTGCGCTAGGCTAAGTAGCGGTGTCTTCTCATGTCTAGCGTGTACAGCGCATCAACTAACTCAGCAAAGTGACTAATGACGACATCTGCTTGCTCTGCGTAGTGAGGTTTGTCATTGGGGGCAAACAAGCATGATGGCATATTGGCGTTATGTGCCGCCTCTATATCGTAGAGGTAATCGCCAACATAAACGCATTGATAAGGTGGCACTTGCCAGGTCTGAGCAACTTGCAGCAGTGCGGCTGGGTCTGGTTTGGCTGGCGCGTCGTCCCTCGTTAAAATCAATGGGATTGGCAATCCCGCTGTTTTAAGCTTCAGTCGCGCCGCTTTTGCAAAGTTTCTGGTCACAACGGCAAGCGGGACACCCATTCTCGAAAGGTGCGCAATAGACTCCTTAACCCCAGGAATAACTTCACAGTGCTGTGCGTCACATAATTCATGTTGGTGGACGATGTTCATGGCCTCTTCACGCATATAAGGTGAAGGCAATCCACTGATAAAACTGAGTAAGTCTTGCCCTACCGGACAGCCAATTTGTGCCCGAATAAGTGAGAAATCGAGTTCAGATGTCACTAGTGTGCCATCTAGGTCAAAAATGATGCCTTTAACCGGTATCCTATCCATTTTTAATATCCTTTGGTTTCGCATATGTACTGCGTAGCCCTACTTAAAGGTAGGTACGTAATTGAAGTTTGTAAAGATCAAGACGATGGAGTTTTGCTTTTGCGAGATGAGTGGCTCACTGATGGTAACGGTGAGCCACTTTTTAGGCTTTTCGAAGTTTTATGCGAGTTTGCGTAGTAGTCCTTGTGTGTTTTGTTTCATGGTATTCGCCACCATAAAGTAGCCAATTACAGCGACGAACGTTGCGCCAGTTGCAGGCCCTAATAGCCAAATATAGGGGTGCAAGCGGCCATCCACATCGAATGTTTGGACTTGGATCACAAAAAGTGCAATGTCACTGACCACGGCAGCTACCAGCCCTGCTAATCCGCCAAGTAATAAAAACTCATAAAGCGTGGCGAGTTTTATCAAACGACCTTTGGCACCGAGAGTGCGCAAGATAACGATTTCTTGCATACGTTCGGCAAGGCTTGCCTGAACCTGAGAAATGAGCACCAAAGAACCGCTGATAAGCACGATACTAAGTACAAAGCTAATCGCCAGTGAGACTTGAGAAATCATCGATTGCGCCTGTTTGAGCTGGCTTTGAATGTCGATCATGCTAATTGTCGGATACGCTTTCAAAAACTGGGTAATAACCTTAGTGTCTGCTATTTCAAGCTTGGCGGCAGTAAAGTAAGTCACTGGGAATTGGCCGGCGATTTTATCGTTAAATATCATCACAAAGTTAGGTTTCAGCGAGCCCCAATTGACACTACGTAAACTCGTTACTTTGGCTTCAATTGTTTGACTATTGATTAGAAAGCTAAGCGTGTCCCCCACTTTTATCCCTACCCGTTCGGCGAGCCCTTGAGCGACGGAAACTTGAAGCGCATCAGAGTCTTCAAACCATTCGCCATCGACTACTTCATTGCCCGCTGGCAATTCATCTAGCCAGGTAAGGTTGAGCTCTCGCCCTACCCCTTCTCGTGCATCTTCGTCTTTTTCTTCACCTTCTTGTAGTGAGACCCGGCGCGCAAACTCTTCGCCATTTAGCGCATTGACACGGCCCAAAAAGACGGGGTAAAAATGTTCATGTTTGATGCCACTTTCATCGAGTTTGCTTTGCATTGGCTGAATTTCTTGTTCCATGATATTGATAAAAAACGCATTAGGTGCGTCTTCTGGAACTTGCATCTGCCAATCTGAGATCATGTCATTTTTCAGTACCACTAAAAACAACATTAATTTGATAGCCAGAGCAAAGCTAATAAGCTGTACCGCATTTGCATTAGCACGTTTTTGCAGTGTGGCAATGGCAAGAGACCAACTTGAGCCAGGGCTCAACCCCAGTTTTCTGCCCGCTGAAAATAACAGTCTTGAGATCACGTATAGCACGGCCATGAGTAGCAAGGTTGCGCCGAATAAAATCGCGGTGATCTTAATATCGCGACTAAATAGCCACATTAATCCAAAAATAGTTAATACCGAGAGCGCCATATGAATTCGGCTAATCGCGATGGTGTCTCCGAGGTTACGTCTTAGGACGCGCAGCGGCGGGATATCAAATAAATCTAATAGTGGTTTCAATGAAAACATCATTGCACACACTACACCCACAGCAATACTCAACAGCCAAGGCCTGAAGCCTGCTTCAGGCAGGGCTGTATCCATAAAGTTAATCAGGTAAGCGGCCCCAATACTTTGCAGCCCGTAACCGATAGCAAGACCGACTACAACGGAAAAAAAGGTCACTAAAGAAAGGTGTAAAAGATAAATACGGCGGATGGTTTTGCGACTACCACCGAGAGTTTTCATCATGGCGACAGGATCATATTGGCGCTCACAATAGCGCTTTGCAGAAACTGCCATCGCTACGGCAGCGAGCATGATACCGAACAATCCAGCAAGGAGTAAAAAGCTCTCCGAACGAGCTAAGTTTTCACCTAAAGGTGATTGCCTGTCTTTTATTCCCTGCCAAGATTGGTTGCTCTTGAGTTGCGGCTTGAGCCAAGTGTAGTACTCTCCCAGCTGCTGCTCTGTGCCCGAAAATAGTAGGCGATAAAATACTCGGCTTCCGGGTTGAATGGCTTTCGTCACCGCAATATCATCATAATTAATAAGGACGCGTTTGTTCCCCGCCAGCGAGAAGAAAGGGGCATCAGGCTCGCTAATAAGCACCTTACTCACGGTAAACTGCCCTGCCCCTATTTCTACCACGTCGCCAATGTTAAGACTAAGGGAATAAAACAAGCCTTCGCTGAGCCATACATTGCCCTTTTTTGGGGCGGCTTGAACTTGGTAATTCTCGCCATTAAGGCTATCTCTTAAAGTAAGTTTACCTCTAAGTGGATAGGTTTCTGTCACAGCCTTTAGCGCGCCAAGTATTAACTCATCGTTGGCAAATAACATCGAGTCAAAATACACTTGCTTGGCGGTATTTAAGCCAAACTCTCGTGCCGTGGTCAGTACTCGGTCGTCGAAATCATGGTTGCTCGAAAGCCGCCTGTCAGCAGCGATAAAATCTGCGGATTTTTGTTCTAGATTCAAACGGATCCGCTCGGTAATGGAAGACAAGCTAAACACAGTCAATACTGCAAGCGCAATTGCAGCTAGGATGATGGTGAGCTCGCCTCGTCTAAATTCCCTAGAGAATAAAGTAAGTGCTAACTTAAACCACATTGACAGCCGCTCCTTGTTTTATTACTTCTAGTTTTCCAGCTTCAATATGAATGATGCGATCACACTGTTGAGCGAGTTGCTCATCATGGGTAACAAGCACCAAAGTGGTGCCATTTTCCTTGTTTAGGTCAAACAGCAAACGCTCGATAAGATGGCCGTTCTTACTGTCTAAATTGGCTGATGGTTCATCGGCGAATAAAATTTTGGGTTTGCCAACAAAGGCTCTGGCTATAGCCACTCGCTGCTGCTCACCACCCGAAAGTTGTGAGGGATAGTGAGTTAGTCGATGAGACAAACCAACTTTTTCTAATAACTCTGTCGCTTGATTTTTTGCACCTTTGTCCCCAGCTAATTCAGCAGGAAGCATCACATTTTCAAGCGCCGTTAAGCTTTGTACTAACATAAATGACTGAAATACGAAGCCGACTTTTTCTGCTCGCAACTGAGCTCGAGCTTCTTCATCCATTTTTTGCAATGATTCGCCATCTAAATGAACTTCTCCTTTGGATGCGATATCTAATCCGGCAAGCAAACTAAGTAAGGTTGACTTACCAGAGCCTGAAGCACCAACGATAGCCACGGACTCACCTGACTTGACAGTGAAATCGATATCACTAAGGATAGTGAGATTACCTTCGACGGTAGAGACCTGTTTAGTAAGGCCTTTTACTTGGATCATATTTAACTGAGAAAGCACTGACATGAAGTACTATTTCCTAAAGTTGTTGTTCATACTTGTTGTTGTAATGGCGCCGTTAAGCGCAAATGCCAAGCAAAAACTCATGATAGTTGGTGATAGCTTAAGCGCCGCTTATGGCCTGAAACAAGATGATGGTTGGGTTAAATTGTTACAAAATAAATACGAAACAGAACAAAATCCGATCGAAATTATCAATGTTAGCGTTAGCGGTCAAACAACAGGTAATGCTGTGGCAAAAATAAATCAGCAATTGAAAACGATTTCGCCTACTCATGTATTAATCGAATTGGGCGGTAATGATGGCTTACGTGGCTTCCCTGTTAAAAGGTTAAAGGCAAATCTCACACAACTGGTGCAATCTAGTCAACAAGCTGGCGCCAACGTTGCCGTAATGGAAATCCAAATACCTCCTAACTTAGGTCCGCGTTATACCAGTATGTTTACTGAGAGCTACCAACAAGTGACAGAGCAAACCGGTAGCTATCTAATGCCCTACTTTATGTTAGAAGTGGCGGACAAACCGGAGTTAATGCAAAACGATAACTTACACCCGAACAAAGAAGCACAACCTCTAATCCGCGACTTTATGTATAAAGAAATCAATCAATGGTTGGCAAAGTAAGCATACATCGCGCAAAAAAACCCGCTAAGAGCGCGGGTTTGGGTGTGTTTTAGTTTGAAACTTGAACGTCAAGCGATTACTTGAAGTTTGCGATGCTCGTTTTAGTCGCATCTACCGTTTTCCAAGCATATGATTGACCAACTACACCGTAAGGCACACCGCCAAGAGACCAGTTCGGGTTAGCGAAGTAGTCGTACTGTGTTGCATTACCAAATACATGTGGATAAGCCATGATACTGGCGAAGTTGTCTTGTACGCCGTGGCCCATACCGTCAACGTATACACCACCGCTGGTGTCACCTTGTTTGCGTGAATGCGCTAGACCTTGGTTGTGACCAAGCTCATGAACAAATGTTGTTGCACCACAATCGATACCTGTAATGCTGAACATACGGTTGCTCATGCTTGAATATAGGTTGCCATTGCTACCTTGACCTACCCAAGCTAGACCACATGTGATGTAGTTACCATTGCGCTCACCTGTACCAAGTACTGCAACCATATCTGCACGCCAAGTATTACGTAGGTTAGCTACATAGCTGCTGTTAGTCACAGAATCTAACCAAGCACTCGTTGGTGTGATGTTGTAGTTACCTAAATTTTGCGTGCCTGCAAGACGTAGTTGCAGATCGATACCATTTTGGCTGTAAACTTGGTTTGTAAACGCAATCAACTGATTGATTTTAGTGTTAATGTTTGATGTAGCAGCCGCTGACTGATCAGTATAAAGAATGCCGATATCAACGGTGACTGCTGATGCGCTTGCAGATAGAGCGAGTGCTGTTGCCAGCGATGCTGCCTTTACTGTTGTCTTCATTGTTTTTCCTTTCTTTTAGTTAACGTTACTTTTGGGTTGAAAAATATCTTCCTTCACAGACACTGAGTTACGTTCTGTTTCGTCATGACTATCATGCGGATGCAATTCTTCTTCTTTGTGAGAGCGATATAAGTCTCGCTTGGCTGCGATCCAGCCAAATTGGTCTTTTGATTCGAATACATAGTTGCCGCTTGGCGCGGTGAGTTGACCATATACGGCGTCTTTTCCTACCGTCAAAACGGTGGTATGGAAACGACCATCAGCACCAGTGACCTTACCAAAGACGCTTTTATCGCCGTTTTCTGCTAAGGATATGCCGGTCACTTCTGCTACAAATGACTCTTGTGTTTGCGGAATAAGCAATTCAAAGTTATCGCCGCCTTCTAATTTTCTGAGTGTAGGTAAGTCAAATTCAATATAAGCTTCATTGTTTAAGTCTTGTGGTAACACCTTTGCGGCTGACAGCACGGCTTTTGCTTTATTCGATACCTTATTCACCGCATAAAAGTCACTGCTTTTTTGTATTGGCGCTGCTGTGATGGTGACTTGCTTAGAACCTTGTTCAAGCGTATCAAGCTCTAGGGTCGCCTTAGACTCATCTTCTGGGTTGTTCGAAACTTGAATTACATTTGCATGTGAAGGCTGAGCTTCAGGCATCATTTTCCAAAAAGCAATTCCAATAAAACCAACAAGTAATGCAACAATGAGCAATCGCATAATCCACCACGAATACGTTAATAAGTGGTGAAATACTATTCATTTTGAGGGGTTGTGATCAACTTTAAATTTACCAAATGTTTTCATTTTGATTCATTAAAATTAAATATCTTCATGATATATATGTATAAATCTCATTAACAAATCTTTACAATGTGATGTGCTTAAATGTGTTATGCAGTATGTTTGTCAAACTAATGTAACTAAAGTGTGTTTTTGAAAGTGATTGATTAAATTGACTTTATTTTTTCAATTAGTGGTATTATTTATCTGTTACTTTCCATCTATTTGATTTATATATTTAAAGTTTTCTGCTTTAGTTGACGCTTTTATTCATAATCCTGATGCGTGTTCAGGGTATTTTGCCATTTGTTTTGAAAACTGTTGTTTGACTTGGTGAAGTAACTGATCTGGAGTGAACTCTGTAGTATTGTTAATCGCCGGCATAACAACAAAAGTTTTACTACGGTAATCTATTGCCATAGGCACAATGGGGACTTTGGCGGATTGTGCGATGTAGATAAAACCTTTTTTCCATTCTGAGGTGTATTTACGAGTCCCTTCTGGGGCTAGGCCCAAAATTAATTTGTCGTTGGCATTGAAGATATCGCGAACCTGCGTGACCATACCATGAGGTGCATCTCGCCTAACCGGAATACCGCCCCATTTGCGTAACAGCCAGCCAAATGGTGGGATAAAAATGGTGTGCTTGCCTAAAAAACGAATTTCAACATCAAGTGCAAGCTTGACAGCAATGCCAATAAAGAAATCCCAGTTTGATGTATGCGGCGCGACAGCTGCTACGAATTTGTCTTCACTAGGGAAGGTGCCAGCTATCTTCCATCCCATCATCTTAAGCATCAAGTTTCCAAGCTTTCGACCAATAGGGCTGTTCGAGCGTGGGATATTGGGTGGAATATTGATCAAGGTAATGGCCTTATTTGCTTTTGTTATTTATTGATGGTGAATGTATTTTAGCTGAAAGTTCTAAGTACCAGCACTGGTGTGCGATACCATTGTATAAGATGAATTACTGATTAGGCAGAGAAATCTACAAAAGCATGATTGAACTAATGTCGATCCCTTACTGCTGTACCCCAGTCCCAGATTAATTAACCAAAACTAGGGCCTGTTGATCTTTCAAGTTTGTTTTTGCCGCAGTTTGATTGGTATTTATTCAAGGCAGAGCCTGCGTAGCATAGTTATTCTATGTGAGTCAGGCGATAAAGACTTTGTGCTCCTGCAAAGTCACCTTACCCCACACCCTTGTGGGGCAACACAGAAGAAATGCCAATCAAGCGCTGCCCTTCGGGTTCACCTGAGTGCGCTTTGTTCATTGTTGCTCAACTTTTGCTTAGATTACTAGGCGGCAAGTCGAGCGCCGCGACCAAAACCCACTCAGGGGAACAAAAATCAAACAGCAAAGGTAAACAGGCCCTAATAATTCAAGTTTCAATAGTTTGTTACGCTGAGTTAGGTTTAGTTGGGTGATATGCACTGGTGGATAGGTTGCCAAGTATATTTGGGGTTAAACAGGGTATCCCTTGTGTGGCCACTCAAGTTTGGGTTTTGCAGTTTTAATGCTTTTCTCTCTTCAAATTTAGCTTTTGTAATGGCTTCACGAGTAATTGGGTGATTGAAAAACAGTTTATCAAACGAGCCATCTTCTATTGCTTTGTTGAGGCCATAGGTAAGGCGCTCCTTGAGTCGATGATTGTTTTTATTGACGAAAAAATACATGGCGGCGGGATAACAAAACGCGAACTTGGACTCTACTACTGCACTATTCATACTTTGTAACTCGGTCCATGGTTCGTGAAGCGCACGAGGAAAGAGCTCAAAGCGCTTTTCTTCTAGCATTTTAGGTAAAAGGGATGCCATGCTAGTAACCACAACAAAGCCATTTTTTTCGTAGATTGAGGTATCAGGCCAATCGATACCACTACCAAGTGTTAAACTCATTAATTGGGCGGGAGAGTGAAGTAGAGAGAGTCTTTCTTCGCTATCTTTGTGGATAAGAAATAAACGCGCGCCCATCATTCCTTTTAGTAGTGGCACATATACCGTCGCTAAACTTTTTTCCCTTCTGAGTGACGTCATGCTCCAGTGAACATCTAAAAGCTTCCCTTGTTCCAAAATTTCTAAGGTGCGTCCTTGGGGGGTGTGATCGAAAGAGTTTTCACTGAGTTGGTAAGCACCGTATTTATCGCGGCTCTTATTTAGAGCCAGTCTTAATAACGCGATATAGTAGTCTTGCTTGGGATCGGCAAGTTCTTTAGAGATGTTATAGCGCACTAGATCGCTCGCACAGACGCTATATGATGTCAGTAATATGAAGGTCAAAACCAGCTTTAGTGAGGCCATCATTCCTTTTCCTCATCGCGCATTAACAATGTATGCTTTAACTTTAGCGCAGAACGCGAGTTGATAAAGTAAAAAAGGCACCGAAGTGCCTTTTCCTCATCGCGCGTTCACAATGTATGCTTTAACTTTAGCGCAGAACGCGAGTTGATAAAGTAAAAAAGGCACCGAAGTGCCTTTTCCTCATCGCGCATTAACAATGTATGCTTTAACTGTAGCGCAGAATGTGAGTTGATAAAGTAAAAAAGGCACCGAAGTGCCTTTTCCTCGTCGCGCGTTCACAATGTATGCTTTAACTGTAGCGCAGAACGCGAGTTGATAAAGTAAAAAAGACACCGAAGTGCCTTTTTACTTTAGCGATTTGGATAACCTAAAACGTAACGCTTAGCCAATCATCATTGCCATCAAAGTGCAACGACCTGACTTTTCCTTTGCCTTCAAAGTTTACTAAATTGACTTGTTCTGACCACACATCTCTGAGTGCATTATGACGCATTTTAAGCTCAGTTATTGGTGAGAACAGCGGGGTTTCTTGATATACCCAAAAGAATTGGCCATCAATTTCCGCACCAACCAAATTTAAAGGCAGCACTTTCCCTGCGCCTGTTTTTATTTCAACGTGCTTACTGACATAATCCGCAAAGCTTGCTCTATCTGCAGCATTGTTAAATATGTCGGCATTGTGACTCAGTAGGCTCTCTATCGCATGCTCAGTATCATGGAGATAAAATCTGTGCATGATCTCGATATTGCCACTGCGTTCGTTAAATAACACGGTGGTGATCGCTGCTTTCAATTGGTGCGCCTGACAAAACGGCGAAATCAGCACCAGTAAACAGGCTAAACGCCAGGTTTTCATTAGTTATCCTTTTTCTCTTCAAGTGGTTTTAGCTCGGTTTTCACGTCTTGCATGATATCGCGATACACTTTACCTTCACGCTCTTTCTTTTTATAGAGTTCTAGGCGGGATTCTATAATGCGCCTTGGGTAATGGTTATTCTCGATATCAACGTCAGCAGTTTCCCATCGCGGATCAACAGTCACGGATGCAAGCGGCTTATCTTTATCTGTAATAATTAGCTTGCTGACGTTACGGGCATTGCGCCGCCAAATCTCGGCAGGGATAACGCGTTCTTCTTTGCTACCATCTTGGTAAGTGAGCTCAAGTAAGATTGGCATCACGAGTCCGCCGACATTGCTAAACTTAAGCACGTAATAGTTTTTGTCTTCTTTTACCGCGCGCTCAAGGGTACGTTTTTCCCAAGGCTTAAGCTCAGATAAAAACTCACGATACTCATTTCGTTCTTCATTGGTTACCGTAAACTGGTCATTACTATCATAAAAGTCTGTTATGTCTTGGTTTTTATCAATCCAAAGTGCGCGCCCTTGTTCTTGATTACGCTTGACGAATAACGACATTGGTTTGTTCTTTTCAAACTCACGTAGACGGCCAAAGTCGATGTCTGGGTTTTTGGTGTCTAACCGCAATTGATAGATTTTATCTAGTGAGATATCGACATGATCTGTGCTGTAAAACCAGCCACGCCAGAACCAATCTAAATCGACTCCAGAGGCTTCCTCCATTGTTCTAAAAAAGTCGGCAGGCGTTGGGCGCTTATATTTCCAGCGTAGGGCATATTCTTTAAATGCAAAATCGAATAGCTCACGGCCTAAAATCACCTCGCGCAGAATGTTAAGAGCCGCAGCTGGCTTAGTGTAGGCATTTGGACCTAAGTGCAATACGCTGTCTGATTGCGTCATGATTGGAGACTGATCTTCAGATTTCATGTAGGCAGCAACATCTCTTGGCTCAACGCCCCAAGGAATGGTGGGATCCCATTCGCGGCCAGCAACGCCATCTAAAAAGCTATTGAGGCCCTCATCCATCCATGTCCACTGGCGCTCGTCTGAGTTGACTATCATAGGGAAGTAGATGTGCCCTACTTCGTGAATGACAACGCCGATTAAAAAACGTTTCTCGGCCAGTGAATAGGTGCGAGAGCCATCATCTTGCAATTTCGTACGAGGACCATTGAAAGTGATCATCGGATATTCCATCCCACCGACAGGACCATTTACCGACTGCGCGGTTGGATAGGGGTAATCAAACGAGAAGCGTGAATAGACTTCCATGGTATGAATAACGGCTTCGGTGGAGTACTTTTTCCACAAGTCACCCCCCTCTTTGGGGAAAAATGACATGGCCATCACGAGAGGCTGTTCGTCACCACCTTGCTGATAGCCTTTAGCATCCCACATAAATTTACGTGATGAAGCCCAAGCAAAATCGCGCACATTTTTGGCCTTGAAGCGCCACGTTTTGGTGTCATCTGTACCGGCTTTTTCGTTTTCTAGTGCTTCTTCTTCAGTAACGACAAATACCGGACGTTTTGCTGTTTTTGCTTGCGCTAGTCTGTCACGCTGGGTTTTGCTCAGAACTTGCTTTGGGTTATCTAACTCACCGGTTGCAGAAACGATATGATCGGCCGGCACCGTGATTTCAACATCGTAGTCACCAAATTCAAGCGTGAACTCACCACTGCCAAGAAACGCCTTGTTGGTCCAAGCTTCATAATCTGTATACGCCGTTAGACGAGGGAACCATTGCGCGAGCAAAAAGATGTCATTACCATCTTTTTCAAAGTGCTCATAACCCGAACGTGCGCCAACCGCATCTTCTTCAACAATATTAAAGGCGAAGTCCATGCTAAATTGCAGATCTTTACCTGATTTGAGCGGTTCGTTTAGGTCAACACGCATCATGGTATCAACAATCGTGACCTTGAGCGGTTTACCGCGACCATCCTTGACATTATTGATGACAAAACCGAGCTCAGTGTCATCCATAAACTGCTGGCGTCTGAGTTGATTTAGTGAAATTTTTGCATGTTTTGTAACCGGATTACTCTGTAATTCGTTCCCAAAAGTTGCAGTGCGTTCAGCGATTGAATCGTTTTTGAAGATATTTTGGTCTAATTGTAGCCATAAATATTTGAGGGTGTGAGGAGAGTTATTTTTGTAATGTATGGTCTGCGTAGCGGTTAATCTTTTGGCTTTCTCGTCCAAGTTGACATCAATATCATAATCCACCTTTTGTTGCCAATAACGCTCTCCGGGCTCACCGGCTGCGCTGCGGTAGATATTTGGGGTCGGTAAAGTCTCGTCTAATTGGCGAAACTTATCTTCAAAGTGCCCTTTGGTTTGTGAAATAGCGCTGGCGTGTGCGACACCGGAGAGCGCGAGTGCAACCAATAAAGGCATGGCAGGTGTTGATTTTTTCATTGTTATTTCCCGTTTTATCGTGCCAAGGCATTGACCAATAAACATTTTTATTTCAGTTTTTTGCTCGGAGTGAGTAGAGGGGATTTACATGGTGACAAAGGAAGACAAATAAAACCTTCTACGTGTCAATAAACTGACAAATAAAAACACATAAATCAAAGTTTTGAGATAAAGTAACAAGATTTGGACACGACTGAAATCAGACTGTTTTGAGTGTTTTTTAATCTATTGTTTTTGATAGAAAAAATACAGTGGTCTAAAAAATTAATTTGTATGCCAAAAAGGTATTTTGCTGGGTTATTGTGTACATTTTATAAATAAATAAAGAAAACAAAATTAGTTGTTGATATTGACCCAAGTTTGTCTTTAAAATCGCGCACTTTACAATCTCTGGGTAAAACTGGCGTTAGTTTTGCTCTGTACTAAATACCCGTTTAGCGAATCAAATGTGGTGGGCAGTATGGATTTCTACATACTAAAAAAACAAGAGAAGTTTGTTGCAATTCCTGCAGACGAACAAAACTGTAAAGATTATTTAGATGACGGCTATTTTTATGTTGATAAAGTGGCTGCCTGTAACGAGAAATCGGCGATTAAACGCGTGCAAGATAAGCATAGTCGTGTTTTCAAGTTACCTGCTAAATTCTTTTTACTGGCATTACCTATAATCATTTTTGCTTGGTGGCAGTTGACTCACTAAGTTGTTAAAGCGTCAATATTCACAAGACGAATATTGCTCGACGGTGCTATATTAGCGTTTCTATAGGAAAAGGAACGCTAAATGAAGGTTTTACACACGTCTGACTGGCACTTAGGGCAATCGTTTTACGAGCATGATCGCAGTGAAGAGCATCAGCTGTTTTTAGACTGGCTATGCGATGCGCTGGTTGAACAGCAAATCGATGTACTGTTGATCAGCGGTGATATTTTTCATACCGCAACACCGCCCGCCAGTGCTGAAAAGCAACTGTATACCTTTATCCAAAAAGCATCTCAACAGTGCCCTCAGCTGCACATTATTCTGATTGCTGGCAACCACGATTCCGCTAATCGCATTGAAACCGCAAAACCACTCTTAACCTTATTTAACACCCATGTTATTGGACGTTTTAACAAGCAAGCGCCGGAACAGGTTGTTATCGATTTACCCATCGCAGCGCAGCATATGCATGTTGTGGCAATGCCATTTTTACGCAGTGCTGATTTACCAAAACCGCTAGATGACGAGTTTGACTATCAAGCAGGGGTGCAATTAGCTTATCAGCATGCGCTAAGTACGATAGAAGAAGTGAAAGGCCCTATTGTGCTAATGGGGCATCTGCACGCCAAGGGGGGAACGATTTCTGAAGATTCTGAGCGTAACCTCAACATTGGCGGCTTTGATGCGGTGTCTGCAGGCGTGTTTGGCGAGCAGTTTGACTATGTTGCGCTAGGCCATTTACATAAAGCGCAAACCGTCGCTAAGCAAAGTGCTATCAGATACTGCGGCACACCTTTGCCAATGTCATTTTCCGAGCGCAATTATAAGCATCAAGTATTGCTCGCTGAATTTAACGAGCAAGGTCTGGTCGATGTAAACCCCCTTTACGTTCCCCGTTTTAAAGATGTGTTATATATCCCTGAAGATGGTGCAAAGCGCTTGACTGAATTATGCGAAGCTATCGCGGCGCAGGATTTTAGCAAGTTCGATAGCGCTCCCTATATTCGCTTAAAATTATCTGCTGCGGAAACCAACAGCCGTTTTCGAGCCGAGATTGATGAAGCGCTAAAAGGAAAGGATATTAAGTTTTGTGGTATTGAGCGGGTGTCCAAAGGCGCAGCTGCCAGTGAGTGGTTGTTTGAAGATTTGGGCAAAGTTGAATCGTTATCGCCCAATACCTTGTTGGATATTGCCTATCGCGAAATTGAACCTGAGCAGGAAAAGGCACCCGCGACATTGCATGAAAAATTAGCTGAAGTGATCGCGAGCATGGAGGAGTAGGGCGATGAAACTTGAAAAAATATTAATCACCAACCTTGCCTCTATAGAAAGTGCAGAAGTCGACTTTACTGCGGCACCACTCAAAGACACCGGTCTTTATGCCATTACTGGTGATACAGGGGCGGGAAAAAGCACTTTACTGGATGCGGTTTGTCTCGCGTTTTATGGCAAAACCGCACGGTTAAAATCGGACGACAAAGAGAAAGTTGCCTTTAATGGCGATAACATTAAATTAAATGACCCGCGAAACTTATTGCGTCGGGGCTGTGTTGCGGCTTCTGCGAGCGTGGTTTTTATTGCCCAAGATAGTAAACGTTATCAAGCTACCTGGTCGGTAGAGCGCGCTAGAAAAAGCCCTAAAGGTAATTTAAAAACCGCCACTATAGAGTTGTTTAGCCTACCTGATATGACCCTAGTCTGTGAGAAGAAAAAAGAAACAGAACAAAAAATCGAACAGCTAGTCGGGCTTAACTTTGAACAGTTTACTCGAGCCGTGCTGCTTGCTCAGCATGAATTCTCTGCGTTTTTGAAGGCAGGGGGAGATGAACGGGCTCAGTTACTAGAATGTCTTACGGGTACCGAAAAGTTCAGCAATATAGGTAAAGCGGTTTTTGAAGCGCACAAACAAAAGAAAATTGAGCTGCAATCCCTGCAAGATAGGCTAGGTCAAATTGTGCTCTTGTCACCAGATCAGCTTGCCGAACTTGAAGCACAGAAGTTGGCGTTGATTGAAACAAGAAATCGACAACAAGAAACAAGCACAAAGCTGCAAGCTCAGCTGCAATGGCTCGCGGATGTCGAGCTAAGAAAGCAAAAAATAGCTGAGGTGGAACACACGCTAAAAACGCTTGAGCAGCAAATAGCAGAGGGAAAGCCACAGCAGGAATATGCGCAGCAAGTCTTAAAAGCCAATGAGATGCGTGATAATCGTGAGCAGTATGAGCTGGCGGATAAGCGCGTTGCGCAGCTATCGCAAGAGCGGCTAGCATTGCAGCAACAAGATTTTGCATCCGCTATTGCAACGCTTAAAGCAAAACAGCAGCAACTGGAACAGCAGCTTATTACGCAGCAAGCCAATTTTGTAAAGTTAGAACCAAGCTTTAATACCATTCGTATATTGGATGAAAAGCTGAGCCTACACAAAGCGCAAGAACGAGAAACTAAGCCCTATCTCGATAAGCACGCCAATCTTATTGCGCAACATGAGGCTGCAATACAGCGGTATCAAGTGCAACAAGGCGAGATCGCTAATGAATTACAGCAGCTAGAGCATGAGCAAGCGAATTTGCACTCAGTTAGCAATATTGCTAGGCAATGGAGCGTGGTTCAACCTCAATTCGATGATCTGCAAAAGTACCAACAACAACGCAACGATCATGAAACCCAGTTGCAAAAATTACCGAACGAACAGCAAGCGCTAGGTACACAATTGAGCAAACATGAGGCTGAGGTACAGCACCTACAAAAGGTTTACGACACCGAAGCCAGCGTGCTCTCCGCGTTAAAAGAAGCACTCGCACCTTTGACTCAACAAGACCTAAATTTGGCATTGCAGGACTGGTCTCTATGCGTGCAAGCCTATCGTAGTATTGAAGAAGGGGATGCCTTGCTGCATCAGTTACGATCGCAACAAACTCAGCATCATATTGGCTTGGAAAGGCTTGAGATACTGATCCGAGATACCAAGCAGCAAGATGAGTTGTCTAAACAGCGTCTAGCCCTAACTCGTGATAACTTGGAGCAAGTGCAGTTACGCGCAAGTGAGCGGATCAGCGATTTACGTTCTCAACTGCGAGCAGGGCAAGAATGTATGGTGTGTGGCTCAAAAGAACATCCTTATGGTGTGGAGCATATCGATGCCCATTGGGAACAGTTACTATCGGATTTCCGGTCTCAGTATCAAGCTGCTGAGCAAGCTCGGGAACAGGTGTTGCAGCGTTATAACCAACAAGTCGGTGAAAAAGAGCGTGAAAATGCACTATGGCAGTCCGTCAGTCAGGAAATTGCTCACTGCACTAAGCAAATAAATGAGAATCGCGCTCGACTAGATACGTTAAATGATGAGTATAAAGTTGGCAGCGCTGAGCAAGCTGAATTGCAACTGGAGAATATACAGTCACGGCTAAATGAACTATCCAAGTTACGCAATAATATCGACCGCCAGTGGCAATCGGTTCAGCAGGCACAACAACACCTCGAGCAGGCTAAACATAAAGGGCAGGCACTTCAGCAGCAGCACCATGATTTAGGTAATCATATTGCCTTTTTGCGAACCGAATATGATCAGCTATCACAGACAGTGGATGCCTTACGCAATCGGCTTGAAGCGTTAATTTCCGATAAGTCGTGGTGGCAAGACTTTGATTCATCTCCTCAAGCTGCCATCAGCCAACTTAAAACAGGGGTGCAAACTTGGCTAAAAACCACCGAGCGTACAGATGCATTAACGGCGAATAAAGTTCAGCTTGAGCATCAATTACATCTTGTCAGTCAACAAAAACAAGATGAGGCGCAGCGGCTTGAAGAATTAGAACATACGCTTATACAACATCAGCAGAATATTGAACGCCTCAATCGCGAACGTGCTGAATACTTACCACAGCAGCACACCAGCTTGGATGATTGGATTGCAGAGCTTAAGCAGCAAGAACAGCAAAGCCGAGAGCAGATCACACAAACCCAGCTGGCGCTGAGCCAAACCGAAGCACAGCGTGAAAAGGCTCAGCACAGCCTGACGCAGCTAGAAAAGCAAATTGCCGAGCAAACATCGCGGTTGCAGCAACTTGATGCGCGCTTTGAACAATGGTTGCTCGACCAGCAGGGGCAGCTAGACAAAGTAAAAGTATTAGCATTACTTGAGGTTTCGTTAGATGAAGCTCGAGCGAATTTAGAAAAGTGTGCGCAAGTTCAGCAAGCTTTTCAAAACACTAAGCTGCAGCTTAGTCATCAGCGTGAAGAACTCAGCCAACTTGAAAGTAAATACCCTGATGGAGTTGATAGTGAACAAGTGAAACTAAGTCATGCCGAGACGGCGCAAGCACTTGAGCAAACTCAAAATCAGTTGCTACAAGTGCAAAGTGCATTAGAGGTCGATGCTCAGAATAAACAACAATTCTCTTTGCAAGCGGCAAATCTCGCTCAGCAGCAACAAGACTACGAGCAATGGCATTTGCTAGATAAGCTATTAGGCGACGCAACAGGCAAAAAGTTGCGTAATTGGGCGCAAACGCAAACGTTAAAAATCTTATTGCAGTATGCTAACCAGCAATTGCATACGCTTTCTAGACGTTATCTGCTTACCAATATCGAGCAATCTTTAGAAATTGCGGTGATAGATAAAGACATGGCTGACGAACAACGTAGCGTCAACACCTTATCTGGAGGAGAGTCCTTCTTGGTATCTTTATCTTTAGCACTTGGACTTGCCGCGCTTTCATCAAATAAAGTGCAAATACATTCATTATTCATTGATGAAGGGTTTGGTACGTTAGACCCCGAGACGCTAGGTGTCGCAATTGATGCACTAGACGCGTTGCAATCACAAGGCCGCAAGGTTGGAGTGATCTCGCATGTTGCTCAGATGAGCGAGCGGATCGCCACCCGTATCCATGTGAATAAACAGCCGGGAGGCTACTCATCTTTAAATTTAGTACCACAAACATAAGGAAATTTGGATGCCGACTTTTACGGGCGAAGAAGCCCAAAACTACGACTCTAGGATCACAAAACTGGTGCCAGGTTATGCGTTAATTCACCAACTTACCGGGGCGCAACTGTTAGCACTTTACCCAGATAGCGCAACCATTTTGGTTGTGGGTGCAGGGACAGGCAAAGAAATTGTAGAGCTTGCTCAGCTAAACCCGAGTTGGCGGTTTATAGCGCAAGATGTATCTGCTGATATGTTGGCAATTGCAGATCAGCATTTTACTAAGTTTGGCCTACAGGAGCGTGTGCAGATCCATCATGGCGCGATTTCACCACAGGCCTACCAAGCGGATGCAGTACTGTGCTTGCTGGTGATGCACTTTGTAAAAGATAACGGCGATAAAGCAAGCTTGTTTAAACAAATGAGTGAGCAGCTAAAGTCGAATGGGCGTCTTTTTATTGCCGACTTAGAAAAACCTGCGACAAGCTTTGAACGTGAAGCGCAATTAATTGTTTGCAAACAACTTGGGCTGACTGATGTTGGCGAGCAGCGTATGAGGGTGAATTTAGAGCATGAGTTTTACCCCGTGGATAAAATGCGCCTTGCAGAGCTGCTAGACACCGCAGGTTTTGGCATCGCCAAACCTTTCTTTAAAGCCCTTGGCTTTGCGGGCTTTGTGGTAGATAAACAGTAGCTTTTTTTATCTAAATAACCTGATCTTCGGATAAATAAGCCAGACCACATAAGGGTTTGGCTTTTACCTTCTAACTCTTTCAAAGTAGCTTGTATTAAGTTAGTAAAATAGTGATCTATACCAAGTCAATTGCTGCTCTGCCACTGACGTCACCGCGCTTTATCTATCTATAACTTCTAAAAAGTTAGTAAAACTCTGATCTCAATGACTGTGATACGGAAGGTAGATCAGTATTTTACTTAGTAAAAATTTGATCTATTCACGAATTGGTATGCAGTTCAGTTGTCGCCTAATATCTAACCTTGTCTTATTATTTCCACTAACTTATTGATTTTTATATTACTAAGTTGGCGATAATCCAAAAATGGCGAAATGATAAGGCGCAAGTTATAGTCAACGGCGAACTCATCATCTAGCCAAATTAGATTGTTAGTAAAAATCTGATCTCTGAGCAATGATTTCGCGTAGGTGCGTCCTGCAATAATATGCCAATCGTATGTTTTTGCTGAAAAATCAGGCGTTGAGAAGAGCAGGGCTTCTTGACTTGAAGCTTGAAGTAATGCGCTATCACGATATGACTGCCAAGTTGAATAGTTAGTAATATCGTGATCTGGCAGCTTTGCAGCAAATAAGAACTTGGCAAAAACATTGAAGATTTTCCGCCAACCATTGCCGCAATGCGCATTAATATGTTCGATCTCCCTATTGGCTAACGCACTGACTTGCATCAAATTATTATAAGGTTCTATGCTTGGTGGATGTTCAATATAAAACGCAACTTTACCCGTTGCTACACCCAAACCATGAGTTAGTATTTTTTTGCTCTGTGCTGTATTCATCATACTTTGCTGCGATCTATTTATTTGCACGTAAGTTTAAAATAAATAAGGTGAAATTGGCATGGTAAGGGTCTCAATTTAAATTTTATTCTTACTAGGTAAAAATCGAACCTATCGTTAATCTTAGTGCTTGGTTACTACGTATGACATTAAGATGGAATATGGAGAACTTATATGAAAGTACGTCAGTTATTTTTCACGGTGATTTTGGTGCTTGTAGTTTCAGCATGCACAGGGCTGCCTGAGGGCATCAAACCAGTTAAAGACTTTAATGTTGAGCGTTACACAGGCACCTGGTATGAAATCGCGCGATTAGATCATTCATTTGAAAGGGGCATGCAGAATGTCACGGCGACGTATAGCCAAAATCCTGACGGTTCAATTAAAGTCGTCAATAAGGGATATGTAACAGAGGAAGGGGAGTGGAAAGAAGCGATTGGCAAAGCTAAGTTTGTTGCAAATGATGAAATAGCGCATCTGAAAGTGTCATTTTTTGGTCCGTTTTATGGCAGTTATGTGGTATTCGAGTTAGATGAGGATTACCAATATGCATTTGTTACCAGCTACAACCGTGATTACCTTTGGTTGCTTTCTAGAGCACCTAAAGTGTCCGATACCGTAATGAACAAGTTTAAAACCATGTCAGAACAATATGGTTTTAACACCAATGAACTTATCTATATGAGACACAAACCCGTTCAAAAAGAATAGTGTAAACCCCCTTTACACTAAAGTTCCTTTTATGGGTATTTTAACTTACTAACAGAAGGGAGGCTGTATGTAGGTTGAGCCTAAGTGTCTTATTCCTGTAGGAAATGGTTAATAAATCATTCAGTCAACTGTAACAGGAACACTTCACACTGTTGCACGCTTTACAAAAAATAATACTTAGGAACTGGAGTAACTCATGAAGCGTGTAGCATATTCTCTTATTGCAGCGGCAGTTGCAATGGCACTTACAGCCTGTGATGGTGACGACGGAGCACAAGGTCCTGCGGGTCCTCAAGGTGAGCAGGGCACTGCTGGCCAAGATGGTGCAAACGGTACTAATGGCTCAAATGGTACAAACGGCACAAATGGACAAAATGGTACTGACGGCCAGGACGGTCAAAATGGACAAGACGGCCAAAATGGTCGTGATGGTAGTTACAGCGTACCAGGCCTTGTTCGCATCGCAACCGTCCCAGCTGGTGCTGAAGTAACTGGTCTATTTCTTTCTGAAGGGGGTGACTTGTTCTTCAATGTTCAGCACCCAAATGACACCAACACAGCTACTGATAAGTTCAATAGCAAGCCATTCAATACGGGTACTGTCGGTGTACTAACCGGTGTGAACTTTAATAATCTACCTGCAAATATCCCAAGCGCGCCGGTTCCTGCTTCGACCATGGAACAACAAACCGTGATTTCTGCAATTGGTCAATATCAAATTCTAGGCCAAACAGGTGATACATTTGCAAACCTCGGCACTAAGGGGTTAGCGGGTGGCTTGGGTGTACATTACAGCATCTCAACTGGTGAAGAAATCATTAAAAATGATAACCCTGATTTCAATGGCTATATTCCAGTCGATGCAAACACAGGTTACCTATTCACAAACTGGGAAGCGTACCCAGGTGGTGTCAGTCGTTTGAAAATGAGTAAAGCGACAACGGGTAAATGGTCAATCGAAGAAGCCATGATGGTAGACTTCGACGGTGTTAAAGGCACTGCTGCTAACTGCTTTGGTTCAGTATCACCTTGGGGCACACCGCTGACTTCGGAAGAATGGATTGTCTGGTCGGCTGTGGATACTACTCAAGATCCCCAGTGGAATAATCCTGCTGAAACAGGCAATGACACAATGGAAGCGTTAATGGCACCTGATTTCCCTAACCCTTATCGCTACGGTTACATTGCAGAAATCAAAAATCCTACAACCGAAACGCCTGATGTTGTAAAACACTTTACAATCGGTCGTTATGAGCATGAAAACTCAGTTGTAATGCCTGATCGTCGTACTGTTTATTCATCACAAGATGATACCGGTGGTGTACTATTTAAATTTGTTGCAGATCAACCTGAAGACTTAAGTGCAGGTACCTTATACGCAGCAAAGCTAACTCAAGATGCGGGCCTTACCGATCCGGCTGTAACTGGTTTTGACATTAGCTGGGTTGAGCTTGGTAGCGGCAGTAATGCACAGATAGAAACTTGGGTGGCTGAATATGATGGCATCAATGAAACTGACTATGTTGAAGGTCAAACAAGCTATCTGTCTGTTGCTGATGTAAAAGCGTGGGCAGAAGGTGCTGCTACTTATCCAACAGTTGCAAACGGTGGCGGTAAAGTAACAGCAGGTAAAGCGATGGACAACCGCGCTATCTTCCTTGAGTCTCGTCAGGCTGCACGCCAAAAAGGCGCTACGGCTGAATGGCGTAAACTTGAAGGCTTAAGCATCAACCATAACCGAGTACTTGAGGCAGTAACTGGTCAAGATGTTGTGGCCGGTGAGGTGGTAGATAAAGCCTATATGTATATTGGTATCTCTGATATCGACAATACCATGATTGATGGCGAAGGTGACATGCAGCTTTCTGCGCGTGTTAAAGATTGTGGTGGCGTATACCGTGCACATATCGATAACAACTATAACCTAACTCGCATTGAGCCAGTTGTTATGGGTGCAACTTACCGCTCTTCTCTGACTGGCGCTGAGCGTTGTGACGTCAATCAGCTTTCACAGCCTGATAACGTAATCGTTATGGAAGATGGTCGCATCATTATTGGTGAAGATGGCTTCCAAGAAAACAACACGCTTTGGCTTTATGACCCTAAAGCAAAATAATTAAGCAAGTAGCAGCGCACTTCATGGTGCGCTGCTTTTTTTTAGCAAAATTTTGGAGTCATAAAAATGAAATACGTTAGCCTAACTCTAGTGGCATTGACGAGCGTAGCCTTGTTTGGTTGTAATGATGAACAGACTCAAGGGCTAACCAATACCGCACTTATGTCGGCGCAAACTACAGCACCTTATAAACAGGGTGATGACATTCCTGCGACCGCGTTTATGCAGCACAATGAAGTCTATAACCCCGAGTCAGTGATCCCACCTCAGTGTTACACCAAAACGGATGGCGTGAATAACCCTTGCTATGCTTGCCATCAGTCATATGATGAAAAGAACCGACCAAATATGATGCGCGATGCCAATTTACAAGGCGCCTATGAGTTTTCCGATCTTGGATTTAAAAACCACTGGAAAAATTTATTTAAAGATCGTTCTGAGCTTATCAAAGGTATCTCAGATCAAGATATTACTAACTGGATCAACCAAGATAATTACAGCCCTTTCATCGAAAAACTAAAGAATAACCCTGATTGGAAAGGTGAGATCACCCCGCTTAACAACTTGGCATATCCAGAAAAAGCCTTCGATGACCTGGGTATAGCAAAAGACGGCAGTGGCTGGGTGGCATTCAATTATAAGCCTTTTCCTAGTACTTTTTGGCCAACGAATGGCTCGACGGGGGATGTCATGATCCGCCTTGCTGACGCCTTCAGAGAAAAGGGCGAAACGTATAATCAGGACGTCTATCTTGCCAACTTAAGTCTGGTTGAAATGGCTGTAAAGGGGCTTGACGAAATATCAACGCCAGTGATTTCTGAATCGCGAGTTGGCGTAGATTTAAATGGTGATGGCAAACTCACACAGATCACCAGCATGCTGCGCAGTGAACGTTACCTTGGTGATGCCAATACTATCGAGCTTGCTCATCAGTTATATCCACAAGACACTGAATTCTTACACACCGTTCGGTATATTGGAGTGGATGATAATGGCCAAGTATTTAATGCGCCAAGAATGAAAGAAGTGCGCTACATGAAGAAGCACAACTTTAAATCCAAGCAATCACTCGGTGCTGCTTATTACAGAGAAGCGAAAGAAAAGTCATTCGAAAATTACCCACAAACGCTTTATTTGGGCGACCAAGGGATCAATAACAACTTCGGTTGGACGATTAACGGTTATATTGAAGACAAAAATGGTGCACTTCGTCCGCAACATGAGCAAGAGCTTGCTTTCTGTAATGGTTGTCACAAAACCATTGGCTCAACCTATGACCAAACCTTCTCGTTTGCGCGTAAAGTTGAAGGCAAACTGGGTTGGGGTTATATCAATTTAAAAGAGATGCAAGACGTACCTAACAAAGGCGAAGAGCAGGGCGAATTCTTGACTTATATGATGCGTGTTGGCGGCGGTGATGAGTTTAGGCAAAACCAAGAGATGCTAATGCGCTGGTTTAACGAAGATGGCACGGTAAACAGCAAAAAAGTGCAGTCTGCGAAAAACCTTTATGAATTGATCACACCATCAAAACCACGTGCGCTGGCACTGAATAAAGCCTATTTAACCATTGTCAAAGAGCAAAGCTACCTGTTCGGTCGTGACGCCACTATAGTAAAAGCGCGTAATGTGCTTGAACAAGTCGATGATTCTCAACAGCCTCTAGAGCCAGAGCACCGATACGTGTGGGATATGCAGCTGGATTGGAATAAAGCCGAGTAAAAATGGTAGGAGCTCAATGAGCTCCTACATCAGATTTAACCTTTTTTAAAGGTTAACAAACGCTTTGGGGATCTCAGGATGAAGGTCCCTAGGAGTAAAATAAGTAAAAGCATATGCATGTTGCCAGAGCTTTTCTCTGGTGGTGTTTTTGGCTGATTTTTCACACTGATTTCAACCATCTTAGTTTCTGAGTTTGCGAAACCATCAGATACAAAGTACTCAAAGTGGAAACTTTGTGGTGTACTTTCATTCGCTGTAAATTTTACAACCCCTGTTTGGCTATCAATAATGAAATTTGCAAGCTTATTTGGGTTACTCACAGTGTAAATAAGTAGGTCTGAGTCAGCATCGTTACCATCAAGTTTAATTGTTGTCAGCTCATTTCGTACAGCATCAAACGCTAAGTTCTCGGCGGTTGGTGTGCTGTTGGTGAGTTTAATCGATACAATGCCAGTTTCAGAGTCCACATAACCATCATTTACTTTGTATTGTATATAGACGTCACCGCAACAAGATGTGGGTGTAAATAGTAAAATCCCGGCTTCTCTATCAAGCCATGTGAGCCCTTCGATATTTTCTTTATTTAGCAAGGAATAGCTTAAAGATGTTGAATCGTCGTCTTCTGCAGGTAATGTAATCTTTAAGGGCTTATTCCAGTGAGTAGCCACTTCAATATTGTTTATTTGTGGTTGGGCATTGTAGACTTCAATGTTGATGTCCCCTTTTGCGACTTCCCACTCTCCCTGCGTTGCACTATATTCTAAGTATTCATGGCCAAGAGACTGTGGCTGATATAAAAAGCGCTGACTAGGTGCAGGATCTATTGAGCTTAGCTCCCCATGACGGGTGAAATTTGTGAAAGCGTAGGAGGTATTTTCATGTTTTTCTGGTAGCGTAATAGATAATTGCTCGCTAATATGAACTCTATAGTCGAGTGGCGGTATTACTTCCTGATTTGGCTGACCTTTTGCGATTTCAAACACTTGGGGAGCGGATCCAGATGTCACCAAAAACTTACTATCGTTCACTACCGAAGTATTAACATAGCCGTTATTGGCAACCCCATTGATTTCCCAATCTATTTGCTGAGAAAATGTATCAAGCTGGCCGAACTTTGTACTGCAAGAATAGATCAGTGAATGTGGGCCACTTTGGTGTAACCCGACCGGCACATCACCTTCACACACTGTTGTGATTGGAAGTGGAGTTTCGCTTGTATTGATCACAAGAATGGCACCATCTTTCGTTAAGGCATAAGTGCCAATTTCTTCATGGTATGCT
Source organism: Pseudoalteromonas sp. NJ631 (assembly GCF_000276645.1). Taxonomy (NCBI): domain Bacteria; kingdom Pseudomonadati; phylum Pseudomonadota; class Gammaproteobacteria; order Alteromonadales; family Pseudoalteromonadaceae; genus Pseudoalteromonas; species Pseudoalteromonas sp. NJ631. Next base: position 501,334 of record NZ_AKXJ01000002.1, read on the forward strand.
GCAGATGCTATGTCGACATATGACCCGTCACCAATTTGCTGAAATTCTGAATCAAATTGGTAATACCATGTAGAATCCTGCACTTGAACATATAACCCATGCAATAGATGGCTCTCTATCGTTCTTGCGTAGACAAGCTTTTTAAGTGGTTCGACATGAAATTCTAGAGGGAGAGTAGCACTATCTAGACTGTTTTCATTGGCTTCTTCTTGAGTGGTAACAATGAAGCGATGAGGATATTTGTCGAGTAGCAAATACGTATAGAAGAGTTTATCTAGCTTTCCATCGTTGTTGAAGTCATCATAAAATTCAAACTTTTTGCTTGTGAGGTACTCGGCAAATTCAGAATCATACGTATACCTTGAGAGTGTATCGCTGTTTTGTAAGCTGATTTTGGTTCTCATGTTCTTGGTGTAAGTTCCCCCGCTCATTGCACTTTCAAAAAGCGTTTTGGAGTGGCAAGATAATTGCGCTTGATCGTTGTTGACATCCTCAACCATATTCTGCTGAGAATGCATACAGCGAACATCATATGCTGGTAACATGGCTTGCTGTGAAGCGACATGAGTATCAAAAATAATGTTTTGACGGTTAAATTCAGTAGTATAAATCAAATCTACTTTACCATCGAAAGTGATGTCTCCATAGTAGGTTATAAAACGATGGACGTATGTAAGGTCATGATCGAAGCGATAGCATTTTGCTGCGGGAGCATTTCTTTTTAAGTCTCTAACTCAGTATCGGTATCGCTCAAACTGCCGTTCGAGGCCTCTTGTGTGCGATGACCAAGTTATCAACTTATCAGTTTCTGTTTGATTTATTGGATGGACTATTCGGTGCTCATCTGGCAGTCCGAAAATAGCTTCAACTCGTTGAGAAATACTATCAAAGATCTCAACTTGAGAATCAGCGTCATTTTGCATTAAGATTTCGTGAATACCGTCCTTATTTTCATCTAAAGTCTTTAAGAAGTTTTTGCCAGATAATACATTTGCATTGGCATTACCCACCACCGTTAACTGTTCCGCGATGAGCTCATAGATAGCTCCTGTGGACAGCAATATCTGTTTACGATTCTCAGCAGTAAAGCTACCTGCGAGCATGCTACCACCAACATCAGATAGTTTTCGAACTTCGGTATTACTGTCGATGGATACTGCGTATATTGAACTTGCTGTTGTAATCAACACCTCGCTTTGTTTCCACGGCGATTTTTGCAAAGAAACAATGGGAGATGTTGATATTTCAGTCGAATTAACAAGAGTTTTACTATTAGTATCAATAACTAATAATCGATTTTCTGCTGCTAAGACTAAAAACTGAGACCCAGTGTTATTTACAGTAACAAGTACATGTTTACTTGTAGCTGCACCAAGTAACATTCTTTGATTAACGATAAAACGATCATCTTTTTTGACTAAGAAAGTCACATAATTAGAATTGTCGATTGTGTCGACTAATACTATTTCATGCTCTCCATTTGGTTTTTTCTCTGCATGTAAAACTTTTTCAAATTGTCCAATTTCAGAGAGGTTGAAATAAGACTGTGGTAATTCATTTTGAGCTTGAGCAAATGAAGCTGTAAGAAGAAGTGCTAGAGCAAAGCTATTACTTACTTTTAAATGTACACTCTGCATACATAATCCTTTTGTTTTATAAGAACTTTATATTTAAGGGGGTATCATGAGTTACTTACATTGTTTATTATCAGTAACTTAGTTTGGCTGTTTTTTTATGAAAAGCTTTTTGTCGAAAGAATATAGCACGAGTTATTGTTGGATAGCAGTAAGTAGTTAATTCTGGTTCACCTAATTATATCTCTGTGTAAATCATGAAGAGTTGGGAGTGGTTGTTGATTGAAAAAGTTAGCGGTAATAGTCATTTTTATTAGCCTTTGCATTCTATTTTCTCTGAGCTTGTACGAAAATACTCATAAAATACCGGCAAGTAACGATATTAATGTCGTTGAAAAACCTTCCATAATAGAAGCTTATGCGAGCAAGAAAACTGTAAGTAATGAAGTCATAACCCAATCGGATCATTTAGATCGTGAGCGTCTATTTCAAAATGCAAACAACATAAGAATATGCAGAAGAGTGCCTAAAACGCAGAGCGAACTCGATACTTGGGCTGAGCGAGCGCATGCTAATGATGAGTACTATGAAATCATAGATAGTATGCATAGAAAATTTAAAATGTGCTTAGGCATCGCAGATCGCGATGGCCCTTATGTTGACATGTTGATAGAAGCTGCTGAAAAGGGCTCAGATAAAGCGGTGTCTTTGCTTTGGCTACTGGGCGACGTTGAGCTGGTTGATGAGCTGAAGTTAAAATATGTCCCAAGAGATGAACAAGTTTCGCGTCGACAAGCATTTATCGCGACTAAGTATCGCTTAGCGCACAAGGTCGCACTTCAAGGTGGTGAGAGTTCGATGCTAAAGCTTATCTCTGGCTTTCAACACTTAGATCCACAAACTGGTGGGCAGGATTATGTTAAGTCTCTCGCTTTTGCTTACTTTTTTGTAGAAGTGGTGAGTAACAGTGAGGTATTTGGCAGAGTTGAGTGGACTATCAGAGATCTCGAGGGAAAAATGTCACCAGAAGAAATTATTCAAGCCAACGAACTGACCCGTGACTTTTTAGCGCAGCATAGAGCGCTATAGACCTTGAAGGTAAGATAAAACTTAAGCTCGGAGCAGAGCTGAGTTACTCTTCTCGTTTTCTGGATCAGAATTTAACTAACCAATAGTATTCCTTTGGCGCTTAGATCAGGATTTTACTAAGCTAGTCCGAAAACAAGACTATCAGATCATATTTTTACTAACTGATTAAGCTAATTGAGCTCATTAGATCACGATTTTACTAACTTACCTTAGTTTGAGTTAGTAAATTTGCGGTGTATACCGCCATTATTGCTGATATTTTATGCTAAATGATGTGGTTTCAAAGAGTTAACAAAGGAATGTTAGTAAAATTGTGATCTAAAAAAGGCGCCATTAGTGGCGCCTTAGTTAAAATATGATCCAATACAGCGTACTGAGCAGCATACCGGTAATGACTAGGTAAAATAGTGATCTGAAGTAACTAGGTTTGGTCGCAAAGATAGCGATAAGTAGTAATACTGCCAAGGTCATATAACCGATAAACTCTAAGCTACCGTAGGCCCCTTGAGTTTTAAGAGCAAGTGCCAAGCTGCCGCTGAGGCAAAGCCAGCCGGCAATGGTTAATTGGTTTGTTATGTTTCCTTTTGGACGTGTACCAAATACTTCTTTATAGTGATTGGGTTTTGCTACTGCAAAACCCATAAACGCTAGCAGACAAAGTAAAAATGTTAGCCATTCCATTAGGCGTTTACCTCATGTTTTGCTTGGCGACGTGGTGTCGCTGGTGCTGCTTTGGTACTGCCGAGCTTTTTGGCTTGAACCAAGAAACCGAACGCGATACCGATAGCCATCACATCAAAACCAAATAATACCCACTGACCATTAATGAAATAGCTCACAAGGCTGCCATCAGTGGTTAGCATGTTTACGACAGGCAGTAAGCCCCACACGATAGCATTTACTTTCGCAGATAGCCGCCAAGCTAGCCTATCCGACTTAAAGAGAGCAGCCAGAGTGAATACTCCCCACGTAACAAAGAACGCCAGAACTTCTTTGTCTGCACGCCCCGCTAATTCCACTGGAAGCAATCGGTTTGCATAAAAGAACATCGCCGTTGCGGCTGGCAGACCCATAATGGTGCCTAAATTGAGCGACTCCACAAGCCTAAGGCCTACACCCGGCTTGTCATCACCTTTGAGCTTTTGGCGCAGTCTTTTTGCCCACATAACCGCACCCGTTGCAATCATGGCACATCCTGCTAATCCAGCAACAAAGTATAACCAACGCAAAAGCGGCTCTGCTAACCGCCCGGTGTGCAGTGCTATCATTCCGCCGTAAAGATTTTCAGCGCCAGACAGTGTCACATTGTGTGTTTTTAACAACTCTCCTGATGCCGCGCTATACATCCAGCTTGGTGGATCATCCTGAACAGCACGTTGAGCATTGGCATAAAGCTTAATTGTTGCACTTGCATCTCCTGGCGAAGAGATCACAATGCGGCGAAGCGGTGCGTCGCCTGAGTTAGTAAAATAATGATCTAACGCTGTATTTAATTCAAGATCCTGCAGTGGCTGTCCTGTTTCAGGGATCTCAGCAAGAAAGGGGTAGCGTTCGGCTCGGAGCGTTTTGGTATCTTCAAAGCGCTGCTCGGCAGGTTGTGGCAGCAACATAAAGATAAGCGTCACTAAGCCGGTATAAGTGATCATAATATGAAACGGTAATGCCACCACGGAAGAGAGATTGTGGGCGTCTAGCCAACTTCTCAACCCTTTCCCGTTTCTAAATTGGAATAGGTCTTTGAAAATGCGCTTATGGATCACTACGCCAGAAATAAGCGCAATCAGCATAAACAGAGTTGCAAAACAGACAATCCAACGCGCGGTGATCGCGTTCATGTAATGTAAGTCAAAATGCAGACGGTAGAAAAAGTTACCACCTTTAGTCTCTCTAAACTCAGGAAGTGCCTCCAGCGTTACTGGGTCGAGATACTCCGTGTGACGTTTTCCACGTCTTTCCCCTTCGGCTGGTTTTTCGGAATACATCAATAGCAGGCTTGGGCGACGCTCCGTTGGCATTTCAATACGCCAAGACTTGGCGTTTGGTGCTATATCTTGAAACCGTTCGATACTCTTTTTGACGGTTTCATTTTGTTGAGCGCTATCGTAATGAGGTAGATGATGTGTCGCTGGTTGTGCCCACAGACTGACCTCATGTCTGAAAAAACTCGCTGTACCGGCAAAAAAGATTAAAAACAGCAACCAACAAACGAGTAAACCAACCCAAGTGTGTAGCCAAGTCATACTGCGGAAAAATGACTCTCTCACAGGGAGCCTCCAAAATGCGTCAGTGCGCCGTAAAGAATACAAAGTAGTCCGATCATGCCAAGAAAGACTTTTCTAAAAGAGCGGCATCCAAACACCCAAATAAAAACGATGGCGTAAAAGACGATGCCGGTTGTTAATGCATATAAAAGCGCATCTAGGCGCGGAGTAGGTAAAGTTAAAGCCAACAAAGATGAAGCCAAAACGGTCACGTAATAGCCGCCGAAAATAGCGATGAAAAAGCGTGCTAGCACTTCAGCTCTGTACAAAATAGCCTTATTGTTTGTGTTATCCCGACTAGGCATAGCACCCCTTTAAAAGACAGCAAACGTAATAGAATATTATCCAATAATTTGCATCTAAATGATAGTGATTCGCACTTGTTTTAAGTTGAGTGGAGTCGTTTTAACGACTAAGCACTTTAAGTTTTGTTGGTTAAATGGGGTTTTGAATATGGCTATGCCATAATGACCCTTGGTGTCATTGGGTGAAATAAGTAAGGAAAGATGGATATTTTTGAACGTGTTAGGCAGTGCAAGCTTTGTGATAAAGCGCTTCCCATGGGGGCAAAACCTATCATCCAAGGCAGTTATAAGGCCAAAGTCTTAATTATAGGCCAAGCGCCGGGTTTAAAAGCACATCAAACCTGCCAGCCGTTTAATGACCCAAGTGGAGATAGATTGCGAGACTGGCTCGGTGTAAATCGAATACAGTTTTATAACCCTGAACTATTTGCCATTATGCCTATGGCGTTTTGTTACCCGGGTAAAGGGAAGTCTGGAGATTTACCGCCGCCTAAAATCTGCGCGCCAACGTGGCATTCTCAGGTGTTAGCTACACTCAGCCACGTATCGTTGACACTACTTATTGGGCAATATGCGCAAAAATGCTACTTAACGCAATATTCATCAGTAACTGAGATGGTAAAAAATGCTGACTTTTCCAGCCAAAGTCATTTGCCATTACCTCATCCTAGCCCCCGTAATCAGATCTGGTTAAAAAAGCACGACTGGTTTGAAAAAGACAGTGTACCGCAGTTAAAGACAAGAGTTTCAGCTGCGCTATCATCTTGATAACGCGATAATTAAGTTTTCAATTAATGCTTTAGGGTTAGGTTTAAAATCAAATGCAATCTGATAGGTTTAAAACTAAGGAATAAAGGTCATATCAGCCAATATTTATCACCATTTAGTTGCGTAATTACGAGTATTACCTCATACTCCAGCCTGTTTACATAACAAACACTTTTTAACATTTTCAAAGGACTTGATAATGATATACAAAACTACCGGTTGGGCTGCTGTACTCCTTTCTCTCGTCGCATTTTATCCTAGTATGCAACCTGGTGCGTTTTCCGTTATAGGCTTCTACTTATGCCTGTTTTCCCTCATTATCGCAGCATTTGCGAGCCATATGGATAAACCGATTTATTTTCGCAGCGTGATCACATTGTCTCTTGTTAACATCTTGTTAGTGAATGATGGTACTCGTGCAAGCCTTTGGTTTGGCCAAAGCGACTGGGTTTATATCGGCTCTATGTACGGTATCTTTTTAGTCGTGGTGAGCATTTGTGGTTTTCTAGTGAGCCGAGACTTATTGATATCAACCTTAGAAGGTAAGGTTGAGTAAAAAATAAGTGCACAAGCAAAGCCTGTGCACTATATCAGCGGTAAAATACGCTTAATTTTTTGCGAGCGACTGGGCCACCGTTGTGGTCGGGCGACCAATCAACTGGCTGAGCGCATTATCCTGGGTTGCCAAATATCCTTGTTGCGCTTGTGCCTCGGCGTCAACCAATAACGCAGCAAACGCTACTGGCACGCCAAGAGCAACCAAGTAGGCCAAATACTCTTCGTCAGATACAAACTTTGCTTTTACTTCAACTTGAGTATGCTTTGACACAGCTTGTGCCAAACCTTCAATTGTAAATGCGTTATCGCCAGCCAGCTCATAGACTGAATTATCATGGCCAGAACTAGTTAATACGGTTGCAGCAGCCAGTGCGTTGCTGTTTCACTTTGAGCTGGCCGACCAAATGCAGTTCTTAATGTTTTTTAAAAATATTGCAATGGCAGGTGGCTTTCTCGCACTTGCCGTGTCAGGTGCTGGTAAATTCAGTATCGATAGTAAGCTCGTAGAGAGTAAGTAACCTGAGCTGCGGATAATTAATGCCTTTCTAGCAGCCAGTTTTAGCGCTAACTGCGTTGAATTCACTTCCAATAGCCAGCTATTGGTGCGTAAATTCGCCTTGTTTTCCCTAAAACTCTCTGGCTAGACAAGGAAAAAACTAAGTTGTGCTTTAGCAACAATGAGTTGGAACATTCCTTATCCAAACCTCAGGTTAAGTAATTACAAAATAAAAGCGCACAGGGTTGGGACCGTGCGCTTTTGGTTGTCCTGTTAAGCCTTTTTAAATTTAATTTGTGCGACAAAAAATAATGCTAGCGTTTGTGTAATTAGGGCGGCCACATGGAGGTAAATTGGAAAACCCAAGGTGGTATCAATGGTCGAAAGCGCCAATTGGGAAATATGGAAAGTTGGCAACAGCCAAGCAAACCATTGCATTGCTTCAGGAAATAGCGTGATAGGTAGCCACAGGCCAGAAAGCAAGGAGAGTGGTAGGTAAACTAAATTAACCACTGCAGGTGCCGCTTTTGCTGACACTGACAGCCCAACTAACAGCCCTAACATACACAAAGGCAAGGTGCCGAGCAGGGCAATGGCAATCACGAGTAACCATTGAGCTAAACTTAAAGACACGCCAGAAAATAATGCCAGCAAGCTCATTAGGCAGGCTACGAGCAATGAAAAAGCCGTCGCACTCACACATTTTGCGAGCAGATACTGATAGGGAGAAACGGGAGAGAGCTGCTTGAGTATCAGCCAACCATTTTGCTTTTCAAGGGCGACGTTAACGCCAAAGGAAAATAGCGCAGGTCCTATCATGCCAAATATCAGATAATTGATATACATATAGTTATGGGAGTCATGATGACTGAACACCACGCCGAAGAAAAGATAAAACAAGCAAGGAAATAGGGTGGCTGGGATCACAAAACCCTTACTTCTAAATGTGCTCAAGAGTTCAGTTTTGCTTTCAAGTATAAAGGATGTTGTGTTTATCATGGTTAAGCGCTCCTAGCATTCATTAGAGATAAATAAGCTTCTTCGAGGCTCATTGGGGCTACATACAAATTGCGGATAGAAAATTTCTCTAATAACTGCTGCAAAATATGGTTTGGCTCGTCCGTCAATATAGTGAACTGATCGCCTTTAACATTCAGATCTATCATGGGAAGTGCGTTAACCAGTGCAGCAGCAGACAGGTCGCTGGTGAACTTGATTTGTGAGCGACGATAGGTGTAAGCAAGTTCAGGTATATCGTTAAGCTTGGTACATTTTCCTTCTTTTAACACCAACAATTCATCCGCTAATGCTTCTGCCTCGTGAAGATAGTGTGTGGTAAGGAGTACCGTTTTATTTTGTTGTTTTAACGTCCGTACGGCCTGCCACAGTTGCTGTCTTGACTCTACATCCATACCAACACTGGGTTCATCCAAAAAAACAATGTCGGGATTGCCTGCCAGTGCAATTGCCATAAACAGTCGTTGCTTTTGACCTCCAGATAACGTATCGAAAGTTTGTTCTAAAAATGGTGCTAATTGGCAGAGTGAAATTAACCTCTCCAATGGAATTGGGGCTTGATGGTAACTTGCAAATAACGCTAGAAACTCCTTCACCTTGGTTTGCAGAGGTAGTCCGCCTAACTGCATCATGGCACCCACGCGCTGGCGACAAAAATCAGACTCAGGCTGATGACCAAGAACCGAAACTCGTCCTGAAGTGGGTCTTAGTCTGCCAAGCATTATATTGATTAGGGTGGTTTTTCCTGCGCCATTTGGACCAAGAATGGAATATACTTTACCCTGTTCAAGCGTAAAGTTTAGGTCTGCTAATATTGGCTTAGTATTGTTGTATGCAAAACTGATATTTGATAACTCAATGGCGTTGCTCACCGTCTTCGCTCCTACTGAACTGTACGATTTGCAGTATGCGCTGCTATAAGATGAAGCGTGAGTGAGGGTTGTCAGGAAATAAAATGACAAATGTCAGAACTTAAAAAGAGAACTCACAGGCATTGCTGCACCTGTGAGTATTCAAGCATTACAGCCCTGTCATTTTTGATAAATGCGTAGAGAGGGCAAGTTGGATCTTAGTGTCAGGGGCCTTTACAGTAAACAAAGCCTCTTCAAAATCGCCTTTTGAAAAGCTATCGTGAATGTTATTCGACAGCGCATAAGGCTCACTTGGCATACCGGTAAATGGGAAGATCATCCGATCCATGCCGCCATCACCATCTTCGTCATGGATCACGTGGATCGCATACTGGCCTGCAGGCACGCCTTCAAAAGTGACCGTTGTGGTAGGGGTTTGCGGTGTGACAATCAGCTTGCGGAAAAAGTGAGCGTCTGGATCATTCACATTTTTATCGCTGTGGTAGTCAGCGCTGTTGTCAAATAACAGTACTAGCATTTGACCATCGGTATTGGTCACATCAGTGATCTCAACCGTAAGATTCGTTGGGGGACCTGCAACCGTATTTACGCTTACCGGACTTGTTGAACTACACGCCGCAAGTAGTGCCAGCGCAAACAATAAACTTAGGGACCTCATCCTTTGCTCCTATTAAGGGTTAAATTGTAGCTTCACAAGCTTGTCAGATAATTGTGTAAATACTGTTAAAAATTGTTAGATGCGAGCAATGTTAAAGACTGTTCTGACCAGTATGACCACGCGTTGTAATAGATTGGAACAATCATTCGATGTAATAGAACGAAATAGCCAAATTTGACTAATTTTATTCTCACGCAGGTTTGGTAGGCTAACTATTAAATAATTGCGCTGAACTGATTATTCCAAGTTCAGGTTAACCCGAGAGCTATTATGAAAATTATTCGAACTAACAAAGCACAGGCAACACAAGATGGTGCTGGCGTAAATATTAACCGCATCGCTGGATTTGACGGCAAGAGTTTAGATCCTTATCTCATGATTGATGAATTGAAATCAGATAATCGCAGTGACTTTATGGCTGGCTTCCCACCGCACCCACACCGAGGCATTGAAACCTTTACCTATATTCGCAAAGGCGGCTTTGAGCATAGAGATCAAATGGGTAATGTCAAAGCCATTCGCAGCGGTGATGTGCAGTGGATGAGTACCGGGCGTGGTGTGGTGCATTCAGAAATGCCGCTAAGTGACGCACAAGGCATGCATGGCTTTCAAATTTGGTTAAATATGCCGGCAAAAGACAAAATGCGAGCGCCTAGATATCAAGATACAACTGAGCACCCTGCACCACAAAAAACAATAGCAAAAGCTGGTCATTTCAAAGCATTGGCTGGCACATGGCAAGTGGCGGGCGAAGTGCTTACATCGTCATTACAGTCTCTTGCAGGGGAGGGAGCTCTTGCAGATGTGACCTTAACTGCGGGAAGTCAATTGCACCTTGAACTGGCTCAGTTTGGCAAGGTGATGATCTACATTCATTCGGGCAGATTTGAAAACCATGGGGAGCAAACGTTGCTTGAGCTTGACCCACGCCAAAACTTTGATCTCCTCGCGACGGATGATGTTGGTTTTTTGATCCTTGCAGGGCAGCCGATTAATGAAAAAATAGCGCATATGGGACCATTTGTGATGAATACTCAAGAGGAGCTTCATCAAGCGGTAAGAGATTATCAACAAGGACGCTTCGGCGATATTGTATAGGAGGTTTACATGGGATTATTAATTGACGGTCAATGGCACGATAAGTGGTATGACACAAAAAGTAGCCAAGGCAAGTTTGAGCGTGAGTCTGCAAAACTAAGAAGTTGGGTAACAGAAGACGGCAGTGCGGGGCCAACGGGTAAAGCGGGCTTTAAAGCAGAGTCCGGACGCTACCATTTGTATGTTTCCCTTGCGTGTCCTTGGGCTCATAGAGCGCTTATTTTCCGAAAGCTTAAACAATTAGAGGCGCATATTGATGTATCGATTGTAGACCCTGATATGTTAGACCAAGGTTGGTGTTTTACCAGTCAGCGTCCAGAAGTCGGCGATAGCCTGTATCAGCTCAGTTTTATGCATCAGCTGTATACGAAAAACGACCCAAATTATTCGGGCCGAGTCACGGTGCCAGTCCTTTGGGATAAACAAACGGAGCAAATCGTGAGCAACGAATCGAGTGAAATCATTCGTATGTTTAATCGTGCGTTTAACCAAGTAACGGGAAACGACACCGATTATTACCCAGAGGCGCTACAGCATGAAATCGATGAAATAAACGAACTTGTTTATCACAATATCAACAATGGCGTATATAAGACCGGATTTGCGACAACCCAAGATGCTTATCACAATGCGGTAAGTTCGTTATTTAACGCACTAGATAAGCTCGAAGCAAGACTCGCTGCGCAACGTTATCTTGTGAAAGGACAATTAACGGAAGCCGACTGGAGACTATTTACGACTCTCATCCGTTTCGACAGCGTGTACCATGGTCACTTCAAGTGCAACATTAAGCAAATCGAAGATTACCCCAATATTTCTGCGTATGTGCGTGACTTATATCAACATCAAGGTATTGCAGATACGGTTGATTTTTACCACATTAAAAGGCACTACTACTTTAGCCATACGATGATCAATCCAACCCAAGTAGTACCAGAAGGGCCAAGCATTGATTATCACCGTTTTCATAACCGTAAAGGGATCACGGTGTAAATAACCTAACTGCTTATCCCGCATTCAGGTTAAGTAACCTTTGTCTTTGCTTCTAATTGGACTAGATTTAATAATGCGTTTGCTTGTAGCTGCCCTTTGTGCTTAAGTGCAAATGCATTTTAGGTCTTTATGCCTAACAGTCAGACCACTGTCCAAGGAGAAAATGTGTCTTCCTCCAATATTGCTAAGGGTACTATCGCATTACTGCTCATTGTGATGGTGAGTGCTATCTTATATTTTGAAAATAGCATTCATCGCGACCTGAACGAGAGCTTTTATCAGCGGTTAGAGCAAGTTCATTCGGCACAAAACAATATCTACTTGGGCGAGATCGACGACAATCGCCGGTTTCTTTATTTTCTGCTAGACACCCCACCTATTCAGGGTATCGCCAGAGCTGAAAAAAACGATGGTATCGACCCTCAAGAAAACACTCAGCTTGATGTTTGGCGGGCACGACTAAGTACGATTTTTAGGTCAATGTTATATTCCTATGATGGCATTAACCAAATCCGTTTACTTGATGCCCATACAGGGATGGAAATGGTTAGAGTCGAGCGGCAATTAGGCCAAGTGATCACGGTTCCCGATAGCAAATTACAAGATAAAAGTAATCACGATTATTACCTTCAAGCACTGCAACTGTCAGAACGCACTATCTATTCCACCACAATCAACCTAAATCGTGAGCACGGACAAATTGTCACGCCCTTTCAACCAACTAAACGTTTTACTTTACCGACTTATGATATAGATAACGACTTATTTGGTATCTTGGTAATTAATACCAATGCTGAAAAGATGATAGAGAGGATTGTCTCTCAAGCGCCAAGTATGCAAAAAGTGATGTTCTTAGGTGAAGATGATTCGTTTATTTATCACCCCGAGTTTTCGCTACGATATAGCAAGGATTTAAACCCTGAAATCAGCTTTAATACACTGTATCGCGTTACTCCGTGGTCCAGTAACATCCAACTGGTGGAAGATAAGCAAACTGGGGAGCAGTTTTTAGCGCTAATTAGCAAGGTCGAAGGGGCAAACTTTAATAACTTAGCGGTAAAGCTGGTTAATCTCATCCCCTTTGCCACCTATCAGCAAAACCTTAATGAAAAACGCTTAACCACTTACGTTTTGCTAGCCATAACCTGTAGTGTATTTGCTTTAATCTTTTTTGCGTTTTGGCAATATACCAGTAGTTTACGTACGCTTGATTCAACGCGAGCAGAGTTTAAGGCGATTTTGGACGGTGCGTCTGACGGCGTATTGGGTTTTGATAACAATTTAAAGCTCACCAGCTTTAATGAGTCAGCAAAGTGTTTTTTTAAGCAATTAAATAACAGTCGCTTAGGTAGCGCCCCACAGTTTTTGCCAGAAGCTGTGCATAAGTTTGTATTTCACTACGCCAATATGGTTTTGCAGGGTGAAATGGTGGAGCCTAAGTCATTACAACTAGACCTGAATGCTCATGAAAATATTTGGCTCTCACTTAGCCTATCTCCAATCTACGCGGGGAATGGGCGTATTCAGGGGGTTGCGCTATTTGTTGAAGACATCACAGCCAAGAAAGAAGCGGAAGTGCAGCTAGTTGGTGCAAATGAACGACTTGAGCAAGAGGTGAAGGAGCGTACCAAAGAGCTAGTGGATGCTCGGGATAAAGCAGCGAAAGCGTCAGAAGTGAAAAGTGCATTTATTTCCACTATCAGCCATGAAATGAGGACGCCTCTCAATGGTATTTTAGGGTCGTTAAACTTGGTGAGAAAAGAGCCCGTTACTAAACACCAACATAAGTACCTAGAAATGATGGAAACGAGCTCGACTACGCTTTTGTCGTTAATTAACGATGTGCTGGACCTGTCGAAGATAGAGGCAGGAAAGCTGGACATTGATAATGAACCATTCAACCCGCTCTCTGTCATTGAACATGTTGCGCTGTCTATGTCGGCGAAAGCCAAAGAGCAGGATATCACTTATATCTTAGATCAAACCGGTTTAGAACACATTGAGTTGTGTGGGGATGCGGCGCGCGTTAAACAAATAATTTATAACCTCCTGAGTAACGCAATTAAATTCACTAAAAAAGGTCATGTGAAATTGACCGTTACCACAGAGCAGCTAGACGACACGGTATGGCTTAAAGTCACTGTGGAAGACACAGGGGTTGGAATTGAAAAGGCTAATCATAACAAATTATTCCAATCGTTTAGTCAAGAATCTGCTAATACCTCGAACGAGTTTGGTGGCACCGGTCTTGGACTGTCTATTTGTTTACAGTTAGTCGAAAAAATGCTCGGCCACATTCATTTTGAGAGTGAAAAATTTAAAGGCAGCAAATTTTGGTTCGAATTACCGTTTTCTAGCTCGCAAACTAAGCCCATCAACGTGCCTGAAGTATTGGCAGGAAAAACAGTCTCTGTGCTAAGTAAGACGAAATTGGAGACAGACACAATTGTCAAGCTAATCGCCAAATGTGGTGGTCAGTACGTTGAGAAAGGTGCACAGAGTGATATGTGCATCATTACGAATGAGCAAGATTATATGCAAATGAAATCGGCTCAACATCATTTTGAGAAACTTATTTTAGTAGGGGATGAACTTCAGAATATTAACGATGCTGATAATATAGTGCATATCTCTTCACCTCTTAGAGTTGGAGAGTTTGTTGCGCTATTTGACTTAAACAAAGCAATCAGATTACAGCCTAGCTTGAAAAAGTCAGGTGAGACAGTCGCGTTAAGTGGTAACTTGGTCGTGGGCTGTCACTTTTTGGTGGTAGACGATAATCAAATCAACCGGATTGTGGCAAAAGGTATTTTGGAAGGTCAAGGAGCTAAGGTGAGTTTTGCCGTTGATGGTCAAGATGCTGTGAATAAACTGCTGTTATTTGAGCATCAAGAGATTGATTTTGATGCGATCTTTATGGACTGTAATATGCCTGGAATGGATGGTTATCAGGCTACAAGAGCGATCCGTCAAGGTCAAGGTGGTGATAAGTATAAAGATGCGATCATTATTGCGATGACTGCCAGCGCCCTGGCGGGTGAAAAAGAACGTTGTCTCAATGCAGGAATGGATGAATTTGTGACTAAGCCTGTGGTCGTCGAACAGTTATTTGACGTGCTAGATGCGCTAGGTGTGCATGCTAAGGATGATGACTCTGTGCTCACTCAACCGTTTGAAAGCGTGGCAGAAGAGCAAATAAGCCTGCCGATAAACGAAGCTGACGTGCTCGAGCGCCTCTCTGGGGACGAAGAATTACTTAAAAAGGTGTACACCTTATTCTTGAACGACTCTGAAAATCAAATGCAACAGCTTAGATTGAGTATCAAAAATAGTAATTGTGACGCATCGGCAAAATACAGCCATGCACTTAAAGGTCAAGCTGGTGATTTAGCCGCAGAAGCACTCTTTGGTCTGCTCGATAAAATAGAGACATATGCGCGTGAACACCAAGCAGGGCAATGTAAATCACACTTGGAACAGGCGCAAAGTGAATACGATAAAGTCGTCGTATTTGCGAAAAAACGCGTGAGTGAGCTAGAGTTCGTAGATATCAACAGTGGCTAAAGTGAGTGAGGCTTTGGTTGAATAATGGTGAGGTAACTCACCATTATTAACTTCTAGGCCAGTCATAATCCATTTGGGTTGCGGTTTTTCTTGCAACAGATTGCCCAAAGCGTTTTTTCACCAGCTCTAAACTCATATCTATACCTGCCGAAATACCCGCTGAGCTAGTAAAATTCTGATCCATCATAAATCTTACGTCCTCAACGACTTCCAAAGAGGGATATTGCTCTCTCAAATCGTCGATATCCTGCCAGTGAGTGGTGACTCGCTTGCCATCAATAAGGCCTGCTTCGGCATATAAAAACACACCTGTACAAACAGATGCGCACTGAGAGGTATGATTCGCTGTTTCTGCAAGCCAATTAAGTACGTTGTGATCTCCGCAAATTTGGTGATGAAGCCCGCCGACTACGATGAGCAAATCAAACTTTGGATGCGAGTAGATACTGTAATGGGGGTTTACACTCATGCCGCCACGCGAGGTAACAGGAACATGACTTGGTGCGACAAGGCTGACGTTAATTGGCGTTTCGATAAATCGCTTTGCGGTGTTGAATACCTCAAACGGGCCACAGAAATCTAAACACTCCGCACCGTCATAGATAAAAATACCAACTTCCATTATTTCTTCTCACAGATCAGTTTTTTACTAACTTGGCTGATTTTAGTTAAATTTTCAAGGTAAATTGTAACAACCCATGAAAAAACTCTACTCACTGTCGTTTTAGTGTTTTTAAGCTACTATGAACTCTAGCTTTTCTGCTCTATCGCAGAGAACCTTGTTTCTCCCGCAAAGCGATTGCACTTTTAGAGACGATCCGTAATATCTTACCTACGATAACAACAAGCGATGAAACAATATGTTCAAACCTTCCATCACATTATTAAGTGCAGCCGTATGTTTAGCCCTTGCGGGTTGTGCGGGCACTGCAGACCAAAGCCAAGAACCAGTAAAATCACTGCAAAGTAAGCAATATGATAACGTGCTTTTGCAGGAGTTTTCAGGTCCTTATCAAGGCGTTCCTCATTTTGACAAAATGAAGCTTGAAGATTTAGAAGCTGCGCTTGAAATTGGTATGGCTGATAATTTGAAAGAAATTGAAGCAATAGCTAACAATCCAGCTAAACCAACTTTTGAGAACACCATTGTTGCGCTTGAAAGAGCGGGTGCCGCTTTGGATCGCGTTTTTACCTACTATGGTCTTTGGAGTGCAAACATTTCAAGCCCAGAGTTTAGAGAAATCCAATCGCGAGTTGTGCCAAAGTTTTCAGAATTCAGCTCTAAAATCACCCAAAACCAAGCGCTTTTTGAACGTGTAAAAGCCGTTTATGAAGGTGCAGAATATAAAAAGTTAACGGCAGAAGAGCAGCGTATCACTTGGATGCGTTATAACGGCTTTGCTCGCAATGGTGCGACGCTAAAAGGTGAAGACGCTAAGCGTTACGCAGACATTAATCTTGAGCTATCAAAGCTACATACTAAGTTTGCAAATAACGTCCTTGCTGATGAAGAAAACTACGTGGTTTACCTCACTAAAGCGCAGTTGTCAGGTTTGCCTGAGTCGTTTGTTGCATCGGCAGCGGCCGCTGCAAAAGCACGCGGCAAGGCGGATATGTACGCGATCACCAACTCTCGCTCGTCAATGGATCCATTTTTAACCTACTCAACAGAGCGTGAGTTACGCGAGAAAGTATGGAACAACTACTATAACCGCGGCAACAACGGTGATGAGTACGACAACAAAGCGATTATCTCTGACATCTTAACGCTTAGACATGAGCGCGTTAACTTACTGGGTTACGATAATTATGCGCAGTGGCGTCTTGAAGATCGCATGGCGAAAAAGCCTGAAAACGCGATGGCGCTGATGAAAAAAGTGTGGCCAGCAGCAATTGCGCGCGTGAAAGAAGAAGTTGCTGACATGCAAGCGATCGCCGACAAAGAAGGCGCTGATATCACCATCAAGCCATGGGATTACCGTTTCTACGCCGAGAAGGTTCGCCAAGCTAAATATCAATTGGATTCAAACGAAGTTAAAGCTTATTTACAGCTAGACAATCTGCGCGAAGCAATGTTCTATGTTGCAGGCCGTTTGTTTAACTTTGAGTTCACCGAAGTGCCTAAGGGCTCAGTACCAGTGTTCCACCCTGACGTTCGTGTATGGGAAGTAACAGACAAAACCACCGGTGATAATATCGGCCTTTGGTATTTAGACCCGTTCGCACGTAAAGGTAAACGCTCTGGTGCGTGGGCCATATCATATCGTAGCCATACAACATTTGATGGTAAAACAAATGTGCTTAGCTCAAACAACTCCAACTTTGTGAAAGCACCAGAAGGTGAAGCGACCTTAATTTCTTGGTCAGATGCAGAAACCTATTTCCACGAGTTTGGTCACGCACTGCATGCGCTTTCATCAAACGTGAAGTATCCAAGTTCAAACTCTGGCGTGCGCGACTACACTGAGTTCCAATCTCAGTTATTGGAGCGTTGGTTGGCGACAGATGAAGTGATCAATCGTTACCTAGTTCACTATAAAACAGGTAAACCTATGCCTAAAGCACTAGTCGAGAAAATCAAGAAGTCAGCAACCTTTAACCAAGGGTTCGCGACGACTGAATACCTTGGCTCGGCTATCATGGATATGCTTTTCCATACCACAGATCCTGATAAGATTGGTGATCCTGTTGCATTCGAAAAGTCTCAGTTAGGTGCGCTAGGCATGCCGGACGAGGTCGTGATGCGTCATCGTACTACTCACTTTGGTCACGTGTTCTCAGGTGAAGGTTATTCAGCGGGTTACTACGGTTACCTGTGGGCTGAGGTATTAACTTCTGATGCAGCAGAAGCGTTTGCTGAAGCGCCAGGCGGCTTCTACGACAAAGACGTAGCACAGCGTTTGGTAGATTACCTATTCTCAGTTCGCAACTCAATGGATCCTGCTGAAGCATATCGCAAGTTTAGAGGTCGTGACGCTGAAGTTGAGGCGCTGATGCGTGATAGAGGCTTTCCAGTAGAGAAGTAAAAAGTTTACTCTACTATTCGGATAATAAAAAACCCCTGAACTTGATGCCAAGGGGTTTTTTATAAAGCTTTAGCTTTTGGATTTCGTGCCGTCACCAAATAGGGATTTAAGGCCGTCGGCAAATTGCTTTATTTGCGCTTTCATCGAGCGTTTTACACTAACTTCAATGCTACCCAAAATCATTCTGCCGTGAATATAAATTCGTGGACGCTGTTTCACCTGTCCTGCAGATGCAAGCGTATTTCTTGTGTTTTCTACTGAACCCATAATATTACGAATATCGGTGACGACGTCGACTGTGTCTGGTACAAAGATTTCGTCACTGCCTAAAATGCAATCGATATAAATATGTACTTCAGGGTGACTAAAAATTGCGTTGCTAAAATCTAGTTCCAAGCTGCCAAGGTAGTTTTTTAGGTGGATCTCTTTAGGTACGACCCACTCGCCACTGCGATGGTTGGAACTAAGGATAGAGGTAATGCTTATCGTCTCAGCAGCATCTACGCTTGAGGTAAATTTTGGACCCAAACGAGCGGCTTTTTCGCTGTGATATCTTGCATCCGACTTGAGCGGTAAATCAGCACTAAGTGCTGCAATTTGTTCTTGTTCGTTCAGGTCGTATGCTTTATCTAATCGTCTCTCGAATGCATCAGCCGAAAGCTCACCGTGGCTGTAATTTAGAATTAACTGGTCAATCACCTCTTCCCTGACGGATTCGAGAGGTCTATCTTTTAATGGTACAGACATATGGTTGGTTCCGTTCTCTTGATTTGTGGTTAAAGTAGCAACAACCAAGCCAATATTAAATCACATATAAAACAAATGGTTAGTATTTTATAATATCAACTTACTCTATTTATTTACTAATATTTAGTTATACAAAATAGTATTTGGTCAAAATTACCACTCTTAGATGGCTGGCAACGCAGTAGCGCAGGTTCAGTTTGATATTGTCAGTCACTTTGCTATGGTAGTAGGTGTTCGCAAAACAACCAAAGGAGATTAGTTATGGCGAAGAAAAGTGATGTTAAAGCGCTTAAAAAAGAGCTGAAAGCGCGTAAAGCAAAGATTGAAAAGCATGAAGCGAAAATCAAAAAGCTGAAAAAAGCGATTAAAAAGGCTTAAAAGCCATTAGCCCTAACGTAAAGGGGTAAGTAAGCGAGCGGTAAATATACCGCTCTTCTTGCGGGTTAGATTAAATCGAAAGGTGGCTATATAGCAACCAAGTTCCCACACAGATTAAGATCACCCCTCCAAAGGTTTCAGCTCGACTACCAAGAAACTTTCCTGCCGAGTGCCCAATCATCACACCAATCGTTACCATCATGGTGGTGGCAAGGCCGATGAGCGCAGCGGCGAGCCATATATTCACATCAACAAATGCGAGACTGACACCGACAGCCATTGCATCAATACTGGTGCCAAACGCTGTGATAATGGTTTTTAACCAAGGTTGTTTAGCGTGTTGAGTTTGCGCATCGTCATCACCCTTAAGGCTCTCATAAATCATATGAGCGCCAAGCCCTAACAGTAAGATAAAGGCAATCCAGTGATCCCAAGCCTCGACATAGTCTGCAGCAGATTGTCCTATTAACCAGCCAATCAGCGGTGTACTGGCTTCAATAATCCCAAAAATAAGGCCGATTTTTATGGCTTCGGTAAGCCGAGGTGATTTTAGGCTGGCGCCTTTACCGATTGCCGCGGCAAACGCATCGGTAGACATGGCGTATGCTAACAGTAGCAGGGTGACGAAATTCATTTACATTGCTCCGGTCGGGCGATTTGAGTCCACGATACATCCACACGCCCGACCACAGGCATGGATATATCGATGGTCTCGCCAACCGAGAGGTGTCCGCACCATGGCATGTGGCCAATTATGTTGATACGGACTCTTCCGAGCATTGGAAGCAGGCTACTCCCCAACGAGTTGCAATAATATCAAGAATTGTTCTAAATAGAAATCTAAGTTTATAGCTAGCTCTACACGATATGGTGGATGAGTTGGCTCCATTTTTAGTTATTTATCTTACAGCAAGACACTAAAGCAGCTCCCTTTTCCTGCTTCAGAAGTCGCGCTGATCCGCCCTTTGTGGCGATGGATAATTTGTTGGCTGAGCGCAAGCCCAATTCCTGAACCATGAGGTTTTGTGGTAAAAAATGGTACGAATATTTTATCAAGTGCGCTGGGTTCTATTCCTTCCCCGTTATCAGCAACTTTGATCTCACATTTGCCGTAGCGATTAATCGTTGCTGATACAGTCACTATTTTTTCATGGTTGTTATGTTTCATGGCATCTTTGGCGTTATTTAGTAGATTGAGCAGCACTTGCTCTATCATTTTTCTATCAACATTAATGCTCAGCGCAGCGGGCGTCACATCAAAGTGTAGGGTGATATGGGCGTCACTAAAGTCGCTTTTTATCAGCGGCGTAATGTCGTCAAATAAAGTCTGTACCGCAAGCGGTTGGAGGTCAAGTTCAGGAATATGCGTGAGCTTTCTGTAGTTATCAATAAAGCCAAGTAAAGACTGGCTTCTAATACCAATCGCTTGCAGGCTTTGTAGGTAGTCTTCAACGAGTTCTTGGTCTGTTACCGCTTCGGCTAGCTGATTATTGGTGATATTAACTAGCGTATTGGAGAGCGAATGAATCGGTGCGACGGAGTTTCCTATTTCATGGATAAGCACTCTGATCAGCTTTTGCCAAGACTCGATTTGGGTGCTCTCAAGCTGCTCTGAAATCGCGGTGAAAAGCCAAAGTTGGTACTGACTGCCTTGATTGGAAAACGTAAAATATTTAAATAGTAAGTCGTTGGCGATATGACTACCTACTTTGGCTTGTTCAAGCTCTGGGTGTGCTGCAAGTAGTGAGTATCCGGATTCTGCGCCGCGAATATCCAACAATTGCTTTGCGCTGTTATTGCAAATCAAAATGGTGTGGTCATTTTTGATAAGGATAAGACCAGCCTCTATGTGTTGTAGCATAGTTTCGTATGTGGTGACGAGCTCTGCCTGCTTGGTTTTATCTTGCTGAGCTTTCTGAATAAGCTCGTTACAGGTTGTAAGTGCTTGCTTACTTACTGGGTACTTATTATCAATTCTAAAGCTACCATCTTGATACTTGAGCGCAGTAAACACCTCTTCGAATTGTTGTTTTTGTCTTTTCAGCGTGGCAATAGACAGCACTGTGAATAGGACTGCAATCGCAATGGATAAACCACTAAACAAAAAGACGTAGCTGTGGAGAAAGCCCAGCACACCAAGTGTGGCGAATAAAATGGCTGCGAGTTGAAAAATGGCCATGCGAACGAGGCTATTATTCCACATCATACTTCTCCATTTTACGGTACAGTGACGCTCGAGTGATCCCAAGCGCTTTAGCTGCATGGCTGATATTTCCTTTAAAGTCTCGGACCGCACGCTCTATGGTGTGCTGCTCTATTTCTGCGAGGTTATAGGTGTCAAGAAGTCCCGCGTTCTCCTCAGAGCTTGCCGCTGGACTGGCGAGCTGAAACTGCAATTGGGTTGAGTCTGATAAAATAACAGCGCGTTCAACCAAGTGTTGTAATTCTCGGATGTTACCAGGCCATTGATATTTGACCAATTCAGCCATCATTTTTTCGCTGACCGTTTTACACGTGAGCTTGTATTTTCTGCTGTATAGATCAGCATAAAACTCAATAAGTAGTGGAATATCTTGGGGTCTATCTCGTAGTGCAGGAAGTGTGAGCTCTACGGTATTAATGCGGTATAACAAGTCCTGACGAAAACTGCCTTCGCGCACCATGTCATACAAATTCATATTGGTTGCAGTGATAAGGCGCAGATCAACCTCTATTTGTTTGCTGCCTCCTACCGGTGTAACCACTCGATTTTGAATCGCAGTAAGTAACTTGCCCTGTAACTCGAGCGGAATATTGGCTATTTCATCTAAAAATAATGTACCGGATTCCGCAAGCTCAAAGCGACCTGGCTTATTGCTTTTCGCATCTGTAAATGCGCCTTTCATATGGCCGAACAATTCACTTTCGAACAAAGAGCTGGCTATCGTGCCCATGTCGACAGACATGAAGGTATTGTCTTTTCGTAAAGACTGTTTATGTAGCTCTCTGGCTACGACTTCTTTACCAGTGCCGCTTTCGCCTAAGATTAAGACGTTGGCATCGGTTTTGGCGGCCTTTTCTATGGTTTGAAAAACTTGCTCCATTGCTGGACTCGAGGCAATTAAATGCTCGAATGGTTTGTTTTGCGCTGCCATTGAGATTTGTGCGATTTGCGTGAGCTTCTTAGACTTTTGTCGTTGTTCGCTCAACTCGATGCAATTGGCAACCGTTGCGAGTAGCTTTTCATTTTGCCAAGGCTTGAGGACAAAATCGTTGGCGCCAAGTTTGATGGCATCCACCGCCATCGTTAGGTCGCCATAGGCGGTGAAGAGCACAACCACGGCATCTTCATCCAAGGCTTTTATTTGTTTTAGCCAGTAGAATCCTTCGGCGCCGGAGGTTGATTCTCGAGTAAAGTTCATGTCGAGCAATATCAGAGCAAAGTCCTGTTCCGACATTGTTTTAGCGATATCGTGGGGATTCTCTAGCGTCACGACTTTTTTGTAATATTGTTTGAGCAACATTCTCGTGGCGACGAGAATTTCGCTGTTGTCGTCGACAACTAAAATTGCCTTATCGCTGATAGTCATTACATTTCCTTTCCTCGTCAAACTGTACGATATCGTACACTAGGTGTTTAATTTTTTTACACTCTTTTGTTCCATTATTCTATAGAATTATTTTATGTTTTTGATTTTTATTTGGTTTTTAGTTTGGCATGCAATTTGAGTTATTAGGCTAACCTAAACTCAAGAGAGTGACAAAATGGACAGAAAAATAACACCTAACAAAAGATTTCAGCTGTGGTGGCTGGCGCTACCTATCATCGTGGTAGCGTATTTTGCATTTGATAGTGCGGCGAGTAGCAGCGGGGATCGTGTTAATCTGGCAATGGATAAAGTCAAGATAAGTACAGTAACAAAGGGCAAGTTTCATGATCTTATTCCGCTTAGAGGCAGCATCATGCCGAGTAAGTCTGTGTATCTAGATGCCATCGAAGGTGGGCGAGTCGAAGCGCGTTTCGTCGAAGAAGGTGCGATGGTTAAAAAGGGTGACAAACTGCTCGCACTGAGCAACACCAGTTTGCAGCTGGATGTGATCTCCCGTGAGGCGCAGATCTCAGAGCAGCTAAATAACCTACACAATACCCGCTTAGCGATAGATCAAAACCGTTTAAACTTAAAACGAAACTTATTAGAGCTAGATTTTCAGGTAAGTCAAAGTGAGCGAAAGCTAGCACAGTTCAAGCGCCTTGGTAGCGGGAATTTAGTTTCAAAAGATGAGCTACAAGCGGCCGAAGATGAAACTGAGTATCTAAAAAACCGCCGCAAGTTAATTATTGAGCAGCAGCAACAAGATGAAAAAATCCGTACGGCACAAATTGCACAGCTAGAAGATAGTGTCGAGCAGCTTAATAAAAACTTAGGCTTTGCGCGCAAAAATCTTGAAAACCTAATTATCAAAGCGCCTATGGATGGCCAATTGACTGCGCTAGATGCGGAATTAGGTGCGTCAAAGGCGAGAGGAGCACGTTTAGGACAAGTTGATATAGTGTCCGAATATAAAGTGTCGGCCCAAATTGATGAGTTTTACCTAGGCCGTGTGTATGAAGGGCAAACCGCAAGGTTAACGCTGCAGGGAAAGCCGTATGAGCTAACGCTCGCAAAGGTCTATGCCGAAGTGTCAAATGGTCGTTTTGAAGTGGATTTAACTTTTAATGCTGCGCTGCCTAGCGAGATGCGTAGAGGTCAAAGTTTACAGTTGGAGTTGTTATTAGCAGATGCAAAAGCCGCGACTTTAATACCAAATGGTGGATTTTATCAAGATACCGGCGGCAAGTGGGTATTTGTACTAGAGCAGGGCAGCCAAGTGGCGGTGAAGAAATCGGTGACGTTTGGCGAGCGTAACAACAAATATATTGAAGTACTTGATGGGCTGGCGGTCGGCGACCGAGTGATCACCTCAAGTTACAGCAGCTTTAAAGACATGCAGTCGGTCAGTTTGACTCGTTAATCGAATTAAAAGGCAAAAGAATATGTTACATCTAACTAAAATAAATAAAGTTTTTCGTACTGAGCTGGTTGAGACTTACGCCCTTGAGGATGTCACGGTGACCGTAGAGCGTGGCGAGTTCGTTGCTATCATGGGACAGTCAGGTTCAGGTAAGTCTACCTTACTCAATATTATCGGCATGCTAGACCATATTGATGGTGGTGAGTATGTTTTTGATGGCAAGAACATCAGCCAATTAAGTGAAGGTCAGCTTGCTGATATTCGTAAAGACAATATTGGCTTTATCTTCCAAAGTTTTAACCTTATCGATGAGCTCACAGTGTATGAAAACGTTGAGCTTCCGCTTATTTATCAGGGGATCCCTAAAGCCGAGCGAGCACTGCGTGTGACAGCCGTGCTTGAAAAAGTGAATATTGCGCATCGCAAAGATCATTACCCACAGCAACTTTCAGGTGGTCAACAGCAAAGGGTTGCAGTTGGGCGTGCTATTGTCGCAAAGCCAAAAATGATTCTAGCGGATGAGCCAACCGGCAATCTTGACTCAAAAAATGGTGAAGAAGTCATGGGGCTGTTAGCACAGCTTAATCAAGAAGGGGTAACGATAGTCATGGTGACGCACTCAGATCACCATGCAAATTACGCGCATCGCACGATCCATGTTTTGGATGGCCATATTGTTTCGAGTCAAATGCAGGAGGTTCGTTGTGCTTAAAAATTACTTGTTAATCGCGTATCGCAGCTTACTGCAACAAAAGCTCTACTCAACAATCAATATTTTGGGTTTGGCGATTGGTTTAGCTATTTGTATCAATATGGCCATCTTTGTTGAATCTGAGCTGGGTTACGACAAGTTTATAAAGGGTCATGAGCAAATCTATCGCTCGTCTGTAAAATGGATGCCACCAAGTGCGCCTGAGCAATACTATGCGCAAGGGCAAGTATTTAACGCAGAAAACTACCAAGCACATTTTGAAGAAGTGGTTGATGCTACTCGCTTTCGAGAAGTGAGCGTTGCGCTTGGGCAAGGCAAGGAAAGTTTTCTTCATGATGGTGTATTCCTCGCTGATCCCAACTTTGTCGATTTTTTCTCCTTAGATGTTATTGACGGAGAGCGTCAGTCGGCACTCGAGGCTCCCAACACTATTGTTTTAACTCAAGCAGCTGCAATGCTCTATTTTGGTCGCACGAATGTTGTTGGAGAATCTTTACTTGGTGCAGGAAAACTACCGTTAAAGGTCAGCGCCGTGATAAAAGACTTGCCGCTGCGCACCCATTTAAACGTCTTTGCGCTCATCAGTATGGCAACGGCCACCACTTATTATGGTGATAACAGCTGGCAGCGTGACCCAAGTTTTAACTATTTTACCTACGTTAAATTAGCGGATGGGGTAACCGGTGAAGATGTTGAAGCAAAAATCCCAAGTTATTTAGATAATCATTATGGTCCGGGAACTAGCAAAACCCTTGGCTTTGAATTAATGCCTATCACCGATATTTACCTTCACTCCCATCAGTATGGTGAAATGAAAGAAAATGGTGATATCAATACTGTTTATTCGTTTAGTGTTATTTCAGCGCTTATTCTCTTTATTGCGTGTGTTAACTTTATGAACTTGTCGACTGCCACTGCAACCAAGCGCGCAAAGGAAGTGGGAGTACGTAAGACATTAGGCGCAAAACAGCAGCATTTAGTTGTGCAGTTTGTGGTTGAGGCGATGATGCTGAGTTATATCGCGTTGATCATTGCTGTAGCGCTGGTTGAAGCCGGTTTGCCTTTGTTTGCGAGCTTTATCGGCAAGCCGCTCAGTTTTGACTTCTATTCAGAGCCGTTAGTGTTGACTACGCTGTTGCTGTTAGGGTTATTCGTTGGCTTAATCTCAGGCGCATACCCTGCCTTTTATCTAAGCCGCTTTAAACCTGCTAAAGTGCTTAAAGGAGAAGTGACACAGGGTAAATCTGGCGCGCTGCTGCGTAAAGGGCTGGTGGTATTTCAATTTAGTGTCGCCGTGGTGCTTATTATCGCCACCACGGTATCTAACCAGCAATTAAAGTACGCCAGAGCCATAGAACTCGGTTATGACAAAGACAATACTTTTGTGCTGAGCCGTCTTTATACAGACATCGCCAGTCAACAGCGTAGCGTACTAAAAACACAGCTGCTCTCTCACCCAAATATTGTCAGTGTGACGGCAAGTTCGGCGGTACCAACAGAGACCATTGTCGATGCATTTGGGATGGTTAATCCAAAAACACAATTGTCGCAAACCATGCCGACATTGGCAGTAGATGAAGATTATTTTAGCAGCTACAACATTAAGCTACTGAGTGGCCGAGGGTTTAGTCGCGATTTTCCTGCCGATAAGTTCGCGATGCCGAGTGCGGCTGAGCCAAATCCGCGTTTTTCGGTTGTGATTAATGAAAAGGCGGCGCAGAGTTTAGGATTTAGTGCTGATGAAGCAGTTGGTAAAACATTTGAAGTACGATTAACTCGGCATTCAAGCGCTATGGCGACTATCATCGGGGTGACGCAAAACTACTATTTTTCCTCCCTTAAAACAGAGATAAGCCCAACGTATCACTTGCTAAGAGAGCATGAAGGCAATTCGATGGCGATTAAATTCCAAGGTGATACAGCGCAAACTCGCGACTTTATAGAGGCCACTTGGCGCAAGCTAGTACCAGAACAAGAAATGGAACTGACTTATCTACAAACTAAATTTGAGCAGATGTATCGCCAGGAAGACAAAGAAATCATTGTGTTTAATTTGTTTTCTATGCTGGCGATTTTCATTGCTTGTTTAGGCTTATTTGGTCTTGCTTCTTTTACCACAAAAAGGCGCACCAAAGAGATTGGGGTGCGTAAAGTGCTTGGTGCTTCAGTGATGGATATCGTGATATTGATCAACAAGGAATTTTCAAAGCAAGTGCTGATTGCAAACCTGATAGCGTGGCCGCTTGCGTACTTTGTGATGCAGCAGTGGTTAAACAACTTTGTCTATCGTATTGACCTTTCAATCGGACCATTTTTGATTGCTGCAAGTTTAGCGTTTGCGATTGCTTGGCTAACGGTCGGCTCGTTAACGCTAGTTGCTGCACAAGCGCGGCCTGTAAAATCATTAAGATACGAGTAATTGCAACAAAACAGGCCTCGCAATGAGGCCTGAACAGAGATAAGTTAAGCGCCAGGACCACATTCCAAGCAGTGCTTGATAATATCTGGGCCAAACTTCAAGTTTGCATTTAGATTTCGCAGTGCCGTTCTTAGGCCTTCTTCTATCACTGGGTGGTAGAAAGGCATTTCGAGCATTTGCGGCACGGTCATCTTGTTTTGTAGTGCCCAAGCAAGTAAATGCGCCATATGCTCAGCAGCAGGGCCGACAAATTCGGCACCTAAGAATAATCCGGTGCCTTGTTCAGCGTAGACTCGCATATGGCCTTTGTTTTTTAACATCACGCGGCTGCGGCCTTGGTTTTCAAAGCTCACCTCTCCGATGGCAAAGCAGCCGCAATTGCCATATTGCTTTTCCAGTTCTTTATAACTTGCTCCAACCATCGCTATTTGTGGGTCGCTAAATACCGCCGCAAGTTTTGCGCGGCGCAGTCCCACTCTCACATCAGGGAAACGACCGGCGTTTTCACCTGCAATCGTGCCCTGATCTGCGGCTTCATGTAGAAGCGGGATCTGGTTACTGGCATCACCCGCAATAAAAATCGGGGCGTTACCAGAGCCATCAAGACATTGCATGGTATGTGGGTCGGCTAGCGGTACGCCTCGCTCATCAAGCTCAAGCGTGGTATTTTCTAGCCCAAGGTTATCAACATTGGGCACACGGCCTGTGGCTGCCAATACATAGTCAAACTGCTCGGTTTGTGGTTTCCCTTGTTTGTCAATGTAGGTAAGCTCGGCTTTGTCACCGACCTGTTTCATATCTGATACTTTGGCATCTGTGTCGAGGTAAAGCTCATCACTGAACACCGTGGTGGCATAGTCTTTGACGATTGGGTCGGTTAGTGGGCCAAGGCCACCGCCGACACCAAATACTTTGACCTTTACGCCAAGTCGGTGTAGCGCTTGACCTAGTTCTAAGCCAATCACGCCGGGGCCAAATACGGCCACTGAGTCGGGTAAATCGTCCCAGTCAAAAACGTTATCGTTAATAACTAAGCGGTCGCCAAAATTATTGAACGCACCGGGGTAGCTAGGTCTTGAACCTGTAGCGATAACAAAACGTTTGGCTGTGATCTGGGTGTGGTCGTCCAACTGTACGGTATGGCTGTTGATAAATTTTGCACTGCCGCGTAGTTTATCTTGCTCAGGTAGTTCGTCGACAGCTTCGACGACAAAGCCAACGAAGCGATCTCGCTCATGCTTTACTCTCGCCATAACCGCTTTACCGTCAATTTCAGCGGGTTTTACATTAATACCAAATTTAGGTGCGACTTCAATTTGATGTGCAGCTTCAGCTGCGGCAATCAGTAACTTGCTTGGCATGCAACCAACCCGTGCGCACGTTGTACCGTATACGCCAGACTCAATCATCAGTACTTCTGAGGTATATTTTTTGGCATTTCTATAGGCGCTGAGACCCGCTGTTCCCGCACCAATCACGACTACGTCGGTGTTTATCTTTTTCATCTTTTGCTCCGAAATCAGAAAGTGTAAACCCCCATGACAGCGTCACTAGTCATTGTGTTTTGTTGTGTTGAGGGGGAACATTTTGACTTGGTGAGCAAATTCACCAAGCCATCTTGTAGGGGGGTAATGATTAAGCGAAATATTCAGCTAAATCGTCTGAGCCACCGATGTGTTTACCGCCGATAAATACTTGCGGCACGGTCTCGCGACCTGATAGCGCTTTAAGACTGGTTAGCGATGCCTGTTGACCAAGTACCAGCTCTTCATATGCCAGTCCTTTTTCTTTTAGCAAAGCTTTGGCTTTTTCACAGAATGGACAGCCAATCTTGCTAATAACGGTAACCGGCTCTGGTTTGATTTGGCGCGGGTTTATGTACTCCAGCATAGTATCTGCGTCTGATACTTCAAACGGGTCGCCAGGCTTTTCTGGTTCGATAAACATTTTGTCAATCACACCATCTTTTACCAGCATTGAATAACGCCAGCTGCGTTTGCCAAAACCTAAATCGTTTTTATCAACTAACATGCCCATGCCGTCAGTGAATTCGCCGTTACCGTCAGGTAGTAGTGTAATATTCTGCGCTTCTTGATACTGTGCCCATGCGTTCATTACAAACGTATCATTAACGGATAAACACACGATTTCGTCGACACCATTTTGTTTAAATACGCTAGCAAGCTCGTTATAGCGTGGTAAGTGCGTAGACGAACAAGTTGGTGTAAAGGCACCAGGTAAAGAAAATACAACTACAGTTTTACCTTTAAAAATTTCATCTGTGGTGACGTGCTTCCACTCTTCATTTTCTCTAATTGGGAATGTAACCTGTGGTACGCGTTGACCTTCAATATTCTTTAACATTTTGCTTTCCTTCTTAAGTTGATGTAGCCATTATGCCGCGCGCATTTTGATTTGTATAATTGATAGTTAAGATTAAAGTGTTCAATAAAATTGATTGTTTTCGACCTCAAATATTTGTATTTTTTAACCTAGCCAATGCCGCTAAGTTGAGGTTAGTCAATTTTTACGGGAACAGGGAATATTTAGATGAAAGCAAACTTTGAATTAATGGCGGATTACAATCGCTGGATGAACGAAAGATTATATGAAGCTGTTTCGGGATTGAGTGCCACGGAATTACACCAAGATCGAGGGGCTTTTTTTGGTTCCATCATGGGATCGTTAAACCATATTCTTGTTGCTGATATTATTTGGCTTAAGCGCTATACAGAGCATAGCTATCATGTTGAAGCACTGAACGTTGTAGCAACGATGCCGTTGCCGACAAAACTTGATGCGATGCTGTATGAAGATTTTGCAGCGTTGAGACAGGCAAGGACTGAAATGGATAAGGTGATTATTGAATTTGCGTATGAAGTCACTGAGGAGGCGCTTGCAGCTGATTTACACTACAAAAACACACAAGGTAAAACCTTTTCTCGCAAGTTTGGTTTTTTAGTGCATCATTTATTTAATCATCAGACGCACCATAGAGGGCAAATAACGACATTACTCAGCCAGATTGGTATTGATATGGGAGAAACCGATCTATTAGCGCGGATCCCCACATCATTTGGTTAGCGCTCTAGCTTTACCGCTTCAGTTATGTCTAGTGTTATCAGCAATGAGAAGGGTTATAAAGCTAGACATTAGCTCTACAGGTCTATTCAAAACCGTGTTCGGCAAAGCCTGTTAATAAGAATTTCACTCGCTAACTTTTCATAATAACTCTGAATAGAGCTCCTCTAGCCATTCATGAAGGTCCTCTATCGAGTCAAAATCTTCGTCTGTTAATTCTTCATACTCTGTTAGTGAAATAAGATTTAAGTCTATAGCCTCCCGAAGTTGAGCTCTGACTTTAATCAAGTCATAAGGGTAGTTTTCTCCAATACCGACATCTCTTCTCAAAATATTGGGGTCATAGCTTTCAACATGACAATAAGTTTTTAAAATGGTTCTTAAAGGATCTTCGAGTTTATTCATCTTATATTTACTCCTTTAGTTCAGGGTATAATGCGTGCAATTTAATGCTACCATCTTCTATTAGATATATAGCTTTGGTGTATCCGTTTGAAAAATCTGTAACCTCGTATCCAGTGGGGTTTTCTTGCAATCTAGTCTAGTTATTCCGCGTACCGCATTTCTGTAGTTAGAGCCAAAAATATCTTAAAGTGGTATTTATGCGATCCTCGTTTATTCCTTTGAAACAACGCTATTGAGCGAATCAAGAAAACGTCGCCCCACATCACACCGACTTCTCAAACCACAAGCTGATATATAATTTAGCGTTGTGGGAGGCGGTTTATCCACCGAGAAGTTGTGCTTTTCTGGTGTGGTGTTGACGTCATCTGTTGGTTGAATCGCTTCTATCGCTGGACCAAACCCACCAAAGTTATAAAAATTGTCAAAAAACTTATTCATTATTTGCACCTATGTAGGTGTATATTTAAGTTACTCGAACTAAGTATAAATAATGTGTTTTGAGCCTCACTACTCATTTTTGAAAGGGCCCCATTAATATTTGTATGTAGGGGGTTATCTGAGTAAATCAACCGGGACATAACCGCTATCTTCTAAAGATTCTCTTGGTATTTCTAGAACATTAGCGACTAAAGCTAATTCAAAGCACCAATAACCAATATAATAATCCGTGTACTCGAATTCGCATTCACAATTGTGATTATCATGCCAGTCCGCCAAACCCTCTAACTTGTTGTACCAACTTTGTGCAAATTGGGTGAGTAAATCTGGCTTTTGTTCATTGGGTACTGTAAAAGCGAGTGAAAGGTTTTGATAGATTTCAGGGTAGTAGAGTGTGGGCGAAATAGGTCTATCGTTATCACCAAGTGCAATGGCTACATTATCAAGTAAGGTGTCTTTGCCGCGTTCGCCAATAACATCGAGTACTTCTTGAATATGAGCTGGAGCGACATCACAGGCTTGTAAAAGAGCCAGCCACCACAAAGTGTAGATATAACGATTGATATTAGGGGAGCCGACAGCATCAATTTGCCCGCCTAGCTTTTCAAAAGCATGACGGTATATTTGATGATTTACAGGTAACTTATCACAGTAGTGTGTCAGTTGTTTGCGATACGGCAAAATCGCTTCGGTATAGCGCTTAACATCCCCAAGGTGAGCACCATATGAGTAGTGCGCTATCGCTCGCATAATCGCGAGCTGATATATACGCTGGGCAACATTAACTCGCTCGCTCGGTGTGGTAAAATTACCTGCGTCGAGGGCTTCTTGTGTTTCTTTAATGCCAACTTCAATGTCGACTAAGAATGCTTCGAAATAATCGTTACTTCTCCGTGTATCGCGCACCTTTATCTCCTACTGATTATCTTGCCAATGTACGAGGTCTTTGGGGTAGTATGGGTGGTCAATAAAGCTGCTATCATCAATATTGAATAACTTAACAACAAGTGCAATTTCCCAGCACCAATAGCCAATGTATGCATCTGTATCCATTAAATGATAATCTGGGCTACCCTCCAATACATACCAAGCCTCTAGATAGGCTTTTGCAAGTGCTGGACGTTGCTCTGGACTTCCTTCAACTACTTTGTAAAGCTTACCGAAACGTTTTTTGAACAGAGTATCCGCTGCTATTTCACGATTAGTGTCACCTAGGGTTATAGCAATTTTATCAAATAGCGCGTCTTGACCTTGATTACCAATAAGACTCAGCACTTTTAGGTAGTATTCTTTATCCATATTTAAACAGAAAGCGAAACTCAACCATTTAAGATGATCTTCGAGGTAATCTTCTCTTAGTTCTTCCCAGCCAATTCGCTCTACTTGCTCTTTATCTGGCAAAGCGTCAGCATAGTCCTTTTGCCATTGGCGGTAGGTCAACATATTTAATAAAAGTGGCTTAAATTCTGAGAGAGCATCGCCGCGAGAGTATTTCTGATGAAGAAGATACAATGAGTCACTAACTAGCCTAAATGAACCTTTCATCTTTACATCGACAGGATCATCATCAAATTTGATTTCTTCAACATCTTCTTCAATACATTCAAGTCTAAAGGAAACCCTATCATCATAATATTCTTTATTTTTTAAAGTATCTCTTAACATCTTTCGCTCCTATCACAGGGTCACTGGCTTGTCTATAATATTGGCATTTTTGTCTAATGCTTTAATTACTAAAGTTCCATCTTCTTTATTTCGAATCAATAATTTTTGTACAGAGTCTTTATTTTTTTGAAGGCTCTTGAGAATTTTACGTCTTGTTTTTTCGTCAATTCCTGCTTGTTCTAATCTTTTTTCTGTTACCCACTCATTACTCATTTGTTTACCATTTTTAGTTTTACCTAAACGCGCCTTATTATATTTGGCTTCGGTGATCACAAAATCAGGTGGTGGATTTGGGTGTAAATAGATCCCATCTATACCGGTTTCGCCGGGCTTATAATTACCATCAGTTTTACCTAATGGTACAAAGCCTTTTTCCGTCATTAATTGATGGGCATTGTACTCACCCGCAGCCGCTTTTCTATGGTTTAGTGATTTATGCTGCGTAAAGTCACTAGGCGTTTTGCGTGATGGCGGATTAACTTTGTTAACTGGGGCACCTTTGAGATCGTTTCCTTCTGGAGCTGAAAGCTCCGGCGCTTTAGATTTCTTCGGCACATTGGTAACGCCAACCTGTGGTAACTCCCCCTGATACTCATCCAGTGCTTTATTAACTCGCAGTCCGATTTCTTGGGCGGCTTGTTGCATATGCTGGTCGATTTTGGGGGTGACCTCGTCTAGGCGTTTTACTGTGGCTTGCATGCCTTCGATGGCGGCGTCTGGAAGCAGTAGGTCGTAGTGCCAACTGGTAGACATGTCATCGAGTGAATCGCGTAGGCCTTTGACGATGTTTTTTACTTCCGTGGCGGATTGTTTTCCTAGGTCTTGCCAGTTGATGTTTCTTAGGTATTTAACTGGGTCGCCTTTGCCGAGCTTGCGCAGTACGGCAAGCGCAGCGGAGAGGGATTCTCCAGTATTTTTTAAGATAACCTTGCCCACACCTTTGACTGCTGAGCCCACAACTGGCACTAAACCAATACCGGTGAGGGTAAAGGCAAGCCAAGCGTCGGTGTCGTTGGCTTCATCATCGTCAGTCAGTAACATGACATTGGCGGTGATATCTCGTAAATCCATGACTTGGTCGATAATCGGTATCATGGAAATCAAGGTACCTACCACGATTTGTGACGTGGAGGGGTTTTGATTAAAGTCGCCTTGCAGTGTGCCCCATAACCAATCGCCTGCTTGGGTTGCAATGCCATTGGCTTCTATCAGTGGTGCAGTATTGCCGCTGCGTACCATTTCAGCCGCTTGCGCTGGGGTGATTTGTCCATACAGTGGGTTTTTAGGGCGATTATCTTCTGGCAGGTAATCGCGTTTATCCTCACCATATTTCACGGTGTATTGACCGGGCGGTGCATTCTCGATTTTTGCTTTACCGCTGTCGTCTAAGTTGCCAGTCAGCGCTGTGCCGTTTGCAAATCGAATGGTATAAGGTGCGCCCATAATTGGGCTGCCATCTTGATAGGTATAAGACAGCTCAATGGTACTGCTCATCATGGTGGCAATACCATCGGCGGCAAGTGAGAGTCGAGCATTCTCAGAGAGGGCTTGAATTTGCGGTACACTCGGCATAGTGGCGCTTTGTTTACCACCAATATCTTGCTCCA
>NZ_AKXJ01000003.1:0-450021 GCF_000276645.1 Pseudoalteromonas sp. NJ631
GGGGTGTCATCAAACATCAATAGGTTTTGGCCGCGAGAGCAGAGCACGTTTTGGGCGTTATTGGCGCTAGTAACAACCGATGGTTGCGTGTCGTTAAGGGCAAACCCTAGCAGGTAACTTTGGTCAGGGTCGTTGTTCATGCAACCGATGAGCACATTACTGTCTGGCAGCAGTGGAAAGTGTAACCCTGTCGGTTGCTTTTGACCGCGACAGGCATATTGTGTGAGGCGCTTTACTGATTCAGTCACCTGACTATCAAAATGTACTTGCGTGGCATATTGCCCTTGGGTATCTAGATGAGGATTGGCCTTTGACCCCGACAGCGAGCGCACTGTAGCGGTAAACACCATCGGTTTAGGGCTATGCTCTGGGGGCGCGATACGTATTGGCTCACCCCGTGGCACACACACCGACTCGCTATGATATGCAACTTGCTTAGGGTCATTGGCGCTGCCTTGCTTATACACCTGTTTACTGCGGATACAAGTATAATCGCCACCTTTCGCTGTGCCCAATTTACCATTTAACGAAAACGAATAACCGGCATTGGCTTCGGCTACGTTTCCTACCAGCGTGACTTCATTTTTACCTTGTTGATAGGCAAGCTCAAGATTGCCGGTGCGCTCAAATTGCTCAGCAGGATTTTGTGCGGCAGGCTCAAAATAGCTGCGCTGCGCCGAGCTGACTGAGGTTGGTGGATGGGCATTCATATGCACTTGTGAGCCACCCATTTTAAAACGATGGCGGCTTTGGCACTGCGTAAACCCAACAAAGCCGGTTTCATGTTCGTGAACTAGGCCATCTTTATCCGTTACCGACAGCAAGCCTCGTTCAATATAGGGGCTTGCAAGATTCCCCTCGGCAATCACTATCGACTCAATAAAATCATGGCATTCAAACCAATAAATTAAGCCGTACTTTGCTAAGAGTCGCGTGAAAAAGGTGTAGTCGTTTTCTAGCGCTTGTACGCACTGCGGTAGCGTGGGTAAATCTTTAGTGACTCGCCATTTTATCCGGTCTTGTGAATAGCCGGCTTTTTGTATCAACTTATTAAGGACAGACTGGACATTGGCTTGTACAAAGATTTGGCTTTTTTCTGTTTGCTTAAGTAACTCAAAGCGAGGCTTTAAGACCACCTCTGCACCACAGGTGTGCTCAGACACAAAACCAGATTGGATATCAAACAAAGTCCCAGTGAAATACGTCGATATTGCATCTGGTGACTCAATTTCAAACGTGAGCATATTGCCAACAAGTAATTCATCAGCAAGGTCAAATTGGGATTCTAGGTTCGCTTTGAGTAAAAAGCCGCTATTGATACAGGTCGTGAGTTCAAAATCGACGACATGTACAGGATGGTTAGTACCATACACCACAATCCTTGTTTGCATTTTTTATGTCCACTGTTGTTGGTTAAAGCTGTTCCACCAATACGCGGTACTACTTCCTAGTGTGCTGCGATTGGTTTTTATTTGCGCGCTATTGTTACATAAAAGACAAGCATTTTTAACCCATTTTTTTATTCAGCATTCGAATGTTTATCTTTTGGCATGCCAGACTGCTTTTAAATCTCAAGCCAAATGAAACGGTGTCA
This sequence comes from Pseudoalteromonas sp. NJ631, assembly GCF_000276645.1. NCBI lineage: Bacteria > Pseudomonadati > Pseudomonadota > Gammaproteobacteria > Alteromonadales > Pseudoalteromonadaceae > Pseudoalteromonas > Pseudoalteromonas sp. NJ631. The sequence goes on from NZ_AKXJ01000003.1 coordinate 1,595, forward strand.
GCTTGCCCTCCTCGGCAGATATCAAAGCGCATCCATGCGCTTCTCGTTCATTCTTTTGAAGCGACGCAATCGAGCGAACCAAGAAAACGTCGCCCCAGCATCACACTTAATCCTCAAACCCTAAGCCGACATAGTGCAACCGTCTTGTAAGGCACGTCCATGATGCCAGACAAGACTTGGCCGACATCCTGTCGGCACATTGCATATCGACTTATGCTTTTCGGGTGTGATGGAGGGGGAAATAAGTTGTCTGTTAGCTGTCCACAAAGCCATCAGAAACATAGTTGCTTGCAAGCACCACAAGAATTTATCAGCGCCTTGTGTCTCCCTCATCACACCCGAAAGTAAATTGCTAATGAGTCATTTCAACGCATGGATGCGTGAAAAACGGTGACAGGGCAAAGGATAGCCCTTACACCGCGGCGACGTTCATATTGGCAGTTTACTTGAGGAGTCAGTGTGATGTTGGGAGTGCACTTTCTTTTGCGCAGCGGTTCTTTGGGCATCAAAGAAAAGTAAGTCGTAGCCCACGGATGGGCGTCGAAAACTGTCAGGACGACGGACTGACTTAACTCATAGTCTCGAGTGATTGGAGAAATCACCCTCCATGGTACGTCTCATAGCACATATTATTTCGGCACACCTAGCAAATATAACAGTTGTAACAAAGATCCTTCACAAATAGCAGCGTCGGCATTTTCTACCACTTTTGGCTTACCATGGATTGCCACACCTAGCTGGGCTTTTGCCATCATCACTAAATCATTTGCGCCATCACCAATGGCAACGGTTTGAGTCATTGGGATAGCATACTGGTTTGCGAGTTGACCTAGCACTTCTGCCTTTTTGTCAGCATCTACGATATCTCCTAGCACTTTGCCTGTGAGCTGCGCGTTTTCGACCTCAAGGGTGTTGGCAAATACAGCGTCTAGTTGGAGTGGCTCTATCAATGATTCTGCAAACCATGTAAAGCCACCCGAGGCGATGGCAAGGTGCCAGTGATGCTGCTTGAGCGCCTGACACAACAGTTCTATGCCGGGCATTAGCGGTAAGTTGTCTTTTAATGATTGAATTTGTGATAATGGTACGCCAGTCAGTGACGCAACGCGGCGATGTAGGCTTTCAGAAAAAGAAAGTGCCCCCGCCATCGCCTGTGCGGTGACAGAAGCCACTTCATCATACCGGTCGGCCAATCGAGCAATTTCGTCAATACATTCAATTTGAATTGCGGTGGAGTCCATATCCATCACAAGTAGCCCCGGTTCTTCTAAAGTAGGTGCTTGCGTTATCATCGCACCTTGCGCATTAATGCTTTTTGCAAAATCTCTTACTTCAGCCTTGCTCGGCAGTTGCGATGCGTTAAAACGCATACCCAATGCAACTGGGAGCTGTTCATGAGGTTGATATGCCGTAAAATAAGTTTGCTCGATAGCAAATGTTCGAAGAAATTTCTCAACTTCCAGAAGGTGTTGCAATTGTATATTTGGGCCAAAAAAGCATATTGATTGGGTCGTCAGCTCAGGTAATTGATTTACTTGTGTGAGGCTTGTGTTACCTTGGCAACTATACCAATGATCCAGCGCCATATGTTCCTGAATTGGTGTGTTTAGTTCACGATTAGCGAATTGAATGATTGACGACATAAGTTGCTCCTTGATAGCGTTAAGCCGATTTTTAACATGATTGCGCTAAGCTGTCAGCACTGGACCTTAGCAAAAGCGGGCAATATGCGATAAATATGAAAAATTTACATGTATTAGAAGTGTTAAACTCGACCAGAGGGCGTAGATTATTTCGCTTATGTATTGCTGCAGCTTGCCTGATCATGGTGACTTGGCTTGCGTTTAATACCAGTTTTGAATCTCATCGCTTGCTCCATAATGGCGCAGACCTTACCGCAAGGAGCCTCACCAAGCAGCTCGCAAAAAATGTGGCATTGCCCCTTTCTCGTACTGATACGCCAAGGCTCAGCGCTCTGGCAAATCACCTCGCTAGCGATGACTTTGTACTTCAAGTTGCGATTTATGATTATCAAGGGCGATTTGTTGTTGGTAACGACGGAAATTCCTCACCCACGGATTACCAGCAGCTACCTCAAACCTTACCAGGACTTAGTAAGACCAAGAGCATTATTTCTGAACCCGTTTATACGCCGATGGGACAGCCTCTTGGGTTCGTCAATATGGTCTATTTGACAGAAGCTGCCATGTCGCAAAGCCACTCTCATTTCCATGAACTTGGGCGAGTCGTTTTGCTGATGCTGGTGATCACTATGGTATTCACATGGCAAATAGGACGGGCATTAAAACGCTGGGAAGTAAAACGTAAAATTCGCAAGAAAGTAAAAATGCTACCAGCGCCTGAAAATGTTACTCATTAGATGAAACCAAGTTCCCACTGTCTCTATTGTAAATATTTTGATAATATAATTATTAGTTTATATAAGAACGATAAATGATAAAGGACATGACTAGTAAACTTTTTATAATCCCAAAACCGAACCCAAACGCTAAGGTGCGGCTATTTTGCTTCCCTTATGCTGGCGGCTCACCAGCTATATTTACACCGTGGAGCGATAAAGCAAGTGAATATGTTGAACTTGTTTTTGTTCAGCTACCTGGAAGAGGTGCAAGACTTATTGAGCCTGCAATTGATAATATGCCAGATGTTATTGCAGAGCTTATGTGCCATAGTGACTACATTACGAGTAAACCTTTTGCTTTTTTTGGGCACAGTTTAGGTAGCCGCATTTCATATGAGCTTGCTTTTCAATTACTGGACGCAGGCTTACCAACACCGCAAAAAATATTTGCTTCAGCAAGTCGAGCGCCACACTGCATATCAACTAAGTCTCATTTACATGGCTTACCGCACGATGAATTTATTGCTGAGCTTCGTGACTTAAATGGTACGCCAAAAGAAATCCTCGAAAATAAAGAGCTTATGGAGCTATTACTCCCGTTGCTCCGAGCTGATTTTAAAATAGCTGATACCTATGTAGCAGAACAGTGTGCATTACCCATCCCCATCCATGTTTTCCATGGCGTTGATGATGAGATCTTGAATGAACATGTTATTGCGTGGCAAGAGCTAACGGCACAGCCATATCAGCTTACCGAATTTGCTGGTGGGCACTTTTTTATTCACCAATACGCTGATGAGATGATCTCCATTATTAATCAGCAATTGGCTTAAGTAGCTTTGGAGCTATGCCGGGAAAGTGTAAAGCTCACCGGGTGAACCGGCTCCTACACCTGCTTTTCTATTGTTGGTAAGTATGGTTTTATATCGTGGTAAAAGCGTAAAGATCGCCGGGTGAACCGGCTCCTACACCTGCTTTTCTATTGCTGGTAGGTATATTTTATATCGCGGCAAAAAGCATCAAGATCGCTGGGTAAGCCGGCATCTACTTTATAAGGTGAACAGCAATGCTACACATCCAAAATAAGCGAGGAGAGAATACGATTTAACTGAGGTTGGTTAAACTCACCACTTATCTGATAGATAACATCGCTTCCCTTTCTATTAATGTAAACCCTATCGTAGTCTTGATTTTCTCCCATAACGACAAAAGCAAAAATATCGCCGTTTTGGTACACACTCATCGGATTGTTTTCGTCTATGTCAAAAGCCGAGCGAAGCTTTGCTATGTTTTTTACTTTAGGATCTGAATGATACAGGGCATGAAAAAATTCGTTTACGCTCATATTCAACTTTTTATGCATATCACCAAGTGAGATTTCCGGTGGATTTAACGCAATTGCCAACTCATTTTGATCTTGGCTAGTTACAACCGCAGTTTGGTTACTTAGCCCTAAAAAGTTAATTTTTGATAGTGTCGTGCTATCTACACAATAAACAAGATCAACAACTCTGATATGAATCTTATTACTACAAGATAAGCTTGGAAAAGGGTTCACTTTTTGTGACGCAATTACCAAGTTCGATGTGAATACTAACGCGGCAAGTAAAATTATTTTAAACATAACAACTCAATCCCTGTTGTGATTAATTCTAGTTTTGTTTTGCTCTGTAACTGTTAGTGATTTCTTTAGTTCAGTCCGAAATTAACCCCGTACAAATGAAAACCTCTTAATAGTATGATTGAGCTTTTTTGTCCTAAACATTTGAGGTGTGAAATGAAGTGTACAAGCATTAACCAGAAGTGAACAATGCCCTAGAGCGAGGAATGAGATTACTGGTCTATATCGCGTTTAATGCTTAAAGATCGCCGGGTGAACCGGCTCCTACACCTGCTTTTCTATTGCTGGTAGGTATGGTTTTATATCGCGGTAAAAGCATAAAGATCGCCGGGTGAACCGGCTCCTACACCTGCTTTTCTATTGCTGGTAGGTATGGTTTTATATCGTGGTAAAAGCATCAAGATAGCTGGGTGAACTGGCTCCTACACCTACTTTTCTATTGCTGGTAGGTATGGTTTTATATCGCGGTAAAAGCATAAAGATCGCCGGGTGAACCGACTCCTACACGGGTTATTTATTTCTGGTAAGTATGGTTTTATATCCCATTTGTAATATTGACGCGTAGGTCGAGATTTATCTCGACATCATCAATTTAACCTAAGCCAAACAACTGCGTGGTATTTCGATAAAGCGCTGCGGCAAGCTCGCTCGGTGTTTCGCTTCGATATTCACAAAGTCTGTCAAATACTTGGACGACTCGCTTAGGGGAATTCGGCTTCCCCTGATAACCATGTAACGGCATCGACGGCGCATCAGTTTCCAACACTAGGCTTTCAAGCGGCAGCTGTGATATTACCTGCGCTGTTTTTTCGCCTCTTGGATAGGTGATTGTGCCACCTACTCCGAGTGTAAAACCCTGAGCAATATAATATTCAGCCTGCTGTTTTGAACCTGAAAAGGCGTGGATCACCCCGCCATACTGTGGCTTAACACGTTTAAACGCGGCGGCAATTAGGTGATGACTTTTACGGTGATGGACGATTAGCGGGAGCTTTACCTGATTACTCAGTGCGATATGCGCTTCAAACAGTGCAATTTGTCGCTCCAGCGCATCGCAGGTTGTATCGATGCCGCACTCTCCTATCGCACACAGTTGGGTACGATTGTGTATTACATGCTCGACCAACACGGTCATATCGTCACCGCGGTGTTCGCCAATAAAATAAGGGTGTAACCCCGCGGCGATTTCACATTGTGGATGATGTGCTTGAAACTCAACAAGCTGTTGAGACTGCTTAAGGGTTACGCCAGGCACCACAAAACGCTCAACACCAGCGCAATGAGCAGCTTTGATATGCATAGCTAAGTCATCTGCCAACTCGTCAAAATCGAGATGACAGTGACTATCTATAAAGGCGAATTTATGGGTTGAGCCGCTCAATTTCCCAACTGCCATCGGCTTGCTTCACATACATAAAGCGATCATGAAGGCGGTGCTCTCCACCTTGCCAAAACTCAACTTTAGTGGGCTCAACACAATAACCGCCCCAAAAATCAGGTAGTGGGATTTCGCCTTTAGCGAACTTGTCTTTCATGCTACTAAAGGTTTGCATCAAGGCTTGACGAGATGACACTGGGCGCGATTGCTGAGATGCCCACGCTGCAAGCTGACTTTCTTTTGGTCTTGATAAGAAGTACTTGGCAACGCGACTAGTTGGTAATGGAACAGCTTCACCGTACACGATAACCTGACGCTCAATTTCATGCCACGGGAAGTGTAAGCATATCTTGTTGTTTTGCTTTAATTCTTGCGCTTTGCGTGAACCGGTATTGGTAAAGAAGACAAAACCGTGCTCGTCTACATGCTTGAGTAAAACAATGCGTTGAGACGGCTGACCGTGCTCGTCAACCGTAGCGACGACCATCGCTGTTGGGTCGGTAAACTTGGCATCAATCGCCTGCTGGAGCCAGGTTTCAAACTGCTCAACGGGTGTGTCTTTTAGCATTTCACGACGTAAACCGTCTTTGGTATATTCTCTGCGAATGTCTTCAAGTTTCATCACAATATCCTTAACAAAAAAAGCCGCTATAAAGCGGCTTCTAGTATACCTTAATGCAAGTTAAAACTAACTCACATTTGCTCCATCACTTCGATACCAAGCAAATCTAGGCCGGTTTTCAGTGAGTTAGCAACTAGATTACATAGCACTAGACGACTTTCACGGACGTCTGCAGCTACATCATCTTTCAAAATTGGGCACGCTTCATAGAATGTCATATACAAGCTCGCAAGCTCATATAAATAACTACATAATACGTGTGGCGTTGCTTCGCTGATCATCAGATCAAGCACTTCTTCCAGTTGCAGCAGTTTAAGCGCAAGTGCCTTTTCCTGTGGTGCTTGAATTTGAATGCGACCAGTTAGGCTAGCGCTATCCATGTTTGCCTTGCGGAAAATACTACGAACACGGGTATAGGCGTACTGCAAATATGGCGCTGTCGCTCCTTCAAAGCTCAGCATCGTATCCCAGTTAAAGATATAATCGCTGGTTCTGTGCTTTGACAGATCGGCGTACTTCACCGCACCAATACCCACTTTACGCGCGATTTCTTGGCGAGCTTCATCAGATAGATCAGAGGCTCTGTCAGCGAGCTTTTCTGTCGCACGGCTCACTGCTTCGTCAAGTAAGTCTGATAGCTTCACCGTGCCGCCAGTACGAGTTTTAAACGGTTTGCCGTCGTTACCCATCATAGTACCAAACAGGCTCGGCTCGTAGCTGGTTTTGTCTTTTAAAAGACCCGCTTTACGTGCTGTGATCTCAACTTGGTTGAAGTGTAAGCCCTGACGCGCATCAACAAAAATTAGGATACGGTCAACATCTAGCTCATTTGAGCGGTAATCACAGGCTGCTAAATCAGTCGTCGAATATAAGAAACCACCACCTGATTTTTGCACGATAAATACGGAAGGTTCACCGTCTTTGTTTGCCAATTCGTCAAGGAATACAACTTGAGCGCCCTGATCTTCAACCGCAATGCCTTGCTCTTTTAGCAGCTCAATTACACCGGCAAGACGGTCGTTGTAAGCACTTTCTGCCATGATATCGTCACGCGTAAGCGTCACGTTTAGCTTGCCGTATACTTCTTCAGAGTGTTTAACTGAGGTATCGATAAACATTTGCCATAGCTTCTGACAATGCGCATCACCACCTTGTAGTTTTACGACGTAATCACGGGCTTTATCGGCAAAACCGGCTTCGTCATCAAAGCGCTTTTTGGCATCGCGATAAAAGCTTTCCAGATCCGCAAGTGCGACGTTTTCAAGGTCAACACCTTGGTTCAGCAAATCTTCTAGGTGTGCTATCAACATACCAAACTGGGTACCCCAGTCGCCCATGTGGTTTTGGCGAATAACAGTGTCACCACGGAACTCAAGGGCACGCACAACGGCATCACCAATGATAGTTGAGCGCAGGTGACCTACGTGCATCTCTTTAGCAAGGTTTGGCGAAGAAAAGTCGACCACAACTTTGTGAGGCGTAGCATGTTCAGCAACACCTAGCTTGGCATCCGTATTTGCCGCTTCTAGGCTTGTGGCTAAAAACTCAGGCTTGAGGTGAATATTAATAAAACCTGGGCCTGCGATTTCTGTTTTTTCTGCAAGATCAGCAACGTCTAGGTTGTCGATGATCTTCTGCGCCAGCTCTCTTGGATTGGTTTTTAGTGCTTTGGCAGCCCCCATCGCACCGTTAATTTGGTAATCACCAAACTGAGGACGCGTGCTTTGTGTTACCGCTGGGTTTGTACCTTCAGGGATACCAGCCGCTTGCATCGCTGCATTGGCTTTTTCAATTAAAATACTTTTGATGTTCATCTGTTTTCCTTTAATGCGCAGCGATTAGTGTTCACGAGTTTCATGGAACTTCACGTCAGGGTAACGCTCCATTGATAGATTTAGGTTTACGCGGCTTGGTGCGATGTAAGTTAGGTTATCACCACCATCCAACGCCAAGTTTTGCTCACACTTGCGGCGGAACTCTGCCATTTTCTTATCGTCATCACAGCTTACCCAGCGCGCAGTTTGAACCGTTACGCTCTCGTAAATCGCATCTACGTTGTATTCAGACTTTAAACGTGCCACAACCACATCAAACTGCAGCACCCCAACCGCACCTACAATCAGGTCGTTATTGATAAGTGGTCTAAATACCTGTACCGCACCTTCTTCAGAAAGCTGTACCAAACCTTTTAGGAGCTGCTTTTGCTTAAGTGGATCTCTTAGACGAATGCGACGGAATAGCTCAGGTGCAAAGTTTGGAATACCGCTAAATTTAAGCGTTTCTCCTTGTGTGAAGGTATCACCTATTTGAATCGTACCGTGGTTATGTAGACCGATAATATCACCCGCGAAGGCCTCTTGAGCACGCTCACGGTCACCCGCCATAAAGGTTACCGCATCCGCAATGCTGACTTGTTTACCAAGACGCACGTGGTTCATCTTCATGCCTTGGCTATATTTACCAGATACAATACGCATAAAGGCGATACGGTCGCGGTGTTTTGGATCCATGTTTGCTTGGATTTTAAACACGAAACCTGAGAACTTTTCTTCGTCGGCTTTTACTTCGCGCTCATCAGTTTGACGCGGCAGTGGCGTTGGTGCCCACTCGGTTAACCCGTCAAGCATGTGGTCAACACCGAAGTTACCAAGTGCCGTACCAAAAAACACAGGCGTTAATTCGCCAGTTAAAAATAATTCACGGTCAAACTCGTGAGAGGCACCCATTACTAACTCAAGCTCTTCACGAAGTTGTTCCGCAAGACTTTCGCCCACAGCGGCGTCAAGCTCGCTGTTATCTAGCCCTTTGATCACGCGTTTGTCTTGGATCGTATGACCTTGACCTGTTTGGTACAAAATCGTTTCATCACGGTGAATGTGATAAACACCTTTAAATTCTTTACCACAGCCAATTGGCCAAGTAACCGGCGCACACATGATATTCAGTTCGGTTTCTACTTCATCAAGTAGCTCCATTGGGTCACGAATATCACGGTCCAATTTGTTCATAAAGGTAACGATTGGCGTGTCGCGTAAACGCGTTACTTCCATCAGTTTGCGGGTACGGTCTTCTACACCTTTTGCCGCATCGATTACCATCAAGCACGAGTCAACAGCGGTAAGCGTTCGATAAGTATCTTCAGAGAAGTCTTCGTGTCCCGGAGTATCTAGTAGGTTTACCAAGGCATCATTGTATGGAAACTGCATCACAGAAGTGGTTACCGAGATACCACGTTCTTTTTCCATTTCCATCCAGTCAGATTTGGCGTGTTGGTTTGAGCCACGGCCTTTAACCGTACCGGCTTTTTGTAACGCCTTTCCGAATAAAAGTACTTTTTCGGTGATGGTGGTTTTACCCGCATCCGGGTGTGAAATGATCGCGAAAGTACGTCTGCGCGACACTTCCTGCGGAATACTCATATTTGACATTGAAATTCTACTTATGGCATTGGCAACCGAACCAAAACTCGGCCACGCTAAATTCGAACAAAGATTGCTATATTCTCTCCGATCTTGGCCATTTTAACAACTTGATGACGGTAATTTTCGCAGCTAAATAGCAGATGTTATTTAGCCATTGCGGTAGTTGATGAAAGGTGGGCTGTGATGGCTAGTTTATTAGTCCAGCTTTTTACGTAAAATCGCCATTGTTCACCAAAGAGCATGCCTTGTCAGGAACTGTGTCGCCTATATGCTTTAGGTCACATCGAGCATTCAGCTCAGTTTTTGCTGATACATGTGTTTATCTGCCCGAGAAAATAAACTAGCCATGCTTTCAAACTTATTTTCACACTTGGCAAATCCCGCTGAAAAACCACACTTGGGGAGCTTTTTCTGTTTTAACGCTTGATAGAAATTAGCCTCACTTTGAAAAATAAAGTCGTTGACGGCTTTCTCATCATGTCGCTGTACAATAGCCAGAAACTCATCGCCACCATAGCGCCCAATAATATCATCTTCGCCGCTTGCAGCCTTCAAGGCTTCAGCCAAACTTTGTAACACCTGATCACCAACTTCATGACCATAGCTGTCATTTATTGGTTTAAAACCATCTAGATCAAGAAAAATACAGTAAAGCGCACCACCCAGCTTTAAGGCAATATCGCGCTTATGTTCACCGAGTATTTCAGTTGCGCGACGATTTAATACTTCAGTCAATGGGTCTTGCATCGCAATCGCTTTGATTTTGCTATAGCGCTCAATCATCACCAAATCGTCTTCTAGCATATCGCGTAAATGCTCTATAAATTCGACCAACGGAGCGCCGTAATTCGTGGGTTTAAAGTCCATCACACACAAAGTACCAAACGACTTTCCATTGGGCCAATGGATAGGTACACCCAAATAAGACTCAAAGCCGTCATTGGCAACCTCAGGGTTATCGTCCCATTGATAATTTACACTGGCGTGCTGCTCATATAGGTTACGGTTATTAGCGAGAACATGCTTACAAAAAATATTGGTTTCTTGCGGTATAAAACCACCAGCAGGATACGGGTTTTCTTCTTGGTCACTTGCAATCATCACTGCAAAGCCATCTTCTTTCTTTTGCACCACAAACGCAGCAGGCGCCGAAAAAATCTTCGCCATCAAATCAACTGTTTTTTGCCACTTTAATAATGTTTGTTGTGAGGCTTCTGGTTTGAGCAAGTCTGCATACGGCACGGTAATACCATTTAATTCAATTACATTTTATCTAAACAGTATAGCGGACAGCTGAAGAGTGGATGAATTATTGTTTCAAAGGAAAACGGTGTGGGCAACACGCTGACTGGTGCGTCAGCGTGCATTGGGAGGTTACGGCTTTAATGCTACTTTTCTATCGTTGTAATAGGCAATCAAATCATCAACAGTTTGCTGACAATACCCACGGATCCCAGAAACTAACATGTGCTTTTCACCATAACCGACTTTAGTGCCGTTCGACAGCAAGTTAAAACGCAGGTTGATTTTGCCACGTTTGCCTTCATAGCTAAACTCAGGTTTAGCCGCTTCCAATGTTACTTCCGTTACCGAGATATCATCCATATGAATAGACATAGATTCGTATATCACCATTGGCCTTGCTGGGTTTATCATTACCTCTTGCTCACCCATCAATGGGATGATCACATGAGGAAAGGTGGTGCCTGAAAATTCAACGTAATTTCTCGTCAAACTATTGATGAGCGTCGGGCAAGTGCTGGTTTCGCCAGTGCGCGATACAGACAACATCACTTTATCATTTGCGGTAATATCAAATTGTGCAGCACCTTCTGGCAATGTGAGCGTTGTTGTTTCATCAACCATGCCCACAAAGCTAAACTCCATATTCTCGCTTAAGCCGTAGTGCTTTAACACTAAGGAGAAAAGTAGATCACCCGGTACACAAAACTTCTTTGCATCGATGTCGTGCAATGGGTTGTAGTCGTCCGCGACTCCTTTTGCAAATAAACTCCCCTGTTCTCTGGTAATGGTGATCTCATTTGCTTGTTGTTGATAATACGGCTCTAACATCGCTACTTTTCTCTAACCTCTAAGATAAAACTGCGCCATGTTACCAGAAATTTCTGAAATAGAGGTCATATCTGTTACGATAATCTGTTAACAAATATTACATTGGCCGGATTTGATGCTGATGGTTAGCGAGGTTATTGAAAACAATACCTCGCTAACCTCTGTTTAGAGTTAAGTTACATTAACCCTTGTAATGGCTCAGCGCCCCACGTAAAGAGTAACAAAGCAGAAAGCGCAATAAAGATAAGGTATGCAACAACCCCCGATTTCATGACAGGCGTGCTCACCGCATTTTCTTGCTTACCAGTTACTAACGTCTTTACTAGGTTTTGACCTTTTAAGCGATACACTACAATCGCAAATATATGTAGTGCAATGGCCGCAATTAACAGCTCAATATTGGTGTGATGTATATCGCCAGCTAATTCAACTAAGTCGTAAGATACATATTGTGCAAGCGGCCCTTCCACCAAAATATCATCGGTTGTCATCAAGCCAGAAACGAGCTGGACAATGATCAGTACAAAAAATAGCAGCACCATCAAACTTCCCGCAGGGTTATGTCCTACATGGCTTTGTTTTGATTTAATGGCCGATAAAATCGCTTTAGGTGAATGAAATAACGCACTTAATTTAGCGGTTTGGCTACCAATGACACCCCAAATTAATCGCGCAGCCATCAGTGCCAACAATAAATAGCCAGTAACAAAGTGAAGATCCATCATGCCTTCTTCACCGGTAATATATAAGGTTACTAGTCCTGCTACGAGCAGCCAGTGAAACCCGCGGATAAATCCATCCCACACTTTGGTCATCGTTTATTTGCCCCATAGGTAAAAATCATTGCAATGATGACAGGTTATGAAACTCAGCACAAAGAGTTAAGGTTAAATAACCGCTTATCTTGATTTGGCACCGAGTTTTAAATGCTAATTAAGCACAATGTTCTATAGTAAACTGGTGTTTGCTTTGCTGGATTGGAGCGATAATGAAATATTTACTGCTAATGCTGCTGTTGTTTGGTGCGTGCTGCAACGCAAAAATATTGCTGATCTCGAATGAACCAGCCGATGAGCAAAGACTTTTTACCAAAAAAGCCCATAGTTTAGAGTCAGATACCAACAACTTGCTGTTAAACCAGTTTGGCCGAGATTACTTTGACTTTACCATTGTCACCCCAACCAAACTTAATCAATTGCTCGCAAGTGAAGAGCCCGTGTGCGCGGTGTCTCGCCTAAAAACCCCAAGTCGCCAGCAAGCCTTTTTGTTTACCATCCCCATCCACCTATATCCAAGCCATAGATTATATTACTTCAAACAACACACTCCGATGGATGCCAGCCTTGTGAACGCCACCGGTAAACTGAAGTCGCTTGCAAGTTTAATGGCTTATTATCCACAGGCCACCATCATCAAAGAGGTCGGCAAATCTTATGGCAATACCATTGACTCCGCATTAGCGCTACTTGAACCCAAAAATGTTGCTATTAGACCGTATAAAACCTCAGCACAAACCATTATGGAGCAGTTTAGTGCAGGTAAGGTAGACTTTATATTGGCCTACCCCGCTATTTTTCAGCAGAGCTTTCCAAAGGACAGGGCACATCTAGTGGGCTCCTTACCAATAGCAAATAACCTGCCGCATCTCGAAGGCCACATTGCTTGTAGCCATACCCAAGAAACACAAGCATTTATCGAAAAGGCCAATCAGATGATCCGTGCGCTGTATTCCACAAGTACCTACTTAACCACACACTTAAAATATCTCCCCAAGCAAGATCACGCATTGATCACCAGACGACTTGCGATGTTAAGCGCCAAATATCAACGTACTCCTGCAAAATAATTTCCACTGCTGTTGCACAAGGGCCATACTTAGTCTAAATTAAATCGTACACGATTAAATCATAAAAGACTAAAAATGACGACACTCTATCAGTTTGAAGCAAACACATTACAAGGTCAGGCATATCACTTTACCGACTTACAAGGCAAAACTGTGCTTATTGTTAACACGGCCAGTGAGTGTGGATTAACACCACAATATGAAGGACTCCAAGAGCTACACCAAAAATACGCAGATCAGGGGCTTGTGATCATCGGCTTTCCCTGTAACCAGTTTGGCAAGCAAGAACCTGGCGATGCAAAACAAATTAAAGAAGGCTGCTTAATCAATTATGGTGTTGATTTTCAGATGATGGAAAAGATTGAGGTTAATGGCGATAAAGCCCACCCACTGTATCAATACCTGAAGTCCGCGCTTCCCGGGCTATTTGGTAATAAAATCAAATGGAACTTTACTAAGTTTTTGTTTAACCAGCAGGGTGAACCCGTTAAGCGCTATGCCCCAATCACCAAGCCTGAACAAATCGCCAAAGATATTGAAAAGTTACTAAATGAGTCAATCTAATCCGCAGCTCAATCTCGATAACCAGATCTGTTTTCGGCTATATAGTGCATCAAGACAGGTTACACGACTTTATCAGCCGTTACTCAAAGAGGTTGGGCTCACGTATCCGCAATACATAGTGTTATTGATTTTATGGGAGCAAGACGGACAGCTTGTGAAAGAAATAGGCGAGCGAGCTGAACTCAATAGCAACACCCTAACACCGCTCCTTAAGCGCTTAGCAGAGCGTGGCCTCGTTACCCGTAGCAAAAACCCTGATGATGAACGGCAAACCTTCATTCACTTAACTGAAGCTGGTAAAGCTCTTGAGCAATCATGCGCTTGTATCCCAGCACAAATGATGGCAAAAGCGGGCTTAAGTATGGAGCAAATTCAACTGTTAAAGCAATCTCTTGATGTATTGATGGCGTAAGGAAAGCGGTAAACACGATACATTTCAGACAATAAAAAAGCCGCTACATCAGCGGCTTTTGCAATACGGTCTCGCAATTATGCAATAGACGGGTACTCACGGTATGCTTTTTCAAGCTTTTTCGCTTGCTTTTTAGATACACCAATATGCTCTAGTGCCACTCTTAAACGCGCACGAGAAAGGTCTGAACCTAACACTTCCATCGCATCCACTACTGAAGTCGATGAGGTTTTGCCTGTAATAGCAACGAAGATAGGCTCTAAGAACTCTTTGATCTTTAACTCATGGTGTGTCGCCACAGCCTTTGCAATAGAGAAGATCTCAGACTTGTTCCACGTACGCAGCTTTTCTAATTCCCAAATAAAGAATTGCAGTGCCTGACGAACCACTTCTTCGTCCGCTTTACCAGCCGTTAATAACGCTGGATCGTATTCAGGTAAGCCCGCCACAAAGTGGCCTGCTAGCCCCACCAAATCAGATAGCGTGTTGATACGCGCCTTGGCTTCAGGAAGTACGCGAGCCAACATATCACCGTTAAACTTCCAGTCGACAAAGCGCTGGATAAGTTCTGCATCAGTTAGGTTTTCGCGGATCCACAGACCATTTAACCAGTTAAGCTTGTCAATATCAAAGATAGGTCCACCAAGTGATACGCGCTTCATATCAAAGTGTTCAATCATCTCAGCCAAAGTGAACTTTTCACGCTCATCCGGCATTGACCAACCCATACGACCTAAATAGTTAAGTAGTGCTTCTGGTAAGAAACCCATTTCTTTGTAGTAGTTAATTGAAGTTGGGTTTTTACGCTTTGACAGCTTAGATTTATCAGGGTTACGAAGTAGCGGTAAGTGACCAAGCACGGGCGCTTCCCAGCCGAAGTCTTCGTACAATTTTAGTAGTTTAGGCGCTGAGTTGATCCACTCTTCACCACGGAAGATATGGCTAATCTCCATGTGATGATCATCTACTACGTTTGCAAGGAAGTAAGTTGGGAAGCCGTCGGCTTTCAACAAAACTTGCATGTCTACGTTTTCCCATGGGATCTCAATTTCACCACGTAGGTAATCGTTAAACTTAAACGTGCCTTCTTCTGGGATTTTCATGCGAATAACGTAAGGCTTGCCTGCTTCAAGGTTTGCCTTCACTTCTTCTTCAGATAGACGTAAGCCACGGCCGTCGTATTTAGGACGTAAGCCCTCTGCCATCTGCTCTTCACGCATTTGGTCTAGCTCTTCAGCCGTTGCAAAGCAGTAAAACGCTTTACCATCATCTACAAGCTGCTGTGCAAACTTTTTATATAAGTCAGAACGCTCTGATTGACGGTATGGACCAAACTCGCCACCCACATCCGGACCGTGATCCCAGTCAAGACCTAACCAACGTAGGCTGTCCATGATAGCTTGCTCAGATTCAATAGTACTACGTACCTGATCGGTATCTTCAATTCGTAATACAAACTCACCACCTTGCTGCTTAGCAAAACAATAGTTGAATAAGGCAATATAAGCCGTTCCTAAATGCGGATCACCTGTTGGAGAGGGTGCGACACGAGTACGGATAGTCATCAAAATTCTCTTAAAAATGGATTAGTCGATTAATGGCGCTATGCTAGCATAGCGCCTGATTAGCGCATAGTAAGGCGCGTGAATTAAGCTGCTTTTTCCAGCTTTTCTAGATAAGCAACAATGTCATTGGATTCGTACAACCAAGTGACTTCGCCTTGCTCTTCGATTCGCAAGCATGGCACCTTCACTTTACCACCCTGCTCTAGCAACTCTTGGCGATATTGCTCATCATTTTTGGCATCACGGGTTTCGAGCTTAAGCCCTTCACGCTTGGCAGCGCGGCGCACTTTAACGCAAAATGGACAAGCCTTAAATTGGTATAACTTTAAGTTTGCCGTCATAGCATCTAGCTTTTGCTGTTGTTCTGCGGCACGTTTTTTACTGCGTGGGGTAAAAATAAAATCAAAAAGTAAAATCAGACGTCCTAAAAACCATCTTACAAATTGCATAACGTTTCCCAAACCTTTTGCTACATTCGCTAAAAAATAGGTTGGGGAGTTTAGCATAATCTTTAAGCGCTATATATAAGCGGAGCTTAAAACAACTCTATTTCTGCACATGCGTATTTTGATTCGGCTAACCCCAAAGCGAGGTAGTTTGTGACTTGGTTTCTGCCATTTTCTTTTGAGTGATAAAGCGCAAGATCGGCTTTGTGAACTTGCTCAGAAACTTGTAGTGTATCGACCACTTCGGTAAAACCAAGGCTCACAGAAACATGCTCTACTTGCGGAAATCGGCTGGAAGCAATGGTACTTCTCAAGCGCTCAAGTGCTACTGCAGCAGAGTCATCATTGCGACTTTGAAATAGCACCGCAAACTCCTCTCCGCCGTAGCGAAATACATAGTCCTCCGCTCTAAAGTTGGCTTTAATCTTTTGCGCCACCAGCAGGATCACTTCATCGCCAATCACATGACCAAAATTGTCGTTTACCTGTTTAAAGTGATCAATATCTGCCATCGCTAAGTACCACTTGCGGTCTTCACTGTCATCACGGCATACCGTAAACCCATCTCCATTGGTTATTTCCATGACTTTTTCATCAAACGTTTGGCGATTGAGTAATTCGGAGAGCGGATCGATACGGGCAAAGTGCAATGTTGCCATTTGATGCGCAAAAACAGTGAGTAAGTGCTTCATTAAAGTCGCCGTGGTGAGATTTACTTGGCCTTCTATATATAAAAAACCAACTAGCTGAGCTTGGTGATAAAACGGGATAACACTATCGCCGTGGTATTGAATGAGGTGTTTGCCATCTTGGCGCTGACGTAATTTATCTACCACGGCATCTACCGACCCCACCACAACACAAAAGTCGCGATGGCTCACAAATATGGACTTTGGGACTTCTTTTTCCGATAAGCTTTTACTGAAATAAAATGCATAGCTTTCCCCACAAACATCAGAGATAACCCGCTCAAGGGCCTGCATTAGCACCAGTTCACTCTTTTGCGCCAAGAGCTCTAAAGTAAGTTCGTGACCACAGGGTGAATAGCTAATCGACATTCAAGGCCTCTCAATAAAATTGACTCTTGATAAGTGTAGAACAGCTCTCTGAATTTACAGTAATTTATAGGCTAATTTAATACTTCTTGTTGGCTATGTTGATTTAAGAGTACCAAATTATCACGATGGATGATTTCCTCAGCACTTTCAAAGCCAAGACACTGCGCAAATTCACTACTATGACGACCAATTACCAAACCAAGTTCTTGATTACTTAAGCTAGTTAAACCTTGTGCCTGAAGCGTGCCGTGTTGGCAAAACACTTGAACCAGCTCGCCACGTTTAAATTGCCCTTCAATCGATACGATCCCTTTTGCTAGTAAACTTGCTCCTTGATTACATACCGCATTGATTGCGCCATTATCACAAATTATTTTACCAGTTGATTTAGGGCCAGACAGCAACCAGCGCTTGCGCCCTCCAACCGGAGCGTCAAACTTCAAAAACGTCGTGCTTGGTGCGGTTTGGGTGAGTACTTGCGGTAAAATGTCGTATTCACTGCCTTTTGCTATCACAACATCAACACCTGCTCGTTGTGCGATGTCAGCGGCTTGCAACTTAGTCGCCATACCACCCGTTCCAAGTTGTGTGCCACTGCCACCAGCTAGTGCTCTAAGTTCGTCGTTTATATGTGTTACTTGCTCTATCAACTGCGCATCTGGATTGGCTCTGGGATCTGCGGTAAAAAGACCATGCTGATCGGTGAGTAATACCAATTTATCGGCATTTGCTAAAATTGCGACGTAGGCTGAGAGGTTGTCGTTATCGCCAACTTTGATTTCAGACGTTGCCACTGCATCGTTTTCGTTGATGATAGGCACGACATGATGCTCTAGAAGCTTAGTGAGCATATCCCTTGCAGTTAGATAACGTTCGCGGTGCTCAAGATCGGCTCGTGTCAGTAGCATTTGCGCCACAGTGACGTCGTAAATACTAAACAATGACTGCCATAAATGGATTAATTGACCTTGCCCAATCGCAGCTAACATCTGTTTTTCAGCTAGCGAATGACCAATTTGTTGCTGTAAGACACCGCGCCCAGCAGCAACAGCACCGCTGGAGACAACAATGACCTGATGACCAGCCTGACGTAACGTTACACACTGCCTTACCAGCTCAACAAGTCTGGGCTTGTTTAAGGTCTGGCTGCCTGCAGTTAAGACACTCGTGCCGAGCTTGATAACAATGGTTTGTTTATTGTTTTTGGTCATAGTATTTGTTGATTTATACAGCGATAGAGCTTCGTTATACCACGGACCTTCCCCCCTCCCAAGTAATAATACCAATTGCATTAACTCTCCAACCAATTTGAAGGGTGAAATACCATATTAGCGTCGTTAAAAATTTCTCATTTAGAACAACTAAATAGCAAAATTTTTGCCTAGCTACTAAAGCTATTCCTCCGCTTCAAATAGCTCATTTAATTAATACAATTGGTATAAACTCATGAATTTTATTTCTAACTCAGAGTGAATTGGTATAATCCGCCGCACTGATTTCGATCAAGGCTTTTTTGCACCGCGTGTGAGAGAGTGTTCATCATTCAATGAAAGAATAATTAGCTGAGTTCAAAATGAAAAAACACAAAAAGAACAAAGAAATTATGATGCTACCTTTGCTGTTTGTAGTGATCTTAATGTGTGTAGGCGGCCATTTTATTTTGCAACCTAGCTACAAAGACAGCCACATTGTTGAGTATTCTCTAGCTGCACTGCCGTTTTTAATGTTTGCCGTCGTGATTGTCGCTATCAAAATAGCCATAAAAGCAGATAACGATGAAAACAATGAGGGTGAGGGCTAGAATATCCCTCACATTGGTTATAGAGGATGATAACCAAACCACAAAGGGGTAAGCGGTGTTGATTGGCCACTGTGGGTGAGCTTGATATTTAAGTTTTGATCAAATAAATCAATGGCAAAACAGTCATCTACATCATGTAAATCGTCTTTATGAATATGGCTAAAGCCGTTAAGCAAAAACGCTTTTGCTTTCTCTTTTGCTTCATCTACATTCGTTGCAACGAACAGCCCAAAGTCATGCGCCTCAGCTAACCTATCTGGCTTATATCCTCCCAGGTTCACAAAGTATAAATGCTCAGCTTGCTCAACACGCTCTTCGGTAAGTTCAATAGCATAACCATCGGCATGTTCAATAATTGTGTAGCTATCCATATGCACCGAACTTTTATCTCCAACCCATTGCTGCTTTAATTTGGGATAAGCCTCTTCAATTGTATTCGCCGCGACAAAGCGCACATCATGCATTTCAATATGGCAACCTTGAATACGGCCGCCTAGGTATACAACAAACAACTTCACTTTGACACTCCACTCATTTAAAACCCAAGTATACTCTCAACTCAAAGACTTGGCTTTATTGAGTTAGATGATTATTCTGAATAAACACTCTCAGTGAAGGACAATATAATGAAAAAAACATTCCTCGCGCTTTTGGCTAGCTTTAGCCTGTCATCAACAGCTCAAGTAACCTTAATTCACAATGTAAATGGTTATACGCCTACTAAATCGCAGCAAATTGAGCGCTTTTCTTCTTTGATAATTAAAGACGGTAAAGTCGTAAAAACAAGTTCAAAAGATCTTAGTACTCAATATCCGAGTGCAACCAAGTTTGATGGTGAGGGAAAAACCCTATTGCCCGGTTTAATTGATGCGCACGGTCACATCATTGGCCTTGGCAATAATTTACTCACACTCGACGTGCGCGGTAGCAAAACCATTGCAGAAGTAGGAAAACGGCTTAGCCACTACGCCAAAGCCCATGAAGGTGAATGGATAATAGGTCGAGGCTGGGATCAAACCTTATGGCCTGGCGGACAATTCCCAACCGCTGCCGATCTCGACAAATACGTAAAAGATAAGCCCGTCATGCTCACTCGAGTAGATGGTCACGCTATTTGGGTAAACTCAAAAGCGATGGCGCTTGCCAACATTTCCAAATCAACAAAGACGCCTGAAGGCGGTGAAATCATTACACTGAATAGCGGTATGCCGAGCGGGATTTTTATCGACAAGGCAGAAGACCTTATTCATACTCATGTCCCAGCTCAGTCAGATGCACAGGTAAACAAAGCGCTGAATAAAGCCGGAGAACACTTGCTGAGTTTAGGCATTACCTCAGCTCATGATGCTGGGATTGACCACACTACGTGGCAGGTCTACCAAACACGCGCCAAGGAACACTCAATGCCTCTGCGCGTCTACGCTATGCTCAGTGCAAGCTCGCCCAAACTCGCAGAGATGTTAGACGCCGGAGTGATCAAAGATACACGAGATCAACTCTCTATTCGTAGTGTAAAAATCTATGCTGATGGTGCACTTGGCAGCCGAGGGGCAGCACTTATTCGCGACTATCATGACCGCAAAGATCACAAAGGATTAATGCTCGAAAACCAAGCGACGCTTGAAGCATTGATCACCCAAGCCATACGCAGCGGCTACAGTGCGCACACGCACGCCATTGGCGATAGAGCGAATCGCATCGTGCTAGACTCATATCAACACGTTTTTAAAAAAGCAGGTGGAAGACTGCTCAGAAATCGCATTGAGCACGCACAAGTTGTCCACCCGGATGATATCCCTCGCTTTAAGACATTAGATATTATTCCATCAATGCAGCCTGTTCATGCCACATCTGATATGCATATGGCCGAAAAGCGCCTAGACGACAAACAGCTTAGCGGCGCTTACGCATGGCAAACATTCTTAAAGCAAGGAAGTAGAGTGGCGGCGGGTTCTGACTTTCCAGTGGAGCTTGCAAATCCTTTCCATGGTCTGCATGCCGCTATCACCAGACAAGACCATCAAGATTTACCCAAAGATGGCTGGCGCCCAACAGAAAAGCTAACCAGAGAACAAGCACTACAAGCATTCACAGTTGATGCTGCTTATGCTGCATTTCAAGAATATAAACTGGGAAGTTTAGAACAAGGAAAGTGGGCCGATTTTATCTTAATCGACCAAGATTACTTTACCGTAAGCGAAGATAAAATTGATGATATTAAATTCGAGCAGACGTGGATTGCAGGTGAACTTAAATATCAGCGTTGATCTTTTTGTAATTTAACCAAGTGGTAGGTGTTAACTAGTGCCAGTAGACCATTAGTTAACGCCACCGGCCAAGCCTGGATAAGTGCGCCATAGGCGGTAAAACAAATACAGCCCATTAAATTGAACCAACGCAACTTAGCAACATCGCTCATCATCAAAGAAACGACCAAAAAAGCAGAGGCTAAATAGCCTAAATATTCCCAACTCATTTGTCCTCTCCCCTAAGTTGCGTTAGCATATAGTTTATGCTCGAATTTACGTATCGAGCAGAATAAAAAGGCTAACCCACAAGCCCCTAGAAATTAGCACCAATAAATTAGCTCTAACACGGGAAGTGGGGGTTTAATGGTAATATCGTTTATTAAATTCTTCGCCACAGCGCTGAGATAAAACCGATACTACTTAAACGGTGTGAGTTAGCGTAAAACTGAAAAATTCATGCTAACGTCATTATAGTTTAATAAATAGGACATTTGTCCGAAGAGCCATCTAGATGTTTCAATATCATTTTTCAACCAATTTGGTCGAACAGTTACTCGCTTTTGCTGGTAATAGTTTTCAGCACAGCAAAAAAGAAGTCTTGATCCACCAAGATGAACCATTGAGTAAACTCATATTGGTGACCAGTGGCACTGTGTCTTTTAGTTATGATGTCGGTAACGGTCGTCGTCTATTACTCGGACAACTGGACTGTAACAACACGCTAATTGGCGAAATCGAAGCGCTGAATCATCAGCCTTGTATTTATACCGTGACTTGCTTGAGCGATGTAACCTATCACCTCATTGAGCTAAAATATTGGCGAAAATTACTGCTTGAGCAGCCGGAGCTGAGCCTATATACCGCGCAAACCATCGCTGCTAAGTTTACTGAAAACCAAAAGATAAACTTAGACAAGTTGCTGTTGCCGCTGAGCTACAACATTGCTAAAGACTGCTTATTACGTGCCGAGAATTCGAATCCAACATTACTTCGTGCCTATTCAACGGTAAGTGCTGAAGCCGAAAGATTTGCGACCACTGAACGTGCATATCGTCGGGTGGTCAGTGAATTGGTAGAAAAGGGCTTGATAGTACGCAGTAGTGAAGGCTTAAAGCCAGTCGATGTTGACGCGCTTGAGGATTTTGTTGATAGCTTCGCGCAAGCTTAATTTTTCGCGTTTAGAATAACTAGGGCGAGTACTTGCTCGCCCTTGAGTACTGATTAGCTTATTTTGCAAATAGGTGTTTAATATTTGCTAAGTCAGACTTTCCTTCCACTAATTCTTCCGGCGTTAAACCTGACAGCTCGTGAGGGAATACCAACCACTCGTCAGACTCATGAATAAAGTAATCTGGTGTCATTGGTACTTTTTTGTTTGCTGGCTTGTAGTATGGGCAAGCGACACGAATATCGCGAGGCAAGTTCAAGCGCATTAGTTCTGCAAGCTTTTCTTTCAACGCAAAAATACTGCGCCCAGAATCAAACACGTCATCAACGATTAGCAATGAATCGTCAGCGTTTGCATTTTCAACGATGTAATGCAGACCGTGTACTTTGATTTCTTTAGATTGCTTACCAATGCCATAGTAAGAAGAAGTACGTACTGCGATATGATCAGTCTCTATACCTTTGTAATCGTAGTATTCTTGAACTGCGATACCAATAGGCGCACCACCACGCCAAATACCGATAATAAAGTCAGGTCTAAACCCGTCTTCATAAACTTTAGCGGCTAAGCGAAATGAATCTTCTAGCAATTGTTGCGCTGTGATATAGCACTTATCTGACATAAATACCCCGTTAGGAAGCCCGTGTGATGGTGACAAGCAGCAAGTGCTGCCAATTGATACCAATTACAATTGTTTGCAAGCCATAGGCACTTGTGTGATTGGTATAACCGAATATTTTAACGTAAAGCGCAATAAAATGCTGCAATAATAGTGTCTTTTTATTTTCATTTTTTGGTTTGGGACGCCATATTCTAAAGTTCAAGATCGCCGGTTGAACAGACACCTACACGGAGTGGTTAATTTGGTGGGAGCGAGTTCACCTCACGATGGTTTACAGCAGATAAAAATAAGGCCGCGGTGGGCGGCCTGTATCGGTTATTCTTCGGTATCTGCGCTGGCGTCATTATCTTCTGGTGTCTCGACACCATTGTGCTCCAGATCATAGCTATCTACACGCTGTAATCCGCGCGGTAACTTATTACCTCTGCGACCTCGCTCACCGTAATAGTGTTCTAAATCACTTGGCTTCAAGGTTAGCTTGCGCTTGCCTGCATGCAAGGTAACAGAAACGCCTTCAGGTACTACCGCTAATACTTTGACAAACTCTTCACGGCTTTGCACCTTCGCGCTAGGGATAGAGATAATCTTATTTCCCTTACCTTTACCAAGTTTAGGTAGATCACGTAACGGGAATAGCAGCATTCTGCCTTCGCTGGAAATCGCCATACACATATCAGTGGCAACATCAAATACCTGGATAGGTGCCATCAAATGCGCACCTTTTGGCACGCTAACGAACGCTTTACCATTTTTGTTCTTGCTCACCATATCCGCAAAGTCACTGATAAAGCCGTAACCACCATCAGTCGCTATCAGATAAGTCGATTTCTCTTCGCCCATGACCACATGTTCAAAGTTACATCCTGACGCCAAGTTAAAGCGTCCCGTCATCGGCTCGCCCTGACTCCGAGCTGAAGGTAAGCTATGCGCATCGGTTGCAAAGGCTCGCCCTGAGGTATCTAAGAACACCGCAGGCTGATTACTCTTACCTTTGGCCGAGGCTTTATAACTGTCACCTGAGCGGTAGCTTAGTCCTTCGGCATCGATATCGTGGCCCTTCGCAAAACGCGCCCAGCCTTTCTCAGATAGCACAACAGTTACAGACTCTGATGGGATCAAATCCTTTTCGCTAAGCGCTTTGGCTTCACCACGCTCAACTACCGGTGAGCGTCTATCATCGCCATACAATTCAGCAGCTTCTTGGATTTCTTTTTTCATCAATGTCGACATGCGACGCTCAGAGCCTAAGGTTTTCTCCAGTCCATCACGCTCTTTTTCAAGCTCATCCTGCTCACCACGGATCTTCATTTCTTCAAGCTTTGCAAGGTGGCGTAATTTCAGGTCTAGAATCGCTTCGGCCTGCTTATCTGAAAGACCAAAACGCGCAATTAACTCTTCTTTTGGCTTATCTTCGTTGCGAATGATTTCGATGACTTCATCGATATTCAAAAACGCAATCATCAAACCTTCAAGAATATGCAAACGCGCAAGTACTTTGTCTAAACGATACTGCAAACGTCTACGCACCGTTTCACGACGGAATACTAACCACTCAGATAAAATCTGACGCAAGTCTTTAACTTGTGGACGCCCGTCTAAACCAATCATATTGATGTTAACACGGTAGTTCTTTTCAAGATCCGTCGTGGCAAATAGGTGCGCCATTAATGGCTCGACCTTAACTCGATTTGAACGCGGTACAATGACGATACGCGTCGGATTTTCATGGTCCGATTCGTCACGTAAATCCGCCACCATAGGGAGTTTCTTCGCTGTCATTTGTGCTGCTATCTGCTCTAGCACCTTGGCACCCGAACATTGGTGCGGCAACGCGGTGATCACCACTTCGCCTTGCTCTTCGGTGTATACAGCACGCATCTTGATTGAGCCACGACCTGTGGTGTAAAGCTTTTTGATCTCTTCTTGCGGCGTAATGATTTCCGCATCGGTTGGATAGTCTGGCGCTTTGACCAATTCTAGAATTTCTTCTAGTTCGGTTTTAGGCTTATCCAATAACAAACAACAAGCTTCAGCAACTTCGCGTACGTTATGTGGCGGAATATCGGTTGCCATCCCCACCGCAATACCCGTCACCCCATTCAACAAGATATGTGGTAAACGCGCAGGTAACACTTGCGGCTCATCTAAGGTGCCATCAAAGTTAGCGGTCCAATCAACCGTACCTTGACCAAGCTCTTTCAGCAGTACTTCTGAGAACTTAGATAAACGCGCCTCGGTATAACGCATCGCAGCAAATGATTTAGGATCATCCGCAGCACCCCAGTTACCTTGGCCATCCACCAGCGGATAGCGATAAGAGAACGGCTGCGCCATGAGTACCATGGCCTCATAACAAGCACTGTCGCCATGAGGGTGATATTTACCCAATACGTCACCGACGGTACGGGCAGATTTTTTGTATTTTGCTTGAGCAGATAAGCCCAGCTCACTCATCGCATATACAATACGACGTTGTACAGGCTTCAGGCCGTCACCAATATGCGGCAACGCCCTATCCATGATCACATACATGGAGTAGTTCAGGTAGGCGTCTTCAGTAAAACGCCCCATCGGAAGTTGTTCAATGCCTTGCAAGGACAAGGCTTGAGGATCTGTCATGTTACACCTTACTTGTTGTTGTAGCTGATGCGATATATCGCATTGGCGTAATCATCGGAAACGAGCAGGCTACCGTCGTCGAGCTCTGCAATTGCGGCTGGTCGACCATAGGTTGTTTCGTTTTCCATAAAGCCGGTAAGGAAAGGCTCATAGCCTCTAATTTGGCCATCTTGCACGTTTGCTCGCATTACTCGATAGCCCACTTTTTTGCTGCGGTTCCAAGAACCATGTTCAGCAACAAAAAGCTGATGCTTCATTGCCTTTGGAAATTGCTCGCCACGGTAAAAGTGAATGCCCAGCGGTGCAACGTGCGCTTGTAGTGCAAGTGCTGGCATGGCGTAGTCAGTCACCGATTTACCCTCGCCAAATTCAGGGTCTAGCACACTGCCACCATGAACATACGGGAAGCCAAAATGCTGACCAATTTCGTCAACACGATTGATTTCACATGGTGGAATGTCATCTCCCATCATGTCACGACCGTTATCGCTAAACCATAACTTTCCGGTTACTGGGTGATAATCAAAACCCACTGAATTACGCACGCCTTTAGCAATCGTCGAAAGCTTTTTGGTCTCAAGATTTAGTGAAAATATACGGCCAAACTTTGGGTCTTCGGCACAAATATTACAAGGCACGCCAACAGGAATGATCAGTTCGCCTTCAGGCGATACTGTTAGGTACTTCCAGCCGTGGTGGCGTTTGTCAGGCAAATCATCGAACACCAGTTCTTTTACCGGTGCCTTGAGGTTTTTTGCGATTTGCTTAAAACGCACAATACGCTCAACTTCAGCAACATATAAGTCACCGTCTTTTAGGGCGATACCGGAGGGCATATTCAGCCCTTCTGCAACCAAGATTTTCTTGTCGGCTACGCCATCACGGTTGTTGTCAATAAGTGCGTGAACTTTACCCGCTTTACGAGAGCCAACATACACAGTGCCATCTTTGCCCACCGCCATTTGTCTCGCATTTTCAACATCTTTCGCAAAATAGCTCAGCTCATACCCTTTAGGTACTGAAAGGCGCGAAAGCATATCGTTTGCCAGTGCAGGTGAACTTAATAACGCTACTGCCAGTGTCGTCGCTACCGTGGTCAATTTGCTATGTATTTTCATGTTAAACCTCTGCCTTATCTCCGTGCTGCTCAAGCCAAATTTTACGGTCGCCAGAGCGCTTCTTAGCTAACAGCATATCCATCATTTCGAGGGTTTGTTCAGGCTCATCTAATGTCAGCTGAACTAAACGTCTAGTATTTGGATCCATGGTGGTTTCACGCAATTGCAACGGGTTCATTTCACCCAACCCTTTAAAGCGTTGTACGTTGACTTTTCCGCGTTTCTTTTCAGCCTCGATACGGTCTAATATGCCCTTTTTCTCATCTTCATCAAGGGCGTAGTAAACTTCTTTACCAACATCAATACGAAATAGCGGCGGCATGGCAACAAAAACATGGCCCTTACGAACAAGCTCAGGGAAGTGCTTCACAAAAAGTGCGCATAACAAAGTTGCAATGTGAAGTCCGTCAGAATCCGCATCCGCGAGGATACATACTTTACCATAGCGCAGGCCTGATAAATCTTCAGAGTCTGGATCAATACCTAAAGCAACTGAAATATCATGTACTTCTTGCGAGGCTAAGATCTGTCCAGATTCCACTTCCCAGGTATTTAGGATTTTACCGCGCAGTGGCATGATTGCTTGAAACTCACGGTCTCGTGCTTGTTTTGCCGAGCCACCTGCTGAGTCCCCTTCCACCAAAAATATTTCTGAGCGTTCGGTTTCACTTCCAGAACAATCGGTTAATTTACCCGGTAAAGCAGGACCAGAAGTGACTTTTTTACGAACCACTTTTTTCGCAGCACGCAAACGTTTTTGCGCATTGCTGATACATAGCTCAGCAAGTAACTCTGCGGTTTCGGTGTGTTCGTTTAACCATAAACTAAAGGCGTCTTTGACAATGCCAGACACAAAGGTAGCGCACGAACGTGATGACAGCTTTTCTTTGGTTTGCCCGGCAAATTGTGGATCTTGCATTTTAACCGACAAGACATAACTACAGCGGTCCCAAACATCATCAGGCGTCAGTTTAACGCCACGCGGGATCAGGTTTCTGAATTCACAAAACTCTCGCATCGCTTCAAGTAAGCCTTGGCGTAACCCATTTACATGAGTCCCACCTTGTGCCGTTGGAATTAGGTTTACATAGCTTTCAGCGATAGATTCGCCGCCCTCTGGCAACCAATGAAGCGCCCAATCGACCCCTTCGGTTGAGCCACTGAAACTGCCTGTAAATGGAGATTTCGGCAGCACTTCATAGCCTTCAGCGCTGTCTTTTAGGTAATCCTCAAGACCTGCCTCGTAGTGCCATTCTTGCGTTTCTTTCGTCTGTTTATTTACAAAACGAATTCTAAGCCCTGGACACAATACAGCCTTAGCTTTGAGCAAGTGGTTTAACTTAGTAATTGAGAAGTTAGCTGAGTCAAAATAACTCGCGTCGGGCCAAAAGTGTACTGAGGTGCCGGTATTACGCTTACCAACGCTGCCGGTCACTCTTAAGTCTTCGACTTTATCGCCGTTTTCAAATGCCATTTCATAGATTTGCGCATCGCGTTTAACGGTAATTTCGACCCGAGTCGACAACGCATTAACAACCGATATACCCACCCCATGAAGACCACCGGAGAACTGGTAGTTTTTATTGGAAAACTTGCCCCCGGCATGGAGTTTGGTCAGGATCAATTCAACCCCAGGCACGCCCTCTTCTGGGTGAATGTCCACAGGCATTCCTCGACCGTCATCGATGACTTCAAAGGAGTTGTCTTCATGCAAGATCACGTCAATCTTGGTGGCATGTCCGGCTAAGGCTTCATCGACACTGTTATCGATAACCTCTTGGCCTAAATGATTAGGTCTTGTGGTATCGGTATACATGCCAGGACGGCGCTTAACTGGCTCTAAGCCATTGAGTACCTCAATAGCTTCGGCATTATAGTTTTGCTGACTCATAGGCTAGTTCTAGTTATCTTTTTATCCGCTAGTATATGCACAACATACAGTTTTGAGCAGAGCTTTGTGCATAAATTCTAATTTTTGATAGTTAAAAATTTGGTGATGGTGTCAAAATAGCGTGGAAATTCAACAAAGCTATGATCCCCACCAAACTCAATAATTTGACGACAATGACTATAATAACGCACCGCCTCTGCAAAAGGCAGCACCTCGTCGCCCGTTTGTTGCAATAATAGCAAGTTTTCTGGATTACTCAGCTGCTCGACATACATGGATTTTAACGCATCAATATGTTCATACTGCAGCTCATAATGACAGTCCTGATAAGGATTGTATTGTGGTCCAAGGTAGTCATTTAATAATGAAAAAGGCCTAACTGCAGGGTTTATCACCACCGCTTTACAACCAAGATGTTGCGAAAAGTAGGTGGCGTAATAGCCGCCTAACGAGCTACCTAATAACACAGTATCAGAATCAATGACGCTATCCAACTGTGCCAATGCGACTCTCGGGTCATAATGTAGTTTTGGGACAAAATATGGCGTTTGTTTATCCATCATATATTCACCAAACGCCGTCGCTTTATAGGATAGCTCAGAGCTATTAAAGCCGTGAATATAAACTACTTTCCGAGCCATTTTACCTCTGTTGTTATAGCGCTTTTACTAAATACGATGACACGATAAGCGGGACCCAAATCAGACTGATACCAGTCCTTTGTGTGCTTATCAAATTGGATTGATGTTGCAGGCGTAGCGTAGATAGGTAAAGTGCGAAATTGTTGTTGATATTCATTATGCACATGACCATGAAATAGCCCTAAGACTTGCTCTGAGTCTACCAACAGGTTTAACAGTGCAGGACCATTTTCGAGCATATGTTTATCTAAATAGCCATCAATCGGTCTAGGATGGTGGTGAGCAAAAACAATCGTATTGTTGTTGATATTGTTGTTAAGCGTGTCTTTGAGCGCATCTAAATGTGACTTAGCACACCATCCGGCGGGTGTTTCACTCTTTGAGTTTAACAGTAACACCTGGCCAAATGGGCCTGAGATGCATTTATGACGGACGATTTGCCCAGCACTTATTTCTTCGAGTAAAGCTAGCTCGTCATGGTTACCCGGCACCCAAAGCACCGGGCATTGCAACTCACTCTCTCTCACTATACGGGCAAACTCATGATAAGAAGCTGCACTGTGATCTTGTGTTAAATCACCGCCAAACACCACACAATCAAAATGCTCTTTTGCCATCGCTGCTAGAGTGCGTTCAAGGTTAGCGGCGGTATTTACCGCAAAGTATTCCCCACAAGGCGTGGCAAACAAATGACAATCCGTAAAATGGCCAATACGAATTTGCGCTTTATCGAATTGCAGCTCAAGATCAAACCAAGCCATTGTTTACATCCCAGTTTAAATGTACGCGGCCTTTTTCTAAACACACCATAAGCCAATCAGCTAAAAACGCATTTATTTGATATTTTTCATCTTTTTGGTGCATATCAGGATTTGGGTAACCATAAGATGGCTTTATTCGACGATGATAATCACGGTGAATTACTTCAGCCACTTTAGCATCATGGTAGAGGCGCACAGACAACGAAAAGTGTGGCAAATGGGCGCTTATCGTCGCCATCTGTTCGATATGAATGTCCGTTGTGTATTTACTAACCCCAGCTACGCTCAAACTGTAGCGCGCAGAGGCTAAGTCAATCACTCGGCTCTCACCGACCACTTCTTCAGGTAGCAATTTTAGCGCCCGTAAATAATTACGTTCGCACAGCGTGATGTAACGGGGCAGAGATTGAATATACTGCTTTGAGCTCAGCACTTGTGACAAAAATACGACTCCTAAACTGCTTCTATATCCGCGCTTTATTTAATGCCAACCATTGTAGACTAATAACAGTGGCAGCGTTATCGATTTCCTCATTATCAAGACGTGCAAGGGCTTCATCAAGTGGCATCACATGCACTTTGATATCTTCACCTTCTTCAGCCAGTCCATAAACCCCACCCGCTTCAGATAAATCAGCAAGCGCTAAATACAAATACAGTCGCTCTGTTGTACCTCCTGGGCTTGATAAATAAGAGCGCATATAAATGAGCTTATCCAGCTCAAGTCCTGCTTCTTCTTTGGCTTCTTTTCTTGCAACAGACTCGTAATCTTCGCTCCCTTCTGCCATTCCTGCAATGCACTCCAAAAGCCAAGGGGAATTTTTTGAAGCCAGCGCCCCAATTCTAATTTGCTCAATAAGCAGCACGCTGTCTGTAATAGGATCATACGGCAATATTGCAACCGCATGACCACGCTCTAATATCTCGCGAGTTATCAGCTCTGATACACCGCCATTAAATAAGGCATGGGTAAATTGGTACTTGTGAATGGTAAAAAAACCATTGAAGATTGTTTCTATTGAAGAAACATTGACGTCGACTTTGTTGAACTGACTCAAAGGTTTCATAAAATAATCCTGTATTTTTTAATAGCAACGGTTTAAAAGCTAACCAATCGCCCTTATAGTAGGGTCATACCTGAATAAGTAAACGAAGTCGTTTACCTTTAACTTTTTCCACTTTACAATACCCAAGTGGTATTAATATATTCTGTTACACTTGTTGGCGATGTTTTACGCATTTGGTCTTTAATTGGGCCGCAAAAACAGGGTAACATGCTGACAGTATAAAAATTGTCTAAGGACTGAGCGAAAAATGAAAAAAACTCTACTATCATTAGTTGTTGGGTTGTCGTGCGCACTTTCAAGCAGCCTGTCCCACGCGGAAGACCTACTGCAAGTATACGACATTGCAACGGCTAACGATCCTACCGTATTAAAGGCTAAAGCGCAGGCTGATGCGCAAAAATATGCACAAGACCAAGCATTAGGCGTATTGCTACCTCAGCTTGGCTTTCAAATGAGTTATACAGACGTTAACTCTGAAGGTCCATCGAGCCAGCAAAATGACTCGACAGGCTACACCATGTTTGAGTCTGACACTGACACCTTTCAGCGTTCAATCTCCCTAAACCAAACCATTTTTAATATGGCATCTTGGCAGGGGCTATCGATCGCTGAAAAACGTGCAATGCAAGCATCGACGCAATATGAGCAGCAAAAGCAAACTTTGATTGTCCGTATCGCTGAAGGTTACTTTAATGTGCTAAGCGCGTTAGATAGCCTAGAGTTTGTACAAGCCGAGAAGCGCGCTATAGAACGTCAACTAGAGCAGACTAAACAGCGCTACGAAGTAGGTTTGACTGCAATTACAGACGTGCATGAAGCAAGAGCGCAATTTGACCGTGCAGTTGCAGACGAAATCATAGCAGGTAATGCGGTTGAAACAGCACGTGAAACATTACGTACAATTACGGGTAAGTATCACGCTAAACTAGACAAGCTAAATACTGAAACCTTCTCAACGGTTAAGCCTACGCAAAATACGAATGACTTTATCGAGATTGCAAAAGCGAAGAACTTAGACCTTCAAGTCGCTAAATCCGCGGTAGACATCGCAAAAGATCAAATTGATTTAGCTAAAGCTGGACACTACCCAACACTAAACTTAAACGCTACTTATTCTGATTCTTTAGCTGACAGTGCAGGTAGACAACATGCGCCACGTAGCGACAGAACTTCTGTAGGCTTAACGTTAGACGTACCAATTTATACTGGTGGTCAAACCGTTGCGGCGACCGATCAAGCTCGCGCAAACTTTGTTGCTAGCAGCGAAGATATGGAAGCGGCAATGCGCAACATGACGCGCTCGGTGATCACGTCTTATAACCAAGTAGTTTCAGACGTTGCAACTTACCGTGCGCTAGAGCAAGCGGTTGTTTCAGCAGAAAGTGCGTTACAAGCAACTGAAGCGGGCTTTGATGTAGGTACTCGTACCATCGTGGACGTACTAGTCAGCACGCAAAACCTGTATAATGCGAAACGTAACTTAGCTGATATTCGTTATCGCTATGTACTTTCGTCGCTGCGTTTAAAACAAGCAGCAGGTACACTATCTCGTACCGATCTTGAAGCAATCAACCAAGGTTTAATTGAAGGCTAAGTACTTCGATTATCACCTCTGAAAAGGCCAGCTATGCTGGCTTTTTGTATTTTTACAGCAATATAGATAAACTAGCCGCTTCAATTAAGTCTTAGGTATATTACTTTGGTTACTCACTCACCTTTCAAATGGTCATTCTTAGCACCTAAATTTTGGCTGACTTGGCTTGGTGTTTTCGCCCTGTATTTAATCTCATGGCTCCCACAAGGTGTTCAATTTACACTGGGTAGAGGCCTTGGACGTCTAGTTCATAAATATATGAAACGCCGCCGTCATATTGCTGATGTCAATTTAAAACTTTGCTTTCCACAGCTAAGTGAAGCAGAACACAAAGCTATGCTACTAAAAAATATGGAAAATACCGGCATAGCAACTCTTGAAACGGGGATGGCATGGTGGTGGCCAGAGTGGCGCATCAATCAAGTGGTGGGCTCTATTAAGGGATTAGAGCATATTGAAGCCGTGCAAAAGCAAGGAAAAGGGGTACTTATGCTGGTTCCCCATATGTTGCATCTTGAGATGGCAAGCCGAGTGCTTGGCACTAAAGTGCAAGGTGTTGGCTTTTATCGTCCACACAATAATCCACTTATGGAGTTTTTTATGACCCGTGGGCGACTGCGCTCAAATGAGTATTTAGTCACAAAGCGAGACGTCAAAGGGTTATTGAAAACGCTCT
This sequence comes from Pseudoalteromonas sp. NJ631, assembly GCF_000276645.1. Lineage (NCBI taxonomy): Bacteria > Pseudomonadati > Pseudomonadota > Gammaproteobacteria > Alteromonadales > Pseudoalteromonadaceae > Pseudoalteromonas > Pseudoalteromonas sp. NJ631. The sequence goes on from NZ_AKXJ01000003.1 coordinate 35,171, forward strand.
CGAGCAAACGCGTTTGCTATTACCTGCCTGATCAAGATTATGGCCGCAAGCGCTGCGAGTTCGCACCTTTCTTCGCCGTCCCTGATGCTGCAACTACAACTGGTACTTTATTATTTTCTGCGAGTAAAAAGGCTGAGACTTTAAGCTTACACTGTACGAGAGATGCAAAAGGGATGTATCATTTAGACGTACAACCTATTTTAGAATCATTCCCAAGTGGCAATGATCTTGCAGATGTTACTCGCGTCAACGAGAGAATGGAACAAGCAATCAATTGTGCGCCAGATCAATATATGTGGGTGCATCGTCGCTTTAAAACGCGACCTGATGAAAAGGCACCTTCGTTTTATTAGGGCCTAAAGTCTTGGAGTAGTTTGAAATGGCTAAAAAGAAAAAAAATAAATTATCGTCAATCTGGTTTTGGACTAAACACCTATCACTAGGTGTGTTACTCATTTGGGCTGCCTACTATTTTCTTTTTGGTGCCTCTAAAGACATGAACTTTAGGGAAACCACCAATGTCGCAGCGCAAGGCCTGTCGCAATTTTACGAAAGCTTTAGAAATAGCATGAGCAATCGTGATACTGATCGTGAAAAGTACGTTATCACGCTCGGAAAGCCTACCTATCCTCTTGATGACGCACTAGCACAAAGAGCGCTTGCTGTTAAGCCATCTAACCCTAAATGGACAGGTGAAAAACAACCAAGACGCTTCGATACGGGAGACACACTTAAAGATGTGCTTACAAAGCAAGCCAAAGAAGAAGGTGTGGAACTGTTCTGGTATCTAGAGCGTGATTATGTGGTGAAATACAACTTCCGTCTTGATACCGACTTTGTTTCTGCACTCTATCAGGTTGGAACGGCGATAAACGACGACTTTGAATTTCAAGTCTACACATTTTTCTGCCCGCGCGAGCGTGCTGCGGTTATCACCGAAAACCCACCAATCTATGTACGTGAAAACTGCCGTAAGCTAGCGGGTTAAGCAAGTACCCGCTGCCAAACTTGAGTGACTTGTTGTGCGTGTTGATCAAACGCTTCACGCCCAACAACCCTACCTAATTGGTTTAAGCTATTAAAATGATATTGATCTCTAAACAAACAATATGCAGAGATTAAGTGCTTCATTTCATCACTATCAATCACTTCAACTTCACCCGCTTGCTCCAAAATACGTATATTATCTGGATAAGTACAAAGTGCTGGATACTGACTGCTATATCGCAACACAATGTACTGACTGATAAATTCAATATCCGTCATGCCGCCAATTCCCTGCTTTAAGTCAAAGTGACTGTCACTATCTTGGTTAAGGTGGGCTCGCATTTTTTCACGCATATTGCGAACATCTTCCACCAATTTTGGTACGTCTCGCTGCTGCATTAATATTGCATGGCGTATTTCCTCAAATCGCGCGGCCATTTTCGACTCACCGAGCACCATACGAGCTCTAACCAGCGCCTGATGCTCCCACGTCCAAGCTTGCTCTAACTGGTATTGGTAAAAGCTTTCTAGATTGATAGCGAGTAAGCCCGAGTTTCCTTCAGGGCGAAGTCGAGTATCTAATTCGTAAAGCATGCCAGAGAGTGTTTTGGTATTGAACAAATGCATTAAGCGCTGTGCTAGCTTCATATAAAACTGTCTTGAAGAGATAGGTTTATCACCCTGAGTTTGACTTTCGCCGTCACGATTATGCACAAACACTAAGTCTAGATCTGAGTTGTAACCGAGCTCATATCCCCCAGCCTTGCCATACGCTATTACAGCAAAGCCTTTTTCTTCTATTGTTGCACCTTCAGGCGCACCAAAACGCGCCACCATATGCCCCCAAGCAATATCGACGGCTTTTGCGATAATCGCCTCAGCAAGCGCAGTTAGATGATCGCTCACCTTCATAATATCCAACACGCCAGTGGCGTCTGCTGCCGCGACTTTTAGCTGATGCGTTTGTTTAAATTGTCGCAGCGCTTCCATCTGTAGCTCAACATCTTGCTCATCTATACGTAAAAATGCTTGCTGGATCTCGTTTTTATAGGCCGTTAATGGCAAAGGTTTGTAGAGAGTTTGTGGGTCGATAAGCTCATCAAGGAGGATCGGGTATTTCGCAATATGCTCAGCAATCCACGCGCTATGGCAACAAAGTTTGATAAGTTGAGTCAACGCACCGTGATTTTCGTAAAGTAGCTCCAAATATGCAGTACGGGACGCCACTTTATTGATCACACTGAGCACGCGAGCGAGCGCCGGCTCCATGTTTTGTTTACTAAGCTCTCGTAGCAAGGCTGGCATTAACTTATCGAGAATATCGCGACCACGAGTGCCCGCCTGCTTTTTACTTAGCCCTTGTTTAAACTCCATCAAGTCAGTTTGCCAAGTCTCAAAACACGGCGTAGCTCGGCACTGGCCTAGCTGAACAATTTCTCCCGTTTGCCACGCGTAAACCGCGCTATCGTCTTCATCTAATTCTTCTTCAGGCGGTTCACCAATGACTTGGCTAAACTCAGCCCGGATATGCTGCGTCACAACCTTTAGCATTTGCTCGACTTCGGCGTAATCGTTACATTGCAATAAGTGGCTCAGGCGCAGACAATCTAAGTTGTTGTCGGGTAAAGTTTGCGTTTGTTTGTCGTCAAATGCTTGTAGATATTGCTCAACTTTACGTAGCACTAAATAGTTCTCATGCAGACAGTTTTTGACCTCGACAGGGACAATATCAAGCGCTTCAAGCTCTTCTAATGCCTGTAACAATGAAGGGGTTTGTAATGGCGTTTCGCGACCGCCGCGTATCAGTTGCAAAGCCTGCACAATAAACTCTACTTCTCGAATGCCACCAGCGCCCAGCTTTATGTTATTCGTTAAGCCTTTGCGTCTCACCTCTTGGGCAATCATGTTTTTCATCTTTCGCAGTGAATCTATCACAGAAAAGTCGATATAACGGCGATAGACGAACGGCCGGATTAGGTCGTAAAACTCTTGCCAATACGGCGACGGCTCACCAATTGGCCGCGCCTTTAACATCGCATAGCGCTCCCACTCTCGACCTTGGTCTTGGTAATAGTCTTCCATCGCGGCATAGCTCATCACCAAAGGACCACTATCCCCAAACGGTCTTAAACGCATATCGACTCTGAATACTTGGCCATCAATGGTAACTTGATTAAGCGCTGAAATAAGTTTTTGTGCCACTCGAGTGTAAAAAACTTGCGCCTCAATGCTACGCCGGCCACCGGATGTGTCGACACTTCTTGGATAGGCAAAGATCAAATCGATATCAGAGGAAAAGTTCAGCTCCTTACCGCCAAGCTTTCCCATGCCTAATACCGTCATGGGTATCGAGTTACCAGCCTCATCTTTTGGTGAGCCTGATTGCGCTTCTACGCTTAAGTACGCCCATTGGTAAGCATTTGAAATCAAAGTATCGGACAGCTGGGAAACATAGCGAATACTGTCATCAATCTCATTGCCTGCAACCAAATCCAGCCACATCACTTTAAGCCAATACTTTAATCGATAGTGACGCAGCTGCTGCCAAGCTTGTTTTTCTTCAACCAATGGCGCGGAGAAGTCAAACACATCAGGACAATCGCGCATTTGCATCTGCGTATCATCGAGCAGCCAAGCTCCCCACTCTGGAAATCGTGCAAGTGTACGCTCGGCAAAATCACTCAGCACCAGTAACCGTGCCAGTTTGGGCTCCATCGGCGCATCACCATAAATCATTTGGTAACGCTCTTGAGCAAGCGTATTCAGCGCTGCTTGAACAAACAATTCCGACATAAAAAACTCCACGGTAGGCTGGCTCTCTTTGTGAGCAGTGTTATAGTAACTCTATCTAAAACACAACCTTACACCGAGTATGAGTTATTTGTCTTTAAACAATATCAACTTTTTAGCGATTTTGATTTGCTTTGTCATTGTCTGCGGTTTGACTATTTTGCTGCGCTTAATGCTCCAGCGTAGCGCCAACAATCTCCTGGATGACGAGCTCGCACAACGTGACAACTTTGCACTTGGGATCAGCTATGCCAGTCAAGTGACGATGCTGTGTATTTGTGTTGCATATTTATTCAATGATTTAGGCGTGGTAAGAGCGCAGGCACACCCTCTGCAAGTGGCCTTACATATTGGGTTGATCATTGCCTTTGTATACTTCGGCCAATGGATCCATCGCAAATGGATTTTGTATCAGTTTGACGAAGAAGAAGCGATTTTAAAGCAAAATATCTGCGCCGCGATGGTGGACTCTGGCATGTTACTCGGTAACACCATATTGGTGCTTGGTTTATATCATTGGGTGCACCCGAAAGGCTGGAGCGATCTTTTAGTCGTAGCCCTTGGCTTTATGCTATTGCAGCTGCTTTATACGCTAGATAGTAAAATCAGAGAAAGTCGTTTTGCCAAGTTTAACCAAGGGGCTTCTTTACAACAAAACTTTAATCTCAGAAACACTTCGATTGGTATTCGTTATGCGGGCAAATCCATCGGCCTCTCTTTAGCCATGTATGCGGGGCTGCACAGCGCTCCCTACCATGGTGCAAAAGTGGTAGAAAACTTGTTTTCGGTTGTCATGCATTGCGGTGTAATGTGGCTTTTTCTTTACATTGGTAGCTACGTATTACTGCATTTATCCTTACCTAAGGTCAATATTGGCTTAGAGGTAGACCACCAAGATAACGTTGGTATCGCATGTTTGGAGTTTGCGGTTTTCTGCTCCATAGGCTATTTACTTATTAACTTGTTTTCGGTGTAACGCAATATTGCATGAACGCTTTAAGTGATGGATTTTTACTGGTAGATAGCAATTGGGATTTTAGCCAAGAACTCGTCGAGCATTTACAAAACGTGCGCTCTAGCCAAGCCAGCAACATTATTATCGCGGGTGACAATACCAAACACATGCTTAAGATGATGTTTAAAGAGCAAATAAAAGACTACTGTTATTGTGACTTTGACAATGAAATCAGCGTCTCTGAACTTGCCAGCTATTTGCATCGTCACCATAACATTCATGCCGTGCTGCTCTATTCTCTGGACTATCATTTAGCCACCGAGGAGCAGCGCTTTATTTTTGATTCTCTTCACCCCCACCGGTTTTTAATCGAACAATCCCCGCAAGGTTTTCAGATCACTAAACTGCACTCACAAGCATTAATCAATCACTTATCTTGTCATCCGGATACCGCTGGCCTCCCCGACCCTGACTTGATGCTTGCCAAGCTCACCGGGTTACTATGCGGTAAAGCTAAAGTGGCAGGATGATATAGACTAACCGTGCGCGAGCGCTTACCATTGCCACAAAACAGCAACTGAATAATCGAATTATGCGTATTCCACATATTTATCAAGACTCGCCGTTGACCATTGGTGTTCCAGTTACTTTGGATGATGACGCCGCAGGACACATAGGCCGAGTGCTTAGAATGACAACCAAAGATAAAGTCAGCCTGTTCAACGGACAAGGTGGCGAGTACCTATGTCAATTAAGTGAAGTTGGGAAAAAGAAAGTCGTTGCTGTACCTGAATCATTTGAAGACAAAAATGTAGAATCTCCACTTGCCATACACCTTGGGCAAGGGATTTCTCGCGGTGATAAAATGGACTTCACTATTCAAAAGTCAGTAGAGCTGGGTGTGAGCGAAATTACTCCTTTGTTTACCACACGCTGCGGCGTTAAATTAAGTGGTGAGCGTCTAGCAAAAAAACACCAGCAATGGCAAAAGATAGCAATTGCCGCAGCCGAGCAATCCGGACGTAATACCATCACTGTTATTCACCCGCCGATGGAGTTGTCTGAATGGCTTGCACAGCAAAGCGACGAGTTAAAAATCACACTCCACCCTCGCGCCGAACATTCAATAAAAACACTGCCGTATACCCAGTCTGGGATCCGCTTTTTAGTGGGGCCTGAAGGCGGCTTTACCGATGAGGAGCTAGACGCCACCGCTCAACAGCGGTTTGTTGATGTCCGTTTAGGCCCACGTGTACTTCGTACTGAAACCGCGGCTCTAACAGTACTAAGCGCACTACAGCTGCAATTCGGCGATTTAGCACTTTAAATACACAGAGCAACCCCCATATCATGGGTAAACTCAGCAAGCGCAATGGGAGCGTCTATGACGATTAAATTAGGGATCATTTCCGATCCAATCAGTGGCTTTAACATTAAAAAAGACACCGGGTTTGCCATGATGCTGGCGGCACAGCAGCGCGGCTATGAATTGTATTACATGGAAATGAATGACCTTTTCTTGTACCAAGGCGTTGCCAAAGCGACCGCAGCGAAAGCGCAGGTATTTGACGATACTTCCCATTGGTATGAACTAGCTGAGAAACAAGAAATCGATTTAGGCGACCTTGACGTTATTTTAATGCGTAAAGATCCGCCTTTTGACACTGAATATATTTACGCCACTTATATTCTTGAGCGCGCTGAACTTGCGGGTTCGCTTGTGGTAAATAAACCACAAAGCCTACGCGACGCCAATGAAAAGCTCTTTACTGCGTGGTTTAGCGAACATACTCCAGATACTTTGGTCACGCGTAATCAATCACAAATTCGCGAGTTTTTAGCTAAACATGGCGATATCATTCTCAAGCCTTTGGATGGAATGGGTGGCGCGTCTATTTTTAGAGTGAAACAAGATGACGCAAATATTGGTGTCATCTGCGAAACACTTACCGAGCATGGTTCTCGCTATGCGATGGCGCAGAACTATATACCAGCCATTAAAGACGGTGATAAGCGCGTGTTAGTGGTAGATGGTGAAGTGATGCCGTACTGCTTGGCTCGTATTCCACAAGGCGGTGAAACTCGTGGTAATCTTGCGGCAGGTGGCCGTGGTGAAGCAAGACCTATTAGCGAATCGGACCGTAACATTGCCGAAGCTATTGCCCCAACGTTGAAGGCTAAGGGCCTGATATTCGTTGGCCTAGATATCATTGGCGATAAGCTTACCGAAATCAATGTGACCGCACCAACTTGCGTGAAAGAAATTGAAGCGGCATATGACATTTCAATTATGGATAAGTTTTATGATGCGATCGAGCGAAAACTCGACCATACTAAACACTAACCATTAAGGGGGTCTGGTTATGAAATCACTCGCTAATCACTTTTTAGTGGCAATGCCCAGCATGGACGACCCTTTTTTCAATCATACGGTAACCTATCTTTGTGAACACAGCGAAGATGGCGCGATGGGATTGGTGGTAAACCACCCTATCGATATCACCGTGGGCGAATTGCTTGATCAAATTGATATCGATAACGACAAATCTAGCCAAGCGGCTAAGGTAAATATCTACGCCGGTGGGCCTGTTCACACCGACAGAGGTTTTGTATTACATACGCCAAAACTTGGTTACGCCTCAAGCCAAGAGCTTAGCTCTGAGATTATGATCACCACATCAAAAGATGTCTTAGCTTCTTTAACATCGGCACACTCTCCCGAAGGGTTTATCATCACCTTGGGCTACGCCGGATGGGTAAGTGGTCAACTTGAGAAAGAACTGAAAGAAAACACTTGGTTAGTCGTTGAGGCAGACCCCGAAATCATATTTAATACGCCACCCGAAAAGCGTTGGGAAAAAGCAGTGCAAATGCTTGGTATCGACGTTGCACAATTAAGCTCGCAAGCGGGTCATGCGTAACTAGCCTGTCATTTTGAGCTTAGGTTAATAAACGAAGTATTCATGGAAAACAAAAAAGAAAAAGTGCCTAAAGGTAAACGTAGCGTCATCGGGTTTGACTTTGGCACTAAAAGTATCGGCTTGGCTATCGGCCAAGAAATCACTGCAACCGCATCAAGTTTAGGTGCTGTTAAGGCAAACGATGGCATTCCAAATTGGGATGACATCGCCGTATTTATTAACGAATGGCAACCTGATTTATTAGTGGTTGGTCTACCACTGAATATGGATGGTACCAATCAAGATTTAACATTCAGAGCAAAAAAGTTTGCCAACCGCCTGCATAACCACTTCCGCTTGCCGGTAGAAACACAAGATGAGCGTTTGACGACAGCAGACGCCAGAGCACGCTTATTCGAACAAGGTGGCTATAAGAACCTTGCAAAAGGTAAGGTAGACGGCATGTCTGCTTGTATCATTCTTGAAAGCTACTTTGAAGCAATGTGGGAATAGCTAGCCTAACTCTTTATTCTGTTGACCTTTAATATCAACTATATAATTGATATTAAAGGCGCAGCTAACTGTAAAAATTCGCCATATCGAGCACCTATTAGTGCTTCTTTACTCTAACCCCTTCAAACAATATCAATCTAATAATTTGACGACTACTCACAGTTTCTAACATGAAATTCTCATATAGTTTGCTGACTCATCCGGTTAAGGAAAAACTCATGGTAGTACAGCACAAACTCTTAGTAACAATATTCTCTTGTTTTTTAGCTTGTATATTATCTGCCTGTAACAATCAGTCAGAACAAGGCAAACTTCAATATACAACGCATACCTTCGATTCCTTCGAGCACCAGCTTGAAGGACGACTCTATACTCCTAAAAGCCTCACAGAAACAGATACTATCGTTATTTTTGTTCATGGTGATGGAGCAATGGACACTACGGCAAAAGGCTATTATTTACCCATAATACAATCTTTAGTAAGTGCAAATATTGCTACTTTCTCGTGGGACAAACCAGGAGTAGGTAACTCACAAGGCAACTGGTTATCGCAATCTATGGATGATAGAGCTACCGAAGTAAAAGATGCAATTCGATACCTGCGTAACACCGGTTATCGGCAAAATAAAATAGCCGTGCTAGGATTTAGTCAAGCAAGTTGGGTATTTTCGAACTTGTACGACGAGGAAAATATCAAGTTTATGGTACTGGTTGGAGGGGCTGCAAACTGGCAGGCCCAGAGTCAATACAGTATGTGGGTACGATTGATAGAGGAAGAAAAGATCAGTGCAGATGATGATGCGGCGATAGCACGTATCGAGCAGCTGAGCATTGAAGAGATGCAACTTATCAAAGCAGGATACGACCAATATATTTCCGCGGCGTTGCATCAAGACCCTTTTATGCCAAAGCCTATTGAAGATGAAGCACGCTATAATTTCGTTAGAAAAAATATTGAGGCAGATGTATTTGAAGGTTTTACTCGACTAAACTTACCAATGCTAGCAATTTATGGCGACAGCGATTTTCATGTCGACATAGAACATAGCCAATTAGAGTTTGCACGCGCTTTTGCAAACTCAAGTCAAATAAACGCCAAGCTAGAACAAATCACTATTACCGATGCTGCACACAGTTTAATGAAACCAGAGCTGCCACTTGATGCGATTTTCTCGATTAAAAAAAACCACTTTGCTCCCAATGCAATCGAAACTATCGTCAAGTGGGTGAAGTTGCAAAGTAGTTCTCCCCGCGAATAGCTGTATGAATGACTAGCGTAGCTCCTGTGTAGGGTTTACGACTTGGTACTTCTTCAAATCAGGTATTAACCCTGCTTGCTGATACGCGCTAGTGATCCGGCCTTGCTCACGTAGTATTGCTAGGCCTTTTTGTAATGCAGCAAACGCTCGCTCACCTTCTGGGTGAAGCCGAGACACCGCAAAATGTCTGCTATCGTTTAACAGCACAACTAGATGCTCATTAGCAATGAGCTCAACATCTTCCAAAACAAAACGATTATCTAGCTTAGGCATAAGCGGCATCAACATAAAGTCGACCCAACCTTTGCTCACCATACGCGCTTGTGACATCCAATCGGGTTCAGCATAAAGCTGTTTAAGCGGAAGTGACTCCAAGGTTTGCCAATCGGTCTGCCACTTAGGGTTGGATACCGAAGTTAGCTGGGTGAGCCCTTGCTCCTCTTTTAGCTGCTTTACTTTTTGATTATCTATCCCGTGATAAATACCAGCAAAATACTGACCTTTTTGAATAACAGGCTCACTGATAAAAAGCAGCCGACCTTTATTTTCAAGATCTGCTTTCCAATAACTATCAAAGTGAAGTAGTTGTTCCCCTTTTTCAAGCAAATTGGATTCACGAAAACTGACAAAACCAGGCGTAAAAATAAATGCTTTGTCGAAGCCACCTTTTTGCAAAGCTTGCTGTGCTATCACCATATCGACAACATCACGGCGTAAATATTGGCCACTAAAATCGGTGACTTTTGTGACGTCGCGTTCACCAACAAAACGTTGATAATCAGCGAGGACATCATCTCTAATAAAGACATTAAGTGCTTCGCTGGCATTAAGTACACCAGCAAAGCTCAGCACAAAAGCGAAGAATAGATAGCTGCGTTTAGTTCTTCGAATCCAACCCATCTACCGTAACCCCTTGTAGGAAGCCCGCACCTTTTTGTTCGTTATTTTGAAGCTTGATCATGAGGCGCAGATCATTTGGCGAGTCAGCATGATGTAGTGCATCGGCATAATTGATCCGCTGTTGTTTATAGAGCTCAAACAACGCTTGATCAAAGGTTTGCATGCCCATGTCTTTCGATTTTGCCATTGCCTCTTTAATTGAGCCAATATCGCCTTTTTTAATAAGTTCGGCAACGAGTGGGGAGTTAAGTAACACTTCAATGGCCGCCTCTCGACCTTCACCTTTTGAAGAAGGCACAAGTTGTTGTGCCACAATAGCGCGCAAGTTCAGCGCCAAATCGTACTTCAGTTTATCGTGCTTTTCTTTAGGAACTAAGTGCATGATACGGTCGATGGCCTGATTGGCATTATTGGCATGTAAAGTTGCAACGCATAAATGCCCCGTTTCAGCAAAACTCAGTGCATATTCCATGGTTTCTTGCGAGCGAATCTCACCAATTAAAATAACATCTGGCGCTTGGCGTAATGAGCTTTTCAAGGCAGATTCGAAACTGTCAGTATCAATGCCCACTTCACGCTGAGTAATGATGCTTTTTTGGTGTTGATGCACAAACTCAATAGGATCTTCAATGGTCAAAATATGGCCACGTTGATTACGATTACGATAGCCGAGTAGTGCCGCAAGCGAGGTTGACTTACCCGTGCCCGTACCACCCACAAATAACACCAAGCCACGTTTGGACATAATCACATCGGTCAGGACCGACGGCAAACCGAGCTCATTGACATCTGGAATAGCAGTAACGATACGGCGGATAACCATGCCCGCACAATCCCGTTGCCAAAATGCTGAAACACGAAAACGCCCAATATCGTTAGCAATCGCAAAGTTACACTCTTTAGTATTAAAGAATTCTTGCTTTTGCTTGTCGCTCATAATTGAGGTAACAAGATTCAGTGACTGCTCGGCATCTAAGCTTTCTTCACTTAACGCTCTCAGTTCGCCATCAATTTTGGCGCTCACCGCAAGCCCTGCCGAGACGAATAAGTCGGATGCTTGCTGATTAGCCATCGTTTGCAAAAACGGTTCTATATTCATCGCTACACCACTACCTAATAGCCGCTATTAAACTGATTTTTGTCATGGGCTTTTGCACGCGCATCCTGCTGTGTGATCAAACCACGGTTTAATAGATTTGTAAGGCATTGATCCATGGTCTGCATGCCGTGCATTGCACCGGTTTGAATTGCCGAATACATCTGTGCAATCTTGTCTTCACGAATAAGGTTACGAATAGCTGGGATCCCGAGCATGATTTCATGTGCCGCAATTCGCCCGCCGCCAACTTTTTTCACCAGCGTTTGTGAAATCACCGCTTGTAGCGACTCTGACAGCATAGAGCGCACCATATCTTTTTCTTCACCAGGGAACACATCCACAATACGGTCGATAGTTTTAGGCGCAGAGGTAGTATGCAAAGTACCAAATACTAGGTGACCTGTTTCCGCGGCAGTTAGCGCTAAACGAATGGTCTCAAGATCACGTAATTCACCGACCAAAATAACGTCTGGGTCTTCACGGAGTGCGCTTCTCAGCGCCGCGTTAAAGCTGTGCGTGTCTCTATGTACTTCACGTTGGTTGATAAGACTTTGCTTGTTGTCATGAACAAATTCAATCGGATCTTCGATGGTTAGAATATGGTGATGTTTGTTGTTATTTATATAATCCACCATCGCAGCTAGCGTGGTTGATTTACCAGAACCTGTCGGGCCGGTTACCAATACTAAGCCACGTGGGTTGTCGGAAATCTTGGTAAAAATGTCTGGTGCCCCCAAATCATCTAAGCTCAGCACTTGATTTGGAATGGTACGGAACACCGCTGCAGGACCACGATTTGAATTAAAGGCGTTAACACGAAAACGCGCCAGATTTGGCACTTCGAACGAGAAATCTACCTCAAGGTTTTGCTCATAGTCACGACGTTGATTATCATTCATAATATCGTAGATGAGGCTGCTGACGTCTTTTGCTTCTAACGGCGGGATATTCACCCGACGTACGTCCCCGTCAACACGGATCATAGGGGAAACACCTGAAGAAAGGTGTAAGTCAGATGCTTTGTGTTGAACACTAAAAGCCAATAATTCTGTAATATCCATTTATAACTCCACAATGAGCACTAGTACTATATGGTTACAATAGCAGAACGCTTAGATAACGCCTACGGCAGGATAGAAAAAGCCAAGCAAAACTGTCAATTCAGCGAAACAGTACAATTACTCGCGGTTTCTAAAACCAAACCTATCGCCGATATTGAGGCTGCGATTGCGGCAGGTCAAACCCGATTCGGTGAATCTTACGTACAAGAAGCGGTTGATAAAGTTGCCTACTTCAAACAAAACAAAGCGCTTGAATGGCACTTTATTGGTCCAATCCAGTCCAATAAATCAAGATTAGTCGCCGAAAACTTCCATTGGGTACAAAGCGTGGATAGAGAGAAAATCGCACGCAGGCTAAATGAACAAAGACCAACGAACTTAAAGCCACTCAAGGTGCTGTTGCAGGTCAATATTAGCGGTGATGATAACAAATCAGGTTGTCATCCCGATGAGGTGGATACGCTCGCGCAGTTTATTAATGACTGTAGTCAATTAGAGCTTCGTGGCTTAATGACTATCACTGAGCAAACCGATGATAAACAAAAGCAATTACAATATTTCCAGCAAATGCGCGCTTGCTTTGATAGACTAAAGGACCAATATCAACAGCTAGATACCTTATCGATGGGAATGAGTGGCGATTTAGACACTGCGATTGCAGCAGGTTCCACTATGGTTCGCATTGGTACTGATATTTTTGGCAAACGACAGTGAGGTGAATAACACAATGTCAAACAAGACAATTGCATTTATTGGAACGGGAAATATGAGCTATGCCATTATCGGTGGCATGATCAAAAGTGGCTTTGACGCGCAGTCTATTATTGCCACCAACCGCAATGCAGAGAAACTTGCCAAAGTCGCAGAGCAATTATCGGTAAGAACAACACAAGATAACCTAGAAGCAGTCGCCGCGGCTGACATCATTGTCTTGTCTGTAAAACCACAGATGATGGCCGAGCTGTGTCAGACCTTTCAAGATGCAGATATTGATATTAGCAATAAACTGTTTATCTCTGTCGCCGCCGGAATTACCGTTGCACGACTGAGAGAAATGCTCGGCCAACCGGTAAAAATGGTGCGCTGTATGCCTAATACGCCATCGTTGCTTGGACGCGGTGTATCTGGCTTGTATGGCGTCGACATCAGCGATGAAGAAAAAAACTATGTTGAGCAAGTATTTTCATCCACGGGTATTGCCCTGTGGCTTGATGAAGAGTCGAAAATCAACGACATTATTGCGGTAACAGGTTCGTCTCCAGCGTATTTCTTCTTATTTATGGAAGCCATTGAAGAAAAAGCTAAAGCTCTAGGTTTTAGTACTGAGGAAGCCAGAAAGCTTGTGCAGCAAACTGCGCTAGGCGCGGCTGAAATGGCATTATCACAACCAGAAATTAGCATCGCTCAGCTACGCGCTAACGTCACCTCTAAAGGTGGCACAACCCACGCAGCCGTTGAGCATTTAAAAGCACAGCAATTACCAAAAACCGTAGCGGACGCGATGGATGCATGTATCGCGCGCGCTGAAGCAATGGAAAAAGAAATCTAAAGGTGACCAATGAATGCCATGCAATTTTTAGTCGGGATCGTATTTGATCTATTTTTAATGGTCGTATTACTACGATTCTGGTTGCAGCTTGTCAAAGCGGACTTTTATAACCCGCTAAGCCAAGCGGTTGTTAAAGCGACCTCTTTTGCCGTGAACCCACTGAGAAAAATCATTCCGGGTGTGGGCGGTTTAGATCTTGCCTCTTTGGTGCTGGCATTCATTATTGGTTTTGCCAAAATGGCGACGCTGATGGCGTTATTCGGTGGCTACTTTGATGCCTTAGGCGCCTTGATTGGCGGCGCTATTACCGTAGTTAAAGAAGCATTTAGTTTGGTGTTCTGGATCCTTATTATTCGCGCCATCTTAAGTTGGGTAGCGCAAGGCTACAATCCAGTTGCCGCAGTGTTCGAGCAATTAACAGAGCCGATGCTAAGACCTATTCGGAAAGTGATACCACCACTAGGTGGACTGGACTTATCTATTTTAGTCTTAATTATCGGCATGCAATTTTTGCAGATCCTAATGATGGATTTACTGAGATAGGAGCATCCCAATGAAACCATTTATTATTGCGTTAATGATGCTGCTTGCACCAATCGCATTCGCTCAAGATGAACAAGGCGGCCAATTTAAAGACTTAGGTCCTTGGGAAGTGCATTACATCGCCTTCCCGTCTACTTTTGTTCAGCCCACAATTGCAAAAGCGTATGGCTTAATTCGCAGTGGTAACAAAGCGATTGTGAATATCTCGGTCTTGGCCGACAAGCCAGGAAAACCAGCGGTTAAGGCACGCGTTGCAGGTAGCGCCAAAAACTTACTTGGTAAAACCGTACAGTTAGAGTTTAAAGAAGTCGTAGAAGGTGAGGCGATATACTACCTTGCCCAATTAGATTACGACGATGAAGATATTTTTCGTTTCGACATTGAGATCAGTGAAGGTAAGCAAAGCCGCAAACTCACGTTCTCACAGAAGTTTTATGTAGAGTAGAGAAAATATGTCAAATAAAGTGGTACTTGCCACGGGCAACCAAGGTAAAGTCAAAGAGCTTAGCGTGATGCTAAATCAGTATGACATTGAGGTATTACCGCAAAGTGATTTCAACGTGCCAGAGGTTGCAGAAACCGGCACGACCTTTGTGGAAAACGCCATTATCAAGGCTCGTCATGCTGCTAAGATTTCTGGCTTGCCTGCCATTGCCGATGACTCAGGCCTTGAGGTAGACGCATTAAACGGCGCACCTGGAGTATATTCAGCGCGTTATGCTGGCGCAAACGCCGACGACCAAAAAAATATTGATCACTTACTCGCAGCGCTTGGTGAACAAACTGAGCGCAGCGCCCGTTTTTGGTGTGTTTTAGTTTATATGCGCCACGCTGACGACCCAACGCCGATTATTTGTCAGGCCAGTTGGGAAGGTGAAATCACCACAACGCAACAAGGCCGAGAAGGGTTCGGTTACGACCCAATCTTTAAGGTACAAGGTTTAGACTGCACATCAGCAGAGCTAACCAAGGAAGAAAAAAACGCAATCAGCCATAGAGGACAGGCACTTAAACAACTCGTCAGTCACTTTCAAGGCCTCGCGTGAAACTACCTCCATTAAGTCTTTATGTGCACGTACCTTGGTGCGTGCAAAAGTGTCCTTACTGTGATTTCAACAGCCATGGTAAAAAGGGCGATATTCCTGAAACGGAATATATTCAACATTTGCTCCACGATATCAAAGCCGATCTTCACTATGTTCAGGGCCGTAAACTCAGTAGTATCTTTATTGGCGGTGGCACCCCTAGCCTGCTTTCAGGTGAAGCGTACCGCTATTTACTCAGTGAAATTGAGGCGCTAATTGGTTTTGAGGATGACATTGAAGTCACTTTAGAAGCAAATCCAGGCACAGTTGAGACAGATCGTTTTAAGCATTATGTTGCGGCTGGCATCAATCGTATTTCGATAGGTGTGCAAAGCTTGCAACAGGAAAAGCTTACTCAACTTGGTCGTATTCATGGCGAGCAAGAAGCGCTAAACGCCGCTCAAGAAGCCCATCAAGCAGGGTTAAACAGCTTTAATCTTGATTTGATGCATGGTCTTCCCAATCAATCTGTTAGCGACGCCTTAAGTGATTTAGAAAAAGCCATTGCAATGACACCGCCACACCTTTCTTGGTATCAATTAACCATTGAGCCAAATACGCAGTTTGCCTCTAAGCCTCCGGTTTTACCTGAGGATGAAACACTGTGGGACATCCAAGAACAAGGTCAGGCACTACTTGCAGAGCACGGCTACCAGCAATATGAGATCTCAGGCTATGCCAAAGCGGGATTTCAATGTCGACATAACTTGAATTATTGGCAATTTGGCGATTATCTCGGGATCGGCTGTGGTGCGCATGGCAAAATCACTTTGCCTGAGCAGCAACAGATCTTAAGAACCGTAAAGGTAAAGCACCCTCGCGGCTATATGGATCTGAGTAAACCCTATTTGTATGAGCAGTGGCATGTTGCAAGCGATGACAGACCATTTGAGTTTTTTATGAATGTGTTCCGTTTAAAAACTGCCGCATCAAAACAACAGTTTATTGACTACACTGGTCTTGAACTTAGCGCTATTGCAACGCAAATTGCTGAGGCCGTAGATAAGGGTTTGATTGAGGAAACCAACGATTCATGGCTAGTTACAAATAAAGGCCACCGATACCTCAACGATCTGCTAGAGTTATTTGTTTAATAAGATATAGAAATTATGCGGGTGATATTCACTGCAACCCGCATGAAAACCGCCATTCGGCAACATATAATAAAAGGGTATAAAATGCGTAAATTAACCATTTTAGCAGCAGCGGTAAGCGTCGCGCTTTTTGCTGGCTGTCAACAAACCACACACTCTCCAGCACCTGCTCCAAAAGCTGAACAACAAGTCGTAAAAAGTGAAGTAGAAAAGGCAAACGCACTTTTTGAAGCGTCGTTTACCCGTGGCGTAATGCGTAGCCCAGTTTACCAAACTTATATGGGTATCAAACAAGACTACGACAAGTGGGATGACGGCAGCGAAGCGCGCCAACTTGAAGATCTTGAACTGACGAAACAAGACTTAGCTGCACTTAATGCAATTGACCGCAGTAAGCTAGATGCCAATACGCAAGTGAGCTACGACTTATTCAAACAAGGTCTTGAAAACACCATTGCAGATTTTAAATGGCGTTACCACTCATATCCGGTAAATCAGATGTATGGTACACACTCAATGGTGCCTGCATTTTTAATCAACCAGCACCAAATTACCGATGTGAAAGATGCCAAAGCGTATATCTCACGTTTAAACGGTGTACCGGCTGTATTTGAACAGCTCATCATTGACTTAAAAGCGCGTGCGGACAAAGGCATTATTGCACCGAAATTCGTTTTCCCTCACGTCATTGAATCAAGTGAAAATATCATCAAAGGTGCACCATTTGCTGCGGGTGACGACTCAACATTACTGGCTGATTTCAAACGCAAAGTAGCAACACTTGAAATCAGTGAAGATGAGAAATCAGCGCTGGTAAAAGAAGCAACAGACGCGCTAACAACAGCAGTAAAACCTGCTTATAACAAGTTGATTGGCTACCTACATAAACTTGAGAAAAAAGCAGACAATCGTGATGGTGCATGGAAGTTCCCTAACGGCGAAAAGTTTTATAATAACGCCCTAGCACGTACGACAACCACAGCATTAAGCGCTGAAGAAATTCATGAAATCGGTTTATCTGAAGTGGCGCGTATTCATGACGAAATGCGAGCAATCAAAGAGAAAGTGGGCTTCAAAGGCGATTTAAAAGCCTTTATGGAGTTCATGAAAACCGACAAGCAGTTTTACCTTCCAAATACAGAAGCTGGTAAGGCACAATATTTAGCCGAAGCCAAAGCGATGATCGATAATATGAAGTCACGCTTGGATGAGCTGTTTATCGTTAAGCCAAAAGCGGACATGATAGTAAAACGCGTCGAGGCATTCCGCGAAAAATCTGCTGGTAAAGCTTTCTACCAGCAACCTGCGCCTGACGGCTCACGTCCTGGTGTTTACTATGCAAACCTTTACGACATGGAAGCGATGCCAACTTACCAAATGGAAGCCTTGGCTTATCACGAAGGTATTCCGGGTCACCACATGCAGATCGCGATTGCTCAAGAGCTAGAAGATATGCCTAAATTCCGTAAGTTTGGTGGCTACACTGCATACATCGAAGGTTGGGGCTTATATTCTGAGCTTGTACCAAAAGAAATGGGTTTATACGAAGACCCTTATTCAGATTTTGGTCGCTTATCGATGGAATTATGGCGTGCGTGCCGTTTAGTAGTAGACACGGGGATCCATGCAATGAAGTGGACACGTCAAGAAGGTATTGATTACTACGTAAATAATACACCTAATGCTAAGTCAGACGCAGTGAAGATGGTAGAGCGCCATATTGTTATGCCTTCACAAGCTACAGCGTATAAAGTGGGGATGTTGAAGATCTTAGAACTTCGTGAAGCCGCTAAGAAAGAACTAGGCGATAAGTTTGATATTCGTGAGTTCCACGACGTCGTACTGAAAAATGGCCCAGTTCCACTAAACGTGCTTGAATCATTTGTTGATGAGTGGGTAGCGAGCAAAAAAGGCTAATACCTACTGCCAATGAACCAAATAAAAGCCAGCATGATCAGTCATGCTGGCTTTTTTACTTCACTTACATAAGCTGTATTCAGAGAAGCAAATCGGTATAAGAAATAATGGCCGCTAGAGAGCGAGTTGTTATTCCGCGCCCCGGTTATACCAATTATCTTAATTAAGCGGCCTATTTTGAGGCAAGAAAATCTTGTCGATAACACCGCTACCGTATCCTGCTATCGCCAAGGTACCTACATCCATGTAGGCAAGGAAAATATTTTGCTATTTAGTTGTTCTAAATAATAAATTTTTAACGCAGTTAGCATCAGATTTGCTCCTTCAAATTGAGCAAGTATTAAGACTGATTGGTATTACTTACTCTTCTGTAAAATTAAACTCTGTTCCAGTTAAAATAATGTGCAAGCAGGCACCACCATGCGCTGGGCTTTGCATTTTGATTTCACCCTTCAGCTTCTGCGTTACTAAGTTATACACAATACTCAAGCCAAGCCCTGTCCCCCCCGAAAAACGCTTTGACGTAACGAAAGGCTCAAAGATAGCAGGCAATAATTCTTTATCTATTCCCGCGCCGTCATCTTTAAAATAAAAATGGATATAATCATTAATTAACACGGTAGATACCACAATATTGAGCTTTTGCCCGTCAATCTTGGCGTGCTTGATGCAGTTGTTAATACTGTACCCAACAACTTGGCTAAACACCGATGGGTAACTGATTAAAGTTAAGTTTTCGGGGATTTCGAGTTCAATGGCATAGTCTTCTTGGTTTAATTCTGATTGGTAGCAATCAAAGACATTTTTAACTAAATGCTTAAGGTTGAACGTACTCTTTTCTTCAAACTCTCGATTCACCGCCACGAGCTTAAAATCATCTACCAGCGAAGCTGTGCGGTGGAGGTTATTTTCTAATAAATATAGCGCAGCTTCTGCCTCAGTAATTAGTGTGGTCAAGGTTTGCCGCTGTAACTTACCAAGTTCGAGTTGTGACTTTAGTGTAGCGACTTGCTCTTTTAAATGCGATTGGCTTGTAATAGCAACACCAAGCGGTGTATTAAGCTCATGAGCAAAGCCACTCACCATATTTCCTAAGCTCGCCATTTTGGCTTCTTCGATCAAGCGTTGCTGCGCTGCGCTCAGGCGCGCAAGCAAGGTTTCAATAAATGCTAATAGGTCATCAAGTTGATGAGCTATTTGTGCAATCTCATCGTTACCGTCAATATTCACCCTTAAGCTAAAGTCTTCAAGCTTAGCTACTTTTACGAGTACTTTATTGATAGCCAGTATATGCCGTGTGACTTTGCTATTTTGATAATTAAGTAAGATAAGCACGGCAATATTCATCAGCACAATTAGAATAAGACCATATAGAATAATACTTTCTTTACGTTCTTGTGTAACAGCTTGGGTACGGATTGATACTATTTCAAACTGGCTTCTTAATTTTTGCTTCTCGGTGAATAGCTCCGCACGAACACCTTCACCATCGTGCAAACCTAGCTTTCTCAAAATAGCAACATAGCTTGCAAAACCCGCGTCATAACGTTTAAGCAAGTTGTTTATCTCTTCACTGAGCGCATTGTCTTTGATTAGTTGCTCAGCATGCATGACGATTTGTTCATGCTGCTGCAAATAACTTAAGTCAGCTCTTAACAAAAAGTCTTTTTCTCGACGCCTTAATTCCAATATGGCAATTTCCAACTGAGGCATAGCCTTACCAGAAATTCGATCCTGTAAAGCATGAGCGCTACGTCTGAACTCACCATAAATGCCTGCATTTTCGTCATAGCCGAGCTGCTCATGTAAGCGGATAAGTTCATCTAGTTTACCAAAGTAGGCTTTTGACAGTTCATCGAGTTGTAATAGCAACGGCAGCAAGGCCTCTTCATTGGCCATAGAATTAAGTAAGTTACTAAAGCTATCCTGATAGCTGTACTTTAATTGTGGGATGGCAGAAACATCATCTTTTTGTGCTCGAATAAGAATATGCTCTTCTTGATCCATGGTTCGTTGTAGAGCGGTTTGCAATTGAGTAAGTTGTGCGGTAAGACGGGCACTACGACTCACTTCGTAATACAAGAACCAGCTGACGAAAATGATCACAATCGCAGAAGTCAACGCGGCAATTTTGAAAAATAGAACTGACTGCTTTAGCTGCACGGCACATTCTCACTTAATTGATACTCTGTAAGCTTAGTATAGTTCTAGTGGGTTTCCTGATTTGTTTCCAAAACCTCACTTTTGTTTCACTGTCGTTGCGACAGATTTTTATCGTAATACATGTTGTGGTCGGCGCGAGCCATGAGTTCTGAGACACTATCTTGGTTTGCTGTAGGGAAAGCATAGCCAACGCTTACCGTCGTTTGAATAGTGTGCCTATCAACTTGCAGCGGTTCTTTTTCAACCTGCTCCTTAATATTTTTTATAATTGAGTTAACCAAAGCGTCCTCTGACACTCTGTGCAAAATAATAACAAACTCGTCTCCCCCTAAGCGTGCGATAAAATCGTACACACGCACTGAGTTCATCAAAATTGACGAGACATGAAGCAACAGCTTATCTCCCACTTCATGACCAAACTTATCGTTTACCTGTTTAAAATTATTTAGATCGAGGTTAAGCAGCACAAATGACGGTTGCTCTGAACGACCAAGTAACGTATTGAGTTGCCTAATAGCATAGCGACGGTTGGGCAACTTAGTTAAGTCGTCTTGCAGCGAGGCAGTATGTGCTAAGTGATACGCTCGATAGAGTACTAATAACGAGAGAAATAATATTGAGGCAACAGCAGTCACCAAAATCTGTGCTTGCTGTCTTGCTTTTGCATAAGTGCTCTCGTCTATTTGATAATCAGCCACAAGCTGCCATTCACCAGATGGTAAATTGATTGGGATGACTAAATCTGGTGTTTCAAACAAGGTAGCAGAGCCATAAAAGACATCCCCCTGTTCACCTAATCCATCTCGACCTCGAATAGCTAAAACGGCGCTGTCCAAATCGTTAATGCCACTATATTCAAGCAGCTTTTGATAATCTAAAACTACACTAATTGCGCCCCAGTAGCTTTCATTCCTCGGATAATCTGAAAACACAGGAAACCTCGCAATCAAGGCTTCACCGCCTTGCACTAGCTGTAATGGACCGGCGATAAACACCTTTTGAGAGGTTCTGGCAATTTCAACGGTGCGAAATTGTTCAGGGTTAGTACGAAAATCGAAACCGATAGCTGCTCGATTCTCTTCAACAGGATAGACATGACTAATGATATTATTCGGAGCAAGACCAACATGACGAATTAGCGTCGACTTTTCAACCGCTTTTGATACAACATGCGACCAATGCTCAATAGCAAAATCAGGATCGATTGTAACAAAAGTAGCCAAGCTCTCAGCCAAATAGGTATCCATAAAAATGGCATTTTCAATTTTTGCGCGAACAAGCGATACGTTAGACCTCACTATCTCGGTCCTTTCACTGATCTCCTGAACTACAATTGAATGAGAAATAAGATTTACCGCGTAGAAAGTCAAGCTCCAGAACACGATGGTAAATAACGATAACAGCACTATGGTTTGCTTTTCTACAGTTACCTTCATCGCCTCGCTTGCCTAGTAAAATTTAGTTGCTTAAATCTACAATAAACCAATTTAATTACAAAAGCATAGGCAATTTACCGAAAACTGCCAGTTTTGTGAGGAAGTAACTGTCAGTTTAGAATAATGGGTTGAACCGTGGAGGTAGCTTGATTTGTAACGGCGAATAGCACCTGTTATGTGACGCTTAAAGCAATTTGTCGAGATAAACCCAATAAGTCGAGATAAATCTCGACCTATAATTCAGGCATAAAAAACCCCTGCTAAAAAGCAAGGGTTATAAAAAGCCCAATTCGTCGAGATAAATCTCGACCTACAATTCAGGCATAAAAAAACCCTTGCTAAAAAGCAAGGGTTATAAAAAGTGGTACCAGTGGGCGGACTTGAACCGCCACGCCCGAAGGCAACGGATTTTGAATCCGTCATGTCTACCAATTCCATCACACTGGCATAATTTTTCTTTCATCTTCTAAAACAAGAGAAAATAAAGAAAAACCACTTTGAGCTCAGGCTTTTTTTATTTGCCTTCGTCTCTATGCTTTGCATTATACAAAGGCGATTAAGAACGGCAAGTAATTTTTTTGCAATAAGGCGTTAACTGCCTGTTATTTGTGCACAAGCAGTTAAATATTACCCTAAAGTCAACTTTATTCCTGCTAAAACGGTAACGACAAGATGTTACTAATCCATTAGTTAACGTAATTCAGTAAACGTTTTATCGGTTTATGTGTAAAATACTCCGCAACCTTGTAATTATGAGAGTTGTTATGTCACATTTTGCTCCAGCGAATTTCAGCCGTCGCTTGGCTTCACTTATATACGACAGCTTAGTGGTCGTCGCGTTCGCAATGCTGACTACCGTGTTATTTTTACTAACCATCAATGCCTTAATTTCATTTAACATGCTCGCACTTGGCAATCATGAAGACGTATCGGCGCTGATCCAAGCTGATCCTATCTTATATACACTTAGAGCCACGTTATTGGTGTTGGTTTCGGTGCTGTTTTTTGCCTATTTTTGGACTAAGAGCGGTCAAACTATCGGTATGCGCGCATGGCGCCTAAAAGTGCAAACCCCCGACGGAGCACTGTTAACTTGGCCAAAAGCAATCGCTCGTAGCCTATGCGCGCTACTTGGACTGGGTAATCTGGTAGTGTTGTTAGACTTTAAAAAGAAAAGATCGCTCCAGGATATGCTGTGTGGTACTGAGGTAGTGGTACTGAGCAAAGAGGAAAATAAAAAGGTGTATAACAGCTTAGACTAATCTGAGCTTCAAATAGCAGCCTATTCCATTAGCCATGTCCATAAAAAATATAGGCCTCATAATGAGGCCTATATTTTTACTTAATTAAAAACGTTAATTTTGTTTCTTCAACAGATGGATAGCCAATCCAATAAATAACAAGCTTGGCATTAACGCGCCAACCACCGGTGGAACTTGATATACCATCACGATAGGGCCAAAAATTTCATTACTCAGATGGAAAGCTAAGCCTGTTACCACGCCCATAATAATCCGCGCGCCCATGCTCACCGTTCTCAGTGGCCCGAAGATAAATGACAAAGCCACCAGCAGCATTACCCCAATCGTCAGCGGCTGCATCACCTTACGCCACAGCGCGAGTTCATAGCTACTTGAATCTTGCTCATTTTGCTTTAGATAAGCGAGAAATGACCATAATCCTGTGAAAGACAAAGCATCTGGCTCTATCGATACAACACCTAACCTGTCTTCACTTAATTCAGACTCGTAGAGCATTGATTTTGAATAATGCGTTGTAATTTGTTGTTGATCGATATGTACTTCTTCCACGTCTTGCAATTGCCAGCCGTTAGATATGCTTTGCGCCGACTGAGCGCGTACGATTTTTGCCAGTGTTAGTGAGTCATCGAAATAATAAATTGCGATATCTTTAAGCTTACCGTTTTTTTCAACATTACCAATGTTAATAAAATTGCCGCCGTCTTTCGCCCACACACCACGCTGAGCGCTGTAAACTTCACCGCCATAAATTGCTTCGTTTTTTAACCGTTTTGCGGTTTGCTCCGCTTTTGGTGCCCCCCACTCCCCAAGCGCCATCATCAGTAGCGCAAGCACCACTGCCGTTTTCATCACCGACATAATAATTTGAAAACGCGACCACCCAGCCGCTTGCATAACAATTAGTTCACTGCTTGAGGCAAGTGCACCAAGCCCAATCAAACCACCAATCAGTGCAGCCATCGGGAAAAATACGACGATATCGCTTGGCATGCTGTAAATGGTATAGAGCATAGCACCGAGTAAATCATAGCTGCCACGACCAACCGAGCGTAGTTGCTCAATAAACTTAATAAGCGTATTGATCCCCACAAAAACTAATAGCGCGAAACCCGTGGTTTGTAAGATGCTACGCCCTAAATACCAATCTAGCGTCTTCATCATACCGTCGTCTCCCGTTTCATAAATACCGAGCGAACCCACACACCAAAGGGTCTTCCTTTCGCGATTAAGTAAACGCCAATAAAGAGCACACTTAAGTGGATCCACCAGAGACCGACTGAGGCTGGCACTTTTTCTTCAGCTAACAGAAACTTGCCTGCGTTGAGTAGAATGAAATAACCCAAATATAGCGTAATTGCTGGCACGAGCTTAGCAAACTTGCCTTGTCTTGGGTTAACCACACTCAGTGGCACTGCCAATAGAGTGAGTAACAAAATGGAAATAGGCACCGATAATCGCAACTGAAATTGCGCTTTTGCTTCTGGCGTATTCATTTCAAGTAACTGCAAACTTGGAATAGCTTCTAATTTACGACGCTGGTGTTCAATTTCTTGTTCTTTAATTTGTACTTGGTAAGTACCAAATTCAGTGCGATTAAGCGCTTGGCTGAAGCCATCAGTCTCGTAACGCTTACCTTCATGAAGGAGTAATTGCTGCTCACCACTATCAAGCTCAATCACTTCACCTTTTTGCGCATACACTAAACGAGCGGCTTGATTTGAGTCCTTCTCAGGCAATTGCGCGACAAACACTTTGTCTAATTCGCGGCCTTGTTCGCTAATACCGTGAACAAATACCACCGCTTTTTCATTGCCCGTTTGCTGAAATCTACCAGCTCTGAGAGTAGAAAGTCCCGATTCCGCATCGGCTTGCTCTCTTAATTGATACTCTTTTTCACTCGCCCAAGGTGCAATATACATACTCACACAAGCGGCCAGTAATGCAAAAAATACACTAGAGACTAAAGTCACCCTAACGACATACCACTCACTGACCCCGCAAGCGCGCAGTACCGTCATTTCACTGTCGGCGTAAATGCGACTATAGGCTAAAATGATCCCAAGAAAGAGACTAAGCGGTAAAATATAACCGGCTAACTGTGGCAGCTTTAACGCAAGCATAGCAAGTACTAACTTACCCGGTATACCCCCTTCAGACGCTGAGCTCAGAATGAGTACAAACTTTTGTGACAAAAATATTGTCATTAAGGTGAGAAAAACCGCAACCTGAGATTTTAGCACTTCACCCGTTAAATAGCGGAAAATAAGCAATGTTCGTCCCTATAAAACGTCTTGTTTCACTGGAATAGTGGGAAAAATTGAGTAAACTGATTATTTTAGTCACTTTATTATATGTCAATGCGCCGGAATATCCTACCTAAGGTTAAAGCATATTCATGACTTTAATGTAGGAAAGTGTGTTGGCATAAAAAGTTCAAAATGACATGACAAAGACTCAGGAGTCGCAATGGAATTCAGCGTTAAAAGTGGTAGTCCAGAGAAACAGCGTAGCGCATGTATTGTTGTTGGTGTATACGAGCCACGCCGTCTCTCACCAATTGGTGAACAGCTGGATAAAATAAGCGAAGGCTATATCTCAAATTTACTCAGACGTGGTGATCTTGAAGGCAAACCAGGACAAGTTCTACTTCTTCATCATGTACCAAATGTACTCAGCGAACGCGTTTTGTTAGTGGGGTGTGGTAAGGAAAGAGAGCTCGACGATAAACAATACAAACAAATTATCTCTAAGACCATCAATACGTTAAATGAAACGGGCTCAATGGAAGCGGTATGTTTTCTGACTGAGCAACATGTTAAAGGTCGTGATACCTACTGGAAAGTTCGCCAAGCGGTCGAAACCACGCAAGATTGCCTGTATACCTTTAATCAACTAAAAAGCAAAAAGAGTGAGGCTAGACGCCCGCTACGTAAAATCGTCTTTAACGTACCAACGCGCCGTGAATTAACAATCGGTGAAAGCGCGATTGAGCACGGTCTTGCTATCGCCGCTGGCAGTAAGCTATGTAAAGATGTTGCGAATATGCCACCAAATATCTGTAACCCTCGTTATTTGGGCGAGCAAGCACAACTGTTGGCTGAAGACTTTGATAACGTTACCGTAAACCTTGTTGGTGAACAAGAAATGGAAGAGCTGGGTATGCACTCATACCTAGCAGTTGGCCGTGGTAGTCGCAACGAATCAGTGATGTCAGTTATCCACTATAACGGTGGTGACGAAGGCCAAGCACCAATCGTATTCGTGGGTAAAGGATTAACATTTGACTCGGGTGGTATTTCTATCAAGCCTGGCGAAGCGATGGATGAAATGAAATACGACATGGGCGGAGCCGCGGGCGTACTTGGCTTAATGCGAGCCGTCGTGCAAATGCAACTGCCACTTAATGTGATTGGTGTATTAGCTGGCTGCGAAAATATGCCAGGGGGCGATGCTTACCGTCCGGGCGATATTTTAACCACCATGTCCGGTCAAACCGTTGAAGTACTCAATACGGATGCCGAAGGCCGCTTAGTACTGTGCGATGCGCTAACTTACGTTGAAGCATTCGAGCCGGAAACCGTTGTCGATGTTGCGACATTAACGGGGGCATGTATTGTTGCGCTTGGTAGCCATGCAACAGGTCTTTTATCTAACCATAACCCGCTTGCCCATGATTTGCTAAAAGCGTCAGAGCAAAGTGGCGACAGAGCTTGGCAACTGCCGCTTTGGGATGATTATCAAGAACAACTTGAAAGCCCATTTGCTGACTTTACGAACTTAGGTGGTCGCGCAGCTGGCACAATTACAGCCGCGTGTTTCTTGTCTAAATTTACTAAAAAGTACAACTGGGCGCATTTAGACATCGCAGGTACTGCATGGCGCAGCGGCAAGAACAAAGGCGCTACAGGTCGTCCTGTGCCTATGCTGATGCAATATTTACTTAACCGCGCCAATATCACGGACGCACAGCAAGACTAATAGTCTAGTCGCGACGCTTAACAAGCATAAGTCGCGACATAAAGTCGCTGCTACACAAGGTTAACCCAAACCGTAGCAGCAGACTTACCCCGCGACCTAAAGTCGCAGCTGCAAAAGGTTAACCCAAACCGTAGCAGCGGATTTACCCCACGACATAAAGTCGCAGCTACACAAGGTTAACCCAAACCGTAGCAGCAGATTTACTCCACGACATAAAGTCGCAGTTGCACAAGATTAACCCAAACCGTAGCAGCAGATTTACTCCACGACATAAAGTCGCAGTTGCACAAGATTAACCCAAACCGTAGCAGCAGATTTACTCCACGACATAAAGTCGCAGTTGCACAAGATTAACCCAAACCGTAGCAGCAGATTTACTCCACGACATAAAGTCGCAGTTGCACAAGGTTAAACCAAACCGTAGCAGCGGGAGCCGCGGGTTTACCCGGCGACTATATCCCGTGCCAAATTAAGACTACAGAGCTACTAAACCACCTCTGCAAGCACTTCCCACCACTTGCCATATTTTATTCTTCTTCTCTTGCTTCTTGATTGATGGTATTGCCTTTATATGGCAGAATACAGGCTTATTTATGTGCATTTAAGTGGCGCTATAATTAGTTTTAAACTAAGCCGCGCATACTGATTTTCTTCGTCTACGCTATCACGGTAAACAAGATTACAGATATTGAGCAGCTGTGGAGCCTGTGGCAAACCTCAGTACTCCTCGCAATTGGTATTATTATCATGACTATCAAAGCGCGCTTTTACGTGTTAAAACAAAACGATGAGCCGGGGATTAGCGTTCCGGCTCATTTTGATCTGGCAGCACAAACTGCGGCGAGCTTGTATCAAGCTGGACACCGTATCTTTGTTAACGTCGATAATACTGACGATGCTCATTTATTCGATGAGCACCTTTGGTGCTTTGACGCAGACAGGTTTGTGCCCCACAACTTACAAGGCGAAGGCCCCAAAGGCGGCGCACCGGTGGAAATTGGCACAATGCCTCCTGCTGCTCGTCGCCCCGTGCTCATTAATCTGGCTCGGGTCGTCCCTGACTTTATTCGTCGCTTTGAACAGGTGATAGATTTTGTGCCTGTTGAAGCCAGCGCTAAGCAAGCCGCACGAGAACGCTTTAAGCAACTTCGTGCACTTGGCGCAACAATTTCCACTGAAGACATTGAGAAATAGCATTTTTAGGGTTCTGTGTAATGGATAAAACCTACAATCCACAAGATATTGAACAGTCTTTGTATCAAGACTGGGAGTCAAATGGCTACTTTAAGCCATCAGGCAATGGTGACGCATACTCGATTATGATCCCACCGCCGAATGTCACAGGTAGTCTACACATGGGCCACGCGTTCCAAGACACTATCATGGACACTTTGATCCGCTATCAGCGTATGAAAGGCAAAAACACGCTATGGCAAGTGGGTACTGACCACGCAGGTATCGCCACTCAGATGGTTGTTGAGCGTAAGCTTGCAGCCGAAGAAGGTAAATCACGCCATGATTTAGGCCGTGACGAATTCATCAATAAAATCTGGGAATGGAAAGAGCAATCAGGTGGCACAATCACCAAACAGTTACGCCGTTTAGGTGCATCTGTAGATTGGGATAGAGAACGTTTTACGATGGATGACGGCCTGTCTGAAGCTGTAAAAGAAGTATTCGTTCGCCTATATCAAGATGACTTAATCTACCGTGGTAAGCGTCTAGTTAACTGGGATCCTAAATTACACACTGCAATTTCTGATTTAGAAGTTGAGAATAAAGACAAGCAGGGTCATATGTGGAATTTACGTTATCCACTTGCGGATGGCGTAACCACTAAAGATGGTAAAGACTACATTATCGTAGCAACCACTCGTCCAGAAACCATGCTTGGTGATACAGGTGTTGCAGTAAACCCGGATGATGAACGTTATCAAGACTTAATTGGTAAAGAAATTCTACTTCCTATCGTCAACCGTCGCATTCCTATCGTTGCCGATGAACATGCGGATATGGAAAAAGGCACGGGCTGCGTAAAAATCACGCCAGCACACGACTTTAACGATAACGAAGTTGGTAAGCGCCATGAGCTGCCAATGATCAACGTGTTTAACAAAGACGCGGCTGTTCTAAATACGGGTGAGTGCTTTACTTTTGATGGTAAGCCACTTGAAGCGATGGATGCACCAATTCCAGAGCGTTTCCACGGCCTTGACCGTTTCGATGCGCGTAAGCAAATCGTTGACGAATTTGAGCAGCTTGGTCTACTTGAGAAAATCGACGATCACAGTCTAACCGTTCCTTATGGCGACCGCTCTGGCGTAGTTATCGAGCCACTACTTACCGATCAGTGGTATGTTCGCGTTGCTCCTCTTGCAGAGCCTGCAGTAAAAGCGGTAGAAGATGGTGATATTCAATTTGTACCTAAGCAATACGAGAACATGTACTTCTCTTGGATGCGTGATGTTCAAGACTGGTGTATTTCACGTCAGCTTTGGTGGGGCCACAGGATCCCGGCATGGTATGACAGCGAAGGTAATGTATATGTTGGTCGTGACGAAGCAGAAGTTCGTCAAAACCATAACCTTGATGCAAATGTGACGCTGACACAAGATGAAGACGTACTAGACACTTGGTTCTCTTCTGCACTGTGGACTTTCTCAACGTTAGGTTGGCCTGAAAACACGGAAGATCTAAAGGTATTCCACCCGTCAGATACCTTGGTTACTGGTTTCGACATTATCTTCTTCTGGGTAGCTCGCATGATCATGATGACCATGCATTTCATCAAAGATGAAGATGGTAAACCTCAAGTTCCATTTAAGACAGTTTATGTGACAGGCCTTATTCGCGATGAAAATGGCGATAAGATGTCTAAGTCAAAAGGTAACGTGTTAGATCCACTAGACATGATTGATGGTATCGATCTTGAGAGCCTAGTGACGAAACGTACTGGCAACATGATGCAACCACAGCTTGCGGCAAAAATCGAAAAGAATACGCGCAAAACATTTGTCGATGGTATTGAAGCACACGGTACTGACGCATTGCGTTTCACTCTTGCAGCAATGGCGTCAACAGGACGTGATATCAACTGGGATATGAACCGTCTTGAAGGGTACCGTAACTTCTGTAACAAGCTTTGGAATGCTAGCCGTTATGTATTGATGAACACAGAAGAACAAGACTGTGGCTTCAACGATAACGAAAAAGTGTATTCTCTTGCAGATCGTTGGATTTTAGGTCAATTCCAAAATACGGTTAAGGTGTTCTCTGAGCACTTGGATAACTATCGCTTTGACCTTGCGGCAAACACTATTTATGAGTTCACATGGAACCAATTCTGTGACTGGTATCTAGAGCTAACTAAGCCAATTTTATTTAAAGGCAATGAAGCGCAGCAGCGTGGTACACGCCATACGCTTATCACTGTATTGGAAGGCTTACTTCGTTTGATGCACCCATTAATGCCTTATATCACAGAGACAATTTGGCAACGTGTAGCACCAATTGCAGGTGTCGAAGCGAAGACAATTATGCTTGAAGCGTTCCCAGTATTCGACGAAAGCAAAGTTGATGCGCAAGCGATGGCTGATCTTGAGTGGGTGAAGCAGTTTATTATTGCTATCCGTAACATTCGTGGTGAAATGGACATCAGTCCAAGCAAGCCGCTAAACGTGTTACTTACCGGTGCAAGCGAAGATGACAAACGTCGTCTAGAAGAAAACCAAGCTTTCTTAAGCGCTCTAGCAAAATTGGAAACGGTAGACTTGCTTGCAAGCAAAGACGAAGCACCAGCTTGTGCGACTGCGTTTATCGGTGACCTTGAAATCATGATCCCAATGGCAGGTTTGATTGATGTAGAAGCAGAACTTGCGCGTATTGCTAAGCAGCTTGAAAAAGCAGAAAAAGGTCTTGAGCAAGTTGAAAAGAAACTCGCAAACGAAAAGTTTGTAAGTAACGCACCTGAAGCAGTACTTGCTAAAGAGAAAGCAAAATTAGCTGAATTTAGCGATGCAAAAACTAAGCTACTTGAACAAAAAGCAAAGATAGAAAGCTTATAATCGCTTTCTACCTTCGCTGGTTTTATACCACTGCAAGAATTAAAAAAGCCGCATATTGCGGCTTTTTTATTAACTGATTAAAGTTTTACTGTTGTTCGAACAGGCTATCTGTACTTAACCCTTCGTGTTGTAAAATGTCTTTTAAGCGTCTCAACGCCTCAACTTGAATTTGTCTTACCCGCTCTCTCGTTAGCCCGATTTCGCGGCCAACATCCTCAAGCGTAGAGGGCTCATAACCAAGCAAACCAAAGCGTCTCGCGAGCACTTCTCGCTGTTTTGGATTTAACTCTCCAAGCCAATCAACAATGTGTTTGTTAATATCGTTGCTCTGCACTTCGGTTTCCGGACCACCGCCCTTTTCATCCGCGATAATATCGAGCAGTGCTTTGTCATTTTCACCACCGATAGGCGTATCAACCGAAGTGATCCTTTCGTTTAGACGCAGCATTTTACTGACTTCTTCGACGGGTTTGTCGAGACATTCAGCGATTTCTTCTGCGGTAGGTTCATGATCCAGCTTTTGCGTCAATTCACGTGCTGTACGTAGGTAAACATTGAGCTCTTTGACAACATGAATAGGCAAACGAATGGTACGAGTTTGGTTCATGATCGCACGTTCGATGGTTTGACGGATCCACCAAGTTGCATAAGTAGAAAACCTAAATCCACGTTCCGGATCAAACTTTTCTACCGCTCGGATCAGGCCTAAGTTACCTTCTTCAATGAGGTCAAGTAATGCCAAACCACGGTTGTTATAACGACGAGCGATTTTAACCACTAATCTCAAGTTACTCTCTATCATCCGTTTACGTGAGGCTTCGCACCCCTTTAACGCTTTACGCGCAAAGTAAACTTCTTCTTCTGCACTGAGCAGTGGGGAAAATCCAATTTCACCTAAATAGAGTTGAGTAGCATCTAAGTTTTTAACCACTTCTTCTTTGGCAAAAACTTCTTCGTCGTCTTCGAGGTCTTCAAGTAATTCGTCTTTCGGTTCGTCAATATTATCATCTTCGAACTTGTCTAACTCTGGAGTAGATTTTGTAGGTAATTTTGCAGTGTGAGCCATAAGTATTCTCCCCAAGCGAATAAAAGTAAGGGTACTCGAACCAATCGAAGTACTCGCATTACTTTATGGCAAGTATTTTGCCGGGTTTACAGCTTGACCTTTAAAACGGATCTCAAACCTAAGCGCCGTCTTAGAAGCATCTGTACTACCCATTTCGGCAATTTTTTCCCCAACTTTAACTTTTTGCTGTTCTCTGACGAGTAACTTAGCGTTGTGGGCATACGCACTTAGATAATCATCCGTATGTTTCAGAATGATTAAATTACCATACCCACGCAACGCACTCCCTGCATATACAACTACACCGCCAGCAGCAGCCTTAACTGAAGTACCCGGTTTATTAGAGATCTCCAATCCCTTATAACCATTCTCTTTAACAGAGAAGTGACGAGTCACCTTGCCTTCAGCAGGCCATTTCCACAGTACCTTATTATTATACAAAGCCTTGGTACTACTAGATTTTTGTGTGGCTTGTCTTTGAACATACTCTCGTTGATTTGGCTTATCAAGCTCTTTTTTGGGGCTTTTGTTACTTTTTTGTTTTAAAGACTGAGACTTGTGGTTTACTTTCGTGTATTTTGTGTTCTTTTTGTTTTTATTTTTGGGATACTCTAGACGAATGAGCTGATTGGGGTAGATCGTGTACGGAGGCTTAATTTTATTGATTTTCGCGAGCGTTCTTACATCTTTGTTCGCGCTAAATGCAATTGCAAATAAAGTATCGCCTTTTTTTACTTTGTAACTGCTTCCGTTAATATTAATTTTATGTGACGAAGTGGTCTTACCAGAGTATAAAGTTGTTACAGGCGCAGGCGTATGATTCGATGAGCAGGCAACAAGCAGGCCGCTTAAATAAATCGATATGATGACCTGAGACTTGTGCATTACTTATATTTTCCAGTGCTACTATCAACGACTATCATATCAATCTAACTTAATTTTGCTTGGTTTTCACATTTAACTGGAAAAAATAGTTATATTTTATGGAGTTGTTTTTTAAGCTACAAAATTAACCGACTTCGCCAGCGACTAAAGGTACAAAGCGTACAGGTGCGAGGGCGTGACGAATAAACTGCTCCCCTTGTTTAACAAACAAGGTGAGTGTTTGCGCTTCAACTCCAATGGGAATGACCATAGCACCGCCATCTTCTAGTTGCGCCAACAACTCATCTGGAACAGATTGTGCCGCAGCAGTAACAATGATCCCTGCAAAAGGCGCTTTTGAAGCCCAGCCTTTCCAACCGTCTCCATGTTTCATCGTCACATTATATAAATCCAGCAAATGCAGCCTTCTGCGCGCTTGCCACTGCAGTGACTTGATCCGTTCAATGCTAAAGACCTGTTCAAACACTTGCGCGAGTACGGCGGTCTGATAACCAGAGCCCGTACCCACTTCCAAAATACGCCCTTTAACACCCACTTGTTTTAATACTTCGGTCATTTTTGCAACGATAAAAGGTTGCGATATCGTTTGTCCTTGTCCGATAGGAAGAGCTGTATTTTCATATGACTTATGTTTAAGCACTTCATCGACAAACATATGTCTAGGCGTGTTAGCGATGGCATTGAGTACCACTTCATCCTCTACGCCTTGCTTTCTTAGCAGTTCCACTAGCGCATTAGCGCTGCCCTGATAATTACTCAGCACATACGCCTCTTAAGATAACCAGCTCGCCACAGCATCTAAGCTTTCGTAAGCCGTCATATCTACCTTGAGCGGTGTGATAGCGGCATAACCGTTGTTTACAGCATGAAAATCCGTGCCTTCACCTGCGTCACTTTCATGGCCTAAGGTGCCATACCAGTACACACTTCGGCCCCACGGGTCTATTTGTTCGGTCATGGTATCCGCTTTATGACGTGAGCCTAACCGAGTGACTTTAATCCCTTTTAAATCACTTAATGGAATATCAGGGACGTTGATATTAATGATTTGGTCTTTTGGTAGTGGGTGGTTTGCAAGCTTTTTAATGATTTCTACGGTGACATGTGCTGCAGTTTCGTAGTGGGCTTCATTTTTAGAGCAAAGAGAAACGGCAATCGCAGGTAAACCCACATGTCGACCTTCAGTAGCCGCCGCAACAGTACCAGAGTACAACGTATCATCGCCAAGATTAGCGCCATTATTGATCCCTGCAACGACTAAATCCGGCAATTCATCCATCAGTTTGTTCACTCCAAGGTGAACGCAGTCGGTTGGCGTGCCATTTACGGAGATAAAACCATTATCTAGCGTAGTCGCTCTGAGTGGGTTTAATAAGGTTAACGAGTTACTTGCACCACTACAGTTTCTATCTGGACCAATGACAGTTACATCCGCGATTTGTGATAACGCTTGATACAAGATAGCAATGCCCTTGGCGTGAACACCATCGTCATTACTCAATAGGATCTTCATATTTCACCTCTTTTTCTTGTTAGACAATGAGTATCTCACTGCTGTATCGACTCTTCGTGTTTATTAAACTTTTTACTGGCATCTTTATGATTAACAAGCTCTCTGAGCAGCGCCGTGGCAAAAGTTCCTTTTGGTAAACTGAACTCTAGAGTTAGCGTGCTATCGTCAGCCATACTCACCTTAAGCGCTTCAGGTATTAATCTAAGCGCTCTGCGCTCATTTTTCATCCCAAACTCAGCTAATCCTTCGTGCCATTTAGCGAAAGGTGCCAACCATTCACGCTCTTGCGGCAATAAGCCCTTTTCACCCTTGCCAACCAATGGCGCCGAAAGCAAAATGTCACCATTCAGTAACCGCTCAATGAGTTCGCAATCAATCTCTGAATCAAAAAAGGCGTTACTACCGCTCAGTAAAAAGATTTCACGGTGCCAAGTCGTTGCCAAGCCATGCTCTGCCACACGGCGACTGACAACTTCGTTGAACAGATGAGAGCGAGCGGCTGAAAGCACTAGCCCTCTAAGCTTTTTATCGCGGATCTTTTCACCGTCAAATAACCTATCTGCCATGGCTAAGTTGTGGCCATCATGACCAAAACGTTGTTCTCCAAAATAATTAGGAACCCCTTGGCGTACGGCATTAATACGCGACAGAATATCAAGTGGAGCAGTCACGTTTCTGAGGGTAATGGCAAAACGATTGCCCTTATGACAACCTGTTTTTAACTTTCGATTGTGCCGTATTTGTTGCACCACAAAAATAGAGTCACTATTTAATGCACTAAAGTCTACCGACTTTTTAATTGGCACCGGCACGCTAAACCACTGCGTACATACGCCGTGTCTGTCTTTAATTCCTGCATAGCTAACATCTCGCGGTGAAATTTGGGCAAACTCTGCAAGCTTTTTAGCGACAAATGCAGTGTTTTCTCCCTTTTTAATGATCTGCAAGCAAACATGCTCACCTTCGCCAGTAAAAGGAATATCTAAAATTTCTTCGACTCTAAAGTCTTCTGGTTGTGACTTATAATCGCCGTCAGATAACGGTTTACCATAAAGATAATTGAGTGTCTTCATGCTTTTACCAATAGCACCACAGCATGACTTGAGATCCCTTCTTTACGTCCCTCAAAACCCAGTTTTTCGGTGGTGGTTGCTTTAACATTAACCTCGCCTAGCTGCGCTTCACAGTCCGCAGCAAGGTTAGTGCGCATCGCATCAATATGTGGTCGCATTTTTGGTGCTTGTGCGACAATTGTGACGTCGATATTGCCTATTTGATAGCCAAGCGCTTTTACTTGTTCCATCACGCGGCGTAATAAAATGCGGCTGTCGATATTTTCAAATTCACTCGCAGTATCAGGAAAGTGCTTACCAATATCTCCCAGCGCAAGTGCCCCCAACAAGGCATCACACAATGCATGAATTGCCACATCACCATCGGAGTGAGCAATAAAGCCCTGTTCGTAAGGGATTTTTTCCCCACAAATTGTCAATGGGCCAGCTCCACCAAATTTATGAACATCAAATCCGTGGCCAATTCTAATCATGCTGTTTACCTTGTTGTTGAATTATAAACTCCGCCAGAGGTAAATCCTCCGGCGTCGTGATCTTAATGTTATCCGTACGCGCGGCAATGAGTTGGACTGGCCGATTTTGTAATTCCATCGCAGATGCTTCATCTGTGATATGTGCACCTTGAGAAAGCCCAAGCTCCAGCGCAGCCAATAACTCTTCATACCTAAACATTTGAGGCGTAAAAGCCTGCCATAACGACGCTCTAGGTACGGTCTCCTGTACCAACTCCGCACCACGTTTGATGGTATCTTTAACCTTGGCAGCCAGTATGCCACCTTGCTGTTGATTTATACATTGTGAAATCAGCTGATGAATATCATCCAGCGCTACTAAAGGTCGAGCTGCATCATGAACTAACACCCAGTCAGGGCGACTTGGTGCTAACGCTTTTAGCGCTAGTAAAACGGAGTCGGCACGTTCTTGTCCACCTTCACAATAACTAAAACGGCTATCAGGTAGTAACGCTGATGAAAAATATCCATCATCTTTGGAAACGGCGACCATAAATTGATCGACGCA
This sequence comes from Pseudoalteromonas sp. NJ631, assembly GCF_000276645.1. Classification (NCBI taxonomy): domain Bacteria; kingdom Pseudomonadati; phylum Pseudomonadota; class Gammaproteobacteria; order Alteromonadales; family Pseudoalteromonadaceae; genus Pseudoalteromonas; species Pseudoalteromonas sp. NJ631. The sequence continues at coordinate 72,283 of NZ_AKXJ01000003.1, forward strand.
TTCAAGTCCAGCTAGTTTTTCCAGTGTGTGTACTAAAATCGGTTTACCTAATAGTGGAATATACTGTTTAGGCATCTGCGCCTGCATACGACTGCCAACCCCAGCTGCGGGGATGACGACTGCAAGTTTATCGTTTCTTTTCATGAGGTACTTTCGGTAATACACGGATAAAAGTTTCGCCGGGTTTAATCATGCCGAGTTCATGACGAGCTCGCTCCTCAACCCCTTCAAGGCCGAGTTTTAAATCTTCGATATCCGCTTTTAATAATTTATTTCGTTTACTGAGGTTGGCATTGGTTTCTTGGTGCGATTTAACCACGGATTTTATCCGAGTGTAGTCCTCCACGCCGTTGTGGCCGAACCAAAGTCTGTACTGAATAAATAGCGCTAAAACCAACAGCGCTAACTGAAAAAATCGCATTGCTTAATCCAAACTTCTGTTTTTTGAGTCGATTAGGATCACTGACTCATTTTTGTTTTTTGTACTTGTGGCCAATTAATCGCGCTGGCAAGTAACATTTCTCTTAGCGTCAGCCTTCGTGGTATTGCCGCTTTGCCAAAATACCAAGTATGGCCACAACAAGCCGCTGTCATTAACGCTTTCGTTGGTTTTAACAGTTGTACACACGCTTCATCACTTGCTTGTAAGCTATTGCCACTAACACTAAACCAGCCAAATTGGTTGCAGTGCAGTTTGTCAGCCTCATTCACTTGGTCGACACTGTCGAGCCTAACGTTTGTCCCCGTCGAGTCTGCATATAGCATAGGAACCACCAGCCCCACTTTCACCTTAGTGGTAAAAAATGCTGCGTTGGCAGCGTCATCACATTTAGGCTGTGATTTTTGCTTTGCTAACCAACATCCATTGAAACTATCTAGCTCAAGCGGGACGTCACCATGAATAATATGTGTGGCCGCGCGCTCAACATAATACGGCAGGCTGTTTAACAAACGCTGAAGGCGAGTATGATCGGAGAGCTCAGCAAGTTTCGGCAACTCTCTGGCATAAAATACATTTACAAGCTCGGCAAATACAAGGCGAGATGCTTTGTCATACCAGATTGTATTTTGCTGCTGCTCCAAAACGCCTCCCGTCAATGCAATCTACTTTAGTAGACTGGTGTACATCCTTTATACACTAGCCATGTTTCAAATCAAAGCAAACTGCTCTGTTGTACTTGCTTACGGCTTGGTTCCTAGTTTTGCTTGCCCCTCAGCCATAAATTGTACTACCGAACTGCGTTTTTTTCCTATTAAGAAACTACCGTCAGTCAAAAACATAAAGTTCTGCCAACATCGCTTAAACACGTCAAAGCGGGTCTCGATCACATCATCTCGAGAGAGACAAAAATACACGGTGGTATTGGCTTGCCAATCAAGAAATTGCTCGATAGTTTCAGGAAATGTTTCTCCTGCTTCCCACGGCTGCTCCCAATTGAGGGTTTCTTGCCATGAGTCCGCTTTACCAACCCAATCTGTTTTATCAAAGAAATCAGGGTGATCTTTTTCGTTGCTTACCATAGTGCTCCAAAGCACCGCAGCGCGCGCCGCTGACATTGGTTTTATCAATGCCAGGTCGGATTCTTCGATTGGAAGATCTTTATGTTTGAAAACCCAAGCTTTCTTATAATCGTCCAGCGCAATATAATTCATCTTTAAACACCTTCAGTCTTAATGGCACGGATTATAACATTTCAGTCCGTCACGTACGGCTTTTATTTTTTGGAGCTTGAATTAGTGGATATCACACCTGGAATTTACCGCCACTACAAAGGAAAATTATATCGAGTGCACGCCTTGGCAACGCACAGTGAAACGCAAGAGAAGCAAGTGGTTTATCAAACCCTATATGGAGATATGAGTTTTTGGGTTCGACCACTTGAAATGTTTTTAGAAGACGTTATGGTCGAAGGCGAAGCGGTGCCTCGCTTCACCTTAATCGAAACCGAAGCGGGGTTGGCAGCGAAAAGCTGATTGTGGCAAGATGACCCTATCTCATCTGACCACAAGAAGTTGAATTATGTTTAAAGGTACTGATCAATATATTGCTACCTCTGCTCTACAACAGGCCGTGAATGCGGCCATCGTTTTAGAAAAACCCCTCCTCATTAAAGGTGAGCCAGGCACAGGCAAGACCTTACTCGCCGAAGAACTGGCAAAAAGTTTAGATACCGAACTAATCCAATGGCATATAAAGTCAACAACCAAAGCTCAGCAAGGCCTGTACGAATACGATGCGGTCTCGCGTTTACGCGACAGTCAACTTGGCGATCCTCGCGTTAATGACGTTGGTAATTACATCATCAAAGGTAAGCTGTGGCAGGCGTTTACCGCCACAAAACGTCCCGTTCTGTTGATTGACGAAATCGACAAAGCCGATATTGAGTTTCCCAATGATCTGCTGTTAGAGCTCGATAAAATGGAGTTTCATGTCTACGAGACTAACGAGCAAGTAAAAGCCAAAGTTCGCCCAATTGTAATTATCACTTCAAACAATGAAAAAGAGCTACCAGATGCCTTTTTACGCCGCTGCTTTTTCCACTACATCGACTTTCCGAGCAAAGAAGAGATGCAGCAAATTGTAGACGTGCATTTTCCACATATTAAAGCAAATTTAGTACAACGAGCACTCGAAAGCTTTTTCCAATTACGCGACACACCAAACCTAAAGAAAAAGCCAAGTACGAGTGAGCTACTCGACTGGTTAAAACTACTATTAGCTGAAGATATTTCCCCTGACGCGTTGCATGACAAATCTAACCAAGGTGGCCTAATGCCGTTATTTGGTGCGCTACTTAAAAACGAGCAAGATGTTTCTTTGGTTGAGAAGCTCGCCTTTATGAGCCGCCGCTGATCATGCTCATCGATTTTGTACTCACGCTTAGACGTTACGGTATCAACGCGAGCCTGCGCGAATTACTAGACTGTTTAGAGGCGCTGGATAAAGAAGTTTGCTTTGCCGATCTAGACAGCTTTTACTTTTTGGCAAAAACCATCTTCGTGAAAGATGAGACCTTGTTTGATAAATTCGACCGTGCGTTTGCTGATTACTTTGAGGGAATAGAGTCAATAGACCTCTTCTCACAACTTCAACAGCAGCAATTGCCAGAGGATTGGTTGCGTAAAGAGTTTGAGAAATCACTGTCTGAAGAAGAAAAAGCCAAACTGAACGCCATGGGTGGACTCGATAAGCTCCTTGAAACGTTAAAAGCACGCTTGGCTGAGCAACAAAAACGTCACGCAGGCGGTAATAAATGGGTTGGTACAGGTGGCACTTCGCCTTTTGGCGCTTACGGCTATAATCCTGAAGGGATCCGCATTGGCCAAGATGGAAACCGTCATCGCCGAGCAGTAAAGGTCTGGGATAAACGGCAGTATCGCAATCTTGACAGTAATACCGACATCAGCAGCCGCAATATAAAGCTTGCACTCAAGCAATTGCGTAAATTTGCGCGCAGCGGAGCAAGTGATCAGCTCGACCTTAATGAAACTATTCGCGCAACCGCAAGACAAGGCGGCATGTTGGATGTGAAAATGGCTCCTGAGCGACATAACTCTGTGAAGGTATTGATGCTGTTCGATATTGGCGGCTCTATGGATGACCATATCCAGCTTTGTGAGCAACTATTCAGTGCCGCACACAGTGAATTTAAGCACCTTGAGTTTTTTTACTTTCATAATTGTGTGTACGAACATGTTTGGCACGATAATGACCGTCGTGACAGCGAATTACTTGATACTTATCAGCTAATTAACCGTTACGGCTCAGACTATCGGCTAATATTTGTTGGTGACGCGACAATGGGCCCCTATGAAATCACCTATCCCGGCGGTAGCGTAGAGCATTGGAATCAAGAAGCAGGCGCCACTTGGCTGAATCGTTTAACCAATCACTTCAGTAAGGTGGCTTGGCTTAATCCTCAGCCGCAAAGCTATTGGTCTTATTACCATTCAATAGAGCTAATAAATCAATTGATGCAAAACCGCATGTATCCGCTAACAATAGAGGGTCTAAGTCAGGCGTTTAAAGAATTGAGCTAAAGCAGTGCTGCTTGCAAGGTAAGCACCTTGCAAGCAATGATGCGAAATTAGTCATTCGCTTCGATAGGTTCTAGTTGTAGTTTTGAAGCAATCAATACGGCTTGAGTGCGGTTATAGACACCCAACTTTCTGAAGATAGCGGTGATATGTGCTTTCACCGTTGCCTCTGAAATATTTAGCTCATAGGCAATTTGCTTATTCAGCAAGCCTTCGTGTAAATATTGCAGCACTTTATATTGCTGTGGCGTGAGCGAGGCCACTTGTTGGGCAAGCTCTTTGTCTTCCCCTTCGAGTTCAGCCACTTTGTCTTTCATGCCTTCAGGCAACCACGAGTCACCTTCGAGCACTTGCTCTATGGCTTCGGTAATTTGTTCTACTGACGCCGCTTTTGGGATAAAACCCATCGCGCCGTACCCCATCACTTTAGAAATGATAGAGAGGTCTTCGCTTCCCGAAACCACAACAACTGGAAGACTTGGGTGATCCTCACGGATCCGAATTAGTCCATATAAATCACCATTGCCCGGCATATGTAAATCGAGCAGGAGTAGGTCTAGTTCTTCTTGTTGTTGTAAGACCGAGAGCGTAGTGTCAAAGTTTTCAGATTCGAATACCTCTAGTCCTTCAAACTGCGCTTTTAGAGCCCCCTTAAGCGCCTCTCGAAATAGAGGATGATCATCCGCGATTAAAAACTGATACATGCTATGCTCCTAAAAAATCGGCTGTTATCGTAAAGATAACAGCCGTTATAGTATGTTTATATTAGGTCGCAATTCAAGTTATTCAGTTAACGATTCAATCTATTCTCGATTAATTCATCAACCACACTTGGATCGGCAAGTGTAGAAGTATCACCTAACTGTTGATACTCGTTGGCTGCAATCTTACGCAAAATACGGCGCATGATTTTACCAGAGCGGGTTTTAGGTAAACCTGGAGACCATTGGATCATGTCAGGGGTTGCAATTGGGCTTAGCTCTTTACGCACCCAATTTCTCACCTCTTTAGTTAACTCGTCAGATACCGTTACCCCTTCATTTGGCGTGATATAGACATAGATCCCTTGGCCTTTAATGTCGTGTGGATAGCCTACCACAGCAGCTTCAGCAACCGCTTCGTGAGCGACTAGCGCACTTTCAATTTCAGCAGTACCGAGGCGGTGACCTGAAACGTTAAGTACATCATCCACACGACCTGTGATCCAGTAGTAACCGTCTTCATCACGGCGACAACCATCGCCCGTAAAATAAACGCCAGGATAAGCCGAGAAGTACGTTTGTTCAAAACGCTCATGGTCGCCATAAACCGTACGGGCTTGTGAAGGCCAGCTATCCAAAATCACCAGATTACCTTCGGTTGCGCCTGTCAGCGTATTACCTTCCGCGTCAAATAGTGCAGGAGCAATACCAAAGAATGGACGGGTCGCAGAACCCGGCTTAAGTGCGGTAGCGCCAGGTAGTGGCGTGATCATGATGCCGCCCGTTTCGGTTTGCCACCAAGTATCTACGATAGGACAATCGCTATTACCAATTTGCTCATAATACCAAGACCAAGCCTCTGGATTAATTGGCTCACCCACCGAACCCAAAATACGTAAACTATCACGCTTAGAACTTGCTGTCGGCTCGTCACCTTTCGCCATCAAAGCACGGATCGCGGTAGGCGCAGTATAAAGGATAGTAACACCATGTTTATCAACGATTTCACCCATACGCCCAGACGTTGGATAAGTTGGCACACCTTCGAATACAACTTGAGTACAACCATTTACAAGTGGACCATAAGCAATATAACTGTGACCCGTGATCCAACCCACATCCGCACTACACCAGTAAATATCATCTTCTTGAAGGTCGAATACATACTCATGGGTCATTGATGCATACACTAGGTATCCACCCGTAGTATGCACTACGCCTTTCGGCTGACCGGTAGAGCCCGAAGTATAAAGAATAAAGAGCGGATCTTCCGCATTCATCATTTCAGGTTCACATTCGGCAGGTTTATCAGCAACTAATTCATGCCACCAGACATCGTGAGCATTCCATTCAACATCGCCTCCTGTTAATTGGTGTACAACCACATGCTCGATAGTGGTGACGCCAGCTTGCGCTACCGCTTCATCAACATTTGCCTTAAGCGGCACACAATTACCACCGCGACGACCTTCATCTGAGGTGATGACAACTTTGGCGCCAGAATCTTTGATACGGTCTGCAATCGCTGAAGGTGAAAAGCCACCAAACACAACTGAATGGATAGCACCAATTCTTGCACAGGCCTGCATGGCATAAATCGCCTGTGGAGTCATCGGCATGTAGATAGCGACGCGGTCACCCTTTGCAACGCCCAAACTCTTAAGACCATTGGCAAGCTTTGCGACTTCATCATGTAGCTGTTGGTAGGTAATATTTTCTGTTTGTTCTGGGTTATCACCTTCCCAAATCAACGCAACTTTATCAGCTCGCTTTTCGAGGTGTCTATCGATACAGTTATAAGAGGCATTTAGTACGCCGTCTTCATACCATTTAATATTGATATGGCCTTTATCAAATGAGGTATTTTTAACTTTACTGTAAGGTTTGAACCAATCTAAACGTTGACCGTGCTCTTTCCAAAACTCTGCGGGGTCATCAACCGACTTTTGATATAGTTCTTGATATTGCTCGTCGTTGATTAATGCTGCGTTCTTGATTTTTTCAGGAACTGGATAAATGCTCTGTGACATAGTCATCTCCATTATATTTAGAGGTCTAGGTCTGCTAGACACGCTTTTCCTAAGGATCACCCAGCCTTGGGTGTTTAAGTATTAGACCTTAGTTGTAGAGCAGCTGCAAATGTAAAAGTTTCATACCACTTACCGATTGTACCCATTTTAACACAAACGTTATGATCGCCTTATCCTCCACTCATTTACCGTATGCCACCTTAGTCTAATAGACCAATAGGTAATTGAGTAAAAACCAACCTTAAACAACAGTTAGTGATGATTAAAATGAATGTCAGCTGCTGCCAACTGCAAAGCACAGCTATTGAGGAACTGGATTATGACAACGAATAACATTAATAAAAAACTGCTCGCAGTTGCTATCAGTAGTCTCTGCACTCTCCCTGCCACTGCGGCTGAGATTGGCGATACTAAAGTTAACTATGGTGGTTATATCAAGCTTGATGCCATTTGGAGTGATTTTTCTGACGGCGCGCTGGGGGCGCAAAATATCGGCCGAGACTTTTACGTTCCTGGTACGACCCCGGTCGGGGTTAACTCAGATAGCGATGCTGTATTTGATATGCACGCTCGCCAATCTCGCTTTAGCTTCGGGACCGATACTAAGCTCGATGATGGCAGCAGTATCAAAACTAAAATCGAGCTAGACTTTATTTCTACATCTGGAGGCAATGAGCGTGTTAGTAACTCCTACTCACCTCGTATTCGCCAAGCCTTTGTGAGCTACAAGGGCTTCTTGTTCGGTCAGGCTTGGTCAAACTTCCAAAATGTTAGTGCGCTACCAGAGACTTTAGATTTCGTCGGCCCAGCTGAAGGCACCGTTTTCGTACGCCAAGCCATGGCTAAATACACCACGGGAAACTGGTCTTTCTCTATTGAAAACCCAGAGAGCACAGTGACCACTGCAGATAGTGGCCGTGTCGTCACTGATGACGCTAGCATGCCTGATTTCACAGCACGTTACACACACAATGCAGATTGGGGTCATATAGCGGTAGCAGCACTTGCACGCCAAATTACCTATAAAGTCGGTGGAGCTGATGAGTCTGAAAGCTCATTTGGGATAAGTGCATCTGGTCGTGTTAATTTTGGCAACAATAACTTGAAGTTTATGCTGACCCAAGGTCAAGGGCTTGGTCGTTATGTAGGACTGAACGTTGCTAATGGTGCGGTATACGACGGTAACTCATTACATGCAATTGACTCGACGTCGGGCTTTATTGCTTATCAACATAGCTGGAATGAACAGTTCCGCTCAACATTCTTATACTCTTTCTTTAATGCTGATAACGAAAGCGATTTGCTGGCAGTAACTGGCGATCCGACAAAATCAAGTATGAGTTACAGCGCAAACCTACTTTATTCTCCTGTGAAAAAACTTACCTTTGGTGCTGAATATAAGATGGGTACTCGGGAAACAGAAAGTGGCTTTGAAGGTGATTTAGACAGACTACAACTTTCAGTGAAGTACGTGTTTTAAGGGTTTGTTATTTTAATAGGCTAGTACCAATTCACTTCCTAACTGCGGCCTATTGGCCGCTTTTTTATTGTTGGTCGCGACATAAAGTCGCTGCTACGGTGTGTTTCTTCGCGACATAAAGTCCGCTGCTACGGTGTGTTTCTTCGCGACATAAAGTCGCTGCTACGGTGTGTTTCTTCGCGACATAAAGTCGCTGCTACGGTGTGTTTCTTCGCGACATAAAGGCGCTACTACGGTGTGTTTCTTCGCGACCTAAAGTCGCTGCTACGGTGTGTTTCTTCGCGACATAAAGGCGCTACTACGGTGTGTTTCTTCGCGACCTAAAGTCGCTGCTACGGTGTGTTTCTTCGCGACATAAAGGCGCTACTACGGTGTGTTTCTTCGCGACCTAAAGTCGCTGCTACGGTGTGTTTCTTCGCGACATAAAGGCGCTACTACGGTGTGTTTCTTCGCGACCTAAAGTCGCTGCTACGGTGTGTTTCTTCGCGACATAAAGGCGCTACTACGGTGTGTTTCTTCGCGACCTAAAGTCGCTGCTACGGTGTGTTTCTTCGCGACATAAAGGCGCTACTACGGTGTGTTTCTTCGCGACCTAAAGTCGCTGCTACGGTGTGTTTCTTCGCGACATAAAGGCGCTACTACGGTGTGTTTCTTCGCGACCTAAAGTCGCTGCTACGGTGTGTTTCTTCGCGACATAAAGGCGCTACTACGGTGTGTTTCTTCGCGACCTAAAGTCGCTGCTACGGTGTGTTTCTTCGCGACCTAAAGTCGCTGCTACGGTGTGTTTCTTCGCGACCTAAAGTCGCTGCTACGGTGTGTTTCTTGGCGACATAAAGTCCGCTGCTACGATGTGCTTTTTCGCGACATAAAGTCGCTGCTACGGTGTGTTTTTTCGCGACATAAAGTCGCTGCTACGACATGTCTTTTCGCGACATAAAGTTTGCTGCTACGGTGTGTTTTTTCGCGCCATAAAGGCGCTGCTACCGTATGTTTCTTAGCGACATAAAGGCGTTGCTACGGTGTGTTTTTTGCGGCATGAAAGATCGCGGCTACTCGTGGGATTTCATCGTCTAACGTTGTGACCATATCGCGCCAATAAAAAACCCCGCTGGCTGGCGGGGTTTTACAATTATCTCAAAAGCATCATCTTATTGTGCTTTTGCATCCTTCATATAATCAAAGAACTTGCTGTCCGGTGATAACACCATAACGTCATTCTTATCTTTAAAGGTATTTTTATATGCTTCAAGCGAACGAACAAACCCGAAAAACTCAGGGTCTTTATTATATGCTTTAGCGTAAATGTTTGCCGCCGTTGCATCACCTTGACCGCGAACCGCGCGAGCATTACGCTCGGCATCTGCAAGCATGACTGTCACTCGACGATCAACATCAGCACGGATGGTCTCCGCCTTCTCTTGACCTTCTGAACGGTGCTCTTTTGCCACAGCCTGACGCTCAGCACGCATACGCTGGTAGATTGAGCTGCTTACTTCGTTAGGCAAGTTAATCTGCTTAACACGGACATCCAGCACTTCAATCCCAAGCTCACTCGCGCTTTCCGACGCCTGAACTAACGCTTCTTCCATTAGCTCGCTACGTTCACCCGATACTATCTCTTTAATAGTACGCGAGCCGAAGTTTGTTCTTAGACCGTTGTTAACCTTTTGCTTAAGTAGCGTTTCGGCATACTGTTTGTCACCACGCGCACGTAGGTAATAAGCGCTAAAATCATTCACACGCCACTTCACGTAAGAATCCACGATCAAGTCTTTCTTCTCGCTGGTTACAAAGCGATCAGGTTGACCATCAAGGGTTTGGATACGTGCATCTAATTTACGTACTTGGCTAAAGAAAGGTACTTTCAGATGAAGGCCTGGTTCATATACCAACGCATCACCATTCTCATCTTTTTGTACCTTGCTAAATAGCAGTACGATCGCTCTTTGACCTTCGTTTACTACAAAGATACCAGAGAAAGACATGATCACGGCAGTGACTAATAGAAGTAGACTAAAATTCTTCATATTGATTATCTCCCGTTACCAAATCTGTCGCGATTAAATCTATCGCCGCCTGAATTGACAGAACTATTTTGCTGCTGAGTACCTTCAATCGTTCTACGAAGCTGCTCTATATCGCTCTGATTTGGTAAACGTACTGGTGACGAAGCGTTGTTATGGGATTGCATAATCTTATCAAGTGGTAGATACAACATGTTATTACCACCTTCAACATCAACCAATACTTTTGAGCTACGGCCCAAAATCTGCTCCATTGCATCAATATATAAACGTTTACGCGTTACTTCTTTTGCTGCTTGGTACTCAGGAAGTAGCTTTTCAAAGCGCTCTACTTCACCTCGAGATTCAAGGATAATACGTTCGCGATAAGCTTCTGCTTCTTGCGTCATACGAGTCACTTGACCACGCGCACGCGGTTCAATTTCCCTTGCATAAGCTTCTGCTTCACGAATGAAACGCTCTTCGTCTTCTTGTGCAGCAATCGCATCATCAAATGCGTCTTTTACTTCTGCAGGCGGACGAGAATCTTTAAAGTTAACGTCAGTAACAATCAAACCAAGGTTATATGGTTCGATAATACTGTTTAGCTCTTCCCAAGTGCGCTGACGAACCACTTCACGACCCGTAGTTAACACTTGATCCATGCGAGAATGACCCACAACGTAACGCAGAGCACTGTCTAGCGCTTGTTGTAAGCTGTGGTCAGCATCGGTCACACTGAAACGATAAAGCGTTGGATCAACAACACGATATTGCACTTCAAACTCAACGCTTACTACGTTTTCGTCTTCCGTAAGCATAAAGCCTGACGCCGACAATGAACGTACCGCTTCAATATCTACAGGAATAACACGCTCGATAAACGTGGCTTTCCAACGCAAACCCGGCTCAGCAATACGGTCAAATTTACCAAATTGCAGCACGATGCCGCGCTCAGCTTCTTTTACCGTGTAAATACCACTTAGTGCCCATACGATGGCTGCGATAATAAGTATAAAGACGAAACCAGCACCGCCTAATCCGCCATTACCACCTTTCCCCGGCTTACCGCCGAAAATACCGCCGAATTTATTACCAAATTTACGGAATACTTCATCTAGATCAGGTGGGCCTTGATCCCGCCCCCCGCGGTTTTTCCACGGATCGTTATCATTGCCATTATTACCCGGTTCGTTCCAGGCCATAGCTATACTCCATTGTTATTTAAATGAATTAGGTTAAATCTAACAAAATTCGAGCGACTCTCATATAAAAATACGCTCGAAATTGACGATTTTTAACTACCAACGACCAAATCATTGAGATTTCGCCCGAATTCCTTATTGAGCTTTTCCCATTCGATTTTTGGCATTCTTACCGAAACAAGCCAATTGCCTTGCTCGTCGTAGCCTTTTTCATCCACGGCATTGAGCTCAAATAACGCACCTCGTAAACGCCCAAGCGCTGGAGGGACAGCAAGCTCAGCTGTGAAAACGGTTTTTGCCAACAACTCTTTAACGGCGTCGAATAACAACGGAATCCCTTCTCCAGAGTGGGCACTTAACCACACTCTGATCGGTTTTCCTTCATCGTCCCTATCTATTCTAGGCGCAACTTCGTCCATTAGATCAATTTTGTTGTAGACTAAAAGTTGAGGAATGTCATTGGCTTCAATTTCCTCTAGAACCAATTGTACCTGTTCTATGTTTTCTTTTCTTCTCGGATCTGCAACATCAATGACATGAAGCTGTAAATCTGCCTCACGAGTCTCTGTTAAAGTCGCCTTAAATGCTGCTACCAAGTCATGAGGTAAATGACGAATAAAACCTACTGTATCAGCTAAGATAACGGGGCCAACATCATCGATTTCGATCTTTCTTAACGTAGGATCAAGCGTTGCGAACAATTGGTCCGCAGCATATACATCCGCATCCGTAATTTTGTTAAACAGCGTCGATTTACCCGCATTGGTGTATCCTACTAGAGAAACGGTTGGGATCTCGTTACGACTACGCGCTCGACGCCCTTGCTCACGCACAACGGCAACTTTGTCCAATCGTTTACGAATACTCTTAATTCGCTCTCTTAGTAACCGTCTATCGGTTTCTAATTGGGTTTCACCAGGACCACGTAAGCCGATCCCCCCTTTTTGCCTTTCTAAGTGCGTCCATCCTCGAATTAAGCGCGTAGAGATATGCCTTAGCTGAGCAAGCTCAACCTGCAATTTACCTTCGTGGGTACGGGCTCTTTGCGCGAAAATATCTAAGATCAGCGTTGTCCTATCTAACACTCTGCACTTACAAACGCGTTCTAAATTGCGCTCTTGTGAGGGACTGAGTTGGTGGTTAAATATGATGACATCTGCGTTGTGGATGTTGACAATCTCGGCAATTTCTTCAGCTTTACCCGTTCCGACAAACAACTTTGCATGTGGTGCTTGACGGCTGCCTTGCACAACCGCCACACTACTAACACCAGCAGAAGAAACTAGCATTTCCAATTCACGTAGATCTTCGCGATCTCCTTCGTGAGGAAATTCTATATGAACCAAGACTGCCTGTTCGCCGGCTTCATAACGGTCAAACAAGCATTAAGCTCCTACTAATAAGAATTAATAATTACCTTCTTCACCTTGGTCGCCCGCTTCACTTCCGGTTGCATTTTGGAAGTTAACCGCACGAGCTGGAACCACAGTGGAGATGGCGTGTTTGTAAACCATTTGGTTTACTGTGTTTTCAAGCAAAATCACAAATTGGTCAAATGACTGGATTTTGCCCTGTAATTTAATGCCATTCACTAAAAAAATTGAGACAGGAATGCGCTCACGACGCAAGACATTCAAAAATGGGTCTTGTAAAGATTGGCCTTTTGCCATTTTCTTATCCTTCGTTTTAGGTGTTATTATGTCAGGTCGTTGATTTAATCAGAACACGCTGATTTAACAACTACTATTAGCTTAGCGAAGTTAGAACACGTTGCAAGTTTTCTTGACTATCGGTGTCAAGCCAAGTCACATCTTGCCACCCCCTCAGCCAAGTTAATTGCCGCTTCGCCAGTTGTCTGGTCGCTGCGACGCCTTTGAAAACCATTTCGTTATAATCGCACTCGCCAGCTAAATACTCCCACATTTGCCGATATCCGACACAGCGAATAGAAGGCAAATCAGGGTGTAAATCTTTACGTTGATATAAGGCCAAAACTTCATTTTTAAAGCCTTCATCCAACATTATTTTAAATCTTTTCTCTATACGTTCATGTAAGACTTTTCGGTCATTTGGCGCAATCGCAAATTGATGAAACTGATACGGCAATGCATCCTGTTTGCTTTGCTGCAATTGAGTCATCGTTTTACCACTAATGCGATAAACTTCCAAAGCGCGGTTGATGCGTTGCGAATCGTTTTCGCTGATTTTAGCCGCAGCTTCTGAGTCAATCTCTTTTAACTGTTGATGCAGCGCAGGCCAACCCTTTTGTTCGGCTTCGCGCTCCAATACCGCTCTGATTTCAGCATCAGCCTCTGGTAATGGCGACAGGCCTTCAATCAAGCCTTTAAAGTACATCATCGTGCCACCGACTAAAATTGGCACCTTGCCACGCTGATGAAAATCATCAATTAGTTTAATAGCATCAGCACGAAACTCAGCAACCGAATAGCTTTGTGCAGGATCAATAATATCAATTAGGTGATGTGGTGCCTGTGCTTGCTCTTGTGCGCTCGGTTTTGCCGTACCGATATCCATCCCTTTGTAAACTAACGCCGAGTCTACACTGATGATTTCGGTATTTAACGCTTGGCATAACTCTATGGCCAATGCGGTTTTGCCCGCTGCTGTCGGTCCCATTAGGGTAATGACAGGTAACTTGTTCACATCTAACCTACTAATAAACTGCACTAATCTCGTATTATAGCTGATAGTACATGGTAATTAATACCTACTTAGGCACGAATTACTGCGAACTTAAAAAACTGACTAACTTCTGGGCATCAATTGTAACCGCACTTTTATGAATACGAGCCAAACATGGGGCTTTTGAAAGTAATTTTTCTTTAACTAAATCAAAATGCTGGCTATCGAAATAGCTACTGGGTGTTGACACTTCTAGCCACTGTAACCAATCTTGGAGTTCAGCATCTGAGCTTGGTTCCATCATCTGCTTAGAAATTTCACCAACATCTATGCTATAGAGCGACACTGGCAACTTTTTAACTAAAATATGGCCATCAAAAATTTCAATCGCAAACCCTAAAATTGCCAACCAAGTTTCACGCTGCTGCAATGCTTCCAGTGCGGCTTTATCTAACTTGATGCGCACAGGTAACAGCAGCGCTTTACCTTGCAATGTGCCATCTTGCTCAATTTGCATTTGCCAATATGGCAATAGCCCTTGCCTACAATCACCAAACAACAACTGATTGTCTTGCTCAAGCATGACTTTGCCTTGCGGCAACAACATCCAGCTAGATTTACTGGCGGATATCGGGATGCTACTTACTTCATTTGACGGTAATGCAGCTTCTTCAATTTGATCGAAGTGCTGCATCTGTTGATGTGATAGTCCTTGATAGAGCTGGTTTACATTCACCTGCTTTTTGCCACCACCTGTTGCACCGCCATAGTTACTTCGACCGCCACCTGAGGCTGCTCTTGATGCTTCAGAGCGCTCGCCGAAGCTACTTGGAGCCGAATAGGCCTGTGGTTGCGTTTCGGGCTGTAAGGTTGAACGGTAACTTTGATGATAGGTTTCATCTACCTGTTCTTGAGGCTTAAATAATGGCGATGCGATATCAGGTACTTGAGTCTCGGTCTCGCTTGCACAAGGTAAATCAATTTGCTCCGTCGCGACCTGCTTTATTGCTTGTACAATAAAGTCGTGAACCAAGCGCGCTTGATGAAAGCGAACTTCGTGTTTCGCGGGGTGGACATTAACGTCAACTTGTCTCGGGTCTAACTCAAGATATATGACAAAACCAGGAAGCTCTTCATGCCCGATTGATTCATCAAACGCTTGGCGAATCGCATGCAAGATGAGCTTATCTCGCATCATCCGCCCGTTTACGTAGGTATATTGTGTGCCGTTGTTGACCCCCGCAGGTAACACCCAACCAAATAACCTCAGTCCCTCATGCCCTGAGTCAATAAAGCTTGCTTGCTGTAAGAATGCTTTGCCACCAACTTGCGCAACTCGCTCAACACCTTTTTCAATAGTGCGTGGGCGATATTGGCGAACCACCTTTTGGTTATGAGTGAGCGTGATGGCAACATCAAAACGACTCAATGCAATGCGCTTAACTAGCTCATCGATATGGCTAAACTCGGTTTTTTCGGTGCGTAAAAATTTCCTGCGCGCTGGCGTGTTGAAAAACAGATCTTTGACTTCAATGGTGGTGCCGTCAGGGTGC
Source organism: Pseudoalteromonas sp. NJ631 (assembly GCF_000276645.1). Taxonomy (NCBI): domain Bacteria; kingdom Pseudomonadati; phylum Pseudomonadota; class Gammaproteobacteria; order Alteromonadales; family Pseudoalteromonadaceae; genus Pseudoalteromonas; species Pseudoalteromonas sp. NJ631. Next base: position 87,936 of record NZ_AKXJ01000003.1, read on the forward strand.
GCAGTAGGTTGAACCTGCACAGCCATATCTCGCCCTTCGGCGAATGCTTGCCAAGCTGTTTCTTGCGCTTGGGGCTTAGAGCTCAGTGTCAGTCGCGATACAGAACTGATGGATGCCAGCGCCTCACCTCGAAAACCAAGCGAAGCAATACACTCCAGATCATCCAAGCTTTTCAGTTTACTTGTCGCGTGGCGAGACAGCGCCAACATCAGCTCGTCTTTAACAATACCAATACCGTTATCACGGATCCGAATAAGCTTGTGTCCTCCGCGCTCAATATCTATTTGAATGCGCGTCGCACCAGCATCAATACTGTTTTCCACCAGCTCTTTCACGACGGATGCTGGACGCTCCACCACCTCACCGGCAGCGATTTGGTTGGCCAACCGAGCTGGAAGTATTTCTATCGTCATCATTTACGCTTTTGGAATAGTTAAGACTTGCCCAATAAACAAGGTATTGTTTTTCAGGTTATTTGCTTTTTTCAATTCACTGACCGTAATGCCATAACGGCTAGCCAGCACACTCAATGACTCGCCACTTTTTACTTTATGCGTTACCGGCTTATTGGATTGCATACGCGCAAAGAGCGAGTTATCCGGTGGATTTTTTTCATAATAGCCCTTTATCGAACTAAAAATAGCCCGAGCTAAACGCTCTTGGTAATGCGGAGACATTAACAGTTTTTCTTCTTGAGGGTTTGAAATAAAGCCAGTTTCCACCAGAATAGAAGGTATATCTGGTGATTTTAGTACCCCAAAGTTTGCAGCTTGCGGCCTGCTTTTGTGCATTTTTGCCACTTTTTTCAGCTCTTTGACGACTTCTTCTGCGACCTGAAACCCAGTTTTCATCGAATGTTCCATCGACATATCAAGTAGCGCTTTGGCTAAATATTTTTCGTTGGCCGTATCTTTAATTAAATCGGCAGCCCCACCTAATAACTGTGAGTGTTTTTCTTTGTCTTCCAGCCATTTACCTATTTCAGAATTTGCTCTGCGCAGTGATAACACCCAGACCGACGCTCCACGTGGTTGAGGGCTGGTGAAGGCATCTGCGTGAATAGACACAAAGAAATCCGCTTTTCTTTCGCGCGCTCTTGCGGTTCTCGTATTCAACTTGAGGTAATAATCACCAGTACGAATAAGCTTTGCGCTCATCCCCGGCTGGCTATCTACTAAACGTGCTAAACGCTTCGCAATTTGAATGGTTACAAGCTTTTCATAAGTCCCTGAAGGTCCAATGGAACCCGGATCTTCACCGCCATGACCAGCATCAATGGCGATGACAATATCTCTGTCTTGCGCCAGTGTTTTTCGTGGTGTGGCAGTTTTTGTATCGTCATAAGCGCTCATCTGCTTACCATACAAGTCAACGACTAGTCGGTTTTTATACGGACCGGTAGGTGCTAACGCAAAGATTTTTGGCGTAGCGCTGCGACTTAGCTCCACAACAATCCGTGCAGAATTGCTATTCTTCGGTTTGCTGTGACGCACTTTGTTTACAACTCGATGTTCGTCAGGAATACTCGGAAAGTCTTTTTGTTGCTTAGTGTTTTCAAGGTCGATCACTAAGCGCAGTGGATTTTTCAGCACAAAATAGCTGTAATCCGGCTTATCGCTCATATCAAAAACAATACGAGTGCTTTCTGGAGAGGGCCAAACACGCACACTTTCGATGGCGTTTTGGGCGATGCTATGCATGCTCGTTAAGAGCATGCAGATAAAAATGAAAATATAACTAGTAGTCGGCTGATTACGCATAATCTTGTAATTGTTTTAATAGTGCCTCGCCGCGGCTAGACTTGGCCTCAAGTGTAATTTGACGGCCATCACCAGCATACTGCATTGTGACGTCTATATCTGGGTTTGGAATAAAGCCTTCACCTTTTTCAGGCCACTCGACAATACAGATAGCATTACTTGCAAAGTAATCCCGGATCCCCATGTATTCGAGCTCTTCAGGCGAACCTAATCGATATAAATCAAAATGATATATTGAGACATCATCCAGTTCATAAGGTTCAACTAAGGTATAAGTTGGACTTTTTACCTTACCTGAATGACCAAGGCTTTGCACAATACCGCGAGTGAGCGTGGTTTTACCTGCGCCTAAATCACCGTGTAAAAAAAGTACCGCACCTTGACGAATAACATTGGCAATTTTATTACCCATGGCAACTGTTGCTGGCTCATCAGCCAAATCGAATTTCATATGACCTGTCGTCACCCTAAAATACCTCGAATATGTTCGAATAAATCCCCGGCCAACATACCTTTTTCGCCATCATGGGCGGCCTGCTCGGCAGCTAAACCATGAATATACACGGCTAGGTTTGTTGCAGCAAATGCTTCCATCCCTTGGGCAATTAAACCGCCTATGATACCAGATAAAACATCGCCCATCCCAGCACTCGCCATTCCAGCACAGCCTGAACGATTAATATTTATCCGCTCACCTTCAGATATCAAACTGCCCGGCCCTTTTAGTACCGTAACGGCGCCATATTCATGGCTAATTTTTTTAGCCACCGCGAAGCGGTCATTTTCATTTAGCGATGCCTCTAAGTGACTTAATAATCGTCTCGCTTCACCAAGGTGAGGCGTTAACACCCAGTTTGATTTTCGTCTCGGAGCATACGCTAAACAATTGAGTCCATCAGCATCTACAACCATCGGCAATTCAGTTACCATCGCACAGTTAAAAAGTGCTTTGGCCCAAGCGTCTTGACCAAGACCGGGACCAAGCACTATCACACTGGCTTTTTTCATCAGTGACGATAACTCATTCGCACTCCCAACACCGTGCACCATTAATTCAAAGCGCCCCTGTAAGACGCTCGCGATATTATCAGGATGAGTCGCTACCGATACAAGGCCAGCCCCAGCTCGCAGAGCGGCTTCTGCTGCCAATCGAATTGCCCCAGCCATGCCACGATTACCGCCAATAAGTAACACATGACCATGGGCATTTTTATAGCTATCTAGTGCTCGCTGCGGCCTTGCTGCCATTAACGTTTCATGATTTAAGTAATTAGATGTTGGCGTTACTAGAGTTTTGAATGCTTCACCTACGTCCAAGTCGGCTAACAATAACGTTCCCACAAAACGCTTTGCCGAGCCGCTAAGTAAGCCCTGTTTTAACGCGATAAAGGTGATGGTTTTGGTAGCTAAAAATGCACTGGCCGCAACTTCTCCTGTTGTGGCATTTATACCGCTCGGTACATCAAGTGCCAACCTAGTCACCGGCAGTTTATTTATTTTGTCAAAACAAAGGCAAACATGGTCAGGCAGCTCACCTCTAAAACCGGTGCCAAACACGCCATCAACCACAACCGTAAACTGACTTAACTCTACCTCGTTCAACGAAAAAACCAATGCGCCTTGATATTGAGAAAATGCCTGCTGCGCATCGCCCATTAAGCTTTCGGGTGCAAATAACGCAAATACGGTGACGGAAAACCCGGCCTGCTGACATAATTGAGCAACGACAAAACCGTCTCCCGCGTTATTACCTTTACCTGTGATAACTAAGATATGGCTGGATTTTGGCTGGCTGTTTTCAATAAAGCGAAATGCAGCAGTCCCAGCTCGTTGCATTAAGGTACTTAGGTTTGTGCCTGATAACTTTGCGGCTTTTGCTTCATATTGCTGCACTTGTTGGGCTGAATAAGCAAATTGTGGTAAATTGTCCGTGTATTCATTAGCCATTATTTCTTCCAGTGACGACCGATAATATCAATTATAGTGAACTTGCAGCACAAATTAAGCAATGGGGCCAAGAACTTGGCTTTGCAGAAGTCGGTATAACCGACATTGATTTACGCGATCATGAAGCGCAACTTCAGCGCTGGTTAGACGCAGGCTATCATGGTGAAATGGCGTATATGGCGGCGCATGGAATGAAGCGTGCCCGCCCCGCTGAGCTGGTTCCTGGCACTCAGCGCATTATTTCGGTGAAAATGAACTACCTGCCACCCGATGCCAGCTTTGCCAGAGCGCTTGGTAACAAAACCACCGCCTACATCTCTCGTTATGCATTAGGTCGAGACTATCATAAGGTAATGCGCAACAAGCTAAAGCAGCTCGGACAAAAGATTGAGCAAGAAGTCGGCACGTTAGGGTTTCGTCCTTTTGTCGATTCAGCCCCTGTACTAGAGCGACAAATTGCAGAAAAAGCAGGACTTGGCTGGCGTGGAAAAAACAGTCTAGTGATTAATAAGCAGGCAGGTTCTTGGTTTTTCTTGGGTGAGCTGTTTGTTGATATTCCTCTTCCCATTGATAAACCAAACCAAGAAGAAGGTTGCGGCCGTTGTACCGCCTGCCTAACTTTATGCCCCACCGGCGCCATCGTAGAACCTTATGTCGTCGATGCGAGACGCTGTATTTCTTATCTCACTATAGAGCTTCAAGGCGCTATTCCAGAGGAATTTAGGGCAAAAATGGGCAATCGGATATATGGTTGTGATGATTGCCAGTTAGTTTGTCCATGGAATCGCTATGGTCAAATAACGGAAGAAGCCGACTTTTTGCCGCGAACTCAACTTAAAGATCAGCAATTGTTGAGCTTATTTGCTTGGGATGAAGCAACATTTTTGAAAAACACCGAAGGTAGCCCCATTCGCCGGATTGGACATGAACGTTGGCTGCGAAACTTAGCCGTAGGCCTTGGCAATGCACAATACGATGAAGCTATCGTTATAGCACTTGAGGAAAAGCGTCAGAGTGCAACTCCCCTTGTTATCGAGCATATCGACTGGGCGTTGGAGCAACAAAGACAAAAGTCAGACCAACATGAACGCAAGAAAGCAAGGTTGATCCGCATTATTGAAAAGGGCTTGCCACGAGACGCTTAGCGGATTTGTTGCGATAAAAAAGTCGCGCTAAAGCACGACCTACGGTCAAATAAGTTGAGAGAATCACGATAAAAAAGCTGCGCTATAAAAGCTAAAGAAGTCGCGCTAAAGCGCGACCTACGGCGGTATTGGCAGTAGGGTTGCTATTCTGAGCGTCGCGAGAGTAGTTTTAAGTCTTCTTCAATATCATGGAAAGCGGTTTTCACTTCTCGCACACTTTCTTCCCGTGCGACTGAGCTTTGAATCGCTTTATCGACGTTTTGATAGATAAACATCTCCTGATCTTCGTCTAGACCCATAGTAGGAATGCGCTCTTCGAATAGCTCTTGTAATGAGCGGAACACTTTTTCGTTTTCTTGACGGTTTTTATCAAGCAGCGACACCATGCTATTAAATTTACCTTGCACCATTTTTATCGCTTCTTCCAAATCTTCGTGTTGCTGTACCAGCTTGCGTTTAGTGGAAATAGCAATTAACTGTTGCTCCGTTACACTGGCAATAAAGCAAATATGATCCCGCAATCTACCGTGTTTATCAGGATCGTCTCCCGGCATATTGAGGATTAAAATACTCAAAAATGGATAGTTAACCAATATGCGGTTAGTAAATTCATGTAATCGCCCTTTGGTGTGTAAGATCTCAAATAATTCAATGACGATAGGTGAGCAAATTCCCGTAGTTGCAAAGTGATGCTTTTGTCCCTCAAGCCGAACCTCAACATTACAATTAAGTCCCAGCCCCTTTAAACATTGACATAAAGCTTCCGCCAGTCGTGGGATTGTTTCTATTTCACCGATTTGCTCGATGTAGGTAACGATTTGCCCCATTTCACTGCTATTAGCCATGGCGCTAAATGCTGTGGAGGTTGCATCTTCAATTTGCTGAGCCAGAATATCTTTTTCTAGTAGCATTTGATTCAAGTGCGTGAGCTTGGCTTTTAGTTCACCTTGGCCAAATGGCTTAACAATATAATCTTCAGCTCCCATTGAGTAGCCTTCCATGCGCTCTTCAACAGAGCCCCTTGCCGACACAAACATAACGATAATATGCTGAGTGTTTGGATTGGCTTTAATCGCCTTACATACCTCATAACCGCTCATTTTTGGCATGCTTACATCAAGTAAAATAACTTGAGGGTCAAAGTCTTCGACTACAGCTAGACATTCATGACCGCTTTCAACGGTTTTTAACTCAAAGTCTAAGTCTTCTAAAATCTCTTCAATGATTTCTAGATTAAATGGTTCGTCGTCAACTGCTAAGATTCTGCGTAAAGCCATAAATGAATATCCTTCGTCGATTCACAATGGGAAAGGCACTGTGGGGAAAATACGGTAACTTAAGACCAGTGCTTCAACAGCTCCCAATCAGATTGTATTAGTACAAGCTCTATCATTATTTATAGACGCTTACTCAACGCCTTTCCAATTACCACAATTACACCGCATTACTTTCAAGGTGCTCTGTTAACGGCAGGCTCACATTGATACATGCTCCGCCCTCAGGGTTATTCTCGGCGTAAATCTGCCCTTTATGCAGTAAAATAAATTCCTTACAAATAGCAAGACCTAAACCCGTGCCGCCAGCACCACTGTCTGTTTTACTGCTTTGCACAAACTTGGCAAAGATCTGTTCCAATTCGTCATCCGGAATACCAACCCCTTGATCGGCAATCTTGATATGAATATCTTGATCTTTACAGCTTAACAGTACACTCACCTCACTACCCTCCGGGCTAAACTTGAGCGCATTACCCAATAAGTTTCTGATCACTTGATTCATTTGCTCCGGATCGCAAAAGGTCATCACGCCTTGAGCGGGCTTTTCAAAACGGATTTTTATCTTTTTCTCAAGCGCAGTGCCCGATACATCTTCAATACCGCTTTGGATCACATTAACGAGGTTGTGAAAGCTTGGATTAAATGGAAAGCGACCTGCGTCTAACTTTGATAAATCAAGCAGATTGTTAAGCAATACCAATAGACGCTCACCACTGGTTTCGATACGAGATAAATACTTTTTGAGCTTGTCTGCCGGCACTTCAGGAGCAGTTAACTTATCTAAACCGAAACGTGCAAAACTTAATATAGAGTGCATTGGTGTGCGCAATTCATGGGACATATTGGCTAAAAATTCAGATTTCGAGAGGTTGGCCGCTTCCGCCGCTTCTTTGGCTTTTTGTAACTGTGCCGTTCGAGCTTGCACTTCAAACTCTAGCAACTCTTTGGTTTCTTCTAATACTTCTTGCTGCTCTTTAAGCTTTGAGACATTTTTAAAAATGACCGCAAATGCCATATCGCCGTGATGATCGATTTCATTAAACGTTCCCATCAAAGGAATGCTGCGCTCACCCGCTTTTGGCAGACTCAGCTCACAGTTAAAATGCTTTAACATACCAACATGCTTCATCAAATCGCGTAATTGCGACACGGATATTTCATCAAATAGCTCAAAAATAGAGAGTGGCTGTAGTTCTTCTTCTGTCAGTTCAAACAATTCGCAACACGCGTCATTTGCTTCAATAATATGGCCTTGACGGTTGAACAGCATAATCGGATCCGGGGTATGTTTATAAATCACACGCAACAGACTATCGCGTTCAATTAAGGCATCGACCGTATCCTGTAGGCGCTCAACCAACTCTTGGTTATGGCGTCTTAAGAGCTCTGTTTGCCATAATTTATGTAGGCTTTGTAATAAATCGCTCTCATCAAACGGCTTAATCAGAATGTCTTCAACCCCTTGACGCACGGCTTCTAACATATCCACTTGATTAACCCGAGAAGTCATCAATAAGCAGCGGCAATTGTGGTGCACTTGACGAACTTTATTAAACACATCTAAGCCAGTGTCTTTTTCTAGATTAAAGTCACAAATAAGGAGATCAACAGGGTGTCGCTCGGCAACTTGCATCGCTTCATCAAGCGTCGTCGCGGTCGTCACCGCAAGCTGTGCTCCGCGTAGGCCGTTAGCTAAGGTCTCTAGGCGAGGCGTATGATGGTCAACCAGCAACACTTTGGGCAACACTAAGGTATTAGTAGAACCAATTTCCAGTAGTCGCTCAAGTAAGCCAGTAATATCTTTATTGGCAAAGAAGGGGTAGATAACAATGCCATTTGGCAAGGCGCGGTTGATTTCACTGAAAGATTTTAAGTGCTCGGCATTATCGGGTTTTGGTGCCAGCAATACTAACTTATCATGATTCCTCAGTTGATATAACGCTTGGAGCTTACTGGCGGGCACCCCATGAGCAATAACAACAACATCGAATTTATCAAAATCGAGATTTGCTTCCAGACTCCGGTAATGCACATGCTCTACCTCACCACCGAGTAACTCAAATAATACCTTTACTCGCATCGCTTGCACACTGCTGCTGTCAATAATCAGCACTCGATTCGTCATAACCAGATCCTTTACCGATAATTCTGAGATCCAGTTTAGTAGAAGAATCACAAGACGCTAAAAAATAGCACTATTTTGATATGTTTGACGCCGCGGTCTAACTCACGCAGCGAAAAAAATTCAAACAGCAAAGGCCAACGGCGTATAAAGCTATGCGAGAGATTTGCCCAAAATCGTCAAGCTATAGTGATTACCATCCATGACCGCGACATTAGGTAATTCTCCCCACTTTTTATAACCGTGTTTTTCAAACAAGCGGATACTGGGGAGATTATGAGAAAAAATAAAGCCAAGTAACGTCGTAATAAACAGAGTTGGCGCTTGCTGCTCTGCAAAATCCATGAGTTTACTACCTAACCCTTGGCCTTGTGCCGCTTTTGCAAGATAGATACTCACCTCAGCCGTACCATCGTAGGCTGGACGTCCATAAAAGCTGCTAAAGCTTATCCATGCAACCACCTCATCCGTCTGCTCTACCACATAAATTGGGCGATTTTGCGTATGTGCGGCGAACCAACTTTGCTTTTGTGCTACGCTTACGGGCTCCGTATCCGCTGTGACTTGGCGGCTCGGTATCGTTTCGTTGTAAATGGCAACAATGGCGCAAAGGTCATGCGGTTTAGCGAGTCTAATATTCATGAAAGCTGATCAAGGTAACGAATATTTTCGTATCATAAGAGATAACATAAATAAAAGGAAAGCACTGATGATAAAAAGTCTTTCGATTCTGAGCTTAGCGCTTGGTTTCCTAATCTCGAGTAACGCGTATGCAAAGACATCCAGCTGTGATGATTTTACCAATGTTGAGCTGCGAAAACTGCGTTCTGATGACTCACTTAATCTATGTGAATTTAAAGACAAGCCGCTTCTCATTGTAAATACAGCCAGCAACTGTGGATTTACCGGACAGTTTGAAGGGCTTGAGCAACTACATCAAAAATATCAAGATAAAGGTCTTGTTGTTCTTGGCTTTCCCTCTGATGACTTTTTCCAAGAAGAAGACGACGAAAAGGAAACTGCAAAAGTATGCTTTATCAACTACGGTGTAACCTTCAATATGTTTGCGACATCGGAAGTTCGAGGCTCGGATGCCAACCCCATTTTCCAACATTTGAATGAAGTAACAAGTTCTCCAAATTGGAATTTTTACAAATACTTAGTGTCAGCTGATCGGAAGACAATTAAGCGTTTTAACAGTCGCACAAAACCTATGTCTGACGAGCTAACTAGCGAAATTGAAAAACTCTTGCCTAGATAAGCTGATTTTTTAACGTACCTAGATTAGAATAAAGTATGAATAATAAATAATCATCGGAGAAATTATGGCAATCGCTAGTGCAAGACACATCCTAGTAGATAGTGAAGCGCAATGCATGGAGCTCAAAGAACGCATTGCAGCAGGGGAAGATTTCGCAGAAATCGCAAAGCAGTACTCCAATTGCCCGTCGGGCCAAGATGGTGGTGCGCTAGGTGAGTTCGGACCAGGCATGATGGTGCCTGAATTCGATAAAGTGGTTTTTTCAGCCCCAATCAATCAAGTACAAGGGCCAGTGCAAACGCAGTTTGGTTTTCACTTGCTTGAGGTAACCAGTCGTAGCGATTAATTCGCTTGCGAAAAGTTAATCACTTCGCCATCATTCCTTAATACCAACTCGCTACATTTACTGAATGAGCGAAAAGATACTTAGTTGAAGGAATGATGGCATGAAACTTATCGGTTCGAACACCAGTCCATACGCCCGTCGGATTAGAATGTGGGCCGCGGCTAAACAGCTCCCAATGAGCTACCAGCATATAGATATATTTTCTGAAGCAGGCCATGACGAACTTATTCGCCATAATCCTGCCCGTAAAATCCCATTTTTAATAGACGATGCACAACTTATTTGTGATTCAAATCTGATTGTTCGCTATCTCCGTGAAAAACATCAACTTCCATTTCCCAGTTGGGATCAAGAAAATTGGCTGATCCTTATTAATGCCTGTAATGATTCTTTGGTGGAACTGCTACTTAGTAAGCGCTCTGGTTTTGATATTGAACAAGATAAACTATTTTTTAATCTACAGCGGGAACGAATAGGCCATACCCTGCACTATCTCAATGAAGAGTGTGTGACAGAAGAGTTTTTACACTGTGATTATCTCCAAATCAGTTTATACTGCCTTATTGATTGGGTTCTATTTAGAGAACTCGTCGACCTGAGCGATTACACCAACCTAATGGCATTTCATGACCGTTGGCAAAGCCAAGCAATCGCCCAGCAAACTGATCCACGAAATTGAGAACACCTATGATGAATGAAGAAGAAATTGGCTCAGAAGTCAGTGAATTTATTGAGCAAGTAAAAAATACTGAAAGCGTTTGGGCACTTAGCTCTGATGACGGCGGTATGGTTGTAGTTGACTCAAACCAGTTTGATGAGACTGATGTGTTATTGCTGTGGGATAGTGAAGAAAAAGCGCAAGCTCAATGTCGCGACGAGTGGAGTGAATTCTCGCCGATGAGTATTGATGTTGAGAGTTTTCTTGACGAATGGGTACTCGACCTAAAAGAAGATAATGCACTCGTTGGTCTGAACTGGAATGACGACAACGTTTGTGTTGAAATCGAGCCTGTTGGTCTTGCGAGACTACTTGTCGATATCGAATAAAAGCACACCTCACCAAAGTGGCACTCATCCCTTGCGAGTGCCGCTATTCACCCGGCTTTGACACCAAAGCAACTAAAGTCCCTTCAATGGCTCTTACATAAGCTTGCGTCACTCTACCCTTTTGGTTTGGTGGACTTAATGGCTCAGCTCCAGCGGCGACCGCTTTATCATAGCATTCGGGCACATTTTCACAGCTGATGGTAATTTCAAAACCAAGTGCAGGCTGTTTAGGATGGCAACGAATATAGTCTTGCCTAAACTGTGATTGGGCTAACGGGTGGCTGGCAAAGGCGAGTTTCACTTCTCCTGTGTCTAACTCACCATAATCCCCTTCATCAGTCATATCAAAAGTACTCAAGCCAAATGCTTGATAGTAAAAATCCAGCACTTCCTCAACACTTTCTACATAAATCACCGTTTTGGCAAACACCTAAGCCTCACTATCAATAAAACCTAATGTAACTATCTATAACTTAAGCACAAATGTTGGGCAAGGTAAAACAAAGTGAGAGCATTCAGGGGTTAAATATAGTCGGTGGTGGAAACAGAAGTTGGTAGGATAGGTGTGGAACTTATGTTTAGCTCGACACACTAACCAAATGGTGTCGAGCTAAAATTCTCGCAAAAAGCCTTACGACTTATTGCGGTTTTCTTTTGCGAATGCGCGAAGCTTACGCTTTTGCGATAGCGTCATTTTGTTTGAACGACCAGCGTAAGGGTTATCCCCTTCACGGAATTCAATCTTAATCGGCGTACCCATTACGTTAAGCGCTTTACGATAGTAGTTCATCAAATAGCGCTTATAGCTATCTGGCAGTTCGTGCACCATATTACCGTGGATAACAATACGCGGCGGGTTATAACCACCTGCGTGTGCGTACTTAAGCTTCACACGGCGTCCACGAACCAGTGGTGGCTGGTGATCCGCCTGAGCCATATCCATAATACGACGTAACATTGCTGTACTTACTCGCTTAGTCGCTGACTCATAAGCTTCGTCAATCGACTCAAACAAGTGACCAACACCTGTACCATGTAATGCGCTGATAAAGTGCAGACGAGCAAAATCAACAAAGCCCAGTCGTCTGTCTAGCTCAGTTTTGATACGCTCTTTGACATAATCATCAAGACCATCCCATTTGTTTACCGCAATAACCAACGAGCGACCCGCATTTAGCGCAAAACCAAGTAGGCTCAAGTCTTGATCTGAGATCCCCTCGCGCGCGTCTACAACGAGCAATACCACGTTGGCATCTTCAATCGCTTGTAGTGTTTTGATAACCGAGAATTTCTCTACGACATCGCTGACTTTCTTACGCTTACGTACACCGGCGGTGTCGATTAACACGTACTCTCTATCATTGCGCGTCATCGGAATGTAAATTGAGTCACGCGTCGTACCCGGCATATCGTAAACGATAACGCGGTCTTCACCTAAAATACGGTTAGTTAGTGTTGACTTACCTACATTTGGACGCCCGATAATCGCAAGTTTAACAGGTTTGTCTTCAAAACCTGTTTTGCCGTCTTCGGCTTCTTCACCTTCAAGGTAAAGCTCGGCGATATCTTCATCATCATGCTCAAGCTCTTCATCTTGAGCCGTAAGCTCAGCGATAATCGGTTGTAGCGTCAACTCTAATAATTGAGTAACACCACGACCGTGCGCGGCGGCGATCTGTTGAACGTCACCGAGCGCTAGCTGATAAAACTCAGCACAATTGGAGTCAGCATCAATGCCATCCGTTTTATTGGCGACAACAAAGCAGTTTTTCTGTTGTTTACGAAGGTGTTGCGCGATAGCTTGATCAGCAACCGTCATACCTGCGCGTGCATCCACCAAAAATAGCACAATATCCGCTTCTTCAATTGCAAGCAGCGATTGCTCGGCCATTTCAGTTTCAATGCCTTCTTCAGAGCCATCGATACCACCCGTGTCTACCACAATAAACTCGTAGCCTTCATAGTTTGCTTGGCCGTATTTACGGTCGCGAGTCAGACCCGGAAAGTCAGCAACTAACGCGTCACGAGTACGTGTTAAACGATTAAACAGTGTGGATTTACCCACATTAGGTCGCCCAACCAGAGCGATCACAGGAAGCATAGACTACCTCTTTTAAAAACAACAAAAGGCTTCGCAAAAGCGAAGCCCCATAAAATATCTAAAAATTCAGAAAGTTACTGCGGAATTTGAACTGCGCTAAGCTCACCATCACGCGTGTAAACAAACACTTTGCCATCGACCACAATCGGTTCGATAAAAAAGCCTGAACTATCAAACTCGGTACGCGATACTAACTCACCAGAGCTCTTATCCAACCAATGTAAGTTACCTTCCTGATCGCCAACCACTACGTAGTTGCCAGCAACCGTAGGAGCGGTTAAATACCAACCGCGCAAAGCTGGTTGTGTCCAACGTTCAATACCTGAGTTTTTGTCTAGTGCGTACAACACGCCATCGCTATCAACCAAATAAATTACGTCAAGATCAAGTGTGAGGTCTCGGTAACTACTGTACTCACGATCCCACACCACATTACCGCTGCGCACATCAATGGCGACTAGTTTACCATTATAGGCGATAGAATACACATATGCGCCGCTTACTACGGGTTTAGTATCAACATCCACCAAACGTTCAAACTCAGAAGCCCCTTTTGCAATTGCAACATCTGAGCTCCATGCGGTGAAACCGTTTTCAGCGATAAGTGCTGTTAACTTACCACTTTCTTCGCCAACCAATACGCCACCATTCGCGCTGGTCGGAGAGCTTAAACCACGTAATGTCAGCGCAGGGACTTCTTGCTCATAGTGCCAGCGTTCTTCACCTGTATCTGGGTGTAGCGCAACCAGCTTGCCTGAACCTAAGTTAACGTAAAGAAGACCATCGCCTGCAGCTGGCGCAGAAAGCGCTTCACCCGGTACCGACTTACGCCAAACTATTTCGCCGGTTTCACGGTCAAGCGCAAAAACCTGTCCGTGCTCAGAGCCAACATACAGTTTGCCATAAGCTTGTGTGATCCCACCTGACAGCTTCGCACTGTCATTGTCTTCCCATGGCCAAAAGTTCTTATTCTCACGAACATCAACTCGCCACTTTTCTTTACCTGTTTCAGTATCAAACGCTGTCACTATACCTTCACGGGCAGCGGCAAAAACAGTGTTCTGGTAGCTTACAGGAGATAAGCGCGAAAAGTAGTGCTCAACCCCGTCACCAATCCCTTCTTGCCAAACAACAGTGGCGTCGAATTGATTGTTGATCTCAGGGAGTTTTAACTCTTCTTCATCATCACTAGAAGAACAACCAGCGGTGAGTGCTGCAACACATAAAGCCAATGAGGCCATCGTTAACTTCTTCATGGCAACTCCTTAAACCGTTGTCTTTTGTGCAAGATCATCCAGTTTAATTTGCAGCATAGGGTTGCTATTGCCTTCCGCTGCTTCTAATGCCGATTGATAAGCACTACGTGCTTTATCTTTATCGCCTTGAGCAAGGTAAATATCACCTTGGATCTCAGCAAGCTGTGCCTTAAACGCTTCTGGCATAGGCTTAGCTAGTGTTGCAAGTGCTTGTTCGTATTGAGACTGAGACGCTTGTACACGTGCAAGTCTTAATAAAGCCGTTGCTTTTAGTTCAGCGTTGGCAACATTGTCAGCCGCCCAAGTTAGCTTCTCGGCAGCTAGCTTAAGATCATCTTTGTCAATTGCCTCTTTAGCAGCAACGAAAGCCGCTAACACGGCGTAGTTAGAATCTGCATTTGCAGCAACAAAGGCGTCGCTTTTTGCTAGTACATCGTCACTTTCAACAACCTGAGTGTATGCTTCCGATGCCGCTTCTGCGCTATCGATCTGGCTTTGGTTATACGCTTTCCAGCCATACAGACCACCTAAACCAAGCACGGCACCGACCACAATCGTCGTACCATTTTCACGGAAAAATCGTTTTATTGCTTCTGCTTGTTGTTCTTCTGTTGAATAAATTTCCATTCTAACCTCTTAGCTTACCAGCTCTGCTAACAGCGTTTTTACTTCTGCAAGTGGTAAGGTGATTTGTTCTTTCTCTTCACGCAGATACTTCACTGTCACTTTGCCTTCAGCGAGTTCATCTTCGCCTAGCACTAGCGCAATAACAGCATCGCTTTTATCTGCACGTTTAAATTGTTTCTTGAAGTTGCCACCGCCACAATGAACCATCACGCGAAGGCCAGCAATATCATCTCGTAATTGCTGTGCAACCACAGGGGCTTGAATAGCCGCTTTGTCACCCATCGCAACTACATATACGTCAGCATTGCGACGAATATCACCCACACATTCCAGCGTTTGTAGCATCAACACTAAACGCTCGATACCCATAGCAAAACCAACGGCTGGCGTTGCTTTGCCGCCAAGCTGCTCAACCAAGCCATCGTAGCGACCGCCAGCACATACTGTACCTTGAGAACCTAAGCTTGTTGTCACCCACTCAAATACAGTGCGGTTGTAGTAATCTAGGCCTCGTACCAGTTTTTCATTAACTTGGTATTCGACGCCAGCTGCGTCTAAACGTTCACACAAATTAGCAAAATGTTCGCGTGATTCCTGATCTAAGTGTTCAGAAAGCTTAGGTGCATCAACCAGTACAGCTTGCACCTCTGGGTTTTTG
Source organism: Pseudoalteromonas sp. NJ631 (assembly GCF_000276645.1). Taxonomy (NCBI): domain Bacteria; kingdom Pseudomonadati; phylum Pseudomonadota; class Gammaproteobacteria; order Alteromonadales; family Pseudoalteromonadaceae; genus Pseudoalteromonas; species Pseudoalteromonas sp. NJ631. Next base: position 103,483 of record NZ_AKXJ01000003.1, read on the forward strand.
CTATCTAACACGCGCAGTGGGTTGCTATACATACGGCGCAAACTGTCTTCGTCAAGCGCTTCTTTGTGTTGCTCCAGATATGCAATCAGAGCATCGCGATATTCAGCACGCGCTTCATTTGACCCCAAAGAATTGAGCTCAAGCTTTACATGGTCTTGAATACCAAATTGCTGCCATAAGCGCGCCGTCATTAGGATCACTTCAGCATCAATATCTGGTGTTGCCATACCAAAAGTTTCAACACCAAATTGATGGAATTGACGGTAACGGCCTTTTTGCGGTCTTTCGTGGCGGAACATTGGCCCCATGTACCAAAGGCGCTGTTCTTGGTTATATAGCAAACCATTTTGATTTCCCGCTCGTACGCACACAGCAGTGCCTTCCGGGCGTAGCGTTAAGCTATCGCCATTGCGGTCATCAAAGGTATACATCTCTTTTTCTACGATATCGGTTACTTCACCGATAGAGCGCTTAAATAGATCGGTCGACTCAACGATTGGAAAACGGATCTCTTGGTAGCCAAATGCCGCTACCGTCTCTCTTAATACCGATTCTACTTTCTGCCAGACTTGCGTGTCACCTGGCAGACAATCATTCATTCCACGGATTGCCTGAAGTTGTTTAGTCACTGAAAACCCTAACTTAAATTTGTCACCAATCGATTTAATGCTGCTTGAGTCTTTGACTAAATGCGCTCAAACAGCCTCATCGCATTGGTTTTATTTCTTTAATGCCATTTATCGTCGTGCAGTTTAGCACGCCGTGAGAAAGCGCGAAAATTCGCTTATCTTAACGATTACGCAGGTGTCAGTCGATGATTTTTACATCGATTTTTTCTTCACTTTCTTTTTTCTCTACATATTCTCGGATCTGAGACTCTAATTGAGCGACGATATCATCATTATCAATCCGTGTTTTCTGGCGCTCGCCATTGATATAAAGACCTGAGCGACGATTTGCGCCAGCAAGGCCCAAGTCACTGACAAGTGCTTCACCAGGACCATTTACCACGCAGCCAATCACAGACACCGAAATTGGTGTGACGATATCTTCTAATCGCTCTTCCAGCTGATTCATTGTATTCACTACATCAAACTCTTGGCGTGAACAACTTGGACAAGCAATAAAATTGATGCCGCGCGAACGAATTCGCAGTGACTTTAGAATATCAAAACCCACTTTGATTTCTTGCACCGGATCAGCCGCAAGTGAAACACGTAATGTATCACCAATCCCTTCAGCAAGTAACATCCCTAGACCAACTGCCGATTTAACCGAACCGGCTCTAAAACCACCTGCTTCGGTGATCCCAAGGTGCAGAGGTTGATCAATTTCTTTTGCCAATAAACGATAAGCGCCAACGGCTAAGAATACGTCGGAAGCTTTTACCGAGACTTTAAACTGATCAAAGTTATGGCGCTGGAGAATTTCGACATGTCGCATCGCAGACTCAAGTAAGGCTTCAGGTGTTGGTTCACCATACTTTTCTTGCAAATCGCGCTCTAGTGAGCCGCCATTCACGCCAATACGAATTGGAATGTTGTGCTCACCCGCCGCATCAATCACTGCACGAATACGGTCTTCACTACCAATATTCCCAGGATTTATCCGCAAACAATCGGCACCGTACTTAGCCACTTGTAATGCAATACGATAATCGAAGTGAATATCCGTGACGAGTGGAATATCCACTTGCTCTTTAATGCTTTTGAATGCTTCAGCTGCATCCATTGTCGGCACAGAAACACGGACAATATCCGCTCCGGCGTCTTGGATAGCTTTAATTTGTGCCACCGTCGCATCAACATCTAGAGTATTGGTGTTCGTCATAGACTGTACAGCTATCGGTGCGCCATCACCAATAGGCACATTACCGACATAGATCCTTGTTGATTTTCTACGCTTTATAGGTGGTTCTGAAAACATGCTGACTACTCTGTTAACGGTAAATTGAATTTAGCTAGACGGTTCTTAGTAAACGCAGGCAATGACACTGGTTTACCGTCAAGCGTGACCTCTACGGCCTGATGCTTGCCGAGTATAACAGAAAAAGGGGCCTTACCTTCAACTGTCATGGTATATCCCGCTTTTTTAACACCAAATGCAACACGTTCTTGTGTTGCGTCAAACATTTCAACCCAACTTTCTTCGTTGAAATGCATGACTACCGTGCTCAATGCTGGGTCTCGTTTTGCCGCTTGTGGTTTCGCTTCAACTGGCACTGAAACCTCCGTTTCGCTCGCTTGCGGCTCACTTTGCGGGACTGCCTCATCATTTTGCTCAGTAGATAATGCTAACTCATCAATCTTTGGTGTTGGGACATTTTCAACTGGCGTTTCAAGCTGAGTAACCGACGTTTCAGGCACCACTTCTTGCTCTGAGCTATTGGTCTGCCAAAACCAAAATGCCGACGACCCCAGTACGATAGCCAGCACAATGTAGCTCACCATCATTAGGCGGTTATCGTGGGCTTCTTTATGAGTACGGCGAGAAAAGCTTTGCATCCGCTTTTTCTGTGGCGGCAACTCCGGAGATTGATATCGAGCCAGTACTTCCGTCGGATTCAACCCCAGTAACGCGGCGTAATTTTTAATATAGCCACGCACAAAGGTTTCAGGCCCTAGGTCTTGATAGTCATCCTGCTCGAGCTTGGTAAGTTGGGCATGGGTCATCTTTAAGCGCGATTCAATTTCAGCAAAGCTGATCCCGGCATTTTGTCTTGCCGTTGCTAAAGTTTGCCCGAGTGAAGGCTGCTCTTGTTCAGGTGCTTCCTGCTCTTTCATTGTTTGGTTCATAAAACGTAATTTGTTGGGTCTACAATTAATAATCCGTGGCCTGCTTGCAGTGCCACATCAGGAGTGAGTTTATTCCATCGCATAATTTCATCGATCAACACACCATATCGATCGGCAATACTGAGCAAAGTATCTCCCGCCGCAATTTCATGCACGACATTGGGATTGTTAAGATACACCTTTTGACCTGCGTACAATCTTGCAGATTCCCGCACTTGATTATATTCCATCAATTCAACCATTTTAATGTCGTATTTGACTGAAATACTAAATAGGTTTTCACCTGCAATCACAGTATGAAAAGGTACCTGAGGAGGCGCAACGTCACGATTTAATAACGGTACACTTGAACTGCTTGATGAGGTAGTCGCTAACACTTGAGGCTCACGTGAGCGAGGACTAAATGTAACTTCCGATGGGTCCGGTTGATAAAACTCAACCCGAGCTTCAGAGTCCGAGCTAACGTTCACTAAAGACGTACTTTTTACCACTTCAGGTTTTGCCGAAGGCGCAAAATTATTGGCCTCAACGGGTGAATCAACGGTGAATGATTGCGTTGAATTCGGTTGCGTTTTCTTACGTTTAATTTTAATTTTTGGATTCGCTACAATATGACTAGGCGACGCCTCGGCAAGCTTATTTAACTGCGCTTCTCGGTAGCGATTGCGCAACCGTTCAAATTCACTTGCAGCGATATTATTCGTTAAGATGAGCCCTGCTTGAGCAGATTTAGGGTAGCTTTGCACCAAAGTCGTGGCGATGTCTTGCGCCTTCTGTAAGTGCCCCATTTGCATATGTACTAAGTGCCCAAGCATTAAGCTTCTTGGTGAAATAAATCCACGCTTGGCAACATTATCAAGTACATCTTCTGCTCTTAAGAAATCACTGCGAGCATAGTATAGGCCCGCGAGCGCAAGTTGCGACGACATCTGCTGAGCGTTATGCTTAATCGCGTTTTGCAGATACTCCTCGGCTAGGGAATACTCATTTTGTTTCAGCGCACACAGCGCCAAGTTTTCATAGCTTGCCGATACCCGCAAATAACTTGGTACCTCTATCGCTTTGAAAAAATATTGGCTCGCTTTGTCATACTGACCAACGCGGCAAAGAAAAGTGCCATAGTTATTTAGCGTGTCGGGGTTATCTGGCTCAATATCCAAAGCCGCCTGATAGGCATTATCAGCACGTTGTTGCTCACCCACCTGCTCGTAATAATACGCCAACGTATAATGGGCTTCGGCCAGTTTTGGCGCTAGTTGTAATGCCCGCTCTAAATTAAATTTGGCTGAGGTAGTGTTACCTGAATTGAGATATTGAAGTGCCAGTGCAATACGAGTTCTTGCGGCATTGGTGTTATTGACTTGTTGTTCGGCCACAGGACGCCCGTCGGAGCGATAACTACTCTCCGTCACACAACCTGACAGAACTAAACTCGCGCCTGCGAGAATGGATGCAGCCAATCCTGTTTTGCGATAATTTCGCGATTGCATCACTCACCTTTGAATGCCACTGGGTTCTATGTGTGCCCTATATTACCCAAAAGGCTAAGAGATTCATCTATTTTTTACCAGATAGTCAGAACTTATCTGTGGTCAAGATGAAATGAGCTGGGTAAACCCAGCTCATGAATATTATTGTGCGCTCACATTGACAGCAATGGCGTTGTCGTCACGCTGCTTTTTCTTAGCTAAACGTTTGGTTCTGTCTACAACATCACCCACTAGCTGTCCACATGCAGCGTCAATGTCATCGCCACGGGTGCGACGAACAATACACGTCAGTCCTGCAGCTTGTAACACCTTAGAAAATCTATCGATGCGGCTGTTGCTAGAGCGGCCATATTCATTACCCGGGAACGGGTTAAATGGGATTAAGTTAATTTTTGACGGCGTGCCTTTGAGTACTTCGACTAATTCATGGGCATGATCTGTACTGTCATTAACGTCTTGTAGCATCACGTACTCAATGGTGACGTCTTTATTTGCTTTAGAACCATCGATATAGCGACGACATGCTGCAAGGAACTCTTCAATCGGATACTTTTTGTTGATTGGTACAAGCACATCACGTAGTGGATTGTTTGGTGCATGTAGCGAAATCGCCAGTGCCACGTCAATCTTTTCTTTCAAGATATCAAGCGCAGGTACCACTCCCGATGTACTTAGCGTAACGCGGCGCTTGGATAAACCAAATGCCCAATCGTCCATCATCAGTTCCATCGCTGGTACAACGTTATTTAGGTTTAACAGAGGCTCACCCATCCCCATCATAACGATGTTAGTAATTGGGCGTTTAGTGCTATCGCCCTTATGCAGACCAATGTCGGTTGCCACGCGCCAAACCTGACCAATGATCTCTGACACTTTTAAGTTACGGTTAAAGCCCTGCTGCGCCGTTGAGCAGAAAGTACATTCCAAAGCACAACCAACCTGAGAAGACACACACAGTGTTGCTCGGTCTTTTTCTGGGATCCACACAGTTTCAACTTCTTGGCCGCCTTCAAGTACTAGTGCGTACTTAATGGTACCATCAGAAGCCACCTGCTTTACTGAAATTTCAGGTGCTTTAATCTCACACTCAGCCTGCAACCGCGCACGCAACTTTTTGTTCAAATTGCTCATGTCATCAAAGTTGTCGATACCAAAATGATAAATCCATTTCATCACCTGATCCGCGCGAAACGGCTTTTCGCCATATGATGCAAACAACTCGCGCATCCCCTCGCGATTTAAATCAAGTAAGTTAATTTTTTTCTCAATAGTGGTCATGAACAACCTCGGTTAAAGACGGTAAGAACAGCTAAATTGCCAACAACGCATTGTACAAAAAAGCAGCAAGCATCACAAATAATGTAACGTGTTTTGTGAAGTAGTGTGATTACTTTACAAAGCACGCTTATCCCGCAACTTAGCTACGGGACAAAAAAAGGGCTCGAAAGCCCTTCTTTGGCACCAAGTCTCGAATTAACGAGTACGTGGGCAGATTTCTTCTTCAGCGAAGAAGTAAGCGATTTCGCGAGCAGCAGACTCAGGCGCGTCAGAACCGTGTACTGCGTTCTCGTCGATGCTGTCTGCGTAGTCAGCACGTAGTGTACCAGCTAGCGCTTCAGCAGGGTTAGTAGCACCCATGATTTCGCGGTTTTTACGAACTGCGTCTTCACCTTCAAGCACCTGAACCATTACTGGACCAGAAGTCATGAAAGAAACTAATGCACCAAAGAAAGGACGCTCTTTGTGCTCTGCGTAGAAACCTTCAGCTTTCTCTTGAGAAAGGTGAACCATTTTTGATGCAACGATTTTAAGACCAGCAGACTCAAAACGGTTGTAGATAGCACCGATGTGGTTTTTAGCTACAGCATCAGGCTTGATGATTGAAAAAGTGCGCTCTAAAGCCATCTTTTTTGCTCCAAAATATTATTGTGAATATTAACGGGCGCGAATTATACGTGTTTTGGTAGAAAAAACCTACTATCTCGCGCCGCTTTCTTTGCGAAGAAACGAAAGTTTGGTGAATTATTTGTCGATTAAATACGCAGAATTGCCAGCAGAAGCCTTAATAGCAAGGTCACTTGCCCTTCCTTGCACAATGTCAAAAAACCTGATCTACATCAAAATTACTTACTTAGCTTTCTTCTATACTGCGCCGCTTTTTAGAATCAGCACGCGAAATCACTCAACAGCTGACCCGTAATTAGGGCCTGTTTATCTTTCAAGTTTGTTTTTACAGCAGTTTGATTGGTATTTATACAAGGCAGAGCCTGCGTAGCATAGTTGTTCTATGTGAATCAGGCGAGAACACAGTAGAAATGCCAATCAAGCGCTGCCCTTTGGGTTCTCCTGAGTGCGCTTTGTTCATTGTTGCTCAACTTTTGCCTAGATTACTAGGCGGCAAGTCGAGCGTCGCGACCAAAACACACTCAGGAGAACAAAAATCAAACAACAAAGGTCAACAGGCCCTAGTTCAATGTATGAGGTAAACCATGTTTGTACCAGAACTTCTCTCTCCTGCCGGCAGTTTAAAGAATATGCGTTACGCTTTTGCGTACGGTGCCGACGCTGTTTACGCCGGACAACCAAGATACAGTCTGCGCGTACGTAATAACGAATTTGACCTAAACAACCTCGAAGTCGGTATTAATGAAGCCCACCAGCAAAACAAAAAGCTCTATGTCGTATCAAATATTGCGCCGCACAACGGCAAAGTGAAAACTTACTTACGTGATATTGAGCCTGTTATCGAGATGAAGCCAGATGCGCTTATCATGTCCGATCCTGGGCTAATTATGCTGGTGCGCGATAAGTGGCCAGACATGCCAATTCACCTATCCGTACAAGCGAATGCTGTTAACTATGCGGCGGTGCAATTTTGGGCCAAACAAGGGGTTGAGCGCGTTATTCTTTCTCGCGAGTTGTCGCTACAAGAAATAGAAGAAATTCGTACATTGTGCCCAAATACTGAGCTTGAAGTGTTCGTTCATGGCGCCTTATGCATGGCTTATTCTGGTCGCTGTTTATTGTCGGGTTATATCAACAAGCGTGATCCAAACCAAGGCACTTGTACCAATGCCTGCCGCTGGAGCTACGATGTCAAACCGGGTCAAGAAAACGAAACTGGCGATGTTGTCCATAAGGTCGATCCAAAAGCAATTATTCCAACCTTAGGGGAAGGTCAACCCACCGACGAAGTGTTTATGCTCGAAGAGCAAGGTCGCCCAGGTGAATACATGCCAGCATTTGAGGATGAGCATGGTACTTACATCATGAATTCCAAAGATTTACGTGCTGTCCAGTATGTTGATCAACTGACCCGCATGGGCGTGCACAGCCTTAAGATCGAAGGCCGAACCAAGTCATTCTATTATGTTGCTCGCACCGCACAAGTTTACCGTAAAGCCATTGATGATGCCGTTGCGGGTAAACCATTTGACCCAAGCCTAATGAAAACCCTAGAAAACCTAGCCCACCGCGGATATACCGAGGGCTTCTTGAAACGTCATGTACATCAAGACTATCAAAATTACGACTACGGTCATTCGGTGTCTGACCAACAGCAGTTTGTTGGTGAAGTGCTAGGTCGCACTAATAATGGTCTCGTTGAGATTGAGGTTAAAAACAAGTTCTGTACTGGTCACAGCTTGGAATTGATGACGCCTAAGGGCAATATTCACTTTAATCTGGAACACATGGAAAATAAAAAAGGTGAAGCGATAGATGACGCCAAGGGCTCTGGTCATATCGTCAAAATTCCACTGCCAGAAGACATAGACTTAAGTCACGCCATTTTAATGCGCAATTTGGGCCAAAGTGAGGACACTCGTAATCCTTTTAAAAAGGCATAACGATGGCACTACTTATTAATGATAAATGTATTAACTGTGATATGTGCGACCCTGAGTGTCCTAATCAAGCCATTTACATGGGCGATAAAATTTATCAAATTGACCCTGACAAATGCACTGAATGCGTCGGCCATTACGACACACCAACTTGTGTGAGTGTCTGTCCCATTGATTGCATCAAACCAGATCCAAACCACAAAGAAAGCCTTGATCAGTTAGCCGAAAAGTACCTTCGACTCACCGAATAATAAGGTGAAGCTGCGCGCTTCACCTTATTAACCTCTCAACAAGCCTCTTCCCTACCTCGCGATAAAGATTTCCAAACCTGAGGTTAGGATAAGGAATGATCTAACCCTTTGTTTTTAAAATCACATTAAATGATTTTCTTATCTAGCCAGAGAGTTTTGGGGATAACTCCGCTCTCGCGTCCTGCTACCGCCCTGGTACCTACATCCTGTAGGCAAGGCGAATTTACGTACCAATAGCTGGCTATTGATAGTGAATTCAACACAGTTAGCGCTAAAACTGGCTGCTAGAAAGGCATTAATTATCCGAAGTTCAGGTTTCTTACGCCTCTTGTCGAAATTTCAAATAGATATACTACAGTTAAAGCAGAGCATTAGGACTTTTAAAGCGTATTTTACTATCGCAGCTTGAGTGCGCTTTTACCGTCTTAACGGCGGATGTTTTTATATGAATCGGCTTTACGTTGAGGTAAGGAAATAACATGGATTTGAACTCATTTGAGTCATTTTTTAATAGCGCGTACATGCCGCATGGTCATTGCTATTTGTGGCAACCTCACCTGCTATGGACCAATGTTATCTCCGATATCTTGATAGCCGCCGCCTACTTTTCTATTCCCATGGCGATTATGGTTTATGCAAAACAACGTCCTGACGTTGGTAGAAATTGGGTCTTTGTGTTGTTCTGTAGCTTCATCACCTTATGTGGACTCACGCACTTAATTGGCGTTTATACCGTTTGGCATGGCGCTTATGGTATTCATGGCATTTCAAAAGCAGTCACGGCATTTATCTCAATGGTAACAGCAGTTTATCTTTTTAGACTGATCCCAAGCGCCGTCGCAATCCCAACCCCCAATCAATTCCATGGCGTGACCGCAAGGCTCAAACGTATTACCGATGAAAAGCAGGCACTTCATTCGCAACTCGACCAACACAGAGTCACCGAGTTTATGCTCGATGCCTTACCCACCAGTACCTTGCTGCTTGACCAGCTACTCACCGTGAGTAAGTGCAATCCTTATTTTTATCGCGAGCTTGGGTACGACACGCCAGATGCGTTAATTGGACTGAGATTACACGATATCGTCAGTTTGGATGATCCGTTCGACAGCTTAGAGTCCATTAGCCAATCTCTACTCAACCAAAACGATTACAGTAAAGAAGCACTGTGCCATGTGAAAGACAAATTTGGCAATCAAATCCCGATGGAGATGCGCTTAGTACAAGAACCCCATGACGGTGCTAATCTCATTTTAGCGGTGTTTAATAACCTTTCGTCACTTAAACGCACAGAGCAAGCACTCGCGGAGTCCACCGAACAAATGAAGCGTGCAATCGGGGCAACCGAAGATGGCATTTGGGAGTGGAACGTTGTCGACAACAGCGTCAGCTATTCATCTCGTTTAAAAACCATGATAGGTAAACGCGACGACGAAAAAGTCACCTATGACGACTGGTTTGCACATATCCACCCAGACCATCAGGGCAAAGTGCAAGATGCCATAGACCATCACTTTGCCACCAAAGATCAATATTTTGTAGAGTACTTAGGGCGAGACAACAAAGGAGAATACGCGTGGTTTTCCGCCGTTGGCAACAGCCAATTTGACGACCAAGGTAGAGCTGTGGTGATGTCTGGGGCACTAAGAAATATCCATCAGAAAAAATCTCTTGAGCTGCAAATCGCGGAAAAAAACAAAATTCTCAATGCCATCTACGAAGGCGCAAGTCAGGCTATTTGGCTATTAAAGGTAGAAGAAAACCAAACATTTCGAGTGCTTGAGTACAATAAGTTTGCCTGTCAACGCACAGGCGTAAAACTCGACCAAATACTAGGTAAAACCCTCCATGAACTCAGAGGTACAGCGTTAGAGGCTGAGCTAGTAGATAGGATTGAAAAAAACTACCAACTTTGTGTTGAGATTGCAAAACCCGTAGATTATACCGAAATGGTCCCCTTCAAAAATAAAGAATATTGGTACCAAACGACTCTTTATCCACTTAAAGACGGTAAAAACCAAGTCGAGCGAATAGTCGGTATCGCTGTTGATATTACGGCGCGAAAGTTCGCAGAAAAAGAACTGGAAGACAACCAGCGCTTTTTACAGCGAATGATAGACTCAGCGGTATGCGGCCTTTATCTCTACGACTTAAAACTCCACAAGAATACCCGGATAAACAAGCGTTATACTCAACTCCTTGGCTATACAATTCAAGAATTAGAAAGCACAAATTTAGAGCTGTGTTTTCATGAAAGTGAACACGCACTCGTTTACGAGCATATTGATGAAGTGAGAGCTAGCCAAGATGGTGAGCTTATCCCAATAAAGTATCGCTTTAGACACAAAGAGGGGCATTGGGTTTGGTGCTACTCTGTCGATACCGTGATCACTCGAGATCACAATGGCGAGCCAGAGTTGATGCTGGGTACTTTTGTCGATATGACCGAGCACACCGAATTGCTATTACAGCTGCAAGAATCTAACGCACACCTTGAGCACTTTGCCTATATTGCTTCTCATGATTTGCAAGAGCCACTCAGAAAAATCACCGCTTTTTCAGACAGTTTGGCGCAAAGAATTACGCCAGATTTAAAAGACTACGACGATGCAAAGTTTGAAATAGAACGCTTGGTAGATGCCAGTCAACGAATGCGGATCATGATCCAAGACCTACTCAAGCTATCACGCTTGCATTCCCATGAGTTGAAGCTACAAACAACCAATCTCACTTTATTGTTAGAAGATATCTGTGAAGTGATGAGCTTTAGTATCGAGGAAAGCGGCGCAGAAATTAAGCTAGAGAATGGTGATTTACCTATCGAACTTGATCCCTCTCTTTTTCTTCAAGTGCTGCAAAACTTAATCAGTAACAGCATTAAGTTTAAGTCACCAGAGGTTACGCCCGTAATCCAAATTTACGCCAGCCAAACCGGCCATGAAACGGTGATCCATTACAAAGACAATGGACTTGGGATCCCAAAATCTCGACGTCAGCAAATCTTTGAACCGTTCAGGCGTTTTGGCACCACACAAGAGTATGGCAGTGGTATTGGACTTGCGCTGTGCCGACAAATAGTAAAACTACATGGCGGCACAATAAAATGCCTGCAAAGTGATGATGGCGCTTTATTTGAAATCATACTGCCAAAAGAAGTTAAGGAGTAATAATGGAACTGTTATTAGTTGAAGATGATCCAGATGATGTTTACTTTTTTAAAAGAGCATACAGCAGTATTACCAATGCACCACAGCTCAAAATTTTTTCTGACGGTCATGAGCTGCTGCATTACCTAGATTCTATCGCAACCTACGACCAAGTTATTTTGCTGGATTTAAATATGCCAAAAATGAGTGGCTTTGAAGTCATGGAAGCTTTAAAAAATGAACAAGTTGCCGATAAATTAATAACGGTATGCTATACCACCTCCACTCACCACAGTGACATTCGTAAAGCATATCAATTGGGTGCTAAGTCATATATTACCAAGCCAGGACGCTTGAGTGATTTAGAGTCGTTGATCAAATTAATCAAGCAGTATTGGTTTGACAATAACTGTGTCGTGCAAGGGTAACTATGAATACATGGCTGATTTATCTACTTGAAGATAACGATGAAGATGCTTACTTAGTAAAGCGCACACTTGCAAGTACTGATGGTAGACAAAAGTTTAACGTTAAACACTTCAAAAATTTAGAGCAACTTGAAACCGCCTTAAACACAGTTAAGCCAGAAGCCATCCTTATTGATTTGAACATCGATGAGAGCCAAGGTCTTACCACGCTAATTAAAGTAAAACAATTGCCCATTAGCGCCCCAATAATTGTGCTAACTGGGGTATCTGAAACGCTGTTTGGCGAAAAAGCCATTCAACTTGGTGCGCAAGATTATATCCCAAAACACGAAGTGAGCGGCCCACTGCTAGCACGTACAATAACCTTCTCAAAAGAACGCTACGAAATGCAGCGGAATCTAGAGAACCTGGTGGTGATGGATAGGCTCACTATGCTACATAACCGTGGCGCATTTGATAGCGAACTAGAAAGAGCAATTAGTGAATCAGAGCGATATGGTCATGGTTTCGGTGTGTTGTTTATTGATCTCGACAACTTTAAACCAGTCAATGATCAGCTTGGTCATCAAGCGGGCGATCAATTATTAAAAATACTGTCGGCAAAACTTAAAATGTATAAACGTGCCTCGGACTTTGTCGCACGCTATGGTGGTGATGAATTCGTGGTTATCGCCCCTCACCTAACCGAAAAAAATCAGTTACGGAAACTTGCTCAGCATAAGTATGACTTGCTCAGTGATAATTACTGTCTCCAAGATGAAAGCGCAAATATCCGCGAAGTAAAGCTGGACTTAAGCATTGGCGCTGTGATTTATCCAACTGACGCAACATCAGCCGAAGAGTTAGTTGCTAAAGCAGATAAAGCCATGTACCACGCTAAGACAAATCAATTACCGTATGCGTTGTACTCAGATGCGGGACTCTCAACAAAGCAGGAATAGCGGATACTATTCAACTCTATCGTGCAAGTATTGCCTATCAGACTTTCGCCTAACATGTTTGCGCCTTTCAACGAAAGGCAAAACATTACTTCGTTGTATTCGACGCTCTCCACCTTGCCTTTCTTCAAGCAACTCTTCTAGTTGAGACAGAGTAATTTGCCTTTTCATAGCAACCTCCACACCACATTACTTTCTTTTCTATAGTCGCTTTTACACTAAACCCCAATTTATCGGATAAGAAACATATGATCCACATCAATAAAAACCACATTTTAAACTTTTATTTTACAAAATAATCACAATTTAGTATAACTTAATTGAACAAAAAACAAACAAAAAGGATACAACATGAAACGCCACTATCTATCAGCGTGTTTAGTCGCGCTCCTCTCACATCAGGCAACAGCTGCTGGTCAACATGACTCAGTAGCTATGCCTGAATTTACTGCTGAACACATCAGTGCCTTACCTGTTTCAAGTATAATGGCAGTAAACCCTGAACGGTTTCTTTTCAGCAATGCTTTACAGCAAGTTGATTGGCAGCAAGTGCTTGATAGCACGGCACCGCATTTAAGTGATAAGCTCGAAGTGATCTTGCACTATGCAGGATATGCCAGTATCAACCCTAAGTTATTGCTGGCACTAATGGAGCTTGAGTCAGGTGTGGTAAGCAATCCTGATAAACACTCTCTCTCAGCACCGTTTGGTAAACTTTCTCATGAACAAGGGTTTGATGCGCAAGTAAAAGATGTAGCGCTTAATCTAAGTGCGAGATACTACGCATTCCAAAAACTTCGTGATGAAGGCAAAGCCAAAAAGTTACCAGCGGTAAACGAAGCAACTGTCGCACTTGCTGATCTGACACACGCATCGGCAGATGCCCTATTCAATACATACGAAGCGTTATTTAACGGCGAGTCGTTGGCATTAAAAGCGGACAACAGCATCGCTTTTAGTGAGCAGGCGTCAACACAAGCAGTATCAGCTGCTAGCTTTAGCATGAGCTTCCCATGGCCATCCGGTTACGCTTGGTATAGCGGTGGTGCACACTCAAATACCGGTTCTGGTTACCCTTACTCATCGCTTGATTTTAATAACGGCTCAGGTGGCTGGGGAAGTAATACACCTTGGGTTCAAGCAGCGCATGGCGGCACAGTGACTCGTTACTCAGCTTGTAATATTCGCGTGACTCACTCAAGCGGTTATTCAACTCAGTATTATCATATGGAAAGTTTGCAATATAACACTGGTGATGTCATTTCTGCAGGCGCTTGGCTTGGCCGTTATGCGGATGATAAAGCAACGGCATTGTGCCAAGGAGGCCAATCAACCGGCCCTCACGTTCACTTTTCGCTACTGTACAACGGTGGGCATATTTCGCTGCATAACTGGTACATCAGCGGCTATCGTATAGATGTGGGTAACTCCAACTATGACGATAACTGTAATCGCTTCTTCTTTGAGAAGAACGGCTATCGTACTTGTGCATGGCGTGCATTGTACAAGTAAACAACCTTAGCTTACACAAGCATGGTATTAGGCTCAGCTTTTTAGCTGGAGCCTAATAAATAACTTAAATTTTTTGTAAAACAAATGTATATTAAATTTAATCTGGAATAAAAAAGGATTTAATACTTCTATGTTTGCAAAGGAATATTCCAACAACTCGCTAGCATGGCAAGATCGAGCATTTTTTATTCTGACTCATGCTCGAGCCAATACCAGCTCCACCAATTATACTGTGCTTATCAAAGTGCTAGAGACGTTAGGACATACGGTAAAAGTCGACACTCGGCTACCTGAAGTTACACAACGTGAAAAGGTTGCGTTGTTTTTGGTAGATACCGAGCATCGAGATTGCAATGAACTTATCAGTGCTGAAGTAAAGCTATTGGCGGCTAAACACAAAGTACTGCTCTTTAATGCCAATGAAGACAGCGTTAATGAAAAAACGGCGCTACTTGGCAATGTGAAAGGCATACTCTATCACAATGCTCCGCCAGAGACGTTATTTCAAGGATTAAGCAGTGTGCTCAAAGGCGAGCTTTGGTTTTGTCGCAGCGCCATCTCAGAGGCATTTAGCGAACTGATTGCCGCGATGCCACAAGCATTGCCTAACAGCGACATTATCTTAAGTAATGAAGAGTTAAATATGCTTACCGGCAGAGAAAAGTCTGTGATCAAGCTTATTGCTGCTGGTGCTAAAAACGAAGATATCGCTGATAGACTAAACATCAGTAGTCACACAGTTAAAACGCATATCTACAGCGCATTTAAAAAAACCAATTCGCGCAACCGAGTTGAACTTGCTAATTGGGCGCTACGCCATATACCAATAGTGAGTTTGAATTAAGAGCTGTGTAAAGACACACAATAAAACTGAGATGAGAGAGAAGTAAATAACCTGAGGTTTGGATAAGGAATGTTCCAACTCATTGTTGCTAAAGCACAACTTAGTTTTCTCCTTGTCTAGCCAGAGAGTTTTAGGGAAAACAAGGCGAATTTACGCACCAATAGCTGGCTATTGGAAGTGAATTCAACGCAGTTAGCGCTAAAACTGGCTGCTAGAAAGGCATTAATTATCCGCAGCTCAGGTTAAATAGATGGCTAGCATGGTACTAGCCATCAGCAGAAAATCGTAGGTCTTACCCTTACGCTACACCGTAGCTATCACGGTATGCTTTAACTGCATCCAAGTGCGCATCCATACCGCCTTGTTGCTCAAGGTATGTGATCAGATCAGCCAATTTCACGATAGACACCACTTGAGTATTAAAGTCGCGCTCAACTTCCTGAATAGCAGAAAGCTCAGCTTTGCCTTTTTCTTGGCGATCTAATGCGATTAATACGCCAGCAAGATCAGCACCATTGGCAGCAATAATTTCCATCGACTCACGAATAGCAGTACCCGCTGTGATCACATCATCAACAAGCATAATACGACCTTCAAGCGCCGAACCTACTAAGTTACCGCCTTCACCGTGCTCTTTCTTTTCTTTACGATTAAAGCAGTAAGGCACATCTTTATTGTGATGATCGGCAAGTGCAACGGCAGTCGTTGTCGCAATAGGAATACCTTTGTACGCTGGGCCAAACAACACATCAAACTCAATGCCAGCATCTTCTAATGCCGAAGCATAGAAACGACCTAAACGCGCCAAATCACGACCTGTGTTAAACAAGCCTGCATTGAAAAAATAAGGGCTAGTACGACCAGACTTTAACGTAAACTCACCAAACTTAAGCACCTGCTTTTCTAAGGCAAATTCAATAAACTCTTTTTGATACGGTTTCATGTTTTTCCTACTGAGTGTTGATTACGCTAACGCTTGCTTTTGTAGATCAATGATTTCACGAATTGAGTGTTTCGCAAGACCAAGTAACTCATCTAGCTCGTCGAACGAGAACGGTTCGCCTTCAGCTGTCCCTTGTACTTCAATTAGCTTGCCAGTTTCAGTCATGATCACATTCATGTCTGTCTCAGCTTCTGAATCCTCAAGATACTCAAGATCGGTAATTGGCTGACCTTTATAAACCCCAACCGAGATTGCCGCTATCATAAATTTTAACGGGTTTACATTGATCATGCCTTTGGCACGCATGTGCGTTAGTGCATCTACCAATGCCACACAAGCACCGCTAATTGATGCCGTACGTGTACCACCGTCCGCTTGAATAACATCACAGTCGATAGTAATGGTGTTCTCACCTAACGCTTTTAAATCAACTGCGGCACGTAATGCGCGCGCGATTAAGCGCTGAATTTCCATGGTACGGCCGCCTTGTTTGCCACGTGCCGCTTCACGGTTGTTACGCGTATGTGTAGAGCGCGGAAGCATACCGTATTCTGCGGTGATCCAGCCCTTGCCTTGACCTTTCATAAAGCGTGGCACACCCGCTTCTACAGAAGCCGTACATAACACTTTTGTGTTACCAAACTCTACCATTACTGAGCCTTCAGCGTGCATTGTATAGTTACGAGTAAATGTAACCGGCCTGATCTGATTTGCAGTTCTTTCGCTTGGACGCATCCACGTTCCCCCATCATCAAAATTTGCCGTACATTATAAAGGGATCATAGAGACTATGCCACGCGATCCGACTAAAAATAAAATTCACTTTAGGGCTGTGCGGAAATTCGGCTATAATGCCCCGGTTAAACCAAGCTAATTTAGGGACTTTATATGATCCATAGTATGACCGCCTACGCCCGCAAAGAAGTGAAAGGTGACTGGGGCACTGGGGTTTGGGAAATTCGTTCAGTGAATCAACGCTACCTCGAAACCTTTATCCGCGCACCAGAACAATTTAGAGGCTTAGAGCCAGTAATACGTGAACGCCTGCGTAAACACCTACAACGCGGCAAAGTTGAAGTATTCCTAAAGTTCACCGCAAATCCTGCGCACGTTGGCCAACTAACCGTTAACGAATCGCTCGCAAAGCAACTTGTTGAAAGCGCAAAGTGGCTACAATCACAAAGCGGCGGTGATATTAACCCTGTAGATATTCTACGCTGGCCAGGCGTAATGGAAGCCGAAGAAGTCGATTTAGACACCGTAAACAGCGAACTGTTGGGTGGCTTTGATGAACTTGTAGAAGACTTTAAAGCTGCACGAGCAAGTGAAGGCGAAAACCTAGAAACCATGCTCACCACTCGTCTTGAAGGTATTCTAGAGCAAGTTGCCATCGTTGAAGGCTACATGCCTGAAGTCACTAAGTGGCAACGTGAAAAACTTTCACAAAAGTTAGAAGAACTAAAAACCGACATCGACGAAGGCCGCCTAGAGCAAGAACTGATTTACCTTGCGCAAAAGCAAGATGTTGCAGAAGAACTCGACCGCCTAAAGTCACACGTCAAAGAAACCCACAAAATCCTCAAAAAAGGAGGCGCTTGTGGCCGTCGTTTAGACTTTATGATGCAAGAATTCAACCGCGAATCTAACACCCTGGCCTCAAAGTCAATCAACAGCGACATCACCAACGCCGCCGTTGAACTTAAAGTGTTAATTGAGCAAATGCGCGAGCAGATCCAGAATATTGAATAACACGCCGATATTCTATCAGCTTTGAAAAACCGCCTCTCGGCGGTTTTTTATTGGGTTCATTTTATGGAGTATATTAACCTTCATAATTTCGCTAAACTTCAACTGTTATTAGAACAAAAAAGCAACCGCATGATTAACCTTTTCTGTACACAAAAACTCATTGCAAAGCTCCCTGTCTATGAAGGAGTTATACCCGCTTGTTCCGATGCAAAGCTGACTGATTTAAGCACGCCAAACACTCACCCTTTGTCAGATTGGCATGCTAATTTGCTCACAATACAACGCAGAAACTGTGTGCTCCTGATGCATAATAAAACCCGCTTTCCGGTATTTATTATTGGTCTCACCAAACCAGATTTTGCAAAGTTAGATTTTCTATTTGCTGATAGCTTTATGAATACCTTGCTAAAAGTAGGTGCAACTAACCAGCAATTACAAAAAGCAGCTTCATTACTCGGCCCGCTAACAATCGCCAAAGCCAATAACCGTAGTGTGCAAGGGACGATGAATCAAATGAAAGGCGATATAGAACATCAACTTTGGTTCGACCAAATTAACATCATGGATTGTTCGCCTTATAGAACTGCTGCCTGGTTAGCTGAACGCCCTTGCATGGTTAAAGGACAAAAAGACTGTATTTGGCCAATTAAGGAAATGCTCGCTTTATTAAGCTAACGCTCCAATATCAACCTGCTAAGCCATTGCTAACTTAGCCGCTTGTTTCCACATAAATGTTGGCATGGTATTTCGCAACTGCCAAGTGATGTTCATGGGCTGGCTATCAGTATGTGATACATAATCAACTTCGCCAAAATTAACAAACCCCATGGTTTTGCCAAATTCGTCTTTTGCTTGCTCTCTAACAAACAGAAAAAGTCGCTTACCCTTTGCTTTATGAATAACATAGTCTAAGCCTTTGCCCCTATCGGGCCTTGCTGAGTTTTGACTTTGCCAATGGAAAAGCTGTTCATTTATCGCGTAGTCGTGATACATGGTAGTGGGCGAAAACTGCTTTTCGTTTTTATTCAACGTAACGAATAACAACTCAATATTTTGCTCTCGAATGTTAAACACACCTTCTCGAGAATTAGGCTGTTTTTCAAAAGTAGACACACCAAATCCAACCAATATTTGCTCTCTGGCATAACGAGCATGAAGCTTTATCGGGTGATTGCCCATCATAGGCATGGTTTCTTGGTTATGGTGTATACGGTCAATTAACAAAGAGGTTAGACTCGCTAATTCCGATTTTAACCACTGAAGCTCTAGTCGCTTTAAACTGTCTTTTATATCTTGGAAGCCTAGCTTTTCACCTGATTGTTGCCAGAAATCATAATGCAACATGAGTTGGTGTGATTCTGAAGTTATCGCTCCATTAGTAGCGAATTCTTTTAATTTGCTTAGATAGTCATGATCATCACACATTAGCAACCTTGTCTTTACCATTCGAGCAAAGTTACGAACAAGCTCAAGATCCACATCGTTTAACAAGCCAGCTTCTAAACAAAGCTCTGTCCAGCTTAGTCTTTTATACAAAGCTTCTACTTCAACTTGTGGGTATACCTTGATGAAATTTACCAAGTTCATTTCTAAGGTTGAGTCTCGAGAAAACGAACCAGCTAAACCAATTAACCTCTGTCTACTCAAGGTCGCCTGCTTAATGTTACGCAGCACCATGTCTTGCGTTTGTTTCGAGAGCTCGATTCGGCAACCTAAAGGCGCATGAGGAAAGCCGTTTTTAATTTCATCGCTTATTGCACTATCAGTTTTGCCAACCAAAGCTCTAAACTTATGAGCAAAGTCATATTCAGCATTGGCATTACCGACAAAGTCTAAAATCGTGCACACCTCTTTGCCGTCGGCTAAGCGCAAGCCTCGCCCCAATTGCTGCAAGAATATCGTTAAACTTTCTGTAGGTCGTAAAAATAGTAAGGTGTCAACTTCTGGAATATCGACTCCTTCGTTAAAAATATCCACCACAAATAAAACGTTAATATCACCAGAACGAAGCGCTTGCTGCTTTTGAGTTCTATCTTGGCTGTTATCACTGGTCAAATAATCGCAAGATATACCTTTGAGCATAAACTGCTTACACATAAATTCTGCGTGCTCCTTGCTGACGCAGAATGCCAATGCCTTCATGCAAGACATAGACGTTATAAGCTCGTTTAATGTTTGATAAATTTTCTCAACTCGTTGCTGGTTATGCGTATATAAATTAGTTAACGCAGCTATGTCGTACCTTCCACGACTCCAACTGATACTTCTGAGATCGGTATCATCATCAACGCCAAAATATTGGAACGGACATAAATGGCGACGGTTGATTGCTTCAGGTAAGCGGATCTCAGCTGCAATTACGCCACAAAAGTCATCAAGAATATTTGCACCGTCATGACGCTCTGGCGTTGCGGTTAAACCCAGTAAAATACTTGGTGCAAACTTATTTAAAATACTGCGATAAGAGCTAGCTGCAACATGATGTACTTCATCAATGACAATATAATCAAAGTAGTCACTAGAAAGGGATAAGCTGCTAAGTCGGTTATTTAACGTTTGCACCGATGCAAATAATTGTTCATAGCGCTCTGGCGTGTAGTTACTCACCCAAAGCTCACCGAAGGTCGAGTTTTTCAAAACACCTCGATACGCCTGACGAGCCTGTTTAAGAATTTCTTCTCGATGGGCAATGAATAAAAATTTAGCATCGGGTTTATGTTTTAGAAATTTTGCAAAATCAAACGCCGAAATGAGCGTTTTACCAGTGCCTGTTGCCGCCACAACTAGGTTTTTAAAGCGCTTGTGTAAAGCTCGCTCAACTTCTAACTGCTCTAAGATTTCTTGCTGGTGTGTAAACGGCTTAATTTCAAAGTAATGGTTTGGCTCTTGAGTGCCACCCATTTTGGCATTTTTGAGCGCTATATTGAGCTTTTCTCGTGCCTTAACTTGACCATCAAAAACTTCAAATTCCCTCGAATTCCAGTAGCCTTCAAATGTATTAATTGAACGCTCAATAATGTGCGGAATTTCTTGTGACGTGATCTTTAAGTTCCACTCAAGGCCACTGGTTAAAGCGGAGTGCGATAAATTAGACGAACCAATGTAACCAGTATGAAAGCCTGTATCTCGAAGAAACAAATAGCTCTTTGCATGCAGTCGCTCACGCTGAGTATTGTAGCTGAGTTTAACCTCTGTATTGGGCAGTGAAGCCAAAAACTCAACCGCTTTGGCATCGGTTGCGCCCATGTAAGAAGTGGTGATGACTTTGAGCTGCTTACCGCTGCGGGTAAATTCCTCTAGCTCATTTTTGAAAATCCTGATCCCCGCCCATTTTATAAATGAGACCAGCCAATAAATTTTGTCTGACGATTTTATTTCGCGCTTTAACTCACTCTCGAGAGATAAACCTGCATTGCTGCCACAAAATAATTCGCTTTGTGTTAAGCCTGTTAGCGGAGATATATCTTCAACATACTTCTTTAAATCGGCGGCGACAGGATTCTCAATTCCGTATAAAGCCGTAAGTATTTTTCCTTGTCCCGCTAGTAAGTTTTCATCGAAGAATTCATCTTCTTGAACCCTATCTTTAAGCCATAATATCAATTGATTTGATAGCTCAATTTGACGCTGTAATTGGTCGTCTCCAGCAGGCAAGCAATTAACCGCATACTCAATCACCCTACTTAGAAACCGCGATAGCCATGTTGCGGCTTCGGCTTGTTCAAGTACACGCTCCCCAATGTAGAATTGCTCTTTATTGAGGCGACCCGTGATCAAATTGGTGATCATTTGCTCGTAAATGCCGGTTTGATTCATAAGTACTGCTATTCCTTTAATTATGAAGATAAATTTACACGCTCTCGCATTCAGTTAAAAGTGTGGTTTGATTTTTTAAGGGCTTTTTAGCCATTAACACCTCTACCACCAGCACATTCAAAACTAACCCAATTAGACGGTCGTAGTCGTGCATTAAGCTAATAGCTAGCTCTTCAATCTGGCTCTTAATATTTATAAACAAGCTTAAAGTTACGTCCAAGGATAATGGCGTTACCACAACTAAAGTCACAGCTACGTCGCACGCCAATCCGAATGTATCGCGGAAATTCTCTGCAAGTATCTCTGCAAACAAGCAAAGAACATAAATGGACTGCGGCCAAAGCTAGTTTTGGCCTTTAATCCGCTGCTGACGCGCTGGGTGTACTGAGTTTGTGGGTGATTGTGTAGTTGGGTTCATCGTTTCTATTTTTCCAAAATAAGCCTCACTGCTCTGTTTAGTTCTCTTAGGAGTTTGCCCCAAGAGTTAAACCGACGCAGTAGGCAGGGTTGGTGTGTGACTAAGTGGCGTGAGTTAAGGCTTTGCCCATACTGCCCCCCCAAAGCCGAAGGGATGGCATATTGCTTTGAATTTTTCTACTCAAAACTCGGTTTTGGTGAGACGTATGGATTAAGTGTTGATATGTAGAGTGTATCGACACTCAAGAAAGTCATGTCGAAAAAACAGCAAAAAATCGACACATAAAATTGATGTGTCGATCTAATCGGCATAAACTGACTTAATAGTTCATTTATGTCGATTTAGATTGGAAATTTAAACATGACCTGGTAAGCAGAGCAGCCTTACAACCAATTACCCACATTACCGCCAAATCTAGATTCCATAGAAACGAAGACCGTTCTGAAAGCCTGTATTTCTGCACGCGCCGCTGTAGCAGAATTAAAAAAGGCAGGGGAACTCATACCTAACCAAAGCATGCTAATTAACTTATTGCCTTTGCTGGAAGCAAAAGACAGTTCAGAAATTGAAAATATTGTCACCACTACCGATAAGCTTTTTCAGTATGCGCTAGAAGATAAAGGCGCTGATCATGCAACAAAGGAAGCTTTACGCTATAGAACAGCGTTATATCAAGGTTATATACAACTTGAAAGAAAACCACTTTGCACAGCGACTGCCATTGAAGTATGTAGTACGTTAAAGCACTCAGAAATGGATATTCGTAAAGTACCGGGGACTTTTATAGGCAACCAGACGACTGGAGAAATTATCTATACCCCGCATTCGGGAGAGAACGTTATACGCGACTTGTTAACTAACTGGGAGCGATTTTTTCATGATGACGATGATATAGATCCATTAATAAAGATGGCTGTTTGCCATTATCAATTTGAAGCTATACACCCATTTTATGATGGGAATGGTCGAACAGGACGTATTTTAAATATTTTGTACCTTATTGAATGCGGTCTTTTAACGCTACCTATTTTGTACTTAAACCGTTTCATCGTTCATAACAAACAAAACTATTATCGCCTATTGAACCAAGTGACCAAAGATCAGAATTGGGAAGATTGGCTGTTATTTATGCTAAAAGGTGTCGAGCAAACTGCCATATGGACTAGTGATAAAATCACAGCGATTAGGGCACTGATGGAAAGTACAACCGATTACATAAAAACACAGCTACCTAAAATATATAGCTATGAGCTTGTTCAGCTTATTTTTGAACAGCCCTACTGCCGTATCAATAATCTAGTTGAACGTGACATTGCAAAACGCCAAACTGCTTCAACGTATTTAAAACAGTTAGCGGATATTGGTGTGCTGCAAGAAATAAGTTCCGGTAAGGAAAAATTATTTGTACACCCGCGACTGATGACGTTAATGACAAAAGATAGTAATAGTATCAGCGCATTTTGAGCGTAAAAAATGGCAAAGCTATATCGACAGATATAGTGCTCGATAAAGCCCTTTAAAACTGCTATTTTTAAGTCCTAGCAGCAGCATAAAAACGGCACTGTTTTTCCGTAGTCATAGCCAAGGAGCACCACTAAGATTTAGTAAAAGCCATAGACAAGTGGTGGGCAGTTTGGTGGGAAAACAGGCATTTTTGAGCCGTTTTTTCGGTAAGTTTTTGAATTTTTAGATGTTTAGATTGCCACCCTCGGGTGGCATTTGTCTTTTACTCTTCTTTATTTTCGAGTGCTTCTTCTCGGCGTAGATAAGCACCGGCTTCATCACTACTTGCACGCAGTTGGTGGTTTTGATCCACCGCTCTCGTTTGCTGATTGAGTTGGTACACTTGTGAGGCGTTACCTAAATCACGCTCGCTGGTAATTGCGGCGATGGATTCTCGGTCTTTTAAGAAGCTAATCACATCTTTACGGATGTCGCTTAGCTGTGCATCGTCTTTATGCATTTCTAATATATGTCTTGGGTGCTCTAGGTTTTTCATGCCCGTGGCAGCGAAGGTCGTTGATACAATTCTCGACACCACTACCCAAGGGGTAATACTGCTGCGTACTAGCGTATTTTCAGAGCGTGTGGAATCGTGAATACCAGTACCTGTTGATATTTTAGACTCAGTAAATGTCCCTTCACACTTAAAATAAACCAGCAGAGATTCAAACTGCATCTCGGCATAGAATACGTGTGCAGCATTGTTTAGCATTGACGCAAACGATTTAATCAATAAGCCACTTAGCAGTAAATGTACGGCTACCATCACAACAGCGCTGAATGACGCGATGTTCTCTTCGCTGAAAGCACTAGAAAAATTACTGATATTGGCGCTCGTTACATAGTGGTAAATATCTACTACGGCATAAGCAAAAAAGACGCTTAATCCAAGAGTCACTAGCAGCAATAAGTTACCACCAAGTAAGGATAAAAACCTACAGCGTTCGAATGATCTACCTAAATCTAGGGGCAGAACTTTAGGTTGTACTTCTTGGATCATTTCGCCTTTAAAGCCACCTTTACCATCAACTTGTTCTTGCAAGCTGGGATCTAGCTCCCGATAAACCCGGTTTGGTACTTCTTTATAACGGCGATTAGCCATCACCAAGTTGTCTAAGTTAATAAATATCTCGTTTGGATGTACTGATTCTTGCCAGTTTTCTCTTAACTCAGACACTTCAACCACTGGGTTTACTTTGTCTAAACGCGCTTTAAGCATAACAGCAATAATCGCGCTACAGCCAAGTGCAAGCACGATAACACCCGTGAGATAAGCCCAAGTATGAAGACTAGGCAAAGGCGCAAAAAAGAGCTCAATATCGGCTTTACTTAACTTTCCTTCATCCATGATGTAAGACAAAGTTAAACCAATCAGGATTGGTAGCACAAAAGAGAGCGAAATCACTTTAGTGAGGGTCGCACTCCCCAAAGATTCAATGGCATGTTCCGCTTTGCGTGAAATCGGTTTAGCCGCGCTATACCAACATGACAAAATATATATCATCAGTAAGGTGCTATAGATTGGGAAAGTCAGCTCCCCAGCATCACCGGCAAAGCCAGAAAGCGATACAAACGCCACCACACCATAAAGCACAAGTGCGGTTAATGTACTCACCCATGCACCAAATAAGCGTTGGCTCATATTTCTGATAGGGTAAGGGAGAAAGAGTAATTTAGGTGCAATGCTGTGAAGTAAACGCGATAAGAACCCTTTCGGCTCTACAAACGTGCTGTTCTTTCGGCCAATCAACATTTCTTCTAGCGTTTTAGCACGGTAAGCCACATCAGCCTTTTCTTGCTGGGCGGTTGAAGTTTCTGATTTACTGAAGTTATAAGCTAAAGAGGTAGGATGGTTACGACCCACAAAAAAACGCAGCGTTGCATATATTCCTTTTGCAAGAGAGGTGATCCCAAGACCTAAAATCAACATGCCAAATAGCATGATGATCCAACCCATACCCGCATCGCTCTTAACGGAGCTGGCTGCAATCACCAGTAATGCAATTCCAGCAATAGTTTGTATTGCACCACGAATAGCAGTGATTTTACCTTCCGTTTTAAATGGGTTTTTAAGCCCTAAATCAATAGAGCCATAATCAAAAGCCACTAGCAGCCTCCTTGTATAAACAGTCCAATGTCGGTGGCTAGGAGGTCGTCTTGTTTACGTAGCGTCCAGCCACACCTTTCAATTTCTGCAATACTCTGCACAATAACTTGTTAAGTTGCAACGAGTTTTGTTTGAATTCAAAGAAGTTCCCACTTACTGTTATCAAATCGTCTAACTTCATTACAATTAGGCGAAATAGACAGAAGATAAAGCCACTCGTTTTCTACCAATTGTTTTACAATTGGGTGTGCTGTCATGATTTGCTCTAGTGCTTCGGTTGGTGCTTGTACGATCACACTCAAGCGTTGTGGGGTATGCATCCATTTGTCACCGTTGTGAACGGATTGCATTGGCAGGCCAATTCGCAAGTCTCCGCCATTGCCTTCAAACACTCCAATTCTGCCCCCCACTACATTGTGCAACACCTTGTTACCACTGCCGTATTTGTGGGTATCGGTTACCGAAGCGTTATATTGCATATTGATCCAGTTAGTGACGAGCATAGGAGCGGTTAAAATAGCAGTTAACTGACTAAAGTCTTGGTCTTGCTCCGCGCTGTATTCGTGTAAAAAGACTCGGCCTTGCAGGTCAATCCCCTGCGTAACTTGTCTCGGCGCGACCACAAATGCTGCATTGTTGGCAAGGCCCCATTCCGGCCTAACTTGAGACCAATCTTTAGTACGGGCTATAAATCGCTGCTCTAATTGCTGTTCTGATAACTCTTTACCAGTTATCGCGAGTGTATGAGCGCGCTCTACTCGAGCCAGATGCGCTGCCTGCTTTAACCAGCGGGATAACTCTGTATCTATTTCGCCATAGGGGGTAATTGTTTCAGTGGTGGTATTATGCAGCGCTGCAACAAAACGGGTTTGCAGCGGAATAGCGACGCCAAGCACGATTAACTCTGCGCGTACCGCTTGGTCATTAAGAAGTTGCGCAAGTACTTTAACATTCACTTCTCCCGACTGCCCGCCACATGCACCACATTGCAGCCCGGCTTCATGTAAATTATTGGTGGTATGCGCTCCGTGGCCAACCAGTAGGACCGTATCAGCAAATTCGGTCAGTCCCATCCCTTTTACTATGCCAGCTGCGAGTTTAGCTTGCTCCAAAACAGTAACTTCGTGTTCGCCTTGCTTTAACTGCCACTTCCTTGAATCAATATGGCTATCGACGGGGTGCCGAGTTTTTTGCAATGAAAACACTTTGCTAAATAGCTGATAAAAGTAACTCATCCCCATCG
Organism: Pseudoalteromonas sp. NJ631; assembly: GCF_000276645.1. Classification (NCBI taxonomy): domain Bacteria; kingdom Pseudomonadati; phylum Pseudomonadota; class Gammaproteobacteria; order Alteromonadales; family Pseudoalteromonadaceae; genus Pseudoalteromonas; species Pseudoalteromonas sp. NJ631. The sequence goes on from NZ_AKXJ01000003.1 coordinate 130,511, forward strand.
ACTCCACCATCGAAAATGAAGCCGCAGCAGAATGAGACCAGCTATGCCAACGACCAGCTTGCTGGCGTTTTGTGGCAAGGTGCTGGGGTGCGGGCGTTTGTATTGCGGTGATTGGCGCTTTTAGTAATCCGGGTAACTGTGGCCGACTAAAACGGCAGTTAGTCGCATGATAATCAATCGGTAGGCCAAAAAATCCAGCATAGCCTATGGTTTGAATGCCTCCGTTTTGAGCTTCTAGCGCACGGCGGATCACCTCTGAGCGCACATCAATACAAAAAGCCGCTTGTAAGGTCGGTGTGGCTTGCTCACGAGCCCCCTCAGATTTTACCTGTTGAGTCTTTAGCTGCCCCACTAAAGTGGCTTGATAACTGAGCTCGAGTGCCCGCTGAAATACCAGGCGCGGCAACAATGCTTTTTTATGTTCAAGCACAATCTCAGCAAGTTGCTGCTTTTGCTTGTTCCAATGGTATTGAATACGGGTAAAGGTCGTTGGATGACGCTCACTCACATAACGCCAAATCACCAGCTCCCACGCCATTCGAATGGCCAATAACGCACGCATATCGGAAGCCGGATGCTGAGCAAGATCGGCTTGCCAGCGTTCATAAGCCGCCCAAGATGCCCAACCATTAATATCTAATAGGAGCATGTGCGCATAATCACTCAGCTCATTAAAACCAATCCCTAAGGTGTCAACAGCGAGTGCAATTAAAGACTCAGGAGACGTTGGCAAAGCCTTAAAGTAATCTACTAAGCCCGACTCCCCCATAACGATGCTTATTCCCAAATCTCGTGATACAGTTTCATGCCAGTGACGATACAAGCAGAGTCTCTCTTCACCTTGGGTTTGTTTGAGAATAGGCTGTACCTGTTGATAATGCGCGGCGCAAAATTGGCTGATTTGGTGGCTGATCTCCTCCTGCCAAGGCATCTTATGCTCAGAGCGATAACGATCAAGCAAGTCCGCTAATGTATGCCAATGTGGCAACTCGCCGCAGTGACTTTTTTTGAGCCAATTAAGTAGCGCATTGGTGCTACGATCCACCGCATAATGTGCCGCAGATTGCTGCAATGCTTGCTCTGAAATCGCCTCTTGCTGCCATTTTTCTAGATAAAATGCTACGGGCATCAGCATTCTAACCTGTGCCAATGCACTCATTTTATTGATCACAGCATCAAAAGGCAGATCGCGCATTCCCCAAAATGGATTCACTGCGATCAATTGATCGAGCGGCCAAGTTGGCGCAATACGTGTTTCAGCATTCAGTAGTTGTTGCTGTTGCGGCTTGGATAGCTGAGTCTGTTTGTTATTTTGTATGTCTATCATTACTTCTGCTCCTCGTGCCCTGCAGCATAGCGATGAATGGCTAGGTGTTTCTGCTTTTTAATACTTGGCAAATGGACGGGCCAAAGTAATATGGTTAATCGCGTCATCCACTCGTCTAAGTACAGCCCGGCATACAACACTCGAGAGAGTTTTTGCACTGTTACCAAATGTGCGCGGTAATAGAGCAGATAATTTACGACGATGAGTACCACTACTAGGCTGAGCAACCAAATATCAGCAACATCGAGTGCTTGCGCCCTGAGCTCATTTGGTAGCGCGACCACCAAGTGCAATAGCCACTTTTGCGCACTATAGGCTGCCAATAACACAACGGCTGCGGTGATAATTCTAAAATAGCTACTAGGGGCTTGCACCTCAAAACGCAGCGCTAGCCACACCGTTAATGCACCAACCATTAATCCCCAAATACTGATAGGACCTTGATATTCAATGACAACTGCAGCTGCTGTAGTTAGACTAGTTGCCACGAAAAGTGCAATGAGCCATTGCCACAAGGGCGGTTCAAGCTGGTCGCTCAAGCGACGAGTCAAATCTTCATGGATCCACTGGCTTGAGTTTAAAAATGCGTGGGCCTTGTAGGCTGAATGCGCTAATAAGTGCAGCAGCGCTAATTCATAAAGTCCCAAAGCACACTCCACTAGCATCAGTCCCATTTGTGCGCAGGTTGACCAAGCCAAGCGCACTTTTAAACTGATCCGCGTTGTCATGATAAGCGCGGCCAATAATGTCGTTATTCCTGCCACGATTAAGATCAGCCATTTCGCAGCTTCTACACGTAAAATCAAAGGGCCAAACATCATCACCAAAAAACCGCCCAAATTAATGATCCCTGCATGCAGCAAAGCACTCACCGGTGTGGGCGATTCAACCACTTGCATCAACCAACCATGCACTGGCAGTTGCGCACACTTTATCAGCGCCACAATTGCAAGTAAGCCAGCTGCAGATTGCTCTAGCACAGTTAGTGTCGTTGCGTGAGTTAAGTAATAGTCGGTGATGTCATTAAGCTGGAGCATGCCAGTGCTGAGGTAGATACAAATAAAAGCCCCAAGCAATGCACTTTCTGCCAAGCGCGCCAAAATAAACTTTTTGTGTGCGGCCAATGCCGCTCTCGGGCGGTTAGGATAAAACAGCAGTAGACGATGCAGACTCAAACTAATGCCGACCCAAGCCAACCAAAATAGGATTAGGTGATTACTAAGCACCACAATAGTCACGCTCAGTAATGTGGTGAGTAGATAGCGAAAATAGCGGCCCCGGTGTTTTTCACCATGTAAATAGTGAATGGAGTAACGCAGTAAAATAAAGCTCATAAAGCCAATTAATGACACCACGCTAAGCCGTAAAAAGTTTATTTCAAACAGGCCACTAGCAATATCACCTTGCGTTGCCCAACACCCCCAGCCAAGAGCGATACAAACTGCCACACCGATGGCAAAACCGTTCGCGATACGAAATAACCCAGCGTTACTACGAGACGCTTTGCTCATGAAAGACGCCGCAATCAAAAAGTGTAATAGCAACAACACCACTAAGATATTAATCATCACTTTCTATGGTTCTTACCTAAGTATTGAATTAGGTCATTATTCCAACCTTTTTAATTTAATAAAAATAGATATAATTTAACTATTCGTTCTGTTTTACTTATACATAGATGAGCCGACTTAATTATCACCACCTTTACTACTTTTGGCAGGTTGCCAAGCTCGGAAACCTGACTCAAGCAGCTAAAGAATTACATGTTTCGCAATCTGCGCTCTCTGCGCAAATCAAACAGTTGGAACATAATGTCGGAGTATCGCTATTTGAGCGTGTAGGCCGCAGCCTAATGCTTACCGATCAGGGTAAAAAGGTGTTGAGCTATGCCGATGATATTTTTACCACAGGGCAAGAGCTCGAAGCCTTGCTAAGCAAAGGCGTACAGTCAACTACCCACGTGACTATTGGGGTGTTGACCACTCTGTCACGTAATTTTGTAGAAGCTTTTATTAGCCCTTTGATGCGACGCAGCGATGTACAATTTAAGTTAAAGTCAGGCAGTATTTCAGAGCTACTCAACGGCTTAACTAATTATGAGCTGGACTTAGTGCTTACCAATCGAACAATAAACCTAGATACTTCAGACCCCTATTGGCAGTGCCAACTAGTAGCCAAGCAACCGCTGGCGATCATTGGTCCGCCTGCGCTCAAGCCAAGCACGCCATTTCCACAAGGCTTTGAAAAAACACGCTGGATCTTGCCACCTGCCAACTCAGATTTACGCACCGCATTTAATGCACTGTGCGCTCAGTATCAGTATTTCCCCAACATTTTGGCAGAGGTCGACGATATGGCGATGATGCGACTACTGGCACGAGACAGTGGCGCGGTGGCTGTTTTACCAGCCGTAGTAGTAAAAGACGAAATAGCCCAAGGGGTGCTACAGCAATATCAGGAACTACCTAATATTTATGAGTATTTTTATGCGATTTCAACACAGAAAAAGGTTGTTCCTGAAGCGATTAAAATCCTGCTGCAAGAAGCGCGTGATAAGCCCGCACATTTTTAAGCGCGCTGATTTTTATTCACCTGAAAGTATTAGAAAATCACGATTTATTTCTGTTTTTTAACTTAACCCATATTAACGTAAGAAAATTGGCCTAAGCACTTGACCAATTGATGTTTATTTAGCAAGCTGAAACTATAGGGTAAAATTTCGACGAGGCAGTTATCGTGTTCAAGCTTGCGCACAATGGCAATATCTTAATGGATGTGAAGTCTGCTTCACCGCCCAGTGCCGCGTTTGTGATTGAAGCCCTTGAAAAGTCACAATTTGCCGATTGCGAAATCGATCACGACTCGATTAATGCCTTTTTCCAAAGCGACTTCCCCGAGAGCCAAATTGTTGTTGCTAAACAACATGATGCTGAATTTGAAGTCACCTTAAGTGACGATAAAATGCAGGCCTTCGGGCAACTTAAAACGGCTCGTGGTGGTAAAGCGATATCATTAGAAGAAGCTAAAAAAGCGATTGTCAAAGCAGGCGTCAGTCGTGGCTATAAGCAAGCTTACCTAGAAAATATCCTGCGCAAACAATTTGAACTTCCACCAGGTGAAGAGGCATCTGGGTTAATCGCCCAAGGCCGACCCCCACAAGACGGCCAGTCAGCGAAATTACTGCCGCACGTACAAACTTTAAAAGAAAGGCTCAAGCAGCCTAGAATGCGTGAAGATGGCACCGTTGATATGCGTGATTTTGGTAAGCTTGCAAGCGTTGCACCGGGAGATTTACTGGTCACTCAAAAGCCCGCAACGCCAGGTAAAGAAGGCTTTACGGTTAGCGGTGAAAGTATTGAAGCAAAGCCCGGCGAATCGTTCCAGCTTATGGCGGGTGAAGGCACCGAGATCAACCCCAACAACCCACTAGAGCTTATCGCAACTATCGCAGGTTGCCCCTCAGATATCGCCAATGGAATGCGCGTGGATGACGTATTTACGATTGCCGATGTCACAGTAAAAAGTGGCCATGTCGACTTTAATGGCAGCGTCATAGTCACTCATAATATAGAACCTGGTATGCGCGTTACCGCACAAGGTGATATCACAGTGCTCGGCACGGTAGAATCTGGAGAACTTATCGCTGGTGGTCATATTGAAGTGCGAGGTGGCGTGATAGGCCATGTTGACCATCAAAATAATGAGCAAGGCTTAACTTGCAAACTTATCGCCAAAGGCAATGTTGAGATTGCCCATGGGCAATATACTTACCTTGAAGGCGATAACATTATTATCAATAAGCAAAGCAACCACTGCGATATTAAAGCGCAAAAGCTGATACAAGTTGGCGCAGGCGATCATCCAAATGGCAAGCTGATAGGCGGCTCAATTATCGATGCACAAATGGTGGTTGCAGGAGAGATTGGCAGTGAGTCTGGTGCTAAAATGATGATTTATCTTGCACGCAAAGGCCTTAAAATCACCCAGGAAACCGACACCCTGTTCAAAGAAGTTGCCGCAACTAATGATGCCCTAGATCAACTACAGCAAGCGATTGAAAAAGCAGAGTTAGTTAAAGACGCCGCTAAAAAGCAACAACTCAAAACTAAAATTGGTGCGACACAGATGCACTACTGTCAACAAGCCGAGCACCTTGAGCAAAAGCTCAGCCAGCTTGATCACGACTTACACGATCTACTCGAGAACACGAAACTTGCAGCAAACAAAGCGCTTCATTCAGGGGTTGAAATCCATATTTTTGACCGCGTGTATAAAACAACCCGCAGTTATCCCCCTTGCTCAGCAACACTGCAAGAAAACCAAGTTAAAATAGACTTTAAAACCGCAGGCTCCTAGCCTGCACTTTATTTAGCGCTGACATTTAGAGCAATACACTGTGCTGCGTTGCCCTAGACGTATTTCTTTTAATGGCGTTTCGCAACTTACGCAAGGCTCACCTTTGCGACCATACACCAGTAATTCTTGAGCAAAATAACCCGGTTTACCATCACTTTGAGCAAAGTCTTTGAGTGTCGTTCCCCCTTGTTTGATAGCTGCACTCAAGGTTTCCTTGATGATCGGTGTCAGTAATTGGTAGCGTTTAAGTGAAATTTTACCTGCTTCTTTTTTGGGGTGGATGCCCGCTTTAAACAAAGATTCATTGGCATAAATATTACCCACACCAACCACTACATGATTATCCATAACAAATTGTTTAATCGGCTGCTTTTTGCCTCTGCTTTTTTCAAATAAGTACTCTGCTGTAAAAAGCTCGGTCAACGGCTCAGGACCCAGCTTATCAAAAACGCTATGATCTTCGCCCGCACCTTGCCATAAAAAGGCGCCAAAGCGACGCGGGTCGTTCAATCTGAGCGACTTACCTGAGGCCAGAATGATCTCCACATGATCATGCTTTTTTAGCGGCTCTTTGCTATCAACAACACGCAAGTTTCCTGACATCCCCAAATGCAAAATCGCAGTGCCATGCTTGGATTCGATAAGCAAATATTTTGCCCGTCGCTTAACCGCAAGCACCTTCTCACCTTCAAGCAATTGTACTTCTTCTGGTACAGGCCATCTCAGCTTACCATTGTGTACTTTTACGCTTTGGATAATATGTTGCTCTAAATACGGTTGAATACCTAAACGGCTCACTTCGACTTCTGGTAACTCAGGCATAATTCACTCTATTACTGTGTGGTTTGTGGTATTACAATTCTATCGGTAGAAATAATGCTTTGGCTTGCACGCTATCAAGTTCAAACCAACGCTGTTGCTGTTTATCAAATAATACAATGCCATTATCGCTTCGATACAGTTGGTAGCTAAGGGGAAGCTCTTGAGTTGCCAGCCAAAACTGCGCAGCGCTCAGCGCAGGCTCCAACTGCCTTGGCGCCTCAACAACCAATAGCTGTAAACTTTGCCACTTGGCGACAAGCGCGCGTAAGGCATCTTCGCTAAAGGTCTGGTTTGAACCTTGCGGTAACTCTATACGCCAGCTCGTGCCAATGCGTTCAATTTTATAGCCAGGAAATGCCACGGTTAAGACAAAGCTTTGCTCTGGTAGCACAGCTTGTATCTTTGCTTTATCGTCACTGGGGTTCAATTTATAGTGGAGGCCGTTGAGAAAAAAGATCATCAGTAACATGGAAAAGATCACCACGTTATTCCACGCCTTACGGCTCATTTGAATCATACCCACCTCCTAAGCGTTTGAACGGTTAGTGTATAATACTAATTTGCATTTATACATGCTCAATTAGCCCTTGCTCACCGAGGCTATTTCGCCTAGTTCAACAATCTGTCGTTACCGCACCCTATCTACGCCAAATTGCGCATTTACACTATTTAAATGACAAGTTATTTTGCTAGAATGTGGGCAAAACTTTAAGGAGTTCCGTCAATGGCAATGTATGTAGTGGGTCATAAGATCCCTGATTCAGATTCAATCTGCGGTGCAATCGCACTTGCTTATTTAAAAAACCAAATTGGTGAAGAAGCAATCCCTACGCGTTTGGGTGAAGTCTCACCGGAGACTCAGTTTATTCTTGACCGTTTTGGTTTTGAAGCACCAGAGCTTAAGATGAGCTATGCTGGCGAAGATGTGTATATCGTTGACCACACTGAAAAAACGCAAGCACCAGACGACATCGATAAAGCAACTGTAGTTGGCGTAGTTGATCACCACAAACTAGGCGACCTTACAACCTCAACACCGCTTGAGTGTTGGATCCGCCCAGTTGGCTGTAGTAACACGATTATTAAAATGATGTACGACTTCTACGATGTAGAAATCCCAGCAAACATTGCTGGTATCATGATGTGTGCAATCCTAAGCGACACAGTCATCTTCAAATCACCAACTTGTACCACTGCGGATATCAAATGTGTTGAAGCGCTTGCAAAAATCGCGGGTGTTGATGATGCTAAAGAGCTTGGCATGGAAATGTTCAAAGTGAAGTCAGCAGTTGAAGGCACACCAATTCGTGACTTGGTCATGCGTGATTTCAAAGACTTTAACATGAATGGCAACCTTGTTGGTATTGGCCAGCTTGAAGTGGTTGATCTTGCTGTATTTGATAAGATCAAAGATGAGCTACATGCCGATATAGCGAAATTAAAAGAGGAAGGTAATCGCCACAGTGTGATGCTACTACTTACTGATATCATGAAAGAAGGATCACAAATGCTGATCGCTTCAGATGATGAAGCGATCATCGCAAAAGCATACAACGTTGAGCCTGAAGCAAGCAAAGTATGGTTGGACGGCGTACTGAGCCGTAAAAAGCAAGTTGTACCACCATTGCAAGACGCATTCGCTGGTTAATACTGCTCGCCGAGACGAAAGTCTCGGCTGTTTTTATGCTGCACCTCACTCCGGGTATATTCGCCTCCTTTGTCAAAGACTTGAATGCCGCGCGCCATTCACATCACCTAATTCAAATCAACCTGCCCTTGAGCGACTGTATCGCGAAAATCGGTGACAAGACGCTATCTGGCCCAAGCGTAATTGCGAGTGGCGTAGAACATAGCTTAAAAATGACCTCAGGCTGGGTGATATTAGTCGAACCAAAAAGCTTGTATGGCAAGCAACTACAAGGCAATAGCTGCGCAGCAATCAAGATAAATACCGCACCAAAGAGCAATGCCAAGCTTGCCGAGTTATTACGCGCAGTAGAGCTGACCGAACTCCCGACAACAGATTTAGATCCACGAATTGACCGTGTATTGGCGCAATTAGATGCGTGCTTTAACGCACAAACTTGCCTGAAACCCAGTCACTTCAGCGCCAATACAATTGCCGAGTCACTTTATCTCTCGCCAAGTCGCTTTTTACACCTGTTTACCGAGCAGGTGGGGATAGCATGGCGACCTTATGTGCTGTGGCGCAGGCTGATCTGCTCGGTTGTCGCCATACAGCAAGGCAACAACCTTACACAAGCAGCCATGCTCGCAGGGTTTGCAGATAGCGCTCATTTGAGCCGAACATTTAAACGGCAGTTTGGCATTACACCGACTGAGGCATTAAAAACACAAAATACTTTGGACTAAGTTAATTGGACTAAACTAAGCCGTCTGTTTGTTACCTCGTTTATAAGCTTCACCAATCAACTTGACCATAGGTAGCGACGATATGATTAATACGACGAGAAAAATAATCGAATGAACAATCATCTCATCGACCGTGTAGCCAATACGAAACTGAATAAATGCTTGGATCTGAATGTAAACATTGGCAGCAATAAATAGTGCTAATGACACGCTCCAAAACCACACATCTGTGATAGGACGCTTGCCATAAGCGACGCAAAAGGCGCCAAATACATTCAAGAGATCTGCGACCAATAACACAATCCCAGTAAACATGCTTGATTCTATTGCTAAATGATCAGGCAGCGTAAATGCATCATAGATTGAGGCAATAAACGTCAGTAGTAAGAAATAAAATAAGACTTTCCATTTCATGCGAGAACCCCTCCATAATCGTAAGATATGTCATCGCGGTCACTTGGTCGCTGCTTCCGTGCTTTCTCAGTACATATCTTATCAACAATCTTTGTTGTTTTTCTCATAGGCTCCTTCCCTAAATACAAAATAAAAAACCTAATTGTATACCCATTAACTAACCATAAACTTAGCCAGTTTATTCAAGCTTAGTTACCTAAGTTGCATCACACTGCTACCAAAATAGGAGCATAACCATGAAGCAATTTTTAGTAACTACCCCTTTAGTTGATTATCAACATTCAGAGATCCAAAGTTTAATAGAAGCAAAAGGTTGGCGGCAACTTAATGCTATCACGGCAGCGGAGCGAATCTATAACTTCGTCAAAGACGACATCGAATTTGGTTATAGTGAAACAGATACACTAACTGCAAGCCAAGTATTTAAGCAAGGCTATGGCCAGTGTAATACCAAAGGAACGTTACTGGTTGCACTGCTAAGGGCTTGTGGTATTCCAACACGAGTTCATGGATTTGAGATAGCCAACGATCTTAAGCAAGGGTTAATTCCTACCCTACTGACGTGGTTTGCCCCAAAAAGTATTATCCATAGTTGGGTTGAGGTTTATTTAGAGGAGCGCTGGGTAGAGCTTGAAGGTTACATAATAGATGATGGCTATCTAAAACAAGTTCAGCAACAGTTCTCAATGGCAAAAAACTTTACTGGATTTGGTATTTCTACTCCCTGTTTGCAGCAACCCGATAATCGTTTTTCGTTAAATGGTGCATATATTCAAAAGCAAAGTATCACACGCGATTTAGGGCTTTATACAAGTCCAGATGCGCTTTATCAGCAACACAAAAATCTAACTGGCATCAAGCAATGGCTCTATGCACACTGCTTTAGACATTGGATAAACCAAAGGGTAAGGCGCGTCAGAGCCGGACGCTTCAACTAACTTGAGCCTGCAATAGCAACTTGGCTGCGATTGTGGTTGGTGTATTCAACACCACCTTTACTGCGCGGGGATCACGCAGTTGCGGCCTGCAGCTTTGGCTTGATACACCGCGTGATCAACGGCTTTTAGCGAGTGACCAAAAGGCAAATTGGTATTGACTTCGGCAACCCCAAAGCTTGATGTAATGGAGATCTTCCCTGATGGCGTAGAGATAACCGATTGCTCTATTTCTTGTCGCAGGCGCTCGGCGATCACCATCGCTGAATTTACCGGCGTGTTAGGTAACAGCACAATAAACTCTTCACCCCCTAAGCGGCACATACAATCTTCTAACCTCAAGGTATTTACACAGATCTCAGCAAAGCTTTTTAACACTAAGTCACCGGTTTCATGACCATGGTTATCGTTGATTTTTTTAAAGTGATCTATGTCTAGCATCATCATACTAAATGGATGATCAAAGCGTGCATGACGACTGATCTCACGTTTTGCGTTATCCATTAAAAAACGTCGATTACTCAACCCAGTGAGTGGATCTTTAAACGCCATGTCAGTGAGTTGCAGCTGTAACTGCCATAACTCTTTAACCAGTAATCGGCGACTGCAGCAGTCCGCAATCATCTCCGCAAAAGCGATTTCATCTTTGTGCCACGTACGTACACCGTTATTCCCCTCACAACACACCACTCCGTGAGGAATACCATTTTTAAAGATCACCGTATCTAACATGGTTACTATGTGGTTTGGGGTTAAATAACATTCTTTAAATTCGGACGTTCTGGGATCGGCGGCAGCGTCGTTCGCATCTATCGATTGACCACTGTTGATTGCAGAAAAATAAGCGGGAAAGTTTTCATACGTTAAGGCTGGCAATTGCACTGGTAACTCGTCACCCTGCCAATCTGTGTTAGCAACATTGATAAGCTCAGAAGGTTTATCGAGATCGTCAAACAACCAAACAGAAACCCGAGTGACGTCTAAGGTAAGCTTACCTTCATCAAGTAAATCAATCAGGAAGCTTTGAAATGTTCCCGATACGTCAAGCTCCTGCGAACTGAGCCGCCGAAGCCTCTGAGTGACATTGCTAAAGTTCTTCAACATAATACGAAGATTTTATTCTTTTCTGCTAGCATAACGCGCCATAATTTTTAAGCATAGTCTTAAATACTAGAATTAACCTATGTTTTGGAATATTTTCACACGATTATGTAAGAAATAAGAATATAAGTAGAGCAATCCGTAAAGGAGGTAATGCTAAAAGGTAATAAGCCTGAGTTTATTAAAGTGGCACGAGGCCACTTTATTCGTTGGATTATTTAATATATTTTGCGAGGTATTTTTTAAATACCGGATCTGACATTGCCAATTGTCGTTGCTCATCCATGATTTCTTTAAGCAAAGACTCCGATGTCAGAGGATTGGCTAAAACTACTCGGAATACCACCGTAGGTTGGCGGTCATATTGCTCTGGTGTTAAGCGTGTTCGAGAAACAAAAGAGCGGCCCGCTTCACGCTGACGCTTTTGCATGCTTGCAGTAAAACGGTTCAGTGCGGCATAAATCTCTATCTTTTCTTGTTCATCCGCTTGTGCGATTGCCGCTTTTATTTGCTCAGGCACATAGCGGTAAGTCAGCAAACATAGCTCAGGTTCAGAGATCAGCTCAAAATCAGGGGTTTGTTTAATTAGTTCAGCAAAATACCGTGCCTTTTCAATCCCTTTATCAATGAGCATCTCATAGCCTTGACGACCAATGACACGCAGACATGCGTGCACTAACATCGCCATTCCTGGGCGGCTCCCCTCTAAAGTATGACTACCCAGATCTTTAGAGCCTTTCCGTAAGATGTATTCGGCGTGATGTTCGATTGCATCAGATGCTGCAGGGTCTTTAAATAGCACCATACCCGCCCCCATAGGCACATACATTTGCTTGTGCGCATCTATGGTTATTGAATCTGCTCGCTCCACCCCTTTAAGAAGGTGGCGATTGTTATTCGATAGTAGTGTTGCTCCACCCCAAGCGGCGTCAACATGAAAGTGACAATTGAGCTCTTCGGCTAAATCAGCCATCTCTTCTAACGGGTCAATATTACCCGTTTCGGTCGTCCCAGCAACACCAACTAAAGCCAGTACTTTAATCCCTTGTGCTTCAAGTTCATGAGCTTTAGCTCGCATGGCATCAACATCTACCTTATTGTTGCCAGCTGTTTTGATTGATATAAAATTATCGCGGCCAATACCTAGCACATCTGCGGCCTTACCTAGTGAATAATGGCCTCTTTCAGAAACTAATACCGCTAAGCCTCGGTAACCATAATGTAGCATTGCAGCCACAATACCCGATGCACCAATACCCTTAAATTCACCATCCGCTTTTAATAAGCGGTTTCTTGCAATCCAAAGTGCGGTTATATTGGCAATTGTGCCACCAGAACAAAAAGCACCAAGTGACGTTTTTGCGCTATGCATCCACTTATCGTAGAAAGCATCATCACTGCCGTAAACCAAATGATGCATCATTCCCAACACTTGACGTTCAAGTGGAGTAAAGGCTTTTGACGTTTCAATTTTGACTAGGTTCTGATTGAGTCCCACCATCAACTTCGACAGAGGCAACACGAAATGCGGTAACGCTGAGGTCATATGCCCAATAAAACTTGGGGCTGCGGTATGCACTGAGTGGGCAACTAATTGCTCCATGATATCTTGCGCATAGTCTGAGACAAACATTGGCACTTCGGGGATCACCGCCGACTGAAAGTCTTTTTCAACTTCGTGCAGTGGCTTTTCGATTGCCGCAATATTCTCATTTAAAAAGCCAGCCAAATTGCTCGAGATTTCTTGCTCGATTCTGCTTAAAGTTGAATCAGGCGCCTCAGGCACGGTAAATATACGCATTAAGCTTTCTTCAGACGCAACGGCGCAACGCTTTGGACCCATCAATACTACCTAAACATCAAACGGTGCAGTAGCCTATCTACCCATTGTAGAAATTGAGTAGATACAAATTGCACAAGAGATTGTGATACATGAAATGGCTAACTTTACTGTAAAGAAAGGGAATTGTCTTCTATTGTCTAGTTAAAATTCATGAAACATTGACAATTTTATGAAAACCCAACGAAAGTTCAGTGAAAAATCCCTCAGTATTCGGGCGTTTCTATTTTACATTCTCGTCAAAAATAAGGTATAAAATGGGGACATAAACCCAGCAAAACGGTATATTGCCGACTTGCCCGCAACAATGCATTTTATTGATCATTGAAGAAAAAGTTTTTTGCTTTATTTCTTCTCAAGACGTCAATTTATGTTGTATTGTTTATATTATGTAGCAAAGCCGCGCCAGTTTGGCATTCTTATCGTTGCTAAATAACGATATTGTGGATAAAGGATTATCATGAATACTCGGAGTATAGCTCAACCACTCAAAGCTAAACCAAAACATCCTACGGCAAAAGCAACTCAGCTTTTAGGGCTCACAGGTTATACTTCCCGACTCCCAGTTGCTTGGCTCGTTTTAGCCTCTTTTATCTTTTTAGCGGCCCTATCGATTTATGTTATCGCCAACTATTACGATACGCGCCGCGATATCATGGCGAGGATCGACGCCCAGTTAGTCAATGCAGCCACCAGCGCCAACGTCATTGTAGGTAAAAAATATCACGAGTCACCGGAACAAATAACCCCTGCCGAATTTAAGCAAAAAAGTCATGCCCTCACAGAGCTTGCCCGTGCTCTAAATGTTGAATACGTCTATACCATGGTGCTTAAGCCACCTTATGTGCACTTTACCGCGTCCAGTTACACCCGAGAAGATCTTAAACTCAACAGACTTACACGTTATCAAGATGTTTATTCCGAGGCTTCGATTACCCTAAAAAGCGCCTTTCACTCTACCGAACCTGTGTTTGAAATCGCCAAAGACAAATGGGGTCACTTTAAAAGTGTATTTATTCCTTTTGTACTACCCGATGGCACTACTTATATAGCTGGTGCCGACTTAACCATTCACGATTTAGAAAGTCGGTTACAAGAAAGTGTAATGGATGCCGCCATTGACGCTAGCTTCTTCTTTGTGATGTTTTTGGTTGTCGTGAGCTTGTACTTTATGTACTACAAGAAGACCTTAACAACAGATAGTCGCACCGGATTTGGCAACCGAATCGCCCTTGAGCAAGCACTTAAATATTCTAAATCGCAACACCTATGCTTAAGCGTAGTGTGGGTTAAAGAGCTTGAGGATATCATTAGCTTCTATGGCACGGAAGTCGGCGATAACGTGATGGCAAAAGTCATGAGCTACTTTAGCGAGTTTACCCATCCGTTTGAAGTTTATCGCCTTACCACCTCTAAAATTGCGCTAGTTACCAGTATCGAAAATGGTGAGCATTATTTGGCGAACTTAACCGAGTCATTCCCTTGTGCAAAACCCATATACGACGCGCCGCATTTATACGTTAATTTGTGTGCGGGTGTTGCTAAAGGCAATTGCGCGCTGTTACTTGAAAATGCCTTTCTCGCGCTACGTCAGGCTCAACAGCAAAATACCCAAGTGTGTTATTTTGATTCTCAGCTACAAATAAACCCCCAGCAACAATCAAAAAACCTCCACCTCACCCGCTTACTGCAAAGCGCGTGTGAATCAGACCGCATTATTCCTTTTTTTACGCCGCGTAAAGCTTGTCACGACCATGCTGACATTCAGTACCACTGCACGGCACGCGTCCTTAATGAGCGCGGCGCTATCATTGATGCTGAACATTTTTATCCAGTGATGAAGCAACCAAAACTCCGCGCCCAAATTAGCATGAAGCTACTTGAGTTATGCGTCACCCGTTTTCGTAAATCAAACCATGCTTGGAGCATGCAATTAAGCCACAGTGAAATCGCGGATGCGGAATATTTTGAATATATCAGCCAGATCCTACGCCGTTACCCGCAGCCGCAGCTCATCACATTTGAGTTTAATGAAACAGATGTGCTCAAAAACTTTAGCGATATGAGCTTAATGATGCAGTCGTTAAAAGCAAAAGGTGCAAATGTTGCGGTAACGGGTGTGAATAGCGGTTTTCTTACCATCAACCGGATCTTAAAACTCCCACTGGATGCCATTTGTTTAGAAGCCAGTATTTGTGAAAACTTGGATGAAGATGAGATGCTGCTGAGCTCCATTGAATATCTTGCAAGTCATTGTAATGCCAAGCGGATCGACTTGATTGTACCCTGTGTTGCCACCAGCAAACAGGCAAAACAATTGGAAGCAACGGGCGTTGCAAGATTAGAGGGGAGTTGGATAGGCAAAGCAAGCGGCCATCTTTAAGCCGCTTTTATCAACTTGAAGTGCCGGATTAAATTAAAGTGTTACGACTAAGCGGGTACTTGATTGACCACTTGCCCAATACTTACGCTCAAAGGGTGTAATAGCTTCATCACTTTCGTAGGCTTCCACTTCAGCATCAACGCCGCTAAGCGCCAAAGCTCTGGCAAATTCTTGTACATAAATATCCCAATTACTGCGCAGCTCCAACTTGCCGCCTAACTTAACGATAAAAGGGAACACCGCGCTACCATGCCAGCGTCTTTGAATATGTTTAGCTTTCGGCCACGGATTAGGATACAGCAAATAATGGTGAGTTGGCTGCCAATCGGCTTCCAGCGCTAATCGCCAAAAGTCATTAAGATCGGCTTGCACCAAAATATATTGGCCTTGTTCCGTTTGCTTATATTCAACATCGTGTTTATCTAGTCGATGCGCAGACTTGTCGATGCCAATTACCAAGGCATCAGGATGTCGCTTCGCCAAATTTGCAGTACTTTCACCAACACCACAACATGAGTCCAAAATAATCGGTCCATTAAAGGCCTGCACTCGTGCGTTAACCTCATCGAAAGCACTTTGTGTATGTGCCGCAATGGGTTTTTTAAACTCAGCGGTTAGATGCTTGGTAACGATTTCATCGAGCTTTTCGTGTAGCCCTTGTTGATTAGTGGTGATACTACGAGAGTTTGCTTCTGTCATAACCAGTCATTATTAAGGGGGAATGGTAAGGATTTTACCTGAAATAACGCAAGAGCGCCGCAATTGATGACAGCGCCCATGTTTCCAAATTAATGCTATTTACGTTAGTGTCTTAGTCCAACACCGCGTTTAATTAAGTGCAGTGACAACCAAAATAGACCACATATAAATACACCTAACACCGTAAAGGCGACGCCAATATCAACGTCCGAAACACCTAAAAAGCCAAAACGGAAGGCATTTACCATATAAATGATTGGATTTACCTGCGACACACCTTGCCAAAACTCCGGCAGTAATGTGATTGAGTAAAATACACCACCAAGGTAAGTCAGAGGTGTCAGCACAAAAGTCGGAATAATACTAATATCGTCAAAACTGTTGGCAAACACCGCATTGATCAAACCGCCTAATGCAAATACGGCTGACGTTAAAATAACCGTGATGACGATAACCGCTAGGTTGTGAATTTGAATATCCACAAAAAACAGACTGACGATAGTAACAATAAGGCCAACGAGCATACCTCGCGCCATACCACCGCCCATATAGCCAAGTACAATAATATAGTTAGGCACAGGTGCGACGAGCAACTCTTCAATGCTCTTTTGAAACTTGGTGGAATAAAAACTCGAAGCAACATTCGAATAGGAGTTGGTGATCACCGACATCATGATTAAGCCAGGTACAATAAACTCCATGTAGCTAAAGCCACCCATATCACCAATGCGTGAACCAATTAAACTGCCAAATATCACAAAATAAAGTGTCATGGTGATCGCTGGTGGTACTAAGGTTTGCACCCAAATACGTAAAAACCGAATACACTCTTTTATCCAAATACTTTTTAACGCGACGCCATATTTCAACACGATTATGCCCCTCTCCCCTGCTCCAGTAAGCCAACAAACAACTCTTCTAAACGGTTAGCTTTGTTACGCATACTTAATACTTGATTACCTTGCTCTGTGAGTTGTGTGAATACCCCATTGAGCCCTTGAGACTTAGCTACTTCTACCTCAATAGTATGGTCATCAACGGTGGTAAATTGGTAACCATCGAGTGCCACAGGCTGCATAGGTGGCTTAAGATCAAGTACAAACGTTTCTTTGTCTAACTTAGCGAGTAATGCCTTGATGGTCGTGTGTTCAACAATCGTGCCTTTATCGATAATCGCAATGTTACGGCACAATAGCTCTGCTTCTTCTAAGTAATGTGTTGTGAGTATAATCGTTACGCCTTGCTTATTAATTTCACGTAAAAAGTCCCACATAGAACGGCGTAGTTCAATGTCCACACCAGCGGTAGGTTCATCCAAAATAAGAAGCTTAGGCTCATGCATCAATGCTCTTGCAATCATCAAGCGACGCTTCATACCGCCGGATAGCGTGCGGGCTTGCTTATCTTTTTTCTCAAATAATCCCAGCTGCTTGAGGTACTTCTCGGCTCGCTGGTGGGCTACGTCTCTTGGCACACCATAATAGCCCGCCTGAGTCACTAGAATTTGGTTAAGCGTCTCGAATTGGCTAAAGTTGAACTCCTGTGGTACTAAGCCTAAGTTCGACTTAGCGTCTTCCAAATGAGTATCAATACTATGACCAAAAACCTCTACACTGCCTTGGGTCTTATTCACCAGTGAGGCAATAACCCCTATCGTGGTAGATTTACCAGCCCCGTTTGGACCAAGTAGCGCAAAGAAGTCCCCTTCTTGAACTTCGAGATCAATACCTTTAACGGCTTCGACGCCGTTACTATAAACTTTTTTTAACCCTTTGATGTTCAGTGCTATTGTCATATTTTATTATTCTCCATAACCCCAGCGCTTAGCTAAAGTATGCTCGATGTGTAGATGATCTAAAATACGGGCCACCATAAAGTCGACCAAATCGTCGATACTTTGTGGCTGATGATAAAAACCAGGCGCTGCAGGCATGATAGTCACCCCCAAGCGGCTAAGCTTGAGCATGTTTTCAAGATGAATTGGACTAAAGGGCGTCTCGCGCGGCACTAATATTAATTGGCCTCGTTCTTTGATCACCACATCTGCTGCACGCTCAAGCAAATTGTCAGATGCTCCAAGTGCAATGGCTGACACACTTCCTGCACTGCACGGACACACCACCATCTGCTTGGGTGCGGCCGAGCCAGATGCCACAGGGCTAAACCAGTTATCTTTACCAAACACCTGAATTTGCTTATCTTTAGCACAGAAAAGCGTCTGTAGTTGCTCCGTTGCTTTTTGTTCATTTCCTGAGAGTTTTAAATTAGATTCAGTATCCAACACCACTCTGGCTGCGCTCGAGATTAGCACGTAAACTTGATAGTTTAACGACACCAATACCTCGAGTAATCTCAGTCCGTAAGGGGCGCCCGACGCACCACTAAAGGCCAGCGTAATTGGCCCATTAAATGTTTGTTCTGACATAATGATTACTTTTTCAATGCAGTTAAAAGTTTGTCGTGGATGCCACCAAAACCACCATTACTCATGATCAGCACATGTTGGTTTGGTGCTTGATTTGTCACAACCTGTGCGACAATCTCATCTACGCTTGCAAAACACTGACGATCTGCGGCTTCGGCTTGTGCTTTAAGAGACCAAGATAAGCCATCTGGCTCGAATAGATACACTTCATCTGCCACATCAAGAGATTGCAATAAGGTTTCTTGATGAATGCCCAGCTTCATCGTATTTGAGCGCGGCTCTAAAATAGCAATGATAGGTGCATCTCCCACTTTGGCTCTAAGCCCTGCTAGGGTCGTTGCTATTGCCGTGGGGTGATGCGCGAAGTCATCATAGACAGTAACGCCATTGACCTCCCCTTTAACTTCCATACGGCGTTTGGGAGAAATAAATTGCCCCAGCGCTTCGATACTTACCTCGATTGGAATGCCCACATGTCTTGCCGCCGCAATCGCCATCATGGCATTTTTGACATTATGCAAACCAATTGCTTGCCAATTTACTTCGCCTTTTTCTTCGCCTTCAAATAACACTGTAAAGCGAGAGCCGTCAGCCTTGAGCAAGTTATACGACCATTCTTTACCAAGCGATTCCTGCTCGCTCCAAAAACCGCGTTCAATAACGTTTTGTAGCGCAGTATCATCCGCTGGATATACGGCTTTACCTTGGCTGGGTAGCGTGCGAATTAAATGATGAAACTGGGTTTGAATGGCATTTAAATCTGGAAAAATATCAGCATGATCATATTCAAGATTATTAAGTATTAACGTGCGAGGTAAGTAATGGACAAACTTGCTGCGTTTATCGAAAAACGCCGTATCGTATTCGTCGGCTTCGATAACAAAGAATGGCGTATCTGACGTGCGCGCCGACACACCAAAGTTTTGCACTATGCCACCAATCAAAAAGCCCGGACGCAATCCTGCGTATTCGAGTAACCACGCTAACATGCTTGCAGTGGTTGTTTTGCCATGCGTACCGGCCACAGCCAGCACCCATGACTGGCGTAAAACATGGTCTTTTAACCATTCAGGGCCTGAGGTATAACGCATACCTTTTTCTAAAACATATTCAACGCACGGATTACCACGGCTCATGGCATTGCCGATGATCACCACATCAGGCTCAACATCGATGAGTTGCTTAGGGTCGTACCCTTGAGTTAATTCAATACCGAGTGATTCGAGTTGTGTACTCATCGGCGGGTAAACATTGAGATCTGAACCTGTGACTTTGTGCCCCAATGATTGAGCGATGGCTGCGATCCCGCCCATAAAGGTACCGCAAATCCCTAAAATATGTACGTGCATGATGTTAGCGTTCTTTATTATTTCATTGCTGTTTAGATTAACATACTCAGCTTATTGGTGGCTGACTTTATTGTTGAATCTCATGCACCAGTATTATTCTTTATTTTAAAGTGGGTGGTGTGAGCACGTGCTCAAGGTTGTGTCGTGCTTAAAGATGTGTCGTGCTAAAGCACGACCTACGGTTGATGTACGTGCCATATAAAAGGAAGCGTTGTGGTAAAGATGTGTCGCGCTAAAGCGCGACACACGGTTGGTGTGTGCGTGCCATTCAAAAGGAAGCGTTGTGGTGAAGGTTTGTCGCGCTAAAGCACGATCTACCGTTGGTGGTACGCTCCATGAAAAAGAGGGGCGTTGTGGTAAAGGTTTGTCGCGCTAAAGCGCGACCTACGATGCGGTAGCGGCCGACCACACGCCTTTTTCAATGCCTTGTTGTACCATCAAAGTCAGCGCTTTTTCTATCGCTTGGGTAACACAAATGTGCATCGGTTCATTATCGCTAAACCCCGCTTCGGCTTCAGCCAACCGTTTATAACTCACATAGCGGAAAAACCCTGCCCGAACCTCCATGGATAGCACCTTTTTGCTACTCGCGACAGAAAGCAGCACTTGCCCGGTACGAACATCAACTGCGCGCATATAAATAGAGATAACATCCTCACGATAAAGCTCGGATGCACCTATGCCGAAATACTCCATACCTAAACCGCCTGTGCGGATATTAGAGTCATAGCTGATGATCCCGCCTTCTAAAATGATCTTTGCAGTCATTAAAGGTGGCAAAGCATTTGTGTCATTATCATCACTTGCTGCACGAATAATTTTGCGCTCAGTCAGCAGATTTTGCAGTCCTTCACGTTCTACCGGAATAAACCAATCCGTTTCGTGTAGTGCCTGCATTAAAATAGAGTTAGCGCCTTGAGTCACCGCTGTTGAAAATGAACTTACATTATCTTGTGGTTTGTATTGCCCTGTTTGGTCGCGAAATGAATAAACAGAAACGGGGATTCGCCCTTTCGGTGCGGGTAAGTTTTTTAGTTCTGCAAAAGTTTCAGTGTTGGTCAACTCAATTGCTACACTTTGCGAAGGTGGCAATACGCGAGACATGCTAGAACAACCGCCAAGCAGTAATAAAAATACCAATAAAATTACGCGGAGCATTTAATATCCTCCACCAGCAGATGAGGCAAATCTGGGTACCTCTAGAATGGTTTCTTCACCCGATGCTGTATTCGTGATCCTAACCGTGATGGTGTCGGGTGTACTGGTGATCACTTGAATTTGATAGTCACCACTCATAAAGGTCGCGTCTTGGTTAAAGATACTGTCTTGAATATCTTCACCAAACGCAACATCCGTGATTTCTCTTACCAAACGGTTGAGATACGTACGCTCGAGTGATTCTTGAAACTTTTCGTCATAGGTTTTTTCTATGATAGGTGCTCTATGTTTATTTTGAGATTGTGCTTTACTCAGTAACATATTGGCATTTAACGGATTACCACCAAATGCAGGGTTAATTGGTTTATATACAAGCTCAGTCGCTGCCACATGAGTACTACCAAGTAGTATTAAACCAGCGAACATGATTGTTGTTGTTTTTGTTGTTGTCATTTTACCACCCGCTCGCGGCTAGATCTTCAGAGCCATTTTGTTGATATTGTTCTCTCGCCATCGCATCCATAATGGTGAAAATAGCCGTTTCAACTCGTTCATCAACGGAGCCGCCCCTTCTCCCCATTGCTGTTGCGTACACTGCGCGACTGTTCATTAATACTTCTAACCGCGTGCCTGCTCTTGGCAAAACCGTTTCTTTAACCGTGATATTAATTCCCGAGGTGTTAGGAACATCTCTCCACAACTGTGAAAATTGAAAGTAAAACTGGTGACCAAACCGGCTAATACTCTGATCCATCACTAAACCATCAATTTCTACATCTTCTTGTGCACTAAGTGAAAACGTAGAAACGAGCATAGCGCTTAAGAGTGTTATTATTCTTATCATTATTTGTTTACTCACGGCGTAGAATGTCTTTGCTGACGAGATTCACATTGATGTTTTGGTTAGCTGAATAGTACAAAATATGGGGGCTGATTTTGCCCCCTATCTAAATTACTTAGTTATTGCTGAGTGATAGTCGCAACGTTGTTGTCACCAACCTGAGTTACGGTAATGTTTTGACCACTACCTGTAATTCCACCTTGGACTAAGTTGCCGTCACCAATTTGACTTACTGTAAATGCATTATCATCGCCATTGATGATGAATGCCTCAGAACCCATACCCATCACAAAGTTGTTGCTACCATTTTGTGTGATGTCTAGCATATTGCGACTACCTTCAAGCATCAGATCAATCGCGTTGAACTCGCCAGACTGCGCAATATCTACTTGGTTTGAGCTACTATCAAATACGCTGCTCATTGTCACAACAACACCATTGCCTGTGCCACTTTGTGAAATATCAACTGCGTTATCATTACTTGCAAGGCTCACGTCTGGATAAGATGACTGCACCACTGCCTCGTTTTCATCACCCGTTTGGGTAACATCAACATCATTATTACTACCGTTGAAGTTCGCAATGTGTGCGATGTTCGCATCACCTACTTGAGTTGCTGAGAATTCATTGTTCTCGCCAGCAACGCCAAGATACATCTCGTTACCATTACCTATCTGCATCGCAGTAAATTCGTTATTATCACCGATCACGTCTGCTTGGGCTTTGTTCTCGTCGCCACGTTGTTCAGTCATCACTTCGTTGTCGTTACCAACTAATAAATCTGACGCGAAGGTGTTAGTTGAACCTTCCTGATCGATACTAAGCTCGTTATTGTCTCCAGTAATTTCAAATACATTAACCGTATTGCTATCACCTTCCGATTGCTCGATCTCAACTTGGTTGTCATCACCAATCACAGTTTCTACAGAGATAACATTGAAGTTGCCGCTTTGGCTCGATTCAATTTCGTTTTCATTACCTTGTAGACTAACTACTTTATATTGGTTGTACACACCATCTTGATCTAAGGTGATTTGGTTCATGTCACCTTGTACTGACTCAAGTGTCGCTTCGTTCCACGTACCTGTTTGTGTCGCTGTTACTTCGTTTTGGCTACCTTGCATATTTAGGTTGTAGAACCATTGGCCGCCAGAACCTTGAGATACTGTAATCGTATTTTGATCGCCATTAATGACATTGATGGCTTCGTTGTTAATCCCAAGGATCCCGCTACCTGACTGCTGAATGTCAATCGCGTTATCATCGCCAGTAACTTCCGTTAATGCGCCGTTAGATTCGCCATCTTGGCTATATACTTGGTTATTGTTATTTCCGGTGGTCGTAATAATAGCGACGTTACCAGTACCATTCTGATCGGCCTCAGTAATATTGTTGTCGCCAATCGTAGTCACATCTGTCAGGTTAGAAGTACCCAGTTGCACCGAGGCTAACTCGTTACCGCCTTGGCTACCTGAAGTTTGTGAAAGTTTGAGTTCGTTACTTGTTCCACTTGCACGCTCCACTTGTGAAAGTGCAGAAGTTGAAAGTGATTTATTATCTGATTTTGCCTCAGCATGTGCTGTAACTGAATGTGTTAGCGCAAGCGCGATAGCGCAACTCACGATTGATTTTGAAAACTTCACACTGTTCTCCTTAGAGATTTATTATATTATTTTTCAATTAAGTGATCGGTGCAGGCATCGAGTTGTTGCCGAACTCAGCCAACTGCAACTTTTCACTTAACTAACGTCCTGTTATGACTCATTACTCCTGAGTCGCTCCCACCTGTGCCAGTTACCAGAGTGTTACATTTTTAGTGAAAAACATAATCTATATCAAAGTCAGCAAATTCATATGTTGAAATAATATATTTTATTACGTCTTGTCACCTTTAACTCTAAGATGGGAACAACTGAAGATAAATAAGAAGATTTTATGAAAAAAATACTTCATTAATTTCAATATAGTACAAGGATAAACTCACACAAAATTACGAATAAAATATGGAGGTACAAAAAAAGTATGACTAAAGTTCAATCGTACCCATATCCACCCACCCCATAAAAAAGAACCAAATAATCTATTCCAAAAAATAAAAATCAGTAAAAAAAACTGATTTTATTAGTTAACTCTTTTTTTACATTGCACTGCTCAATATCTGGGTCTAGGTTTTAAGACGTTGCCAAAAAGACCACAGCCACTACCAGAAAAAACTACCAACTCAAAAATTGTGTATTGATGGATACGCTTGAAATTAAAAAGGTTATTAATATGAGATCTAAACTTTCTGCATTGTCTTTGGCTTTGCTTCCTGTACTTGCTTTCACTTCTCAAGCAGCAGTTCAAATCGAAACTACAACAGCAACCGCTGATGACAGCATCTTAGTTGTGTTTAAAGAAAACACTTCTGCAGCGCTTCGTGCCAATGCAAGAAACCTTGTAAAAGCAAAGATGGCGGATTTGAACGCTGATGGCGTAGACGACAAATATCGCCATGTTTTAAAAGGTCGCCTAGCAAACTTTAAACTAGATAGCATCACAGCAAAGCAAGCAATTGAAAAACTAGCTAACCACCCGGCCATTGAATATGTCGAACCTGACTATCAAGTAAAAGCACTTGGCATTCCTGACGATAGTCGCTTTGATGAGCTTTGGGGTATGCATAACACAGGTCAAACTGGTGGTACCGCTGATGCCGATATTGACGCTCCTGAAGCGTGGGATATTACGGTTGGCTCACGTGATGTTATCGTCGGTGTGATCGATACGGGTATTGATTATACCCACCCAGATCTCGCGGCAAACGCATGGCGCAATCCAGGAGAGATCGCTGGAGATGGCATTGATAATGATGGTAACGGCTATATTGATGATGTTCACGGTATCAACGCAATCACAGGCAGTGGCGACCCGATGGACGACCAAGGTCACGGTACACACGTTTCAGGTACTATCGGTGCCTCTGGCAACGACGCAACAGGCGTTGCTGGTGTGAACCATGAAGTCTCAATCGTGGGCTGTAAATTCCTAGATGCATCAGGCTCTGGCTCAACTTCAGATGCGATTGAATGTATTGACTATATCGTAGCGCTTAAAAATGCCGGTCACAACGTTCGCGTTACTAATAACAGTTGGGGTGGCGGCGGTTTTAGCCAAGCACTCTCTGATGCGATCACTGCAAGTGAAAATGCGGACATCTTATTTGTGGCAGCGGCCGGTAACAGTGCGGTAGACAACGATGTAAACCCTCATTATCCTTCAAGCTACGAGCACGACAGCGTATTCTCTATCGCAAGTACAACCCATACTGACGCGATGTCTTCATTTTCACAATGGGGTCTAACGTCTGTAGATATGGGTGCACCAGGTAGCGCAATTTTATCTACCGTTCCGGGTGGTGGTTACTCAAGCTACTCGGGTACTTCAATGGCGACGCCTCACGTTGCTGGTGCCGCGGCTCTAGTACTTTCTATCAACCCAACCCTCTCTGCAATTGAGCTTAAAAACCTACTGATGCAAAGTGGTGATGTTAATGCTGATCTTACAGATAAAACTGTGTCTGGTAAGCGCTTAAATGTGAATCAAGCTGTAATTGATGCGGATCCAGAGCCAGGCTTTAGAGTATCAGCTCGTCCAGCTAATCAAGAAATCACAGCGGGCGATACTGCAACATACGAATTTACTTTTGCTTCAGTCGCTGACTGGCAGGGCACTATTGATTTGTCTGTTACTTCACCAATTGCAGGTGCAACGCTGTCTGCGACTACTGCAATGCCAGGCGATACAGTAACACTTTCTGTACCAACTGCAGCTTCAACTCAGTGGGGTGAGTATAGCTTCACGCTTAATGCAACATCTGGCGAGCTTGCGGATCATGAGCAAGTAGGACTGTATGTATTACCTCAAGGGTTAAGTGATTTCAGCTATGAAAATACTACCGCGGTAGACATTCCAGATAACGATGCTTCAGGTATTACTTCTGTGATCACTGTAGCTGACACCGTTACCGTATTTGATAGCAATACTTTAGTGGATATTACACACACCTACATCGGCGACTTAATTGTTACGCTTACTTCTCCTGCTGGAACCGTAGCAACACTACATAACCGTCAAGGCGGCGGTGCTGATGACATTAACCAAACCTTTAACTCTGCGGCATTTAATGGTGAAGTTGCAACGGGTGATTGGACATTGTCTGTCTCAGATAATGCAGGTATCGATACTGGTACATTGAACAGCTGGACTCTAAACCTAACAGGTCTAGGCGAAGCATCACCTCAACCTCCTGTCGCGGGCTTTAGCTTTGCAGCTTCAGGCCTTGCCGTGACATTCACTGATGAAAGCCGTGATCCGAATGATGATATCGTTAGCTGGGCATGGGACTTTGGTGATGGCAGCATCAGTACTGACGCCAGCCCAATTCATGAATTTGCAGCATCTGGTGAGTACAGCGTTTCTCTAACGGTGACTGATAGTGAA
Organism: Pseudoalteromonas sp. NJ631; assembly: GCF_000276645.1. Taxonomy (NCBI): domain Bacteria; kingdom Pseudomonadati; phylum Pseudomonadota; class Gammaproteobacteria; order Alteromonadales; family Pseudoalteromonadaceae; genus Pseudoalteromonas; species Pseudoalteromonas sp. NJ631. Next base: position 157,016 of record NZ_AKXJ01000003.1, read on the forward strand.
GGCAACAGCCACACAACCACTCAATCTGTTGCGGTTAGCACTGATGAGGTTGAGCTATCACTAGTTCGCGCAAATAAGTCTCGCTTAGGCTTTATCCGCGTAGAGCTTTCATGGCAAGGCAGCAGTGCTGATGAAGTAACAATTTACCGTGATGGTCAAGCACTTGAAACGGTTACAAACACAGGTAAGTTCAGAGACTTCTCACGTGATTTAGAAGCCACCAGCTACACATATAAAGTATGTCAATCTGGTGAAATCTGCTCAAACGAAATCACAGTTAACTTTTAATAATTCCATATCTAAAGGTTAATTTAAGCCCCGAAAGGGGCTTTTTTATTCCTACTATCCAATTTAAAGTACAGCTTAAAAATAGCCGAATAAAATAGATATGATATTTTTACAGATCACGATTAAAAACAGTTGTAATGCAAGCTAACATCGGTTTGGTGAGATAACTATGCTAAGCGTTCACATTCAACCCACATTCCTACCGTAAAGTCGAACTTAATAAAAAATTAAGCCTTATTTAATGCTTCACTAGATAGAGCCTAACATGCAAGACAAAATCAGTTTACTTTCTTATGCACAGTAACTCTCAATTGAGATATAAAAAAATGTAGAAAGATCAAAGCTGTAATCTACAAAATCAGTGTTCATTCAGCTCTCGTCGTTCATGATGTTTTCATTCGCCTAGTGGCTTGAACAAATAGCTCTAAAATAGCGAAAAAGCGAAGCAACGGCGTAAAATGAAGTATTAGAGTATACTCTTAAATACTATTGAAGAAATTGCAACTTAATCTGGTTTGCAACTTTTGTATGAAGCGCTACAATGCAGGGTGAAAATTGGAAACCAGTCAAAATATGGACTTTTTATGAAAGCAGTTATTCCTGTCGCGGGCCTTGGTACTCGCATGCTCCCAATGACCAAAGCCATTCCTAAAGAAATGTTGCCTTTAGTAGATAAGCCACTCATTCAATATATTGTCAAAGAATGTGTCGCTGCAGGTATTAAAGAAATTGTGTTAGTGACTCACTCTTCAAAAAATGCAATTGAAAACCATTTTGATACCAGCTTTGAATTGGAAGCAACGCTTGAAAAGCGTGTTAAGCGTAAACTTTTACAAGAAGTACGCTCGATTTGCCCTGAAGACGTTACGATTATGCATGTCCGGCAGGGTGAAGCCAAAGGTCTTGGCCATGCAGTTTTGTGCGCACAACCTATTGTTGGGGATAATGATTTTGTTGTTGTACTGCCCGATGTCATTTTGGATGAATACACAGCCGATCAGGGAAATGAAAATTTAGCTGCAATGCTATCTCGTTTCAACCAAACGAAAGCTAGCCAAATTATGTTAGAGCCTGTACCACAGCAGGATGTCTGCAAGTATGGTATTGCTGATATCAACGGTGTGTCGCTACGCCCAGGTGAAAGTAGCGCCATTAAACATATGGTAGAAAAGCCAGCCATAGAAGAAGCTCCTTCTAATCTAGCAGTTGTTGGTCGCTATGTGCTTTCTAAAAATATTTGGCCGCTGCTAAGAAAAACGCCTGTCGGTGCTGGTGGAGAAATCCAGTTAACCGATGCTATCGATATGCTGATGGAACAGGAAACCGTTGAGGCTTTTCATATGAGCGGTCGTTCGCACGATTGTGGCGACAAGCTTGGTTACCTTAAAGCCATAGTTGAATATGCGATTCGTGATGAGCAATTAGGTGAAGAGTTTTCGCAATTTTTGAAACGCTTTCATCAATTAAGCCTAGCTTCTTAATTTGTCGCGGGATAAACCCGCTGCTACAGGTTTGTATACATTCGTAGCAGCGACTTTAGGTCGCGACTGTTTTCATGCCTTTACATCGTGGCATCTTTAACGATTTTATATCGAAATTACCAACCTTGGTCGCGGGATAAACCCGCTGCTACAGGTTTATCCACATTCGTAGCAGCGACTTTAGGTCGCGACTGTTTTCATACCTTTACGTCGTGGCATCTTTAACGATTTTATATCGAAATTACCAACCGTGGTCGCGGGATCCCCCCCAGATACAGGTTTGTGTACATTCGTAGCAGCGACTTTACGTCGCGACTGTTTTCATACCTTTACGTCGTGGCATCTTTAACGGTTTTATATCGAAATTACCAACCGTGGTCGCGGGATTCCCCTCAGATACAGGTTTATCCACATTCGTAGCAGCGACTTTACGTTGCGACTGTTTTCATGCCTTTACATCGCGATTGTTTAACTGCAATCACCTTAATAAATCACACCCAAATGCAAAACCAATATGGATATTCACCTACCCGCGTAACAAGCTTAGCCCTAATTGGATTCTGAATTATATATCTTGCTTGTTCTTTTAAGTCGTCTTCGCTTCGAATTAAATGTTCATAATAACCTTTTTGCCATAAGCCAAATACTCCGAAAGAGCGCAGACTGGTTGCTATGCGGCCTTTTATCGCTCGAATAGAATCTGGTAACTTTGAAGAACCATTTAATTGAATGATTAAGTGAAGATGATCTGGCATTAATACGAAAGCAATGACTTTAAAAAGCTGCCCCTGTTCACAAGCCATGATCGTCCTAGCGGCCTCGGCACAAATCGAAAAGGAGTTAAAGTACGATTTTCTATCTTTGCACGTTAAGGTAATTGCATAGAAATGATTTACGAGTGAGACCCGCTTATTCCTCAAGTTTTGACTTTTGTACCTGTTATATCCTTATAACCCTGCATACTTAAAGAATAGAGTATGTTTGTCTAAGGGCAAGCTAATTGGACCTTGGTCGCGGGATAAACCCGCTGCTACAGGTTTATCCATATTCGTAGCAACGACTTTAGGTCGCGACTGTTTTCACGCCCTTGCGTCTTGGCATCTTTAACGATTTTATATCGAAATTACCAACCTTGGTCGCGGGATAAACCCGCTGCTACAGGTTTATCCACATCCGTAGCAGCGACTTCAGGTCGCGATTGCTTTTACGCCTTAACGTTGTGACACCTTTAACGATTTTATATCGAGATTACCAACCTTGGTCGCAGGGTAAGCCCGCTGCTACAGATTTGTGTACATTCGTAGCAGCGACTTCACGTCGCGACTGTTTTCATACCTTTACGTCGTGGCATCTTTAACGATTTTATATCGAAATTAGCAACCTTGGTCGCGGGATCCCCCCCAGATACGGGTTTATCCACATTCGTAGCAGCGACTTTAGGTCGCGATTGTTTTTACGCCTTTGCGTCACGAATCCTGTAAGATTTGACGTCACAACTCACCAACCTTGTTCGCGGGATAAACCCGTTACTACCGATACACATCGCTTTTTTCAATTACTTCAATATCATAACCATCAGGGTCTTTAATAAAAAAGAATCTTGCTATTAATACATTTTGATTATAAAAATCTTTGATTTCTTTAGGGCAATAACTATTCTCTTGAGCCTTGCTGTAGATAGCCTGCAAGCTATCCGTGGCGAAAGCCAAATGCCCATAGCCATTACCGATTGTATAACCTACAGTGGTGTCATGATTCCAAGTTAGCTCCAGTTCAAACGAAGTTTCATTGTTGCCAAGGTAGATAAGAGAAAAATCATTAAAGTCGATACGTCGTTTCACTACCAACGCAAATACATCATGATAAAATTTAATTGAGCGATCAGCGTCTTTCACTCTGATCATTGAGTGGATCATTTTTGCCATTACTTTACCTACGGAATTTATATGTGTGAACTCTACGCATCAACTGAGCCTCATCGTTACGAAGTAGCCAAACGCTCTATTCGTATTCAAGGAGCTGTTACTAGCCTCGCGTTAGAAAATGAAATATGGCAAGTATTAGAAACCATAGCTCAACGGGAAGATCTGGGTCTTGCCGAGTTTATTTCTTTACTTTACCAAGAAGTGATTGAACGTCATGGTGAGATCAAAAACTTGGCGTCTATGCTGCGTGTTACTTGCTTAACTTATCTTGCAAATAATAATGCGCTTGACGTAAGAAGTGGTAGTAACTGAGTACTACGTTTTAGTGCCGCTCCAAAAAGCGTTGCCATGTGATATTGGGATTAATAACCCGGATCGGAGAAATAACCTGCTTGAGCAAGTGAAAAGGTGGGCGCGTAACTTCATGTCCATCTTGCTTTAAACCCAATAAATATTGAAAACTGTCTTTAGTCCCGAGCTGAATAGCTGATATTCTGATTTGTTGCTCGAAGTTTAGTCGTAAACTGCTGATCGCCGTTTTCATTCCTTGCTGATCAACATTGGGTAAACCACATTTTTGTAGATACCCTTGTCTTTCACCCTCTCCAGAAAACCATATTCTAACTTTCTCGCTATAACGACCAGTTTTTGCAGGTAAATCAAACATAAGACGTCGATATTCTTGTTGTTTTACTAATGCTAGATATTGCTCTAAACCTGCTTGCCATAATGCAGGATGAATAGGCACCACTCGCGGTTGAATTTTACCATGGGTGTTAAAGTGAAATACATGAACGTGGTCTTTGTAGTAAACATCATCAAGTGTGAGTGAGCCAATTTCATCACTATACGCACCGGTGTAATAACTCAGTAAAGGTAGCCAAAAATGCCAATGTTTAGGCTGTTCACGCTTTAGTTTTTCATCTGAGTAGATATAACCGTTAAACAAGGTATGAAGCTCCATAGTGGAAAATGCTCTTCGGCCTAAATGAGATTTCATACTGTAGTCAACGTATTGAGTATACTAAAGATCTTAAGTTTAACGGTTTTTAGTCTTTTTCGGAAGTTTGATAGTCACCTTCCCGCCTAGACCCAGGCTTGTCCGTCAGCAGAAGCGTCATGGGGTTACCTTCACTTAAATTCATAGAAAGAATCTCGACATAAAGGCATGAAAACAGTCGCGACATAAAGTCGCTGCTACGCCTAATTCGTAGCAGCGGGTGTATCCCGCGATAGAAAACCAATAACGGCGACAGGATCTTCACAATAAAAAAAGACCGTGACATAAGCCTACAGAAAGAACCTCGACATAAAGGCATAAAATGAGTCGCGACATAAAGTCGCTGCTACGCCTAATCCGTAGCAGCGGGTTTATCCCGCGAGAGAAAACCAATAACGGCCACAGGTTCTTCTCAATAAAACAGACCGTGACATAAGCCTACAGAAAGAACCTCGGCATAAAGTCATGAAAACAGTCGCGACATAAAGTCGCAGCTACGCCAAACTTGTAGCAGCGGGTTTATCCCGCGATAGAAAACCAATAACGGCCAGGTTCTTCTCAATAAAAAAGACCGTGACATAAGCCCCTCGGCATACATGCATAAAAACAGTCGCGACATAAAGTCGCTGCTACGCCAAACTCGTAGCAGCGGGTTTATCCCGCGATAGAAAACCAATAATGGCCATATTATTCACAATAAAAAAGACCGTAACATAAGCCCCTCGGCATAAAGGCATGAAAACAGTCGCGACGTAAAGTCGCAGCTACGAAAGAAAGGTTAATTCTGGAAGTATGATTTTATGAATAAAAATATTTAAGATTTAGGCAAGAAAAAAGCCGCGTCTCCGCGGCTTAACTGATTGGACTAATCATTCTGTACTTAACTACCCGTTACAGTGTCACAAGCTACTGAAACATCGATAGTTTCATCTGTTCCATCTGGCGTAATAGACGTTGTAAATGGAGCTGAAATTCGAGGGTCTACGCTAACGGCATATGACGCAACATCACCGTTTAGTGCTGACAATGCAAAAGTACCGTCACCATTGTTCGCTGCTGTGCGGAATGGCTTAGTCGTACTTGATCTATACTTTACAATCGCACCTGGGATAACTTCTGTTACCGTTGTATCATTAGAACACACAGCTCTAACAGTTACATTTTCGTTAACAGTGGTTTGAATTGGATTTGCTAGCGTGATCGAAACTGGGCCATTACATACCTGAACTTCAGCATTTGTTGATGAAGCATTCCCCCACACGTTACCTGCTGCGTCACGGATAACTACACGTGCTGTTGCTGATGAGCTAATACCATAACGCGCTGAAGTGCTAGCTGAAACAACTGTTTTTGACGTAGTACCACCACGTAAATAACTTGATACGCTCGCATCAGCAGAGGTCATACTCACATATAGCCCTGAACTCGGCACAGTATCGCCAGTCACATTAACAGTAATACCTTGCGTGCAGATTGGAACTGAGCGAGACAGTGTAAAAAACGTAAGGTGATCGGTTTTAAAAGATGCTTTGTAAGCCGTACCTTCAGCGTTCAACGCACCAACAGTTGCTTTATTCGTTTCTGACTGCCATTTACCAGTATCTTCATTATTTGAAGAAACATCAAACTGGTCTCCTGTTTGAATTGTTCTATCACCAGATGGTGCTAAGGTTGCGACAGGAAGTGAAACAGAAACATCGATCTCTTGGCTAAATTGTTTGATCTTAGTTCCGTTATTATCTTGCATAACGATGTTACTTACACCAACTGGCTTTTTAATGCTAGTTGTACTACCAGCACTCAACCCTGCTGGCAAAACAGCCGAAATCTTGCTAGACGTAGGATCCGCAGAGCCAACAGTTAATGATACAGAAGTACCTGTAACTGCATTACCACTTGCATCTCTAAGTTGCACGCCTGCAGGAACTGTTACATCAGAACCTGCTTTACCTTTTGCAGCCGCAGCTGTAACAGGAGAGGCTGTTGTTGCATTAGCCACACTTTCAGAAACGCTTGCTTCAACAACTTCGTCACCGCCTTTTGACACAAGTGCTAATTCTGCTTCTAGCGTTGCTGCAGAATCTTCGTTACTTAAGTCGATGTCAAAGCTTTTTGAAAAATAGCCATCAGCAGCTACTACGGCAGTTACAACCCCAACATTCGCACCTTCTTTTACAGTAAAGGTGTAGCTACCATCTTCTGTTGTGATCTGAGTGATTGCGTCGCCATTGACGTTAACCAAATTTGAGGTTGGCTCTCCATCTTCAAAAAAGGTAATTGTCGCCGGCGCAACGATATCAACAGTATCAACATCAACTACGTTACCACTTACAACAAATGCTAAAGCTGTAGGCGTTTCTGGTGCAACAACTACCGGATCTGTTGGCTCAGGTGGCGGAGTGATCACCACATTGTTATCGTCATCGCTAAAACAGCCCGAAAGTGCTAAAGCTGAAGCTACAGATAAAGCGAGTAAAGATTTTTTGTTCGAAATCATGATTGGTCCTTGTTCCCTTTTTTGAAAGTGCCAAGCGGCACTAACGCGCGTTTTATTACATCGAAACTTAAATATAGAGAAAGTTCAAAGATTGTCCAGCTAGTAATTAAAATATTTTTTTGTGATTTTTTGGTAAATTACTTTATCTGTTAACGCTCTTTGCAACAAAAAATCACGACATAAAGTTGCAGCCACAGGATCTCGTCACCACAAAACAAATAATGGCAGATAAACGGTAGGTATAAAAAAGCCGCATCAAAGTGCGGCTTTTAAGCAAATTAAGTCTTGCTAGAGACTATTATGCACCTGTTACAGTTTCACAAACCATTTGTAACTGCTGATCTGCTGCATCTGTACCCGCTTCAAATGTAAATGAAGTTGCTTGTCCTGATGCTACTTCAAGTGTTAGCGTATCGATGTTAACAGTGTATGTTTCACCAACAACTAAGTTGTTTAGTGTGTATGTACCTGAAGCATTTGCAGCTTGGTAAGTTGCCTTACCAGCACGACGGTAAGTTACTACCGAGTTTTCTACAGGAACAGCTGTGTCAGCTTCGTTCGAACACACACCAGTTAATGCAAATGACGTAGTTGTGTACTCAACTTCAGGAGCCACAAGAGTTGCATTTACTGGCTCACCACATACCGCTACTTCGTCTACCGAGTCGAACCAAACGGTACCTTCAGCGTCACGTAAAACGATGCGTGCAGTTGCATCAGCACTTACGTTGTTTTTACCCGCATTTGCAGCTGTGTAAATCACTTTAGAAGTTGAACCAGCAGCGATAGAACGTGTTGCGTTGATGTCTGAAGATTGAACATCTACGAATAGGCCACCAGCTGGTACGTCACCATTAATGTTAACTGACACATCCGCATTACATACTGCAACTTCATCAGTTGCGGTGAAGAATGTAAGGTGTTCAGTCATGAAAGAAGCTTTATAAGCAGTGCCAGCTTCGTTTAGTGCGCCAACCGTTACTTGATTGTCTACTTCTTTTGTCCATACGCCTGTGTCTTCGTTATGAGAAGACAGCCCTAGTACGTCACCAGTTTGAACAGCACGGCCTTCAGATGCTAATACTGTGTCTTTTGGAATTGAGATAGAAATAGAAATTGGGTTGCTGAACTGTTTGATCTTAACGCCATTCTCGTCAGTCATTGTTACGTTAGCAACACCTACAGGAGCCGCTAAAGTTGCAGCGCTATCAGCGTTTAGACCTTCAGGAAGTACGGCCCCCGCATCTGATGAAGTTGGATCTGCAGAACCAACATTTAGAGAAATATCAGTACCAGTGATAGCCGCACCACTTGCATCGCGTAATACAACACCTGCAGGGATTGTTACATCAGCACCAGCTTTGCCTTTTGCAGCTTCAGCTGTGATTGCTTCTGCTACTGCACCGCCTTCCACTGCCACTTCAACAACTTCTTCAACAACTGTATCTAGATCTTTAGAAACAAGGGCCAACTGAACTGCAAGCTCAGCGGTATCTGCTTCTGTTGTTAGGTCAATATTAAAGCTCTTTGAGAAGTAACCGTCAGCTGTTACAACAGCTGTAATTTGAGATAGCTCTGCGCCTTCTTTTACAGAAAATACAAAATTACCTGCTTCACCAGTTTCTACTGTTGCGATTGCTTCGCCTTTAGTGTTTACGATGTTTGCAGACGCTTCACCGTTTTCAAGGAAAGCGATTGTCGCAGGAACAACGTTAGTTGATTTTTTATCAACCACACTACCATTTACAACTAGAGAAAGTGCATCTGGTGCATCCGGAGCAACGACTACTGGATCAGTAGGCTCTGGTGGAGGCGTGATAGTTACGTTGTTATCGTCATCGCTAAAACAGCCAGAAAGCGTTAGCGCAGACGCTACAGAGAGCGCAAGAAGAGATTTTTTATTTGCAATCATGATTAGTCCTTGTTTTCCTTCTGTTAACTTACGTCGATTTGACGCGTTAACTCATAAAAAAAGCCATATTGCGAACAATATAAGCTTAAGTTTTAAATCATTTAATAAGACAGACAGGAACTAAGTCGCTCCCTGACTAAAGCCAACTCAGTTATTCTACCAATCTAGCGGAAAAACAACCATATAGTCGGAGTTAGCTGCCTTAATTTATCACAGAAAAGCGGTAGTTCCAACCGCCTGTAATAAGTTGAAAGTAGGATACCTTTAGAACACTAAATAGACAATGAATGAAGTCAAATTTATAGCAAAAAGTTGCAATATAGTGCTTATTTATTAACAAGGTATATAAATTTAAGAGTGTGAATGAGATGGTTGAATGATTCCCGCAGATTTTAGTAGCTGCGGGTTTATCCCGCGACAAGTGCATCTCGACATAAAGTCGCTGCTACGAATACATAATCCGCGGCAAGTGCACCGAAGCGCCTCTCCCGTAGCTGCGGGTTTATCCCGCGACAGGAGCATCGCGACACAATGTCGCTGCTACGAACACATAACCCCGCGACAAAAAACATCGAAACGCCTCTCCCGTAGCAGCGGATTCATCCCGCGACGGGAGCATCGCGACGTAAAGTCGCTGCTACGAATACATAACCCCGCGACAAAAGCATAGAAACGCAGCTCCCGTAGCAGCTGGTTCATCCCGCGACAAGCACATCGCGACGTAAAGTCGCTGCTACGAATACATATCCCCGCGACAAAAGCACCAGAACACAACTCCCGTAGCAGCGGGTTTATCCCGCGACAAAAGCACCAGAACACAACTCCCGTAGCAGCGGGTTTATCCCGCGACAAAAGCACCAGAACACAACTCCCGTAGCAGCGGGTTTATCCCGCGACAAAAGCACCAGAACACAACTCCCGTAGCAGCGGGTTTATCCCGCGACAAGCACATCGCGACAAAAAGTCGCTGTTACTGTTATCTGTAGGTTAGATACGCTTCTCGTAACCTTGCCAAATTGCTGTAAATATAGCTACTCGACAAGCGTCCTTGATTAAGGAATGTCTTATCCAAATTCACAGGCGTTTTAACTGAATGAGCTCGTCCAATAGCCAAGTAATTCAACGTATCACCAATACGTGTACTTACCTCATGACGCCAAGCTTCATTCCCTTTTATCTGGCCATAACGGATCGGTGCCATATCTTTACGTGGAGTAAGTGGGATGCTAAATGCAATACCTGCGACTTGTACATCGGTATCTTGGGCAAATATTGAGATATAGCTATCGCCAAACCAGAAGCGAGTTTCTAGTTTTACACCACTATCTTCATAAAAGAACCGACCTGCCGTTGCATGAAAACTCACATCCTGCTCAACCCAGTTATAGCGATAAGACAACGTTTGATAGTCTCTATCTAAGTCATAGTCATCATATTCTAAATAGCCAATTTCAGCATTAAGCTGGTGACGACCGTTCTCACTAAGCCAAGTCGTTTCATTTTTAATACCGGTATAGTCGTTAAATTCTTTGAAGAAACCAATGTGAGTTTGGTTATAAATTCCATACGGTAAATCTAACGTTTGATAGATTGTCGCTTGCGTAACGCCACTGTCTTTTGCAAAGCGCCCATATGCTTTACCATTCTCATAATCACTGGTTTTCGCAACTTCAGTCTCAGCACTAATACTTACACCGCCACCATACCACATGGGCAACTCTACATCGGCTCGAATTGCGAGTGAGAAGTCATAAACTCCAACTTCAGTCGCGAAGTGTGAGTCTAATGATGGCCCTATAGTTACACGAGGCTTAAAATATGGACTGTTGGCCTTAGGCATTCCCACCCAAGACACACTGCCAATCGGATCCATTTCACCGCGACGAATATCCATATCTGGCGTACTACTGGTATTGATAAACTCACGGTAATTATCGATATCACCACGCACAGAAAGCATTGGAATACCACGGTTTAATAACTGAATCGTATATTTAGCCTCAGGCTCATCTATATGTTCAGCAATACGACCTAACACAAGACCAATAGCGTCTATATCGTTACGATTAAAAACATAGTTTTCAAAGCTTACAACAATATGTGGGTCACGATTAAAGCCCACACTAATCGCCTCTAAACCGTCGTCGATTAGTGCATTTTTAAGTTCTCGAGTTTGCAGTGTAAGTGACTTTCTGTATTCATCACGCTCAGTTACTTCTTGCTTGGCTTCTTCTAGCGGCTTTTGAGCCAATTCTCGTTGCTGTTGATAGTGCGCTTCAAATGCAGCCTCACGCTTTTTATGGTTGTCTAAAATCGGTGCTGGTGCCACTTCTGTAGGGTCGTTTAGCTTTGCCTGCTCAAAAAGCGGCATAGAAAAGTTTATTCCCCAAAAGGTATCCTTTTCTGCATGATCAGTATTACTGTAAAACTTGCTGGTTAACGTGAGTGTACCTACATCGTAAATCCACTCCTTAGGTACAGTTAAACGTACGCCCGCATTCACTGCATCCGCATCATGCTCAACCTGCAATGCAAACCAGTCCAGTGGCAGCCATTCTATACCAGCAAAAACACCATCCATCTGACCATTTAATCTATCACTTGCTGAAACCCCGGCAGAAAACCTAAAATTACGCCACTCCTTAGAACCTGCAATGTAATAAGTTTCATAGAAATTAACGGCCCCTCCTAAATCTTTTGCTCCAATAGCTAAATCAAACCAACCTTTTGGGACGTAGGGAATTTGATATTTTAAATTAAATGAAAGATCCCTGATCTGTCCACTTCCTTTAGAAAACAGGTTTTCATGCATTGTATTAGTAGCAATTAAACCACTCACCTCAAAACCATCAAATAGGCCAGCGGAGAAAATAAAGTTATGGCCATCAACAAAGGTACGACTATTATCAAAAAGCTGATTATTGTAACCAAGATCTACGTGACCCTTCTCTAATACTTCTGCAGTTGGTGTATTGAATAAGCCAGTATACCCAGCAAAAGACTGAAAAGAATCTAGACGCTCACTAGCCACTGCAGGCAAGCAACATATTGATAAGCTGCCTAGCATAATAAAGTTCGATTTAAGCATATCCCTAGTCCACATAAGAGTTTTTGTAATTTTATCGCCAAATAAAGCTTGGCTATGTAAGTTGGCTTAGACTAACACAGATGAAGATACGTTAGTAAATGATTAGGTTTTGTAATAGCCTACGAGTATTTCTATAAAAAGGTCTAATCGCTCCGCTTTCAACTCATTTATACCAGCCGCAGCCTCGCGGCCACCACCGGTTGTAAATTGGCTGCATACATGGGCGGCCCCTTGTTTGTTGTTTAGTGGCGCTCTCACACTAACAGTGTAACTACCTTTATTGTTATATGTAATAACAGCATGCGCTTTGTGTGGTGTTTTATTCGCGAGTTCATTGCCTAGTACACCGCTTATTCGTCGAGACCAAGCTTTGTCGTCTAATAGAATCACTTTAGTAAAATGGCATTCATGAAGTACTTGCGCCGACTCTGCACTAAGCATATCTGCCTTATAGGCTCTTTCAAGTTGATAATAGACTGACTGTTTATCTGCAATTAGCTCGAAGGGGGATGTATATGGCAGCAAAGCGTTAAATAATGCTACAGGATGAAAATGCAAGTCTGTTATCTCGCTACCATAACCATTGTAATTAATATAAGTGCCAAGCGCTTTTAGTTTAGACTTTTCTTGCTCTGTTAAACCCAAAACATCAGCTTCCCTATTAGCTTTGCTAATTAAATTATCGCCGTATGCTGCAGTGATAGCCCATAAATGAAAGCGCCTATTTAATATATCGCTTACAATTAAGCTCGTGCATACATCAGGATCCAGGTTGATATGAGCAAACAGGTTACAATGTTCTGGAACAGTACCAGACCTATGATGATCCACATACATAACACGAGCACCAACAGACAACGCATGATAGAGATCCGGCTTGTTCTTCTCCATAGACACATCAAGCACACGAATATTATCACCTGCCTTTGGCGTTATTTTTTTCATTAGCTCAATATCGCGCTTCACCCCTGTGATCTTTATACTGTCGACAGGATTCGCCAGTTGGAGCTGTAACAGCGCAATAATACCATCGGCATCGCCATTAAAAATATCGTAATACATATATGCTCTTAGCTTGAAAAGTTTAAGTAATAATCTGCTTTTGATGTAAGTACTTTATAACTTGCTCTGCGCATTGTTTAACACTTTGCTCTGCTGTTTTTAAATGCAGCTCAGGTTTTTCTGGTGCATCAAATATTGAATCAATTCCAGTAAAATTTGGTATTTCCCCTGCTCTCGCTTTTTTATAAAGCCCTTTTGGATCCCGGCTCTCGCAGACCTCTAAAGGAGTATCGACAAACACCTCAATAAACTCACCTTCTTCCATAAGGTTACGCGCCTGCTCTCTGTCTTGTTTAAATGGTGAGATAAACGCGGTAGAGACAATCACTCCAGCATCGACAAAAAGCTTGGCTACTTCGCTGATCCGGCGAATATTTTCAACTCTATCTTCATCGCTAAAAGTCAACCCTTTGTTTAATCCTAAGCGCACATTATCGCCATCAAGAAGATAAGTGTGGCACCCTAACTCAAATAATCTAGCCTCTACTGCATTGGCAATTGTTGATTTACCAGAGCCACTGAGCCCGGTATACCATAGCAGTACAGGTTTATGTCCTTTATGTGCCTGTTTTTGTGCTTTTGATACCGTCTGAGAGTGCCATACAATGTTTTCTGTCATCGCTTTTCCAGATTCTAGCTTCTTTGAAATGATATTTAATTACAATTTCGCAACTGTGACTCATTAATATTGCCTATATTCATCCCCTAAAATGGAAAGAATATAGGAATTAAAACCAGTACAACCACACTGTATGTGATAGAGACAGGTAGGCCAAACAGTACGAAGTCCTTTAATTTATAGTTTCCGGCATTGTATACCATTAAGTTTGTTTGGTAGCCATAGGGGCTCATAAAACTACCGCTGGCAGCAAATACTACTGCCAATACAAATGGTAAATAGCTGACTTCCAATCCCTGAGCAATAGCAAAGGCAATTGGAAATGTTAATGCAGCAGCTGCATTATTGGTAATTAGCTCTGTAAACAACAGCGTGAGAATAAAAACACCAATAAAAGCCACATATGCGCTTTGCTCAGTTAAAAGAGATTTAAACTGCTCAGCTATTAACAAAGCAATTCCCGTGTTATCTAAAGCTGTTGCTAAGGTAAGAGCACTCATAACTATTAGCCACAATTCAAGAGGGAATCGTCGCTTTATCTCATTAAGAGATAAGCATCTGCTCGCTATTAGTATCGCTAAATAAAAAATAAAGCACTTTAATAGACTTATGTTTAGTATTAATGCTACCCCAAGAGTAACAACAAACCCCCAAGTAACAATCCGTTCTTTTACGCCTGAGAGCATATTTTCTGCTTTTACGCCATTGAGTATAAAGAAGTTTTTAGTAAGATTAGTACGTTTAGCAAAATCAGGCCCCACGGCCAAAACTAAAAAGTCTCCAGCCTGAATCGACACGTCACCTAGCTTTCCTGAAAGCTTTTCACCTTCTCGCCTAATCGCAACGACGGCAGCATCAAATCGGGCCCTAAAACCAGCCGTCTTTAATGTTTTTCCCACTACCGCTGCACCAGGTTTAACGACCACTTCGGTTAGGTTTTCACGAAGCAAACCGTCTTTTTCTGCAAATAGTGTTAACCCTTCAAACTGCTGCAGTACTAAAATTTTAGTGATATCTCCTGAAAAAATAAGCTTATCTCCTTCGCGGATAATATGCGAAGGAGTAACTGGAGATATCAACTTACTCTCTCTTACAATCTCGACTAAAAACAATGACTCTAAGCTTCTTAGACCATTTTGCTCTACTGTTTTACCAATGAGCGCAGAACCTTTATTAACTTGTGCTTCTACAAAATAGTCAGCCACCTCAGCAAAATCGTTAACTTTGCCATTTAAACGCTTAACGGTAAACCCAATAACTACCATACAGGCGGCAACAGCGGTGAGACCGATGGGAAGAAAGTCAAAAAAAGCAAACCCGTCAACACCTCGCTCAATCAGCATTGAGTTAACGATCAAGTTTGTAGATGTGCCGATGAGCGTTAATGTTCCACCCAAAATAGCGGCATATGACAACGGCAATAATAGTTTATTCGGGGCTATTAATTTGTTGTTTTTAACTGGGCTAATAAGCGTAGCTATCACTGCAGTATTATTTAAAAAACCAGATGCCAGTACTGTAGCCAGTAAAGTACGTACATAGGATTTAACTACCGAACCATTGAAAAGCACATTGGCAAGCCTACGCAAAAAACCTGTGCGTTCAAAAGCAAATGCACACACCACAAGTAACAGCAAAGTAACCAAACCTGGATTGACGGCATTTGCAAGCAATTGTTCGGTAGATACTAATGAAGTTGCAAAGCAGGTTAAGCTCGCCGCTGCAAATACTCGTTCAGGGAAGTATTGATATTTAATTAACCCTACAATGGTTGATAAAAAAATAACCACCATCAACCATTGTTCTAAAACCATGCAAACATCCTTATACCTAACTCACAGCTTACAACTTAAATCTTCTGCCAAAGCTTTAAGGTATTAAAACCCAAGCGTTTTTTTACAAAATAAACCGCTAATAAGTTTTGCAAACTTATAAAAAAGCTTGTAGCTGTTGCAGCCCCAATTGCCCCATATAACTTTGTAAAAATAGGTACGGTTATTAAAACACCGAAACCGCTAATAAGTGTGACCAAGCGCATATCGCGCTCATGACCAGTCATTTGCAATAAAAAGCCAACCGAACCGGTTACAACATTAACGGCTTGCCCCAATACTAGTATTTGTAAAATAGCGGCCCCTTGTTTGAATTCTTCGCCAAACAAACCCATTAAAAACTCAGGGAATACCAACATGAATAGCACTATGGGTAATGCACTTAATACCAATAACCGCACCGAAAACAAAGCAGTTTTACGAATACCAACATTATCGCCCTTAGCATGAAGCATGGAGAATTTTGGTGCTACAACCAAGTTTACTGCCATTAAAATAAATGAGGTTAGAAGTGCGATACGCTGAGCTATGCTAAAATATGCGACTTGCTCAGAGACTAAGTAGATTCCAATAATTATTGGTGTAGCCCATTGAGCTGACTGACTCATTATTATAATCACCCAATTAGGTCTCGCACTGTGCCACAGCTCATTAGGGTCAGGCTTTTCGCCATTATTATTCAAGCTTTTTATGCTAACCCAGTAAAAAAAGCAGGAGGTTACTCCTAGCGATAAACTCAAATAAAGTGCTGCGGTACTGGCTGATTTTACAGAAAACACAATAACCGCCGCACCACACAGCATAAAATGAGCTATGTTTTGACAAGAGATACTTGCAATCAATTTATGGCGAGCTTGCAAACTCATTGCTATTAAAAGTACAAAACTTAGCCCAATTATCGCTGGCGTTATATATTGCAGTGTCTCACTAAACTCAGGCTTTTTAAACACAACTATTGAGAGCCATGGTGCCAAAAGATAGCTTATTACCGCAAGTACACATGAAACCGCGACAACATACTTCAGAGAAAAGTTCAAAATTGCTCTGACTGTATGACCAAAGCAAGCATTTAATGAAGTAAAACGTAATATCGTATTTTCAAAGCCAAGGTTTGCAATTGCTGATAACAGCATAACAAATGAAAAGCCCAAGAAAAAATAACCTGCTTGCTCTGCCCCCAACTGTTTTGCAATGATTAAATTAAACAGAAATGCAGTACCTGCACCTACAATACGAATAATTAAAGCTAAAGCTGCGTTAATAGCCGTGTGGCGATGTTCGGCATTACTAAAAATGGATTTTACGTTGATAAGCATGTACTTCTCATTTATCCGACCCGTTACCTAGTTATCAATACGCGTTTTTGTTTACAAAACCTTTAAATATAGTTAAGAACACTATTTTTAAATCAAGTAACAAGGACCAATTACGAATGTAATCTAAGTCAAATTCTACGCGTTTTTCCATCTTGTCAAGTGTGTCAGTTTCGCCACGCCAACCATTGACTTGTGCCCAACCAGTAATGCCTGGTTTTACCTTATGACGTAGCATATAACCATCGACCAGTTTACGATATTCTTCGTTATGGGCAACAGCATGGGGTCTTGGCCCTACAATTGACATACTACCTTGCAGTACGTTTATAAACTGAGGCAACTCATCTAAACTGGTTTTACGAATAAATTGACCTATAGGGGTAAAACGCTCATCGTTTTTGGTTGCTTGAGTCACTTTAGCGCCGTCTTCCATTACATTCATTGAACGAAACTTCCAAACTTTTATGGGTTTACCATCAACTCCATAACGATTTTGCTTAAAGAATATTGGACCTTTAGAGGTAAACTTAACCGCAAGCGCTAAACCGAATAAAACAGGTGATATAAGTATTAAAATAAGCATAGAGAGTACAATGTCTTCAATACGTTTAATAATGGCATTGCTACCATCAATAGGAGAGTCATAAATACTTATGGTAGGAATGCCAACGATTGAATCACTTCTCGCATGAAGCAACTGGTAAGTGTAAATATCAGGTACAATATAAACACTTGCGGTGCTATCAGACAACTCTTTGACCAACCAGTTTCTTCTTTCATAAGCATGTGGGGGCAAGGCAATATAAACACGGTCAACCCCCCCTATTTTACACTCTTTAATAAGTAGCTCCAAGTTACCGAGCGTTTGAGCAGCTACAACATTGTCCTCCGAGAGATTATCGTCATAATACCCGCTGAAAACCAAACCAAAACTAGAGTGCGTAACAATAGTATTTGCTAATTTCTGCCCTAAATGTCCCGCGCCAGCGATAACAACAGTTCGAGTGTTGATTCCCTGAGCTCTTAATAACCTCAATAGTAAGCGCAAAATTACTCTATATGTAGAGAGGCTCAGGATTACAAGTACAAACCAACTGAGTTGTAGTCCTGCAGGCTCAAGGTGTTGGGGCGCTAAGAAGTAAACGCTTAAAAATAAGGTTGCCACACACACACACCAATGAGAAACCACCTTTTTAAGCTCTTTGATAATTGATAAGCCTCGCCATGAAATATAGAGCTCATCTAACTCACTGGTAAAGTGAAACAAAAAAACGGCAAGTAAAGCAGCGGTAGTATGTTGAATTAGCCAAGGTAAACCTTCAAGCGTGACGGCTACCCATAAGCAGCTTACTATTATTACAATATCTAATACTCGCTGAACAAATGCGATTACAGTTGAATTATTTTGCAAAATACCTTTATTCATTTTTGCGCAAATCTCTGATCCACCAATGGAATAGAAGTTAACCATGGAACATAGCTAGCCTTCTTGCTTGATTGCCTATTATTTTACTTAAACATAAAGTAAAACAGAAAATATAGTAGAAGATAGTTCCTTTACTACTATTTATCTATGATTGAAGGGGGCACCTTCAGCGAATACTATTATTCTTTAGTATTTTATTCTTGATCTTACATATTTTAAAGCTCCGTCAACCAACACAATTGCTTCTTTTTCAGAAGTCGATTCTGCGTAACATCTCAGCTCAGGAGCGTTCCCTGAAGGCCTCAAATGCACAATACCTCCATTCTCTGCACAGAGCCTCAACCCATCTGTAGTACAGATTAACTGAGCTCCCCCCAGTCCCAGCTTGGCTAGCAGTATATTTGGATTTGCACTTAGCTCGGCAATTAATGTTTTACTATTCTCTGTCGCAAAATCTTTTAGCCTATCACTTGCAGTAAAACGTTGTGGTAAGCCTACTAGCAAGCTTGCTATGCTGTTACCCATTGTTGCTACAATCAGCGCAGGCAATACCGCGTCTCTTGTTGGCAGCGCTTTAAGTGCTTTACCATTAAATTCAAAGTCACTCGCCAGTAAATAACCACCATTTGCTTCAAAACCCGCTACTCGCTTGTAAGTTTTGTCTAACTCTGCAAAGGCTTCTATTACATATGGCGAGCCAATTTTTGTTCTGCTCACTGTTTTAAAGCTACCTGACAACTCAATGGCTGTATTACAGCTAACAGGTGTTGCAAGCGCTTCAATTGAAAGTGCTTGACTACAAAGCAGGCCTAAAATATCACCTCTTAACCACTCACCGTTTTCACCTGCAACTAGCGGCCTGTCACCGTCACCATCAGTTGAGAACAACATATCTAAGTGGTATTTACTTACCCACTCTTTGGCTCTTTGTTTATCTTCATCAGATACAGCTTCGGTATCGATTGGGATAAACTCGTCACTACGCCCCAGACAAATAACTTCTGCACCCAGTTGCTCGAAGAGTGATTTATAAATATCTCTACCCGCACTCGAGTGCTCATAAATACCCACTCTTTTACCAGCTAGTATCTCGCTATCAAATAGATTTGTATATCGAGCGGTGTAAGCATTTTTTGCTTTATCACTTGTTGGTAAACTGATATCGGCTAGATTCAATTCAAAAAAATTAAAATCAGTAGAAAGAATAGCTTGTTCATCTTGTTTGGTGATTTCACCATCGGGGCGGTAGAACTTTAAACCATTTCTGTCAAATGGAATGTGGCTACCTGTAACCATAATGCAAGGCATATTGTCTTGCATCGCTGTATAAGCAAGTGCTGGTGTTGGTACCACACCATAATAAACAACCTCTATATTAAGTTGTTTTAAACCTGCTGCGCAGGCTTTAGCGATATCAAAACTGCTTGGTCGGTTATCTATCGCAATGGCCACTTTATTAAATGCGAACTCACCTTTAATGCTCTGAGCAAATGCAATTGAAAAGGCTGCACACACTTCTGGTGTAAAGTCGACAACGAGACCCCTAGCACCACTGGTACCAAATGCAATACCACTTGTTTGAATTACTGACTTTGTATTCATTACTTAACCTTTCACTCTTCCGTAGCGGTCTTCAAAGCGCACAATATCATCTTCACCCAAATAAGAGCCCGATTGAACTTCAATAAGCTCGAGATCAACTTTACCTGGGTTTTCTAATGCATGAACCGCAGTAATAGGAATGTATACTGATTCATTTTCAGTGACGAATTGCTCTGTATCATCAATTTGTACTTTTGCAGTACCAGAAACCACAATCCAATGCTCTGCTCTGTGGTGGTGCATTTGCACAGATAGTTTTGCACCTGGTTTAACCGTGATACGTTTTACTTGGAAGCGCTCACCGTTATCTACTGAGTCGTATTTACCCCAAGGGCGATATACTTCACGGTGGAATGTGACTTCTGAGCGTTCGTCCGCTTTTAATTGGCTAACGATTTGTTTTACTTTTTGAGACTCATCTTTGTGCGCAACTAGTACAGCATCTTTTGTGTTAACGATAACTAAGTCTTCAACACCTACTGTTGTCACTAACTTGTCTTCACCAAATACTAGAGTGTTTTTTGTATCTACAGATTTAACGTCACCAATGAAAGCATTGCCATTTTCATCTTGCTCAGACACTTCCCACAAAGCTGCAAAGCCGCCTATATCATTCCAGTTTGCATCCATCGGTACCACAACTGCGTCTTGTGTCTGTTCCATTACTGCATAATCAATAGATTCATCTGGGCATGCTTCAAATGCTTCTTTATCTACACGTACAAAGTCCATATCATTATTTTGTACTCGAACTGCTTTTTCACACGCTTCATAAATATCTGAGCGAAATGCTTTTAGCTCTTCAAGATAACGACTTGCTTTGAATAAGAACATGCCGCTATTCCAGTAATAGTCACCACTGACAATATATTCTTGCGCTGTTTCAAGGTTTGGTTTTTCAACAAAACTATCAACAACAAAGCCGTGCTCAACCTCAGCACCACGCTTAATATAGCCATAACCCGTTTCAGGGGTGTTACCAACGATACCAAAAGTTACTAGTTTGCCTTGGTCCGCTAACAATTTTGCCTTATTCACGCTTTCTTGGAATGCGATTTGATTCTCAATTACATGGTCAGCAGCTAAAACAAGTAATAATGCGTCTTGATTGTTTTCAACTGCTTTAAAGGCTGCTAATGCAATAGCAGGGGCGGTATTACGGCCTACAGGCTCTAAAAAGATGCCACTATGCGCCACACCTATTTGACGAACTTGCTCAGCAGCAATAAAACGATGCTCTTCATTACAAATTAACATCGCAGGTGCATGTTCAAGACCATTTAATCTTAAAATAGTCTCTTGCAGCATGGTATTTTCACCATGCAATTTTAAAAATTGTTTTGGGTAGTTACCGCGTGACAATGGCCATAAACGCGTGCCTGAGCCGCCTGCCATGATGATAGGAAGTATCATATTTGTTATCCCTGTATATTCTGTAATGCTTCAAAGTACCATTTAGTATGCTTATGAACTTTTTTATCTTTTAATAGGCTGTCTATATCGAACCATTGGTATTTACCATGTTGAATATTGTGTGGTAAGTCATTTAGCGGATTGCTCAGCCTTAGGATATAAGCAATGGCAACATAATGTGTGCTAAAGCCATCACCAAAAACGTTGTCATCATAAAAATGGTCATAAGGCCCTAAAAGACTAGCTTCTGAAAGTGGAAATGCCTCACCAAGCTCTTCCTTAGTTAACCTTTCAAATGCATCTGCAAGCGATTCATTTTTTAAAATCCGTCCGCCAGGCACAAACCAATTCCCTCGTGCTGGTTTATTTAGCCGCTCACCCAACAGTGCTTGGTTATTCTCATCTAATATAACCAAATCGATTGAAACAAGTGGCGCGCTTTCTATTACTGTCGAAAACGTATTTTTATCTAGAAACATCCTATGTTCTCTATTTTCTAAAATTATCTTGGTTTGCTAAAAACCACTCATATGTATCTTTTAGACCTGCCTCTAGGGAAATACTATATTCCCATCCCAACGACTTAAGACGAGACACATCCATCAATTTACGCGGTGTACCGTCAGGCTTAGTCACGTCAAACTCTATAGCACCTTCAAAACCAACTACTTTCGCAACGGTTTCAACAAGCTCTCTAATTGTACAGTCTACGCCTGTACCTACATTTATATGGCTTAACATCTCTTGTGTATTTGCACTGTATGTTTCTGAATCTAAGTTCATTACGTATATTGATGCAGCAGCCATGTCGTCTACATGCAAAAACTCTCGCATCGGCTTGCCTGTACCCCATGCAACCACTTTGTCATCACCTGCCCACTTTGCCTCATGAAAGCGACGTATCAGTGCTGGAATAACATGAGAATTTTCTGGATGGAAGTTATCATTTTCACCATACAGATTAGTTGGCATGACAGAGCGGTAATTACGACCATATTGACGATTATAAGATTCACACAGTTTAATACCTGCAATTTTAGCTATCGCATAAGGCTCATTGGTAGGCTCTAACACCCCAGTTAACAGTGCTGTTTCTGTCATAGGTTGTTCTGCAAATTTAGGGTAGATACAACTTGACCCTAAAAACAACAAATCATTAATACCAGACAAGTGCGCGCAATGGATGATATTATTTTGAATCGTTAAATTCTCATAAATGAATTCTGCGGGATAAGTATTGTTCGCTACAATACCACCGACTTTTGCCGCAGCAAGATATACTTGGTCTATTTGATTCTCTTCAAAAAATGTACGAACCCCCTGCTGATCCAACAGGTTTAACTCCGCTCTGCTTTTTGTAATAACCTTAATATCATCAGATTGCTTTAACTTTCTAACAATCGCACTGCCAACCATACCATTATGGCCTGCGACAAAAACTGTTTTAGAACTCATTTCTTTATCCATTATAAAACCCAGCATAAGCTGGGTTATCATTTTATTTCTGACTTACAGCTCTGAGATTACTCTACTGCAACGCTCACATCATAGCCGTGAGATTTTAATAATGCATGCTGCTTCGCTTTAGCTAAATCGCGTTGAACCATCTCTGCACACATTTCTTCTACAGTAATCTCTGGTTCCCAACCTAACTTCTCTTTCGCTTTGGTTGGGTCGCCTAGCAATGTTTCAACTTCTGCAGGGCGGAAATAACGCGGATCTACACGCACAATCACATCACCTACTGATAGTGCCTGTGCGTTATCACCTTCAATCGCAACCACTGTCGCTATTTCATCAACACCTTTACCACTGAACTCAAGCGTAACACCCAACTCTTTTGCTGATAAAGACACAAATTCTCTTACTGAGATTTGTTTACCTGTCGCGATCACAAAATCTTCAGGAGTATCTTGCTGGAGCATCATCCACTGCATGCGAACATAATCTTTTGCATGACCCCAGTCACGTAGCGCATCCATATTACCTAGATATAAACACTTCTCTAGACCTTGTGAGATATTCGCAAGACCGCGTGTGATTTTACGCGTTACAAACGTTTCACCACGACGAGGAGATTCGTGGTTGAATAAAATACCATTACATGCATACATACCATAAGACTCACGGTAATTTACCGCAATCCAGTACGCATACATTTTCGCTACAGCGTATGGTGAGCGAGGGTGAAAAGGCGTAGTTTCCTTTTGAGGAATCTCTTGTACCTCACCATAAAGCTCGGACGTAGAGGCTTGATAGAACTTAGTCTTTTTCTCTAATCCAAGAAAACGAATTGCTTCTAATAGACGTAACGTACCAATAGCATCTACATCTGCTGTATATTCTGGCGCTTCAAACGATACAGCTACATGGCTTTGGGCACCTAAGTTGTAAACCTCATCTGGCTGTACTTCTTTTAAAATACGGGTTAGATTTGATGTATCTGTTAAATCACCATAGTGTAAAAAGAACTTAGGGTTATCTTCATGGATATCTTGATAAATATGATCTATACGCTCTGTATTAAAGCTCGATGCACGACGTTTAATACCATGCACTTCGTAGCCTTTTTCTAGCAAGAACTCCGCTAAATATGATCCATCTTGTCCCGTTACACCCGTTATTAAGGCCACCTTAGTCATTATCTTTTCCCTTTACTACCTTATCTATATCGCTTACAAAGCGTTCTATTATATTATTAATATCTAAATTTTTGACCGCATAGTTACGGGCAATCATATTTGGTTTACTTGTATCTGTTGCTAATACTGTTTTTAAACCAGCAACAAACTCTTTTGTATTTTCAGGTTCAACTCTTGTATAAATTTCAGGATTGGCTTGTTCTATCTTTCCAAGCTCAGTAGATACCTCTGCTGTAACTAGAGCGTGGCCGCCTGCTGATAATATATTGGTTAATTTTGAAGGTAACACAGCATCTGCAGCTCCCTTTTTTTGTACAACCAAATGAGCATCTGCCATAGACAACATTGCAGGTACATTTTCCCAGTTTTGAAGAGGTTTAAAATATACATTGTCTAAATTACTAGCTTTAGCGAGTTCTTGAAGAGTATCAACATAAGTACCGGCCCCAACAAAAACAAACTTAATTGATTTGTCATTTTCAAAGCTTTTAGCTGCCTCTATCACAATTTCAAGGCCTTGCTTTTGGCCAATATTACCCGCATAAAGCACAATTTTATCTGTTTGAGTAAAGCCCCACTCTTTGCGTAAAGCAGAGCCATCAGTCGCAGGTGTTACAAAACTGGTATCAGCCCAGTTAGGGAAAAAAAGTAACTTAGACTTATCGACTCCTTTACGCTCTGCGTTTTCAAGCATACTGTAAGAAATACTCGAGATTACATCAAACTTTTTCATTAGCCAAGACTCGATTCGCCTTATTACGCGCGCAAATTTTCCTTCGCTTACCATACCGAGGCCGAACATTGCATCCACTTCAAAATCTTGAATATGTAGAATAGTCTTAACTCGAAAAAGCTTAGAAAATATCAGTGTTAATGGTGCACAAAATAAAGTAGGCTGTACCAAAAAAATTACATCCGGTTTTTTTTTAATTAGAGTTAAAAATAAAGCTAATCCTGATGTTACTGAAAACGAAATCAAATGAATGACTCTCGCTAATGATGTAACCTTAGAAGGGACATAAAGCGGACACCTAATTACTGAAACCCCATTTATTATTTCTTTCTGAAATAAGTAACGGCTATAGTTTACATTAATTTTCCATTCTGGATAATATGGAGGTGCGACTAAAGCCGTAATGCTATTCTCATTACTACTTTCAATAGCCGCACACATCTCACCATTATACTTTCCTATACCTGTAAGCTCAGGTGAAAAGTTCAAACTATAAAGTAGAAACTTCATTTTAACACGCACTCTCAAACAAATAGTTTTTAATATTAAGATCTAAAATAACATTAAAGGTTTCATTCCAAGTATAGTTACTTACATAATCAAATGCACTTTCAACAACTAAATTATATTCGGCATCATCACTCAATATTTTTTCCATATAGGAAACTGTATTTTCACAGTTTTCGTTAACAAAAGCATGCCCACTGGCTATTTCAACTAAAGCTTGTTGTGCACTAATTATGACAGCTGTTTTTGAAGCGAAAGCCTCAAATACAGGTAACCCGAATCCTTCATAGTCAGATAAAAAAACTAGAAATTTGGCATTTTTCAGATATAATTCAACTTCTTCATCTGAAACTCTCCCCAAAAAATCAATGAATGAATACTCTTTCATTTTAAGATCTTCAATTGCATGGCTTGAGCCAATAACTTTTAACCTAAGACGAGCTTCTGGATTAGATTTATTATAAGATTTTATTAACTCTATACTACCATTTAAGTTTTTATGCTCCTGATGTCCAAAAGAAAGAGCATACGCCTTCTCTGTTAAAGGTTGTTCATTACAGGTGGTTGCAGGGGGGACTTGAACACCATTATATACAACAATACTTTTTCTCTGAATCTTAGGTAAAACTGTGTTTTCTAATACATTTTGAGTAAATTGCGAGATACAAATTAGCTTATCAGCAACAAGAGCGGTATAGTTATATAGTAGATACTTATAAATTTTCTTAGCTAGCGGTACCTTTAATTCAACAAAATTTAAGTCATGTATTACACTAACCATCTTTACCTTTGGAAAATGATAAAAAGGGAACAATGTATTAGGGCTCAGATAGCATTTGACTTCGCATTTATACTTTTTATAGATTTTTTTAATGGATTTTCTCTCGCTTAAAATAGTAGAAAATAGCCCACCTTCGACATCTACAACTTCAACCCTGAGGTTACTTATATCAAAATCAATTCCCTCTAAGTTAGCACTGGATATTGCCAATATTACTTTCCCTGACCAAAAGCTAGAATTTGCAATATATTTTATTAAATTATAAGTGTAAACAAAATTCCCTCCTGGAATAACCCTTATAAAATTAATCAGCAACATACACATCCTCCTTTAAAAGATAACCTACAAATATACTTAACCAGAAAATAGAAAAATAAGAGATATCATCTTGTAAGCTACCTATACAAATCCACATGAATGATATATAAAAAAACACATTCTTTGTGCATACCTTATACAGGAATTTAAATAAAATCATTATTATCAGTAAACCAAATATACCTAACTGTTGCGTCATTGCAAAAAACCAGTTATGAACAACAGGTTCAACCCCAGCATCAACGTTTGAAGTAGAGTACATGTGTGAGTATTCCAAAAATGAGTTGAATCCTGTACCAACCCAAAAATTATCCATCCAAATTTGAAATCCAATTATTACACTAGAGGCTCTGCCAGAGGCTGATATATCATCAAAATAGTAGCCAATCAAAAAAACCCAAGAGTGAAGCACTAATATACTTATCATTAAGTATATATACAAAAAAGACTTAGGAGAACTATTTATTAAGCTAAAAATCCTAGGGTAAAACCAGTAATAAGTGAAAACAACTGTATAAACAAACCAGACTGATCTAGAAAATGTAAAGAAGCTATAGAACCCCAACAAAATCAACAGAAAGAAACAATAAAATCTACTATTAATATTTTTTAGATGAAATATTATTAAGCTTCCAACCAAAAAAACAAAAGGTGAAGAATAGCTAGCCTCTCCCCAAACACCACGAATACGATATGACTCATTCCAGCCGTTAGTTACACCAACAATAGCTTGAGAGAAAGAAGGATTATTTGCAAAAATATGGTGATATACAGGCAGGCCTATCCTTATTGCAAAGGCTTCATAAATCCCAAAAAGAATTGTCAAAATACACAACATTGTAATAAAATTTAAAAATTTTTCCTTTTTAGAGTTAGGAAGTCTCCATGACAATGTAAACATCGCAATTGCGTAGAAAACCAAAGAAGCCCTAGATATTAATTGTAGAAAATTGGTCGATAAACTTCCCACAACCAAGACCGATTGAATGAAGAAAACTGATAAAAATAAAAGGAGGCACACCCATAAATATCCGATAAAACGCGGCATTTTTAGGAAAGCTGAGGCAGAAATAATTGTAGACATAAAAACCACAGCTATATAAGCAGGAACACCTCGCTCGCCGAAGTTTATTATACTAAGGTTAAACAGAAAGCCTGTCAAAATAAAAAAACATACAAGCGTATAATTTATTTCTTTTCTATCAAACACTTTACTGCACTTTTAATATATATATAGGGAAGTAATAATTTATAATATATATAAACTTTACCATATAGCATTTTACTTTCTTTTAGAGCTTCAATTCTTTCTTTAGTACTCAACACTTGATAATATCTAGAAACTCCACCTATATCTACTATAGATATAGGTCTTTCCAGCTCTTTAAAACTTCTTTTTTTTATATACATTTTAAGAAAAAAATCATAATCAGCTGCAATTTTCATTTTTTCATTATAAGGGTTCAATTCTAGTAAACTTTTTTTTATAAAAACACTCTGATGAGAAAAAATCATACCTCTCCAAATATTGTCAATGCATAAGGGTCTAACCAAATTACTCTCTTTAGCTCCCCCCTCGTAAACACTCCCATATATAATATCCTCACGAAATTTATCAATATCATCAAGAGCATTACTATCAGCAAAAGTATCTCCTGCGTTCATAAAAATTAGATAGTCACCATCTGCAGAATAGACTCCTTTATTCATTGCATTATAAATACCTGAATCAGCTTCTATAATTTTTTTATCAATCACTTTATTATTAATTATAAAATCCTGGCTTCCATCTTTAGATAGACCATCAACAACTATTAGCTCTTTATCGGCATAGCTCAACGATTTCACACTATGAACAGTTTTCTTCAAGCCTTCCAAGTCATTGTAACAAACTGTAATTATTGAAACTTTCATTAATAAAATGCCATCCCACGAGGTAGTTCATATGATACGGTTGACCTTTCACCTATTTTTTTTGCTGGTATTCCTGCGACAATGCTCCAATCCTCAACATCATTAGTAACAACTGCACCTGAAGCAATAACAGCTCCTTTTCCCACTCTTACTCCAGGTAAAATTATAGCTTTGCTACAAATCCAGGCATAGTCAGATATGGTAACTCTTTCTCCGACTGTAGAAAAACACGGTGAATTAATATCATGGTGTTGGGTCCAAATATATACACCCGAACTTATATTTACATTTTCACCAATTTCAAGTCCCTCTCTTCCATCGATAATACAATAGTTACCAATTATAGCTTTTCTTCCAATTGTTATATTTTTTGGAGAACGCACTTCAGTAAACATGTGTATAGTTGCACTGCGGTCAACTTTCATTTGAGATATTTTTGCATAGCAAATGTAACGCAAAGTACGTGATGGAATGAATGAGTAAGCTCTCACTAAAGCTTGGTAAAGCGCCCCTAAATACATTTTAAACATAGCTATTACCTGATTGATAAGCCTGATATCTATCACTAATAGTCTTTATTTCATTTTTTGTCAGGACACTTTCCCAGTCACCGTTCTGACCTTTTGTTTCTGAGATATGGTTATAATGAATTAAGTTCTCGTTATATAATTGATGCCTTTTAAAACCGACCTTATGCAATAAAATTATAACTTTATTGAACATCCCTTTATTAACTTTTTTCATATCACTTTCAACACTTTCTATTTTATTCCCCTCAAATACCACCTTTTTTTCTTCTGAGGACAGAGTAACATCTACAAAGTTAGCTATTTGTTCAATACCTAAAGGTATATTGGAGTAAAGGTTCTCATACTTTTGAGTTAATGTAGGTGTGTCAATATTTTTAAAGGCATTGTATTGTTTTATTGCATTATCTAATGTACTCAATAGTTCTTTTTCGTCTAAACTTAGTTTTTTTCTCAGAGAAGCTGCAACATCTCTAATATCTCTATAGATATATAGCCTTTTTATCTCTAAATCGATACCGCTACTATCTTTACAAGGTGCAGCATACAAGGTATGAGCTTTAATAATTACAACTGCACCATCATCTACTGTATCTATAAACTCTTGAAAAGATCTTTCATCATCTATAAAACCAGCATCAATGTAGTTTTTCTCATTTTTTAAAATACTTTTTAGTAAGTTAAACTGTAAAGTACTTCCAGATCTGACCATGCCATTACAAAGGAAAACTTTTTTCATATTTTTTTGCACTCCCATTCAGGATAGTATTCGCGAATATATTTATTTAACGCAATTTCAGCATCGGTATATGTACGGGCTGTGGGCTGTGGGCTGAGGGCTTCGAGCATCGTATTTGTGATCATACCCGCACCCACTGTTACATTAGTTAAGCGGTCAATGATGATGAATGACCCTGTTCCTACTACTTGTTCATATTGGTCAATAACCACAGGTGCTGATGTTTCGATTGTGCAATTAGCAATTTCGTTTAATTGTAATTCGCTAGCATCAAGTTGCTCTAGGGTATTTACATCAATACGGTGGTTAATATTGCTGATTTTACCAAAGGTGTTTTTAGTACCAATCTTAAGCTCATACTCTTTGCCTGGTTGCAATGCGGCATCGGCCATCCACACAATCGTTGCTGCAAAGTTTGAGCTGGTTGTGGGTAGCAACTTTTGATCTGCGCTTGATTTAACAGCCAATGTTTTTGCAATAACGTCACCACGCGAAATATCTATTTCATCTTTTAAAGTAAGTGTAATAGCTTGACCTGAAAAAGCAGTTGGTAAATCGCCATCAGCTGTAACAATACGCTCTACCGATGATGTTTTACCCGATGGGAATGCGGTAATTTGGTCGCCAACATTAATAATACCACTGGCAATGGTGCCACAAAAACCACGGAAGTCTAAATTAGGGCGGTTAACATACTGTACAGGTAGGCGGAAGGTATCTAGGTTTTTATCATCGCTAATGGTTACTGTATCAAGCAACTGCATTAATGTAGCACCTGGGTACCAATCAAGGTTATTGCCTTTATCTACCACGTTATCGCCTTTAAGTGCCGAGATTGGTACAAAGCGCACATCTGGTATGTCTAATTGCTCAGCAAAGGCTTTGTAATCTGCTTTGATTTGGCGGTAAACATCTTGGCTATAATCAACTAAATCCATTTTATTAATGGCGACTATTACATGTTTTAGGCCAAGTAGTGATGCTATATAGCTGTGGCGTTTAGTTTGTGTTTGTACACCTTTACGGGCATCAATCATCACAATAGCTAGGTCGCAGTTAGATGCACCGGTTGCCATGTTACGCGTGTATTGTTCGTGTCCTGGGCAGTCAGCAATAATAAACTTACGCTTTTCGGTTGCAAAATAGCGGTATGCTACATCAATGGTGATGCCTTGCTCACGCTCTGACTGTAGGCCATCTACGAGTAATGCTAAATCGAACTCTTCGTCTGTGGTGTTAAATTTTTTTGAGTCGCTTTTGATTGCCGCCA
This sequence comes from Pseudoalteromonas sp. NJ631, assembly GCF_000276645.1. Lineage (NCBI taxonomy): Bacteria > Pseudomonadati > Pseudomonadota > Gammaproteobacteria > Alteromonadales > Pseudoalteromonadaceae > Pseudoalteromonas > Pseudoalteromonas sp. NJ631. The sequence goes on from NZ_AKXJ01000003.1 coordinate 187,908, forward strand.
TGTGATCTTCAAAAATTAATTTTGAGTCATGTAATAAACGGCCAATTAATGTTGATTTTCCGTCATCAACATTACCACAGGTTAAAAAGCGCAGTAGATCTTTGTTTTCATGTTGTTTTAAGTAACCTTCGATATCTGTTTCAAGAAGGTTTGGTTTGGTTTGGTCGGTCATTTTAAGTCCTTACTTAAGCTACGAGCTACGGGCTACCAGCTATGAGCTATGAGCTATGAGCTATGAGCTACGAGCTATGAGCTATGAGCTATGAGCTATGAGCTATGAGCTATGAGCTATGAGCTATGAGCTATGAGCTATGAGCTATGAGCTATGAGCTATGAGCTATGAGCTATGAGCTATGAGCTATGAGCTATGAGCTATGAGCTATGAGCTATGAGCTATGAGCTATGAGCTATGAGCTATGAGCTATGAGCTATGAGCTATGAGCTATGAGCTATGAGCTATGAGCTATGAGCTATGAGCTATGAGCTATGAGCTATGAGCTATGAGCTATGAGCTATGAGCTATGAGCTATGAGCTATGAGCTATGAGCTATGAGCTATGAGCAATTCTTGATTGTTCTAATTAAGCCACCTAGCATTTTTCCAATTAATTCGCACTCATCAATAATTGGTAAGCTATCTTCTTTTGAAATATAAGCTACTTCAGTTGCAATCATTAACTGTGTTTTTAATTCACCTAAAGACCCCTTTGCTATAATCAGGAAGCGAACCTTTTCCTTTTCAGACTCTCTTTCAAAACCTTCCGCGATATTACTAGGAACAGAAACGCCTGCTCTACACATTTGATCTTTCAGGCCAGAATCTTTTAGCAGCTCAAATTTTTTATAAATTTCTATGCTTAGGCGAAAGCTACGCTGCCATACCTCTAAATTTTCGTATTTCATCACTATCCCTGTAAATCAATTTTGCTACTCACTTAAAGTTCCTAACTATATACTTAAGCTCGCAGCTCATAGCTTGAGGCACGAAGCACTACTATGCGCTCTAGAAATACCCTTCCATTTTCTTTTTCTCCATTGAGCCTGATGAATCGTGGTCGATTACACGGCCTTGGCGCTCTGAGGTTTTGGTGAGTAACATTTCTTGGATAATTTCAGGCAGCGTTGTGGCGTTAGACTCAACGGCACCAGTTAGAGGGTAACAACCAAGGGTTCTAAAGCGGACCATTTTTTTCATTGGCACTTCCCCCTCATTCAGTGGCATACGCTCATCATCAACCATAATCAAAGTACCATCACGTTCAACCACTGGACGCTCTGCCGCTAGGTAAAGTGTTACAATGTCGATGTTTTCTAGGTAAATGTATTGCCAAATATCAAGCTCGGTCCAGTTGCTCAGCGGGAAAACACGAATACTTTCGCCTTTATTTACTTTGCCGTTAAAGGTATTCCATAATTCTGGACGTTGATTTTTAGGATCCCAGCGGTGGTTTTTATCGCGGAATGAGTAAACACGCTCTTTAGCACGTGACTTTTCTTCGTCACGGCGTGCTCCACCAAAAGCAGCGTCAAATTGATATTTATCTAGCGCTTGCTTTAAGCCTTGCGTTTTCATGATATCCGTATGCTTAGCACTGCCGTGAGTAAATGGTCCAACACCGGCATCTACACCTTCTTGGTTAATATGTACTAGCAAATCAAAACCCAACTTTTTAGCCATTTTATCGCGAAACTCTATCATTTCTTTAAACTTCCATGTTGTATCAACATGCATTAAAGGGAATGGCGGTTTAGCAGGGTAAAACGCTTTCATTGTTAAGTGCAGCATTACTGCCGAGTCTTTACCGACAGAGTAAAGCATTACTGGATTATCGAATTCTGCAGCCACTTCGCGAATAATATGAATTGACTCGGCTTCTAGTTGCTTTAGGTGAGTCATACGGGCTTGGGAGATTTCCATTGTTACTCCATTTATAAGTTTTAAGCTGTAAGCTGCAAGTTCCGGGCTTCGAGCTTCGGGCTTCGGGCTTCGAGCTTCGAGCCTGCAGCCTATAATAATTTATTTATCGCTCTTATATTCGTAGTTGTAGTAGCCGTAATATCCATAAGCATTCATTGACTTACGAACAACACCATTAAACACAACGCCTTTAACATCAATACCATTTTGTTCAAAACGATTACGCGTTATCTCTAGTTCTTTTGCATGATTTTGACCAAACCTCGTCACCAACAACGTAGTACCGGCATGTGCGCTAACTATTGCAGGGTCTGTTACTGCTAAAATAGGCGGTGTATCAATAATCACCAAATCGTATATGCTACTCACTTCTTCTACTAGTTTGGTAAAATTTTGGTGCATTAAAAGCTCGGACGGATTTGGTGGTATCTGGCCACGAGTCATCACATCAAGACCTACAAGTTGCGTATTCTTGATAGTTTCACTCAGGTTTAAACGTCCAGATAGGTAATCACTCAAACCATTATCCCATTTCATACCAAACTGGGTTTGTAGATAGCCCTTACGCATATCACCGTCGATCACCAGCACTTTTTTGCCGCTTTGAGCAAGCACTGTCGCTAAGTTTACTGTGATAAATGACTTTCCAACACCAGGGCTTGGACCAGAGATAGCGATTACATTGTTTTTAGCTTCTAGCATCGCAAAGTGAAGACTCGTACGTAGGCTACGTAATGCTTCAACAGAGAGATCCGCAGGGTTATCGATGGCTAAAATTGATTTTGCTTTTGCAGTCTTCCCTTGTCGAGCCTTGGCAAAACCAGTTAGCTTAACTTGGTACTCAGAGAAAGGTACGCTCGCATAAACAGGCAAGCCTAATGCTTCTATTTCAGCAGGGTCCTCTATCCCTTTGTGCATCGCTTTTTGGACCAAAACAATGGCAACAGCAAGCATACCACCTAGTAAAGTTGCAACAACCACTATTAGAGCTTTTTTCGGCTTCACAGGTTCTGTTGTATTTACCTCTGCATAGTCAACAATACGAACATTACCTACCGTACCGGCTCGAACAATATCCAGCTCTTGAGTTTTGCCTAGTAGCAGAGTGTAGATTTCATTATTTACTTCAACATCACGCTTTAAGCGTAGCAACTCTCGCTGAGTCTCAGGTAGCCCTTGCACCTCTCCAGTTAATTCATTTCTTTGTTGCTTGACCGTATCGATTTGCTCAACAACCCCACGGTAAGAGGGGTGTTCACGTTTAAATTTACGGCCAAGCTCTAAGCGCTTTAATTCTAGCTCTTGTAGTTTTGTTTCTAGCGCTACAATTTGCTCTAAAACACCTTGCGTTTCTAGGCTAATATCAATGGATTCTTGACGAATTTGGTAATCGTTAAAAGCCTTTTCAGCACGCTCTAAGCTACGCTTAACCTCAGGTAATTGTACTTCTAAAAACTCTAGTGATTGTTGCGCTTCTGCACTGTTACGCTCAACATTACGGCGCACGTAAATACTTGCCACTTTGTCTAGCACTTTTTCTGCATATTCAGGGCTTTTATCTTGCAGCGCGAGGTTAATGATCCCTGAATCTTTGCCCTTTTCAGATGCAGAAATTTCTTTCTGCAGATCCAGTATCGTTTGCAGGCGATTACGCTTTACGATACTAAACTCAGTTTCAGGTCGTGCAACCAAAGTTTTGATAACTAGCTCAAATTCTCCTGACTTTACTTCTTGTCCCACTTTACCAGAAAGCACCTCTTCCCCATCTTCATCGTAGAGCGAGAAGCCTTCTTGAGATTGTGCTTTAAGAGTAAACTCCAATTCCTCGGCACTTTTAGGGACTCGGAATCGGTGAATTTCGACTTTTTCTCCACCCCAAGCGTAAGACTCAGCCCCTAAACTTGGTTCAGCAACTTCACCTTCACTTAGCGCTACAAAGTTACGAAAAGCTCGGTTACCAAATAAAGGGAATAGTTTAGGCTCTATGACGACATCTAATTGTAGTGTGTCAACCGCTTCACCTACTACGCTTCTTGATTTAAGTAGCTCAATCTCAGTCACTGCTTCGGATGTGCTCTCAAACATGCTTGCCATGTCATCAAAACCAGGGACGGAACCTCCCTTTTCTTCGACTTGTACCATAGCTGTAGCTTGGTAAATTGGCGTACTAAATATTGCGTATGCAACACCTAAGAGCATAAACAAAGCGGTAACGCTCGTTATAAACCACTTGGCATCAAGTAGCGCACCAAATAATGCGATTAGATCTATTTCTTGTTCGTCGTCTTTTTGTGTTTTTTGCGGAGAAATTAGATTTGGCTGAGCATTCATATACTCTTAATTCCTTATAAATACTGTTGCCAAGCGCTGCAGGCGCTATCGATAAGCTCATACACGTGTTCAAACGCTTCTTTAGATTGGCGGTAAGGATCGGGGATTTCTTTATCGCCAACCCATTTACCGAGTAAAAAGGTTTTACCGCGAGCTTGAGGGTAACGGCTGCATAAGTCGTCAAGATGCCTATGCTCCATTACTAAAATGAGACTGTTTTGCGCAACAAGCGTACCACTGAGCTGGCGCCCTTGATGCTCACTCATGTCGATACCTTGCGCCTTAGTAAGTTCTTGTGCCATTGAATCAGCAGATTTACCTTCTAACGCGGTCAAGCCCGCCGACGACACCTTAATATTCTTACCCGCCAATTTGCTTTTTAATACATATTCTGCGGTTGGACTGCGGCAAATATTGCCAGCGCAAACCATTAATACACTATCAAACATGAGCAATCACACTATTGATTTTCAATATCTTGAATTGCATCCACAGTTGATAGCGAAGGCAATATTAAGCTGATAACTTTGTTCCAGCGAGCAAGTGGTGCGCTGGTAACGTACACAATATCTTGAGGCTGCAGTTCAAACTGCTCTGCAAGTACCAATGAGGCAACATTTTTTGCGTGTAGTTGATATACATCTGCAAGCACGCCGTCTTTTTGTAGGTCGCGTTTACGCAGTACAAAAACACCATTAGCATCAGCTGTGCGCTCATTAAAGCCACCTACATCAGTAAGTGCTTCGGCTAAACTCAAGCCATAGCGGTTTACGTCTACTTTACCTGCTTTAATTACGTCGCCTAACACATACACGTTACGTTTGTCATTGCGGCTGATATGAATAATATCGCCATGTTGCAACAAACGGTTTTGTGAAATATCACCTTCAGCATAGAAATCATCGAGTTGAATAACCTCTGTTTTCTCACCGCGAGTAAATGTTACGGTTTCCCAATCAGCACTTTCAGTCAGGCCGCCAGCTTGGTTGATCGCATCAATTAGCGTGACTGGCGTTTCCGTGATTGGGTATACACCCGGTTTTGTTACTTCGCCGGTTACGTATGTTTTTTGACTTCTAAAACCAACCACTTTGACATCGATTTGGGGTTCTTCAATAACTCGACTTAGCCTTTTGACTAGCTCATCACGCAACTCATTAATGGTTCTCCCAGCTGCTGGAACTTTCGGCGCATAAGCGAAGTTAACAGTTCCATCAGATTGAACGCGAAAACCATCGAACTCAGCTGTTCTTTGTACCGCAGCCGGGATCGTAAGTTCAGGGTGATCCCAAACGCCAATTGTAATGACATCCCCAACGCCTAAACGATATTCGTAGTTTGAGATATCGATACCAGCAAGTGACGAACGGTCAATTTTTTTGGCTTGTTTGATTTTGTGTTCTTGAACTAACTGAGAGTCGATGATGTGAATATTTACTTTTTCTAAGTCGCGTTCTAGATTTGCGGTTTGTTCGCCAGAGCCGATTCCTTCAAAATGGCCACCAGGAACAAGTGTACAGCCGCTCATTGTCATCAGAACGGCTGCAGCAATGATAGTTTTACAGCGTAGCGCCATTGTTTCTTCCCAAAAGTGTTGTAATCTTTTCTTTTCATTACTTTTATTGCCCTTTATTAAATAGTAGAGGGACAATAAAAATTTCGTGGGCTAATTAAAGCATGCACGATTGTTAATCGCAAGTGAGTACTAGGTTTTGCGCAAGATCTCACTCTATATTCTATGTTTTTACCTAGAGATGTGGTTAAAAACCTTTATCAAGTTTGAATTCATTTTTTAGATTGTTGTTTTTGTTATTTCTTAATTTGCAATTTAATCTTTGGTCCTTGGTGGTGGCATAAAGCTGCTACGTCTGAGTTTGAACCATTTTGTCGCGACATAAAGTCGCTGCTACGGCACTTAAGCACGCTTCCGCTCTTAGGTTGTAGCTCCTAAATGCTGGTTTTAGGTTTACGTGAAAGATCGCGAGGTGAACTCGCTCCTACCACATTGACCCAAGATGTTTATGTCTTTGCGGCGTAAAGCCGCACCTGAACCATTCTGTCGCGACATAAAGTCGCTGCTACGGCACTCAGGCACGCTACCGCCCTTAGGTTGCAGCTCCTAAATGCTGGTTTCGGTTTACGTGAAAGATCGCGAAGTGAACTCGCTCCTACCACGTTGACCTAAGGTGTTTATCTCTTTGCGGTGTAAAGCCGTGCCTGAACCATTCTGTCGCGACATAAAGTCGCTGCTACGGCATTCAGGCACGCTTCCGCCCTTAGGTTGCAGCTCCTAAATGCTGTTTTAGTTTTAGTAAAAGATCGCGAGATGAACTCGCTCCTACCACATTGGCCCAAGGTGTTTATATCTTCGCGGCGTAAAGCCGCACTAGAACCATTCTGTCGCGACATAAAGTCGCTGCTACGGCATTCAGACACGCTTCCACCCTTAGGTTGTAGCTCCTAAATGCTGGTTTTAGTTTTGGTAAAAGATCGCGAGATGAACTCGCTCCTACCACATTGGCCCAAGGTGTTTATATCTTCGCGGCGTAAAGCCGCTGCTACGGCATTCAGGCACGCTTCCGCCCTTAGGTTGCAGCTCCTAAATGCTGTTTTAGTTTTAGTGAAAGATCGCGAGGTAAACTCGCTCCTACCACGTTGACCCAGGGTGATTATGTCCTCGCAGCGTAAAGCCGCGCCTGAACAATTCTGTCGCGACATAAAGTCGCTGCTACGAAATAAGTCTGAGCTTTTAAATTACAGCTACAGAATTGCAAACGTTCCTCTATGAAAGTGTAATCTTCTAACAACGTGAAGATATTTACAGCCAAACCAGAGTACACCCTTTTTATAACAATTAAATAAGAATAAAGGATGAAGTTTTCATTGTACCTTTTTTATTGTACAGTTATCAACAACGATTTGTGCGTAATGGTTAAGCAGTTTAATTAATAAAATGCTACGAAGCTCTCCATCAGGTTGTTGATATATGGCGTGAATATCTTTGTAACAGCCGTCTGTTAACTGAACCAAATCGCCTTCTTGAAGATCGAGCTCGTCCGCGATTTCATTTTTATTCATTAGTTGAGCGACGAGTTCATCTGGTACCATTTGCAGATCGGTACCATAACGAATAAAGTCAGAAACACCGCGAGTGTTTTTTACAGCAGAAAAGTGTGAAGAATGTGGATCTAGCTTAACAAATAAATATCGTGGAAACAGCGGTTGCTCCACAGCTCTTGAGCCAGAGGTTTTTCTTTTTACGAAAGTAGGGAAGCAAGACTCTATGCCTTGATTTTGAAGATTTGACTGTGCTCTGTGTTCTTGTTTTGGTTTACAGTAGAGCAAATACCAGCATTCCATGCGTTGCGTTCCCTAAAAAATAAGCCTAACGAATTAGGCCTACTATTATACGTATATTCTCAATTAGGTCTAGCCTAGTCACTGCCAAAAAGGTCTCTTGTGTAGACTTTTTCGGTAACGTCTTGTAACTCTTCGACCATACGATTAGAGATGATTACATCACAGCTACGTTTGAATACATCTAGGTTATTTTCTACTCTCGAATTAAAGAAAGTTGCCTCTTTCAGTACTGGCTCATAAACCACTACCTCGACTCCCTTCGCTTTTATTCTTTTCATCACACCTTGAATAGAAGAAGCTCTAAAGTTGTCTGATCCCGCTTTCATAATTAATCGGTAGATCCCCACCACCTTAGGTTTTTTTTGCAAAATTGACTCAGCAATAAAGTCTTTTCTTGTTGTGTTTGCATCAACAATTGCTTGGATTATATTATTAGGTACGTCTTTATAGTTGGCTAAAAGCTGCTTCGTGTCTTTTGGTAAACAATAGCCACCGTAGCCAAATGAGGGATTGTTATAATGGCTACCGATTCGGGGGTCTAAACACACCCCCTCAATTATCTGCTTAGCGTTTAAACCATGAGATTCAGCATAGCTGTCTAACTCATTAAAGTAGGCTACACGCATCGCCAAATAAGTATTCGAGAACAACTTGATCGCTTCGGCTTCTGTTGACCCACTAAAAAGCACATCTATATCCGCTTTTAATGCCCCCTGTTGAAAAAGGTTAGCTATAACTTGTGCATATTCTGATTTAGCACCAATTATGATCCGTGATGGATATAAATTATCGTGGAGCGCTTTACCTTCTCTTAAGAATTCAGGAGAAAATATAATGCTCTCATAGCTAAACTGCTCCCTAGCTTTACGAGTGAAACCCACAGGAACTGTAGACTTTATTACGATCTTCGCCTGAGAATTGATAGACAGCAATTCACCGATTACATTTTCTACACTACTTGTATTAAAAAAGTTTGTCTTAGGATCATAATCAGTTGGTGTAGCAATTATAACAAGTTCAGCGTTACCAAAAGCACTCTTTGCACATGTTGTGGCTACTAATTCGAGCTTTTTCAAAAGCAGATACTCTGAAATCTCAGGGTCATGGAAAGGCGAAATCTTATCATTCACCAAGCGCACCTTGGACTCGTTTATATCTAGCAATGTAACTTGATTATGCTGCGCGAGAAGAATTGCGTTGGAAAGCCCAACATAACCTGCACCAACAACTGTTATCTTCATAGTTTTAGCCTCTTTTCAACTCTCAGCTTACTATAAGTAAAGAAGATGACAGTTAAGTGGACGCATTTAGCTCTCTAGCTGACTTAGCACTTGAAGAACCATAATATTTCAACCGCTCAGGATATAACGCTGTCATAACGATAATCAGTCCAACAATCGCATATACACTATTCATCGAGCTGACTGATGCTCCATTTAAAAATAAAATACTAATACAGACAAGTCTTGCTCGTGGTGAAACATCGCTCAATTTGAGTAGCTGATTCACTGCCAAAAAGATAAATAACAATCCTAAAAAGCCATGGTCAAATATCGCTCTAGTTAGGTAAGTGTGCAATATAACCGAGTAACACACTCCTGGCTTGCCTGCACTAAATAGTGATTGGTAATACTGAAGCCTTGTGCACACACTTTCGGGCATTGCTGTAAGTGTTTGCGAACCAATCAAATATTCCTGCCATCCCCAACCTGAAATCGCTTTCAAAAAGCCTTGGAAAAAAACCACCCTATCGATTGCTTCAATATCACCGCCCGACAAACGACTAATAAAGGTTGCAGCAACACCAGCTGCGATTATAGCAACAATAAGCAACTTAATGATGGTCTTCCAACCAAAGTCTTTAATATAGAAAATGGTGAACATTGCAAGAAAGCAGATCACACCAGAACGAGAACCGGAAAGAAAAGTAACCACACCTAATGCAATCCAGTCGAATAATGACAAAGAGCGATTAAAGCCCCATATTGCACACCCTAATAGCAGTACAAACATGATTTCATAGTTATTTTCGGTAAAAATACCTGGCCGACCTTCTTGCCCAAGGCCAATCCATATAACGTATTTGATGAAAAATAGTACCAAAAGAATATGCCAAAAACGTCGCAGTAGCTTTTCTTCGAATAACACTTTAGAGGAAAAAAATGACAATAAAGCGAGATAAAAAAAAGTTTTATAGGCAATAAAGTAATCAACAGGATGGATACCGCGAACCTTAGCTAAGGCTAACGTAATAATTAAATAAAGCAGGCTACAACTGAACACAAGCCATGCGCTTGGGCACATGCGCTTTGCAACAAACAAAAAAGTACATAAAACCAGCAATTCGAAAATAGCATTAGTTGGCAGCACATGGTATTGACCAATAATACCAATACTCATGATTGCTAATGTTAGAAAGAAAAACAGAAACTGCTTTCTAACCATGCTTATCTCCGATGCTTTAAAGCCATATAGCTACGAGCGATCCAGCTCTTTGGCATTATTAGTAAGAAAAAAGCAGCTACGCGATACCTATCCCATTGCAATAAAGGATGGGTTAGCAGAAGCTTTAATGCTTTCATGCGATTACCAATGAGTAAATTACTTTTTACACTGCTCATCACGGTAAGATGTTGTAGGTATTTTACACTTCCAATAAGCTCAGTAGGCACAATACCATCATCCAGCAAACGCTGAAATTCAAAAATATGTGGAGATGGCTGTTCAAAATCCGACGGCGACTGCCCAACACTAGAAGCCGTTAAATCATACATCACAGACACTGACTTATCGTAAGCAATTGGCCACTGACAAGCAACGCTACCCCATACGGCCTGATCTTCACCTAGGCTTAATCCTTCTTTAAACCCACCGACTTTTAGCAAGCTATCTTTTGCAATGCAAACAGATGATGAGGTTATTGGTAAATCAGCATTACAACACGCTAAAAAATAATCTTTCAGCAACCCTCTATTTTCTAGCAAATGTTGGTTTTTGGCTGCTCGCTTTCCTTCCACTGTATTGAACTCATAGCCAGTACAAAAAATACGTGCATCAGGAAAGGTTTGATAAAGAGATTGAATATTAGACAAAAAGTCATCATGCCAAACATCATCAGCATCCAAGAATGCGACAAACTCAGCGTTAGCAGCACGAACACCAACATTTCTTGCAGCAGAAACGCCTTTGTTAGCCTGCTGTAATAATCTCACCTTACTACTGTTTATTTTTTCAACTACACTCGCTCCAGCATCAGTGGAGCCATCGTCTACGACGATGATCTCACTCGCTGGATGTTTTTGAGATAGTACAGAATGAACAGCTCGTTCAATATATTCAGCTTTATTAAAAAGCGGAATAACTACAGAAATATTCATTCTTTTAAGCACTCACAAGCAAAATTATTCGACACTGTCGGCGCATAAATATCCATGCATAGGCAGACTCAGTACTGACTTAGCCAGTTTTTCAGCAATCGGAAAGTCACCTCTCTTATGACCTAAATGCTCAAAAGCACTTTGCTGGTGCATACAGGTGCCATAGTAAATCATGGTCGGAATACCTTGTTCTTTATATGATTGCATTACCTGTTCACGATTATCTACTTGGATAGTATATTGCGCCCATGAACTTAAATATCCCTCAGGCACAAAAGGCGTAACAAACTGCGACTGTAGATCTTTGGTATAATTTTTGGCAGCGCGGTTACGATTTTCCAACTCGGTCGGAAAAGCAGCAAGCTTCTCCAATAAAATAGCGGCTTGAATTGTATCTAATCGGCTATTCATGCCGATGCGAACATTATCGTATTTGTCTTTACCTTTACCATGAACTCGTAATGATTGTAATAATGCAGCATATTCATCGTTATCGGTAAATAGCGCCCCACCATCACCATAGCATCCTAATGGCTTAGCAGGGAAAAAGCTGGTTGTAGCTATATCGGCAAAAGAGCCTGCACGTTTGCCATCAATCTCACCACCAAACCCTTGCGCTGCATCTTCAATAATCTTTAGTTGATATTTATCCGCAATCTCTCTAATCGCTGGATAATCAGCAGGTAAGCCAAATAAATCCACAGCCATAATCACTTTTGGTGTCAATTCACCAGCGTCTATTACCTGCTTAATTCGGTTTTCAAGATCGATTGGACAAATATTGAATGTTTTTTTATCAGAATCGACAAATACGGGAGTCGCTCCCGCAAAAGCGATAGTCTCAGCAGAAGCGAAAAATGTAAAGGTTGGACAAAAGACGGCGTCCCCTGCTTTCACATCTAATGCCATCAGAGCTAAAGACAGCGCGTCAGTACCGTTAGCACAAGTGATAGTATGCTTTACACCTACATAATCAGACAATGCGGCTTCAAGCTCTTGTACTTCTGGCCCCATAATGTACTGACCATGTTCTAATACCGCTGCGATCCGTGTATCTATTTTTGTTTTTAAATGCTGATACTGTGCAGCTAAGTCGATAAATTGCATTACATCATTCCGTTAAAATTGATGACTAAGTTGGTTTCCGTTTAGTACATACTGCTCGCCAGTATGCGGACAAACACAACGACCTTCACCTTCAAGGGGCAAGTCTAGTTGCTCACCATATTTACTGATCCAACCGATTTGCTTCGCTGGTACTCCGACCATAAGCGCAAAAGGAGGAACGTCTTTATTAACTACAGCGCCGGCACCAATCAACGCATACGAGCCGATAGTAACGCCACACACGATTGTGCAATTTGCACCAAGCGTTGCGCCTTGCTGGACTCGAGTATCTCGGTATTCAGTTTTGCGCTCTATAAACGACCTCGGATTATAGACGTTAGTGAATACCATGCTCGGACCACAAAATACATCGTCTTCCAGAAAAACGTTGTCATACACTGACACGTTGTTCTGGATTTTAACGTTATTACCAATCTCTACTTTATTACCGACAAAAACATTTTGCCCGAGCGAACAGCCGGCTCCAATTTTGGCTCCGCCACAAACATGTGCAAAATGCCAAACCCGAGAGCCTTCACCTATCTGAGCGCCGTCATCCACAATCGCGCTTTCATGCTTCTGGTAGGCCATTAGAGCTTGCCTTGTAAAAACGGATGAACATCCGCTTGTGATTCAATATGTACTTTACCTTGGCGGATTGCATTTACGGTTTCTATACAGTGACGTGCGTCTTCTAAGCCATAGCCTCTGCCAGCTAAAATTTCTTGATAAGAAACAGTATGAAGATCGGTAAAGCCGCCCGAAAACTCTAACTCTTCACCATCACAAGTGATTGAGCGATAAGTCGGTTGCTTACCTTTAACGACTTCTGGTAAATCTTCAGCATCAATAGACAAAAACCATTTTACTCTGGCATTTTCATACTCTAAGTAACCAGCCGCTTTGTCATTGTTCATAAAATGCAATTCGTTGCGCTGTAAGTCACCAAAAATAAAGTGCAGCATGTCAAAAAAGTGAACACCGATATTCGTCGCCACGCCAAAAGATTTTCTAGGATCGCCTTTCCAGCTTTGCATGTACCACTTACCACGAGAAGTAATGTATGTTAACTCCACTTCATGCTTGTCGGTATTTGACGAACTTGCGACTTTATCTTTCAGATCTAAGATAGCTTGGTGATGTCTTAGCTGTAATATGTTGAATACTCTCTTGCCGGTTTCTTGCTCAACCTGAATTAGGTCATCAAGTTCAGCGAGCGTTGGTACTAAAGGCTTTTCGCATATCACATCACAGCCCAAACGCAGACCAGCGGTAATGTGCGAGTGGTGTAGATAGTTAGGTGAGCAAACAGAAACATAGTCAAGCTTAGTCGCTTCATCGCGCTTCAATCGATGTGCATGGTCATAGAAGCACTCAAACTCTGTGAAAAACTCACTTTGCGGTGAAATACTATCGATGATACCCACAGAATCATTGATGTCATAGGCAACCGACAGCAGATTACCAGTTTCTTTAATGGCTTTCATATGACGAGGTGCGATATAACCCGCCGCACCAATTAATGCGAAATTCTTCATCTTTTCCATTGCTCTGTTATAGCCTTATGTCTGCATCTTGTGGGTTTAATACATGTTTAACATCGTATAAAACATGATCTTCTTTACCGAATGCTCTGATCTTTTCCACGCCCCACTCTTTAAACTCAGAGTGATCGACCGCGAGGATAATACCATCGTATTGACCGTGCTGTATCTGATTGACAAGTTGTATACCGTATTCTTTGTCTACTTCTTCTGCACTCGCCCATCCATCGTAGACATCAACTGACATATTGAAATCTTGAAGTTCGCGCACTACGTCAATGATTTTAGTGTTTCTCACGTCAGGACAGTCGCCCTTGAAGGTAAACCCAAGTACGAGTACTTTTGCTTCATCTATATGAATTTTACGGCTTGAAAGCTTCTTAACCAGCTGTGTCGCGACGTATTCGCCCATACCATCATTGATGCGACGTCCGGCAAGTATGACCTCTGGACGATAACCAACCTCTTCTGCTTTAAAAGTCAGATAATAAGGGTCGACACTGATACAGTGACCGCCGACCAGTCCAGGCTTAAATTTCAAAAAGTTCCATTTTGTGCCTGCTGCATTTAGTACTTCTTCCGTATCAATATTCAAGCGATTGAATATTTTTGCAAACTCGTTAATCACAGCAATGTTTAAGTCACGCTGGGTGTTCTCTATCACTTTCGCAGCTTCTGCAACCTTAATTGAAGATGCTTTATGCGTACCCACGGTGATAATTGAGCGGTACATCTCGTCGATAAAGTCGGCGACCTCAGGTGTCGAACCTGAAGTGATCTTAGTAATCTTTGTTAAAGTATTAACTTTGTCACCTGGATTGATCCGCTCTGGTGAATATCCAGCAAAGAAGTCTTGATTAAACTTGAGGCCTGAGGTTTTCTCAATGATAGGAATACAGATTTCTTCTGTTGCGCCTGGATATACTGTACTTTCGAAAATGACGATGTCGTTACTGCTGATATGACGAGCCACCAATTCCGACGCTTTACGAAGTGGATTAAGATCCGGCGCATGTGTATCATCAATCGGCGTAGGCACAGTCACGATAAAGATGTTACATGAGGTTAAGTCATTTTCGTCACAGGAGTAAGAAAGCTTAGCCGCTTCAGTTAGCTGTGTCTTATTCACTTCTAACGTTGCATCAAACCCGTCACGTAATTGCTCAATTCGACGTTTATTGATGTCAAACCCAACAACGTCAAAATATTTACCAAATTCAGCTGCTAACGGCAGACCTACATAACCAAGGCCAATAATGCCTATTTTTTTTGTTGGTGAAGGAGAAAACATACTTTTCCTATTTCTCGCGAGGGTTGGCTTCTTCGATTGACTGAGTGCGTTTATTTTTCATTTGTGTGCGCAGATAGCTAACAACAAACTTAGGGTATTCTCTTACAAGTCTTTGACGAACATGCTTATGCAATACCGCTCTTTGCAACCAACGTAATCCAAGTTTTTTTACTAAAGGGTGATAATAGTCAGCTTTAATTGCTGACTGCTCAATAAATCCGCCACAAGTGAACAGTAACGCAGGAGTATCTAAAGCATTTTTTAATTCAACAATAAATTCATCTTGCTTTGGAGTCCCCATGCCACAAACAATAATTTCTGGCTGCTGCTGATTAAGATCAGCGATGACTTGTGACTTAAGTGCCGCATCATTTACATAACCATGATGCTTATAAACGACATTGAGGTCCGGAAACATGCTGACGTAATTTTTGACGGCGACATCAACTAGAGTCGGTTTTGCGCCAATAAAGGCGATGCGTTTTCCTGTTTGATTGGCAAAGCGTAAAACATCGACTGCTATCGAAGAAAAGTCGAAGCTTAATCGCTGAATTTTATTTTGGTTAAAAGTGTTATGTAATTTTGTATGCAACGAACCATCTGAAAAAATAACGTCCAGTCCCGATAATAGACGAGCACTTTTACTCAATAGTGAGTATGAAAATGGATTTACAAAAGTCACAGCGATGCTACGCGACAGCCCTTTTGTACTCTCATCTAGTAATTTATCAAAGACTGTTTTAGAGGACAGTTTGTTATCTAACACTTTTGAATGAATCAAATTACGCCTACACTATCTGTTAATTTAACTTATCTAAAATACGCTTGAGCTTACTCTCCATGCTCAGGTTTTCTTCCGCATACTTTCTTAACTCACTTGGTGACATTAGTGTTTTAGTCGGTAACTCACAAATCAGCGTCGTGATGTCATTCGTGCTATCACTATTACTCACCATCAAGCGAATATCAGAATTCGCGGGGAAGTCTGGATCATTGGCAGCACCAATAACACTTAACCCTCTTGCCACATACTCTCTGGCTTTCAACACTGAAGCTTCATCAAGCCCAATGCGATACAAGCCAAGACTCGCAATGCCTATATGTGCATTGTTAAACTGTGCATCTAACCTAGCGCCCGATAAAAATCCCGTAAACTCAACTTGCGAGTCAATTTTTAATGATTTTGCCAGTTTCTTCAAAGGTTCAAACGCTTCCCCTTCGCCTACAATAGTCAAACTGACTTTCGGCGCATCAGGTTTATTTGCTAACTCTGCGATTGCTTTCAACAATCTATCATACCCATGCCAATCTGCGAGTTGCGCTACCGCAATTAAATTCAAGGTATCATCGGCTTGCCAAGATGACAGTGCGACTGGCAAATCTTCAGGTATATTAATACCGTTACCAATTTTAAGTGTTTTATGCTTAACGCCGAATAAATACCATGCAGATTCTTGCGCATATTGCACTATTAGATTTGCAGGCATTAGTACCCAACTGGCAGAAAGTAATGAGATACTCTGTTTAAACATTCTTACAAGCGTTCTTGGCTCTGATGTTTTAAGCTCTACCAGCACCGACTTTCGTGGCGTTGGCACATCCACTACTATTTTTGTTCCTCTTAGTCGCGCGAGCAAAAAAGGAAAAAACAAAAATGGAAACAATAAACTAGAAAAACGAACAAACAATACTTCTGTGTTGGTGCTCAACAGGGCCTTGATAAACCCCCACGCTCCCGACATCGTTGGCGCAAGCAACGTAGACTTGGCATTCAAGCCCAACTTTTGCGCAGAAGCAACTGTACTTTCTATTTTCTTCGCGACACCTGGCGTCTTCTCGGCATCTACAAAAGCGATATATTCAAACTGATGTTTCATTAGGCGCTTTCAAACTCCAGAAGAGCTGCCAATATCGCCTTCGCGGCTTCACCGTTACCATATAAGCTCTCAGCTTGAGCAAAGTTCGTTGCTTTTGCAGCGTCAACCGCATTTAAAATAGCCTGTTTATCAGCGCCAACTAGTTGATTCACGCCTGTATTGACAAGTTCAACCCACTCAGTTTGATCTCGCATTGTAATACATGGCTTTGAGAAAAAATACGCTTCTTTTTGCAGGCCACCACTATCCGTTAGTACTATCTCGCAATGCTCTAATAGCCATACCATTTCGAAATAACTCACCGGTGGTATTACGTCAAACTTAATCTCAAGACCCAAGCATTCAGCTAATTTTTGTGTTCTAGGGTGAATAGGGCAAATAACAGGTTGAGTTTCCGATAACTCATTTAGTGCTGTAATGATGCTTTTGAGACGATTTTCATCATCGGTGTTTTCTGCTCGGTGGATAGTACACAGATAGAAACTGTCATATTCTGGGATAGCTGGTCGCTTTGCACTTTGTGTATAGAAACTAGCAGCATCAAGCATCACATCACCGACATTGCGTACCTGACAGCTTTTATCTTTAAAACCTTC
Organism: Pseudoalteromonas sp. NJ631; assembly: GCF_000276645.1. Classification (NCBI taxonomy): domain Bacteria; kingdom Pseudomonadati; phylum Pseudomonadota; class Gammaproteobacteria; order Alteromonadales; family Pseudoalteromonadaceae; genus Pseudoalteromonas; species Pseudoalteromonas sp. NJ631. The sequence continues at coordinate 205,308 of NZ_AKXJ01000003.1, forward strand.
TCGTACTAAGTTTTGCACAGCAGTATCTGTAGGACAGAATAGAATTTTGCTGATTTGGTCAGTTAGGATGCGATTAATCTCTTCAGGCATCCTCATATTAAAACTACGTAGCCCAGCTTCAACGTGAGCAACTGGAATATGCAGCTTTGCTGCAGCTAATGCACCAGCTAGTGTCGAATTGGTATCACCATAAACCAAAACCCAGTCAGGCTTTTCTTCTAATAGTACCTTCTCAATCTCTTCCAACTGACGGCCGGTCATTTGTCCATGGGTGCCACCACCAATTCCGAGGCTGTAATCTGGCTTGGGAATTTGCATCTCTTCAAAAAAGATATCGCTCATATTGGCGTCGTAATGTTGCCCCGTATGAACTATCACTTCTTGCACTGCTTTTTGGCTGGTTTGATTGTGCTCTCTGACTGCGCGACTAAATGTAGCGGCTTTGACAAATTGCGGCCTTGCCCCAATTACTGTTACAACTTTCATAAATATGTAGCCAAATTAGTTGAGAATATTCCTCGTAGGAGACCTATTTCATAAGGCCTTCTACTTTTCCTACAAAACCGCGCTTTACACAGCCCGTGAACCGACGGATTTTACCTTATTACCAAGCAATGATACAACCGGTAGGCTGTTAATTGCCTACAAAAGTCACAATCTGCTTATAAAGTTGAGCGAATATAACATGTATCAGAAATAAAACTGTTAAAGAATGCAATCAACAATACTTTCTGCTAGCTCTCTTTATTTCCCCCAGCGAGATTGCAAGAACAGCAAGGAATAAACTCCAATCATGGTGTAACCAAACTTAGCATATTCATCTTTTTGCTCATCAGAAAGTAACGCCCCAAATGCCAAAAAGTGATTATCAAAGTCTTTTCTGAGTTTTTTACCATAGATAAACTGTTTGAGCGGTGTAGGCATCACTTGATAAAGTCTATGCGCTAACTTACGAGCAAAGCTGAAATCCGCCGCATTTTTATCCGCGATTTCACTTTGGGCTCCAACTACTGATTTGAATCTGTCAGCAACATAGGCGTTATACCAAAGGCGTTTTTTCCTATATTGCAGTGGCATTTCACACCAAAACTCAACAAATTCCTTATCCCATAAGGGCAACCACCATTGCATGCCAAAAAACTCGTACACACGAACCGAATTGATAATGTATTTTGCCTGTCTTTCTCGCCAATCCCAAAGCTCATATTGATTAGCGAACGCTTCTGCATTAAGAACATCGCCACCTGATAATTGCTGCTGCAGGCTTACCTTTATTCGATTAAATGTCTGCGTTTCAATAAGTCGTCTTGGCACATTCTTATAGTGATCCGTGAGCAATTGTGAGGTTAGGTCAGACTTTGAGAACTGCTGTTGTTCAAAAACAATGTCTGGGATATGAGAGCCTGCGACAAAATCGCCACTGTGGCCAGGTACAAAAACGGCATCGCTTGAAATTAACTGTTTGTCTTTTAATTCTCTGACCGCCAACCAATCCTGTATATGTGGTAAAGACACACCATTAGAGGCCATCTCTCGAAACTCATCGGCTTCGTCACTAAACCAAGCATTGCGCCATTTATCTTCGTTATACTCAACAAAGTACCATTGAAAGCCCAGCCCAGTAGCAATTTGCTTGCTCAGCGTTGCTTCTTTATTTCCTGTTAAGCCATAGGAAAAACAGACGACATTTTGATAGCCAAGCTGTTTTATCGTTGAAGCGATGAGTCGAGAGTCAAACCCACCAGAAAGCGGCAGCACAATTTGGCGTCCTGCGGCAAATTCTATAAGCCGCTTGAATACAGCCCTCACAGCAATGTCTAGCTGTTCAACATATAGAGACTCAGCCTGAACCTCAGGCTCATGATGTTGGAATAGGAAATAGTTGGATTTACTAACTTTCCCAGTGCGCTTACAAATGATGACTTCTTGGCCCGCCTCAACTTGCTTTATTTGCTTAGATAGCGTTCTATCTGCACACACATAGCCAGTTAATGCGAACTCAGCCTTCCCCAGCTCACACTCTTCATTTTGCTGTAACTCCGAATGCAGCCAAGCATAATCAGAGGAGAACAATATTTTGTCATTCTTTACTGCATAAAATAATGGAATCGAGCGAACTCTATCAACTACAAGCCTCACTAACTCATCTTCATGGCTGAGCAATGCAAAAAAACCAGATAATGAAGAGAGGGAGTGTCGTTCGAAAAGCTCACGACCAAACTCACTACTATCGAGCCCTTTTTGCTCTAAGTAGGGACTTCCGAGGACATCAAATGCTTTTACATGGTTTGTTATTACGCTATACATCATTTGACTTCCGATACACTCCGTAAGTGCTTACTAAGTTGACTGGCAATGTGAACAGTTGAGAAACGCTGCTTAGTTTGCTTTGCAATAGTTTGGCTGCAGTATTGTGCTCTGTTATCCCTCATATACTGCATCGTATTTGCAAGTAACTCGATATTATTTGGTTCAACCAAAATGCCATTTTCTTTATTTACAAAGTCCACAGCCCCACCAGTATTCGTGGCGATAACCGGTAAGCCTGCACTCATTGCTTCGATATATACTACCCCAAAGGCCTCGTATTGACTTGGAAGAACAAAAACATCAGCCTGCTGAAGCACACTCACGACCTCACTCGCCGTCAAGTTACCCGTAAAGTTGACTCGGTTCTCTAGGTTCAACTCTACAGCCAACTCCTTGACTCGGTCTAAATACCAACCATCACCGACTATCGTTAATGAGACATCTTTATCTTTGGATGCTACGTTCGCGAAGGCTTGGAGCAAAGTTTCATGACCTTTTAGGGGCGTAACATGCGCAACACAGATAAACTGACAAGCTTGGTGTACTGTTGAACGTTTCATTGTAAAACGATCCACATCTACCATGTTGGCAAGCACTTCAAGCTTGGCCTCAGGACACACTTTCTGTAGGTAAGGAATAAGCTTTGATGAGACACATAGGACTTTACTAGCCCCTTGCAGCGCTTTTTTAACCTGCACCAGTGACATTTCCTTTTTTTCACTCTCATTTACGTACTGATTATTAATAAATCGCCCTCGATGCTCTGTGACCACATAATTAACCGGAAACATTTTGGCGATTTTGCTCGCTGCATATCCGGCCCATATTAAACTATGTGCGTGGATCACATCTGGCTGGTACTGCATCGCCTTTTTGTAACGTTTAAATACCTGCTTAGATTTAAATGCAAACAGCTCAGCATATAATGCATAAAACTTTGGAATACCAGGTAATGGTGCCCGTGCAACAGTCAACGGACCTTCTTGCGATAACGTATAACGACCGGAAAACAACCAACACCAAGCACTCAACCATCGCAGTAGCTCTCTTGGTGAAATACGCTCTACGCTTTGCACTATGACATCATGTCCCTGTTCAGCTAGCGCTTCCGCCTGTTGCTGAATAAACTCCCCTTTGTACGGTGGATACCAAGAAGGTAAAACGAGCACTTTCAAATCTTTTTCCTTATCATCAGTAATGTTAATGGCAACACGACAAACATTGCACTGAGAAAACCAATGAAATCACTTTGCTCGGCAAGTAAGCGAATAATCACAAAGCTTGGCAAACATAAAACAGCAAATGCTTTTAAATGCGGCATAATTAAGTCTGCTATAGAAATATTGAGCTGAGAAAAAACCAATAAGATGAAGGCACTTACTACAAGTGCATTGATAATTGAAAAGTACATAATTGCATCTTTAAAAGCCATGGAAGATAACAGCACTACGCTACCCAAACGAACGATACAAGAACCAAAATCGAAATAAGCCGCTAGCTTTTGCTTTTCCATTGCAACCAAAACGGTACTAATTGGAGACGCAGTAAATACAAAGTAAATCCATATAGCAATAAACTGAGCAATCTCCCCCGCTTCAGTCCACTTTTCCCCGAAAACCACTGCGAATATCTCAGGTAAAAAAGGCAAAGTTAAGGCCATAATAGGCATAGCAATCAGTATCAGGCGATTATGAATATCTAGGGTATTTTTTGCCAACGTTCCAGCGACTAAATAATGTTTGGCGTTTGACATAAAGACATTTCCAACCGCATTTCCGATGAGCGTTACAGGTGCAAATAACATTCTATGTGCCAAAATGTAGAGCCCAACAAGTGCCGCAGAGTAGTAGCCGGAGAACAGTACTACAGGCAACATCGTACTTGAGGTATTAGCTAATGAGGCCCAAAGCGTATACTTAGGAAAGTTTTTAAAGCGTTTAGCAACCGCTAGCAACCGTTTTGGGTTGTAGCCGTTAAAGTGTAACGTATCTCGCTTTTGTAATAAAAACATCAAAGTCGATGCAATAAACCCGAAAGTATGCCCAAGCACTAAACCAAAAACCGTCCACAACGAAAGTCCAACTTGCGCTATTGCTATAATCACAGACTGCGTCACTTTTGACACACTTAACACCCGAAAAGATTCTGTTTTAATCGCGTAAAAATGCAAAAGTTGATAACAACCACAAGCAAATAGCGCAACAGGGATAAGATAAAGCTCACTTTTATTTAGCGATAGATTGAGATGCTCTACCAACCATGAATCAAATGCATAGACAACAACTGCAACCACTGTGCAGCTCAATATGATCAAGATAAAGCAGAGGTGTAGTAGCACCTTAGCAATTGAATGTTGTTTTACAAGGGGAAGCGCGAGCTCATACTTCAAGCTGACGAGTACTAAAAGTATAGTGATAATACTGACGAACACACCGAAGTTACCAAACTGCTGCGCACTATAGAGTCGTGTCAAAACAGGCGAGATCAGTAACAAAATGAGTTGCGCCGAAGCAGTGCCCGAAACAAGAGTTAGGATATTTTTTAAAAAGTTATTTGTGGCCAAGCGCGTATCTTTTAATTTGCAATATTAACACATCAACAGTCAAACCAGTCACTACGCGAAAAGTATTAACCTTGACTTCATCATCAAACTTCCATTCTAACACGAGCAATGCAACTCATCTACGCCACAAAATACCTTATCGTAAGCCATAATATTAGCGTTCAAGGTATTGAAAAGATATTGCTTGAATTTCGTCCAACAGATACTCACACTAGAGGTGAGCACAATATTCAAGGAGAAGGTATTTATGAAAAGGTCAATAATCTCTACTATCATTGCTAGTGCTTTGTTAAGCGCCTGTGGAGGGAGTTCAGATAACAATGACAATGATGTAATCGGCGGCCAAGGAAACTTTACTGTAGAAACATCAACAGCATTTACCACCCAAGAAGATACAACCTACACGCTTGCGGTTAGCCCAAAGTCCGCACCAAGTGGAAACGACACATTAACGGTTGAAGTCATAAAGTCCCCCACTCTTGGCATGCTCACCAGCAGTGGCTTGAGCCTAATTTATCAACCAGCACCAAACAAAAATGGCACTGACAGCTTCACTTACAAATTTAAAAAAGGTGGGGTATTAAGTAATGAAGTGACCGTCGATATCACAGTCGAAGCGATTAACGACGCTCCCACTATTTCAGGAACCCCCTCGCCCGAAGCTATCAAACTTAACGACAACTATCATTTCACGCCAACTGTTGAAGATGTTGACGGTGAAACTAGCACATATCAATTCGGAATTACCAACAAACCTAGCTGGGCGGAATTTGATACAACAACCGGTGAGCTAAGTGGAAAGCCAGCTAATATCGAACAGCTTGGTAACTATCGGCAAATTGTTATATCCGTACTAGATGGCGAACATAGCGTATCGCTGCCCCCTTTCGACATAGAGGTTGTATCTCAACCATGGCAAGCTTTTTCAGAGTTCCCAAACAATCTAGGTAGTCACTTACAGTCTGCGACACTTGGAAAGGAAATCATCATTGCAAGTCATGCAGCATCACTTTCTTCCTCAATGAGCTGCGCAAATGCACCTTTAAGCGCACCTGAGATCCACTCACTTGCAACCACAAACACGGATTGGCAAGCGTTACCTTCTGCAAACGAGTCTCGCTACTATTACCAAGCTCAAGTATCAAACAATAAGTTGTTCCTCTTCGGTGGAACAGAGGCCTGCCCAAGCACATCGACACCCAAGGAAACAATGGAGATCTTTGATTTTAGTACACAACAATGGACATCAATTGCAGCGCCCAAATTTGCCCCTTTTGAAAATAATGTTCTAGCGAGTTGTGCAAACAATGACACGATTGTTGCGTTCACCCAACAAGGTAACACCACGTATGCTTACCAGCTGGCCACCGCTGATACAACGTGGTCTCACAAACCGGCATCACTACCAAATCTATCGATTACTGACTGCCAGTTTATCGGAAACGAATTATTTATAACGGCTAACAATACTCAAGAGCAACAAGCTCACTTAATTCAGTATCAACTCTCAAGCACTCAGATACTCTTAAATGAGCAGGTACCGGCTGAACTCTCCGGGAGCTACTATACACTGACGCATAATGAGCAAAACATTCAGCTTCATAGCGCAGCACACGTTTTGAATTACGATACTCAAACTATGCAGTGGAGTAACCTATCAAGCAATCCAAGTGCTACGGAGCAACAAGGCTCTGAAACTTACTACTTGCGTGACTTTAAAATGGAGTCAGTTGATCAGAAGCAGTACCAAATTGGAGGTGCGTTTACGACCCAAATGACAAGTCGAATATACCAATACAACCCCACAACAGAGTAATCTTACGAGTCATATTGCTATTTTTGATAAAATCCTAAATAGCAATATTTGCTTACTTTATTAGTGATTTAGCCAATGCATTCCAGCTGTATTTTTGCCTAACAAAAGCCACGCCGTTACGCGAAATTTGCGCTCGCTTTTCAACGTCTGCTAATGCACATGAAATAGTTTTTGCCAAATCACTAGCATCTAATGTATTCACATAAAAACATGCATCGTCACCAAGCATCTCGCAAGTTGCGGTTTTCACAGTCTCTCCTGCGCGAAACGCAATAACTGGCACTTCACAACTTAATGCTTCAAGAATAGTTTGTCCAAACGGTTCATAAGTTGATGTCATAAGAAATAGTGACGCTACCTGATAAAATGGAGAAGTATCCGCTACAGCACCAACGAAAGTAACACATTCCTCAATACCAAGTTTCACAACTAAGGATTTATAATAATCCTCCAGCTCCCCACCACCCACAAGTACTAAATGTGTATGTAAAAGTTCTTTCTGTGCTCGAATTGCATATTCAACTCCCTTTGCCGCGGTAAACCGCCCGACAACGAGTAATAAGTTTTTATCCAAGGGTAATCCCAGCTTGCCTTTCAAGGCGGTTTGAGCGTTTACATCAAGAGAAAGAAATTTATTTGTATCTACTCCAGGGCTCACCATTGTCACCTTGCTACAATCAAAACCAATTTGAGCTAATTGGTTTAACATATTACTGCTAAACACAAAATTTTTCTCAGTTACCTGTAAAGCAAGTTTTTGAATCGCATGATGATAAAAAAGCACTAACCATTGTTTGACTTGCCTTAGCCCTTCCACCTTATGAGTATTGCTTGGCTGGTTTTGGAATTTAACAACACCGGGTAATAAATAGCTCACTCGACTAAAGCCAGCTAATCGAGCATGGATAGTAGTAATATGATAACGACTAATGACCAAAGCGTTACCAAACTCAACCCTAGCGGCCCTAAAGCAACGTCGCATATTTTGCCAACCCAAAAGGGATGCTTTCAACTTAGAGTGCTGTTGCCCATGAAAACAAACGTCATACCTCCAAATGGTTGCGTATTCGGTAGTTTCGCAAAGTGGTAATGTTTGTTTATTAACAGTATTAACGTTACTAACAATGATCACAACTCGAAAACCCATCTCATGATACGCTTTACTCAATTGCATTAAGGAGTTTTCGATCCCCCCAATATTAGGAAGGTAAGCATTGCTTGTGAGTATAATAGTATTCCTACTCATTGAAGCGATAACCTAGTAATTCATAATCAACTTTATATAAACATTGAATTTTTTCGAGCTGTTGCGGGGAGAGAGTCTCCGGTAATGTTGAAGCCCCTTTATTTAACCAAGGTAACTCCATTTTCCATCCTTTCAAAATACAAAGCTTACGCCAATCGTGATTCAAAGATTCATAGCGTAAAATGGTATCAACTTTACATTGATATTGAGAATCAAATATATAGTAGCTCTGTGGTTGAAATAAAGGTTGAAACAACACAAATTCAGGAGTCAATATCTTATCTACAAATTCAGTGAACGTTCTGGCATTACTTAGCACCTGCTGTTGCAACGCCCTATCCCCTTCACTCTGGTTACCACCCTTTATAACATAGTTATATGCAGAATATAACCTTGCTAAGGGCGCTCTAACGATAGCAAACTTATGATAACGTTCAAAAAGATATGGGTTAGATTCATTATAGTCAAACCACTTAGCATGAAGCCGATAACCTCTATAGCCAAATGCCTTTAAGACACTGGTACCTGCATTTTTTGGAATGTGAATAAAAATACACCGCTTTCTTACCATATAAGATTTATACGGGTAGACAGGAAGTGGCAACCAGCGTTTAAGAAGCCTTGTTAGCTTTTCAATCATCGAAAATATCAAAGTATTCTGTAAAATTAGGTGATACTATACCAGAACAATCGCTTGGCTGTTTAGCAATACGACTCGAATTACAACATGCATGTATTATTTTTACCCTCTTGGTATCACACCAGTCAAAAGCCAACCTTAGGCTCTTTTTTCAAAGAGCAGGCACTTTCGTTAAAAGAACATGGATGTAATGTGGGCGTTATCTATCCCGAGCCGGTTTCAATAAAATATGCCTTGACTTGTACATCACCTTCTCAATTAAATGATGCACAAATCAACACCAAAAGAAATCGATATTTTACTTTACCTGCACTGTACCGAATAAACTTAAAACAACGAATGGTGCAGTATCAAAAACTGTTTGAGCAATATACTCGAGACTTCGGGTTACCTGATGTATTACATGCCCATAGCTGCTTTTATGGACCTGGAGGAGCAGCAGGTCTTGCAGCACAACAAATAGCCCAACAGTATCAGATACCCTTTATAATTACAGAACATGCATCAGCAGCAAAATTATCGACAACTCCTAAATTCGAGACACAATTAATAGGTCAAGCCTACCGTGCGGCAAATCAATTAGTTTGCGTCTCGGAGAGCCTAGCTAGCATCTTACGGGACAGATTTGAGTTAGATAGGACTATTGAGATCATTGGCAATGTGGTTGACTCAGAGTTATTCACTCCTAAAGAAAAAATACAAGATGATTTCACTTTTATTACTGTGGCACACCTAAGGCCAGTTAAACGAGTTGCTAGCATTATTAGCGCATTTTCATACATCACTGAAGAACACCCAAAAGCCAAACTATTAATAGTTGGAGACGGAGAAGATAAACAAAAACTTAAAACACTGTGTGAGTCGTTAAAATTAAAACAAGTTAAATTTATTGGCGATAGCTCTAGAGAAACCGTCGCTAAACTGATGCAATCCAGCGACTGCTATGTTAATTGGTCCGAATATGAAACCTTTTCTGTTGCTGTACATGAAGCACTATCTTGTGGATTAGAAGTCATTAGCTCTCCGTGTGAAGGGCCTGAATACGTCGTTAAGAAGCTAAATGGGAAAGTTGCCGAAGACGCCACGATTGATACCCTCACCAAACTCATGTTTGAAGTACTGAAAAAGACGTCGTGTGGCTTAAATGAGCACAATCAAAGACACGCTTACATCGATAGCAACTTCAGTAGAGACGCAATCGCACAACAATTAATACGAGAGTATAACGCAATTGTTAAGTAATAATTTCCTAAGCCAAATAAGGCTTCCACTATTGCTAAAACTACTTACAACGGCACTAGGCTTTCTAGTTAATTGGTACTTTGCTCAAAAATTATCAACAGATGATTTTGGCCTATTTGCCTTATTTCAACTACTCATTCTGTTTATTGTAGCAATAAGTAAATGTGGACTGGACCAAGCTGCGGTTCGCTTCATTGCTTCACAGCAACAGGCTGATATTGCAAGGTTTTTACCGCGTGTATATGCTGTTTTCTTTACCTGCATTTCTATCACGGTAGTGACAACTGGATTATTCTGTCACTTTTATAGTTTATTATCCATTTCAGGTATCTCTACCTTTCAATTTTGGACATTACTGCATATAGCCTCATTTGCCACTGCAATAATCAATCTAAACGCATGCATTTTCAAAGGCTTATCAAAACCCAGCTTATTTACCACATTCAGTGGATTTGCTAGCCTATGTATACTGCTCTTTGGTGCTACAATCATGCATTTGAGCACTCTTACTTTGGTATTGTATCTTGTGACTAGCACACTGTGCATTACAGCTATTACTAGCCTATTTATTGTAATTAAACTTCGTCCCCCTAGCACCACGACACCCCAACCACGCTATTCATTCTGGATAAGTGCAAAAGCGTTTTGGATTAGTGGTTTAGTTTATTTAGTGGTGCAACAAGGGAGCCAACTATACCTAAGTACACAAGTATCTCTTTCGCAACTTGGCGTTTATGCCATCGTAACCAAGCTAGCGATGCTCCCAAGTATTTTTTTGTTTGCCTTAAATAGTGTAACGGCCGCAAAGTTCGCAAAAAGCTACTCACAACACCGTCTAGATGAAGTAAAGCAACTGTTTTCACTTAGTCAATCAACATCTATTTTCGTCGCCGCAATCACGGTTTTACTGTTCTATTTTTATTCAGAATATTTATTAGGTATTTTTGGCGAGGATTATAAACAGGGTGAATTATGGTTACTGGTACTTATAGCTGGTCAAGTTATCAACCTTATTACGGGACCTGCAATCACACTGTTAACGATGAGTGGCCAAGAAAAAACCTACCAAAATATTAGCATATTCACTGCTGCTATTACTGTTATATTGGCCATGCACCTCATTACTAATCATGGTCCACTGGGCGCTGCTATTACAACAGCCATTGCAATGAGCACGCAAAACCTCCTCGGATATTACTTCGCAAGATACAAAATACTTAGGAATCATTAACATGATATCTCACCAACATCGCTGCATCTTTGTTCACATACCAAAAGTTGCAGGTCAAAGTATTGAAAGTGCATTTCTTAATGAACTTTCCTTAACCTGGGAAGAAAGAGCGCCACTTTTACTCAAAAAAAACAGTAACCCCAAGAAAGGTCCTCCTAGACTCGCTCATTTAACCGCCAGCGAATATGTGCAACTTGGCTACATAACTCCTGAGCAATTTCACGATTACTATAAATTTAGTTTTGTGCGCAACCCTTGGAGTAGGTTGGTATCAGAATATACATACAAGCAGCACCCGTTTAGCTTTAAGCACTTTGTACTGGATTACCTGCCTAGCTGCGACTCTGATGATTATCAGAACCATATAGGGAACTTAAGGCACTTAGTTCCACAACATTGTTTTCTCTATGAAGGAAATGATTGTTTAGTAGATGCTGTTGGTAAATTCGAAAACTTAATGAATGATTTTGAAACTATCAGCCAACGCGTTTTTGGACATGTTGTCGATTTGCCATACAGAAATAAAACAACAAAAAGACACCCACTGCTAGAAAAGTTAATTGGTAAGAAAGTAAAACCTTCTTACCAATCCTACTTTGACAATGAAACAGTTGAATTTGTTGCTGACTTTTACAAAAGGGATATTGAGTTGTTTAAGTACCAGTTTGAATAAATGCATATTTTTATGCATCGCGATCACCAAATAACATTGATGCCAATCACGTCAGTTAGATTTTTACGAGGTCGACAATCGTGAGAGATTGTGAGCGCAATCGGTGTTATTGAGCGATTGGCATCATGTTATTCCGCATCATTAGCTTATTTAACTATCTAGAATAAAGTTATTGAATGTTTACTCGCATATCTCTGAATCATGGATTTAGACTCCTTACAAAGCAGGTTGACACTATCAATAACGCTATTCTCTAGTGCACTTTCAGCAGCCAGTGCTTCAACTTCTCGCCAATAGCTAATATTTTGCGTCAGCAACTGCTTTTCGAAACTCTTCACTAAGTCGGCAAGTATTACGTCATTGATTTTATCTTTATCCATTACACTTAAGAGAACGGTCTGTATAGCTTCTCTTAGTAATTCTGGATGCTTCGGTGTGATAAGTAGTTTATCGATACCGACGCTTTGCTCCTTTACTGCAATGTTAGGCAAAAATGCCGCTAAATGAGATGTTCTATTTGATCGATTCTCTACGTCAAGTACTGCTGTATTTCCAAATACTTCAAACTCGAGTTCTGCTAATGAGATATGACAAGGAATAGAAAACAAATAGTCGCTTGCGCAATCAACAAACCCATAAATTAAATACGTTAAAAGCGGGTCAAATTGGTTGTAATTAACGAAAACCTCGGCTTCAGCATTACCCGGTGTTCCCTCCACTGATATACCTTTGTTACTTAATTTATATGGCGACGCCCCACACCTATGGTTAAAGAAATCAATTATAGATAATAATCCAGAGGTATAGCCCTCTTTTCCTATGTTGAAAAAGTCATTTTTATACGCAAATTTTCGCGAGCCGAAAAAGCTCGATAGAAATAACTCACCCCACTTTTCTTCTAAGGCAAGCCGCTTATCTTTATTCACTTTAGTATTTAATTTTTTACCATCGCAAAGCTTCTCTAATAAAGCTCTATCTTTACTTAAGGTAAAAAAAGGAGAGGATAGCTTCCATTGCGTTACTTTATCTGCTTTGTTGTAAAGCTCTACCATCAGTGACATCGTTTTGACCGCTGTTGGATTTAATAGCTCTTTTTTTGGTATCGAGATTAGTGTATTTCCATTTACTTCAAACTCAAAATCGTCTAGTAAAGGCATACATTCCAGTGGAATATCAATAAGTACCTTAGGTTGCTGATTAAAGGCTTTAATACTTAAATTACCTTGGCAGGCAACTAATCTTAAATCCTCTGAAACACTTCCACCGTAACGCTTGATTTCTTCAACTAACTGTCTAATGATTTCTGCAACTTCATTGCTATCGGATACAATCAACTCCTCAGGCTTTTCTGCTGTGAGTTGTTGCTGAATTTGCAAGCCTTGCAAATATTGAAACCAATCTTGATGCGAAAATCTATTGGAAAATAACCCCAACATATTCATAAACCAACTTTGTTTATCAGCCTCTTTTAGCGTTACTAATAGGTTTTTTGCCTCTTGTTCAGGAAAAGCGTTACTTTCTCCTTCGATAATCAACATTTGCTTTTCAAAGCTAGTTTGATCGCCTTTAGCCAAATGTGCTCTTAACGTAATCACTAAGCCTAATGCAGCGTAATCCGAATAGGCCATAAGCTTGGCAGCTAATGAGAGCGCTAAATCGTATTGATTTAGGCTAAAAGCTAACTCCGCAGCTACGACCCGCATTTGTATATTATCGAAGCCAGGGGCAAACTGAAGTGATAGCTCGAAAGCTTGCAGGGCCTGCAGTTGATACTTATCACCTAAGTTTTGATAACAAATCCCTGCATTTCGATACAAAACAGCTTTTTGGCTCGATGTAGCAGCTAACTCTGCGGCTTTTTTGAGATTTATGGCGGCTAAACCATATTGCCCCACACCATGTTGAGCCATGCCAAGCAGCTCTGTAACTCTAAAACCACTGTCATGATTAACTAATTTTTTTGCTAGCGGAAGTGCTTTTTTATACTTCTGTTTTTCTATTAACAACTCTAGCTGGGCTAAATCTTTCATTTTTTTTCCTGTTATTCAAAGCGATAAGAGAGCAGCTCTATATCACGAGCAGAGAACCTTGCAATAAACTGAGCCCCTTTATCGCTGTATGCACTCTGATAGTCTACCTTATTCTTATTACATAAGTTTAACACTTTATTAGGTGAAGACTTATTTACATGAGGTAAAAGTTCATCATTACCAAAAAGTTGTAGAGATAATGCCTTAAAGTCTTCATTTATCATTTCAAATCGACCGATGAAATCAACTTTAAATACATCTCTGTGATCAAATATAAACTCACTTTGAGGAATAATATGCCGATATAAATCACCTCCATTAGCGTAATTGTCGTGTGTTTCCGTTGGAGACCCTTTTAGCAAGAAGTCATCAAGACTACAATCATGCTGGCGATAACAATATTCAGACCAAGCTCTTTGCCAAGGATTCCTAACAAAGGCAAATTTGAAGAACTCTCGCCATTATTGTTCTCGAGAAATATACCCTTAGTCAAAATACTCACTAATAGTAAAATGCGCCAACCTCGGGGTCCGCATTTTGGATTATGATTTTTTGAGCAAAAGTCGTTCGCACCGTTCCCAACCAAGGTTTACTCTGCGTAGGAATACACGCTCAATGCTTTGACCTTCTGTCTTCGGAATATGAATAAATATGGTTTTATCAAGCTTTGATATCATGTTGACACAACCCCCCTCGTAAGCTTGAAGACTTGATGGTATTACTTTTAAGACCCGCTTCAGCAGTTAACGAAAACTCCAATTCAACCCCATCTTCGCCAATTCGCTTGCGAAAGCGTGTCATTGAACTTGGGCAGCAAGGCGGCTCATGGGTGAAAAATTGCATGCCACAGAAATATTGCCAATATGGGTTTTCGCATCACATGGCCACCGTGTTTTCATCAGACAATTTGTGAATTTGTTTCTGGTACTCGAGGCCCCGAGTAGGCGGATAGGCTTAGCACCAGCACCTTTATCGCCATAGTGCTGTTTGAATCGGCCTCTAGGCGCAGTCAATCAATGAGTTTTACTAGTTTCGCGAGTTCATAACGCGATGAAACGATATCAATAAGCTCGACTTGAAACAGGTGTTTTTGTGGTGCTTGCATGGTAGGTTTTATTTTTATTTTTATTTTTATTTTTATTTTTACACTCAAATTGCAATGTTTTGGCTGTGTGATTCAAAAAAGCTGCAATTTAAAGGTAGCAAGATTGTTTAGATCTTCAACTAATTCAATAAATTAAATTGGTTTCAGGCACGAGTAATTATTCCGTGCTAGGTATCTTGTAGCAAAAAGCAACTGTTTAAATTTATGACCTAGTTTTATTTTTCTCTAATAACAAAAAGGCGAGCTAAGCTCGCCTTTTATAAACTAGAACTAATATCAAATATTAGTTGTTAGTTTTGAAAGTACCTAAGTGGATACGGTCTTGACCGTCAACATCAACCTTAGCACCGCCGTATACGTGAACGTCTCTTGAAGGAACGTTAGTAACGATTTCTAGAGCTACTTTGAAGCCAGACTTTTCTGAATCGTAGCCTTCAGCTTTAAGTGCATCAGTAACGATGTTAAGCATGTTTCTTACACCTGGTTTAGCGTCTTTAACACCTGCAGCCGCTAGTGGTTGCCATGCGTTGTGCTCGTCTTCAACCATGTAACGTACAGTGATATCACCAGTACGAGTACCAGCGTTAGTGTGACGTAGAATTGGTTGAGTGTTCGGACCAAACGGCATGTAAGGAACGATAACTACAGAACCATTAAGCGTCCACGCACCTGCGTTTGTAGCAGATAGCGCTGGCATGTTTACAGCAGCTGTAGAGAATGCTTTGTTGTCTTTAACATCAACAGCAACAGTGAAGTCTTGAACTGGAATCATTAGATTCTCAAGTTTGCCTTCATCGTGACCAGGAACGGTGAATGTGATTGTTGCAGAAGTATCAACTGCACCACTTACTGTGCTAACTACTGTTAGTTTAGTAAGATCTGTATTTACAGCGTAAGACTTAGCAGCGTCGTCTGTTAAGCCAGCAACTTTCACAGCTTTACCAAGTTCAGCAGAGCTTAGTTTACCATCTTTGTTGGTATCGATGTCATCATCTAGCATCCAAGAGAAGTCACCAGTGATAGTGTAATGTACTTCAGCTGGAGTAAGCTCTAGGTTGTCAGTGTTTTTCTTCATTGCAACTACTAGTGCATCGCTAGTACCAGTAGCAAACTCTTGACGATCTTTACCTACATCGATAGCTGCATCTAGAAGAGATGAAACTGACGCAGTGTATTGGTTCACAAGTGTAGTAATAACACGAGCTGAAGCCACATCGAAGTCAGTACCAGAAGTGTTAGTTGCGAAAGAATCAACACTTACTGCTGTGTCTGAAGAAAGACCTTTAGAGTCAAGGAAAATACCACCTAATTGTAGTACTGCACCACCTTTAACAAAGTCGTTTTTCGCGTTTACTGTTTGAACAGTAAAACGTACACGGTCTGCTGTGATATCTAGGATATCAAAAGAGAAGTTACCTGGAGCAGTGCTCAGACCATCGTTACCAACAGTGATTGTTGGAGCAGTTGTCTTAGTAAGGTCAACTTTAGCGCCAGAAAGGTTTACAGTGATAGTATCTTCATCTTTGTAACCACCGATACCAGCAACGATAACAGGCTTGATTTCAATCGCTTTAACTGAAGAGTACTCTAGACCATCTTTAACGCTTGATGTAGATAGACCTGGTTTAACAGAAGCTGTACATACATTATCTGCAGTCATTTTAACTTCTGTTTTATTAAGACCGCTTAATGCTGCAAATGCTGCTGTATCGCCAGCTTTACCAGAAGCCGCCACAGCAAATTTACCGTCATTAGAAAGTGAAACACCTAAAGCTGACGCTAAAGCTGTACAGTTGTCAGTGTTTGCACCACCAAAAACTTTATCAGTACCTAGTGCTTCACCAGCTTCGCCTTTCGCGTTTGCTGTGATTGCTTTTTCAACGTCAGCTTGAACAGATGTTGATGCTTTTGTGTAAATTGTTGCAGCGTTTGCAGATACTGCTACGCCAGATACTGCTAGCGCTAGTAGAGTTCTTTTGAACATATTTCCATTCTCCAAGTTTCATGAAACTGAAATAATAGTTTAGAGTGTTCTATCATTTCAAATAATTTACTTGTTATTGTACTTAGGCCGTCGCCTAAGCAACAACCAAACAAATTAAGCAATCGAGAGTGTAACCATTGTTTTGTAAATTAGTCAACATCGGCACCACTTTTCGACTACAAAGTAAACAACTTACTAAATTATCCATTTTTCAGTTGCTTTCAATTTGCTTTGTTAGTTATAAGTTAGTTAACAAAACAAGAATCGTACTGAGTGTACTCAAGTTTCTCCCAGCTATCAAGCGAAAATAGCGTAATAAATATATAATTTTCCTAATTTTGAAGCTATTCGAACCTATGTGTACAGCTATCTGTATTTCTACACGTAAAAATACTACGACAAGTCTAGATCATTATTATGACAAGTAGTGAACACCTAAAACGAAAGTTGCTCAAACTTAGTCCTAAACGCTTCTTTTATGTCTTTCCATTCGTCGTTAGATTGAATAACACGTGGCGTAACAAGAATAACCAACTCCGTCTTATCGCCATCTTTGGTATCTGCGGAGAATAATTCGCCCAAAATTGGCAGATCTTTAAGTATGGGTACACCAGAGTCATTTAATGAGCGGTTTTCACTGATAATTCCACCAAGCACAATAGTTTGGCCACTTTCAGCAACCACTTCTGTCTTTATGGTTCTGTCAAAAAGTGATGGATTTCCACTTGTCGAGGTAGTCTGCTGTAATTCATTTGAGACTTTCTGAGATATCTCCATGAGTACAACACCTTGCGCGTTCACCGTTGGCTTTACATCAAGCTGCAGACCTGTCTTTCGGTATTCAATCGATGTGGTTTGTCGCTCTCCATTAATTGGGTCTGACGTTGTCTGGCCTATAATTGGAATATCTTTACCTACATTGATCGATGCTTGCACACCATCTCTTACAACGATAGATGGGCGGGATAAAATATTCACAAGCGAGTTTTTCTCAAACAAATTAACGGCGACTTTCCCTCTATCTCCGGTCAGGGCATAGGATAATCCGCCAAAGCCGCCTTCCCCCATAAAGGCACCTTCCGTGCTTAAGCTATAATTATTGCTTCCTTTAAGTAGAAACTCCACCCCTTGTTTAAATTCATCCGTCATAGACACTTCAGCAATTACCATCTCAAGCATCACTTGTTTTGGTAATATATCTAATCGCTTAACTAGTGGTAGAATTTGCTGGTAGCTTTCCCCCGTTGTATAAAAAATAACGGAATTAGAGCGTTCGTCAATAACCATTTTCAGGTCTTTATTCGATGCGCTTGTGACACTTGGGCGTGACGCGCTTGAAGAGGCCTCATTGGCGACAGAAGTTGAGTTGGAGAAACTCCCTCCATTACCAATTAACGCTTCAAGGCTTTCTCCCATATCCACTGCACGTGAATATTTAGGTTGGTAAATAAAATACTGTTTTTCAGCCGTATTAATCGGTTTATCCAGTTCTTCAGCCCAAAACACGACCCTGTCTAATAATGAGCGCTCATTCGCAAACATGATCAAGCGATTCTGCTGCTCTATATTAACCACGGTTACGGTGCCAGCCGTTGAACTCCCGGTCTGTAGGGTGATCCCTTCTTGTTTAAGCAGCTCTGTCAAACTGTCTAACATTTTCTTTGTTGGCATATATACAGATTGGTATACACCTATTTCACGGTTAGCAAGACTAGGCCTGTCGAACATATTTATGAGCTCAAGCGCTCTAATGATCTCGTTTCTTTTTCCGTATACATTTATGGCATTTCTCTCTACATCAGAAGAGGCTTTTATACCGAGCATTTGCCTTAATGTGTTCGCCATTCCCATTTGCATACCATAAGTGAATGGCACCATTTGAATAATTTCATTACTGGTTTGAGGTACATCATCTACAGACTTTCCATATCCAAACACTACATCTTTAAGCGTGCTATTACTGTCTTCTTTTTGATGCACGTAAAAAATATTATCTCGGAACCTTAACACGTAGCCTTTTTCTTCCAACAGCTCGCGTGAAAGTAGAAATAACTTTCTTTCACTCACTTGATCTTGAATATTAAGCGTTATCGTTTGATTATCATCTTTAAGCTCATCAGATAACACATAATTTAGTTTCAGCTGATCGCCTAAAACATAATGTAAAAAGTGAATTATCCTAAGCGATTCTGCACTAACAGAGAGCATTTCTGTATTTGAAAACCTATCGATAACATCATCTGTTACTTTTGATTCGTTGATGTATGTACGATATTTTGGCAAAAATTGTAGCGAACCATCCGCTATCTTTTCTTTATTGTTAACGCTTGTTTCGCCAAGAAGTTCAGCCCCCTCAACTTCAGTATTACGAATATTTTGCTCGATATAGGATTTGTCAACATTATACACTCCGACATCTTTGGGATTTGTGGACTTACATGCCGAAAGAGTGAGTACCGTGATCATACTAAAGCAGAATGACTTATTAATTTGTTTCATGAGCTTTACTGCACCTCTTGTGAAGCTGTTGGAAGTTGGAACATCGTTAACTGTATTTTTTGTTCACGGTTTTCAATTGTTCGAGTTAGTTCTATACTCAATGAGTTGATCACTCTGACTTTAAAACTAAACAAATCACTATTATTTGTCACCTGTGAAATAGATAACTCACCAGTTTGCTTATTTTCCACTTCAATAATAACCTGAAAACTTTCGCCTTTACTGATAACTGCCTTCAACTTTAGAACATTGTTATCAACAAAAACTTCTGTCAACGAACCACTTTGGGTGTATTCGTCTTCTTTTGTAAACTGTTTTTCTACCGGCTCAGACGATTCGACTTCTTCATATCTATATCCATCAAAACTTTCTTTATACTTAGATATAGTTTGGTTTGAAATCCCCCACTGAACTCGTGCCAATGCGCTAATATCCACTTCATTAGGCGATACTTCGCTTGATGCCCAAAAGGCTTTATCACTGAAGTCTATAACACAAAATATTATGGTTAGACTCATGGCTAGCATAACAATTTTTGGATAAATCCCGCCCACTTTGGCACTCATATTAGCTAGAACCATGATTACTCCTGAAAACCGGCACTATTGGGATCAAAATAAAACTTACGATTAAGGTATACACTAAAAATGCCAAGCTGTTGTTCTCTTTGACCCCGAAAAGATAATCTAAACTCTGAGTCAATTGCTAACTTATCTTTAGCTTTTATATCGAGCAAATAGTCAACAATTTTATCGCCATCCCCTTCTATTTGAAGCTCTAAATCTAATCGGCCAAGTCCAGAAATTGGTTCGATAAAAGGCGTTTTCCAACCAAAACGTTTAATTCGCAACTCTTGACTTTCAGCTAAAGACTGCCATCTAGTTTGCTCTTCTAACTTAAAGTCTTCTATATTTTCTACTTTATACAGTAAGCGCTCAACATCATCAGCAACAACTTGGAGTTGCTCTGAGGTTGCATTAATATGTTCTTTATTCTCTATAACTGATTTTGCCTTGTTCAACTTCTTTTGAGCCAAAAGGAGCGCTTCCCCTTTTGATTCTTGCCAACTTAATACTGGCACCACAACGAAGTTTAATATAACCAAACACGCGATTATAGTTAATGAAACACGGTATTTATATAACTCTTTCATTTATTTACCTTTTCAATAACATGTGTGTTGCTTAACGTAAAACTAATAGTAAACCTTTCATTTGCCCGACTTTGGACTACAGGTAAATCAAACTTGGCATCACGAACGCTAGGGTGCTCTTTAACAATAGCCAATATATCTGTTGCCTTTTCGGCTTCAGCTCTAAACACAAACCGCCCTGACTCAAACAATAGGTTCGACATTTTTACCTTGTTAAATACATTTGTCATGACATAAAGTGCAGCTGGATAGTTTGCATCTTGAGATACAAGACTGTTAATTGCATCTAACTTCGTTTTGGTTTCATCAAACTTATTTTGATTTTCAATTAATGAAAAAGCAGAAGACTCGATCGATTGGTATTTAGAAGTGACATAAAGCTCTTTCCCGATTAGATATAAACTAGATGCAGACAAATATATAAACAAAACCAAAGAAAGCGGTAGTATAACGCTATTTGTAAGCTTGATCTTGTCAATCCCAGCCGCTTGACTGTTAAAAAATGACAAGCAAAGTCTAAGTGAGTTAAAGCTCGCAAAATTAGTAAGACTATTTATTAAAAGTGAGTTGTCAGCTGATTTAAACTGTTGAGAAAAGTGCTGGGGTTCACCGATTGAAAGCAAAAATTTTTCGGCTGAATTAATAAGGCCAAATTTCCTCGTAACCTGAAAACTTCCTTCTGAAAAGCTCATATAGTAACTGCTGCGATGCCCTTCGACCTCCAGAAATCTAAGCTTATTTGCACACAAATAAAATAGCGCTTCTGGTACAGAGAATACACTTTTTGGCACTGCTTCACTGAACCGCCAATAGTTTACCTCAGTTTTTTGAGAGAGCTTTTTACCAACAGTCCAAAATTGCCCTGTGTTGCGCTTAAGCTTTAATGCTCTTCTTACGTCAGCATCCGTGGTAAAAGGAACCGTTCTCAACTCTGTTTTGTAATGGTCACTAGACACGATCACCACTAAAGGAGTTATCTCTTTTTGCTCAACCACACATAGCTGCTTTTTATTAAAGTCAATTGCCTTTAGTTCACCATCAAAATAGTAAACTCCTTTACTTAGCAATTTATTGCACAGATTTTTTATTTTGCTTAACAACTTAATCACTACCTTATGCTGGACTCTTCTAATAACACGACCGGTTTTTTGCTTTTACTGTATGGACTCACATTCAATACATACTTTCTTCTGATAGTGATGTCCTGTTCAGAATATTCTAATAAAACGCTAAACCAGTTTGAAGGAGAAAAACGAATACCATCCCCCCTGACGACCCCAGTCAAATTTTGAAATTGATTAACCGTCAGCTGACCATTATCCCTTAAAGCTACTATATTATCACCATAATCTTCGCCCACCTCTGCTCTCAAAAGGTTGTCAGGCGCTGTTAACGGATTGAACTCACCATTAAAGTGGGTAGTAAATAACGAAGTTACCTGCTTGAGCATTTTCTCATCTAAAGAACTAAACCAGCTTAGTTCACTAATCTGACTCACCAATCCATTTCTTATTTTATAGTCTACTACTCCATCGATACCGACATCAGCGGTAGAAGAGTCTTCATCTTGCCAATCTCGCAGAGCGCTTATTAACTTTAGCGCTTGAGTTTCGTTCATCCCTAGAGCCTTTAATGCACGTGTCATTCTCAATGAACTATAGTGATGTATACTAATTAACCCTGCATGGTCTTGAATAGAGGCATACACATTTCCCTCTAGCGGAAATCTCTTTCCATGTAGATTCCAGTTTCGTCGGTTGTCTTCTTGGTCAAAATTATTGTGAGCATCGACCAACTGCTTCGAATTCGTCAACAATTGAAACTCAACTTCTGCTTTAGCTGATTGCAATGCAGCTTCTGCATTTGCTCTGAGCTTTACTCTTTCAGTCTGCTTGATTTTAGCGCTATTAACTTGCTGAATGTACAAAAGGAAGAGCGAAATCATGGCTACCATGATAAGGACCTGTACTAATGCGATGCCACAACACATTCTAGACTTCATCCAGTAGCCTCCCGATATAAGGAGAGATATGTCGATGCGCCCCTTTTTCCGTATCCACCTTTATTACGGCACTTCCCTCCTCGGTTACTATGCTCACAAGGATGTATAAAGGCAGCAATTGAGTGGTACTTGAAGAGTACTTTTCCATTAAATTAGGGGTTGTGCCAGTACTTCCCGATTCTACTTTTTCGGTAATGCTATTCCAACCATAATATTGAAAGGTGACGTGCTTTATGTTACTTAGCAATACAACACTTTTCTCAAATTCAATTGTATCTGTAGTCTCTAAAAGCCTCATTTTATTAAAGTTATTGTACTGATAAACTAATTGAAAGCCCTCACCTTCTGGCTCTATGAGTATGCGAAAAATTTCCTCTTCATACATCAGACCTCTTTTTGTATATCCTAACAAAGCGTCGTTGTTACCTTCAAATAAGATAGTAGGGGTCCGAGGTGAGGTTGAAGTATTATAGATAACAAAGGGAGATATGCCTTTAAAAATAGATTGTAAAGCAATAAGACCAGAAGACAGTGATTCAACTTTTGAGAAAGAGCCTAACTCTTTATTCCAACGGTTTGCAAAAAACTGATAGCTAAAGCTACCTACTAGCATCAAACTTGACATAACCGCCATAGCTATTAGCAGCTCCACAAGTGTGTAGCCTTTAAGACTTTTCATGCCAATACAGCTCTTTGAATTTCATTGTGTCAACTAACCTTCCAAACTGAAAAGTGGCAGAAATTTCTAGCACTTCAAATTTGTCTTCAAAATATTGCATTTGGTTTTCGTCAAAATTAAATACCGCCGGAGGTGCTCCTTTCTTAATCACATTAGCTTCCCAGCTCACCATAACGCCCATATTCGAAAAGCTTCCTTTTCTTTCTCCTTTCCTAACTTCACTTGAAATGAAATCCAACGATAGCATCTTAATCGCTGAGATTTTTATATGGTCCGCAGCTTTCTCCGATGAGATAATTGCCCCTTGAAAAACTTGTGTGCTTAACGCGATAGTCGAAAAAAGAATTATGGACGCAATTAATACTTCGATCAGTGTAAAACCCTTAATTGAATGCATTTACAGGCAGTCCTTTATATTCAGGCCACATTGAGACAAGTTCGATGGTACGCATTTGGTCATTCACGTAATAATTCAAACTTCTTGCACTGCTATCCCCTGTAGCCCCAATCTCAATTTCTCCAGTTTTAAATCGAAGCACTCTAAACTCTTTTTTAACAATCTGTTTCCCACTTATCTCTCTAACAACCAGAATGTTATTTGCTTCGGTGCGAAATAATACTCTCTCATTAAGCCAAAATGCTGTTTGACTGGCATTCTCAAATAGCTTGAGGATTTGAGCAGCTTCTATTTTAGCTTCTGTTTTTTCTACCTGAGAAATTACCATTGGACCTACAAAACTACTAAGTAACCCAATCAATACTAAGACGACCAGCAATTCAACCATAGTAAAGCCACGGCTCGTAGACATTATCTAAATCCCAATGTCATTCATTGATACCATACTCAGTAACATCACAACTACAACTCCCCCAACGAGTAGGCCCATAATCAATATCATAATAGGCTCTAGTAAAGACGTCAGTTTTTGAGTCCAGGATTCAAACTCACTTTTTGAACGATCAGCAATTTCATTAAAGATCAGCTCTAAATTATTGGATTCTTCACCTACTTCCAATAACGAAACAAAAAATGCAGGATAGAGATCAGTTTGATTTAAGGAAGAAGATAGTTTTTCACCTTCATTAACCTTTTTTCTCGCCACTTCTATTTGATTGGCTAACTCGATATTACGTAAGTTTTTTTGTGCAAACCCTATCGCCTTGTCGACGACGACCCCTGACTTTATCATCATCGTTAAAGCACTATTAAAGCGAATACGTTCGACCAATAAGATAAAATGGGAGAGCACCGGGATTCTTAAAGACTTTAAGTTCAGCCACGATTTGAAGGCATTGTTTTTTTTTGTGAAATTAACTATCCCGTAAGCTGATAACAAAACTCCACCAATTAAATAAAACTGATAATTTTGCATCCATTGACTGGCATCTAACATGAGAGAGGTATACCAAGGCAGCTCTTTCATTCCTTCAAACATCACTGCCATTTTAGGAATAATAAAGTTAAATATAAAAAATACACTGAGTATACAGACAGCAAAAATAACTGCAGGATACGTAAGTGAAGATATGATCTTATCTTTTAGCTGCTTTTTAAACTTTAAATCGTCCGCTAGGTCCTTAAAGACTGCACTCAACATCCCCGACTCTTCACCTAATTGAATAAGGTTACAATAGAGGTCATCAAATATCGGTGAACTTTTTTTAAATGCTTCAGATAGCTTTTCACCCGACTTAATTGCGCTTAATATTTTTTCAATTAATCTGACTAATTGAGGCTCAGATTTAGAGTTTTTAATAATCTCTAAACTCTTATCTATTTTGACTCCAGAGGCCAAAAGTAAGCTGAGTTCAGATGTCATAAATTCAAGTTCTGACAAGCCAACTTTACTGCCTCCAAAAAGAGTTATCCCTTTTCGCTCTTCCTTTAATTCAATTACGGTTATATCTTGCGCTTCCAACAATTCAATGGCTTGAGTTTTGTCTTCTGCCTCTACATTCCCTTTAAGCTTTGCACCACTGCCATCATAGCCTCGATATATATAGTTCATTAACCCGCAACCCTGAGTACTTCCGCAATCGTCGTTTGTCCCTTAATAACTTTTAATAATCCGTCTTCAACAAGTGTTCTTCTACCTGAAGCTAAATTATGTTGTCTTGCAACTGTAACGAAGTTACTGTCTTTTGGAGTACTTCTTATAAAATCGTCACAAGGTAAATATTCGATAATGGCAAGCCGACCTTTAAAGCCTGTAAAACCACAATTTTCACAACCTACACCAGCCTTCGGCTGTAGAGTTTCATTGCATTTGTCTGCAAGCTCATGAAGCAGGTACTTCTCTATAATTTCTTGCTCCAAATTCACGGGCTCAGAGCAATGAGAACAATTTTTTCTTACTAAACGCTGAGCAACAATAGAGACTAAAGCCGCATTTAAAAGAAATTCTTCCACACCTAAGTCTAATAGCCTAGTATAAGCACTCGCAGCATCGTTAGTGTGAACAGTTGAGAACACCAAGTGCCCAGTCAACGCTGACTGCAACGCTATTTGTGCAGTTTCTTTATCTCGAATCTCACCTAACATTATTACATCAGGGTCTTGACGTACTATAGAGCGTAAACCAGACGCAAATGTAAAACCAATATCGCTATTAACTTGTACTTGGTTGATTCCAGGCAGCTGATATTCTACAGGGTCTTCCAAAGTAATGATCTTTACATCATCATTGTTTAGTTCATTAAGAAATGTATACAGTGTGGTTGTTTTACCGGACCCTGTAGGGCCTGTCATCAGTACAACTCCCGCAGTCTTCTTAATATCTGCACGTAAAGCAGTTTCTATATCTGGTGATAGCCCTAAAACATTTATATCGTAAGTGACATTCTCTTTACGAAGAAATCGCATTACGACCGACTCACCTTCGTTTACAGGTAACGCAGAAACACGAATATCAATTTCTTGACCAGCAAGTTTAAGCTCAATTTTCCCATCCTGCGGGCGGCGCTTTTCAGCAATATCCATCCCAGATAAGATTTTTAATCTGGTAACTACAGGCAGTTGCATCGATGACGGGAGTTTTTCTATATCCAGTAGTACACCATCGACCCGATACCTAACACGACAACGCCCTCTAAAAGGCTCAATATGCATATCCGATGCACCTTCCCTCAAGGCGCGAGTCATTAGGGAATTCAGCAAATTAACAATCGGAGCTTCTGATGCTAAATCCCTTAGCCTTTGTTCTTCTGAACCCGAACTAACCTCATCTACGCTGCTTTTATTTGTAGAGTATTCAGAAAGAATTGATTTAACTACAGATTCCGACGCTATTTTGATAGTGCAGTTGATTTCATGCTCTGCAAGCCAGTTATTTAAAACTGGATTCAACGGATCAGAAGTAACAAACTCAAGCGTTTCATTTTCACCTTTCACAACAAGCCAGTTGTGGCTAGCAAAATAGGTGAAATATTGATATTCAACACAAACTGAAAACTCCGAATTGATATCAAACAGAGATAGCTCTAGATATGACGCTAAAATATCAGGAATTAGGCTGTCATCTAAAATGCCCATATTCACCAAAATCTCTTCTAACTTTCCACCAAACTTTTCTTGATATGTTAGAGCTCTACGAACATCTGAGTCCTGTAGTTCATAGTTATGGACTAGAAAATCACTAAATAAACTCATTTGTGAATAATATCTCGGTTATCGCCTTCACCGCCCTCTTTACCATCAGCACCAAAGCTAAACAGTGAATATGGTTCACCATTATTTCCTGGTTGAGAATAATTATAACTATTACCCCATGGATCCAAAGGGATGTTTTTTGGTAAATAAGGTCCATCCCACCTTGGATTGTCACTCTCTCTTAGCTCGTTTAAGCTTTGTGGGTATGTACCAATATCAAGGCGGTAAGTATCAAGTGCAGTTTCAAATGCATTCATCTGTGCCGCAGCAATATCTCGAGAGGCGCTTCCAAGCTTGTTGAAAAATTTTGGTGCCACTAATGAAGCTAGCAAGCCTAAAATTACGATCACAATTAACAACTCCATCATGGTGAAGCCGTTATGTTTATTCTTTGCCTTCATATTGTTTGTCATTGAACTACTCTTTAATTTTTTTGATAAAGACGTGCTTTCTTAAAAACCGTGCTACCTTCCATGCGTGTTGAATACAAGCAGAATAGGCAACAAAAATACCGATAAATAAGACTAACATAAACCAATGGGGAATACCTATCAACTCTCCAACAATCCCTATCGACGCAAGAAATACAGCCAACGTTGATATCGTAATTAAGGCCTTTCTGGAGCTAAAACCTATACGCATGAAGACATGATGTAAATGATCTCTGTCTGCTTTGAATGGAGAATGGCCTTTTTTAACACGCCTAATGATAATTGCCATCATATCCATCAGTGGAATAGCAATTATCCAAAGCGCAGTAACTGGACTGAAAGCGTTATCTACTTCTGATTGGGTAGCTATCATTAACAGCCAAATAACGCTCAGCCCAATGAACATAGAGCCCGCATCACCCATAAATATTTTCTTATTTCGGTGACCCAGTACGCCTAGGTTGAAGGCGAGATAAGGAACTATGGTTGCAATAATGATTAACGGTAAAACCGACAACTGCCCACCATTGACCCCCATTAATATTAAAATGGCTGCAAACGTTGTAATACTCATGGCACCAGCTAGGCCGTCTATACCATCAATCATGTTAAAGGCATTTATAGCAGCAATAACAGCAATTACCGTAAAAGGAATACCCAACAACCCTAAGTCAATAGAGCCAAACCCAAACAAATTGCCCAAGTTATGAATATACGCATCGGAGCCCCACATCATAATGAGTGCAACCAACGCCTGAACACCTAAACGGATCTTGACTCCTAATTGGCGATAATCGTCAATTACCCCAAGAAGGACGATAGCAGCAGCGCAAATTAAGTAGACTATCAGCTTTTTCTCAAGTGGCAAAAATACAATGATTGAAGCCAACACTGCCACAAAAATCGATACACCACCGATAAGCGGAATAGCACCCACATGCTTTTTTCGGCTGCAGGGTACATCAACTAAGCCAAAACGCTCAGCGACAGGCTTAATCATAAAAATTGAACAGTACGATGCTAAAAATGCAAAGAAAATGACCATAAAGATCCACATGCTTCCATCATTATCTAATTAACGCGCCATTGTAATAGAAATTAAATTTAAACTAAATTGCCAATAACACTAAATAACAACTCTATACCCTACCCAAAAATTACTTTCTGAGCACAAAATGTCTAAATAATAACAGAACAAACGCAAGTACGCTGCCTAGGAAAGTAATACCAAGACAAATCAATGCACGCTTTGGTCCAGCTTTTTGGATCGGTAGAATGGCAGGATCAATTGTCTTAAACACATATTGCGACTGTGTTTGCGCTAGCATCTTTGTCTGCTCTTGTTGCTCGATCAGCTGGTAAAATATCTTCTGCATATCTGCAACCGATGTTTCCGCTAATGCCTTTTTCAAATACTCTATTTTTACATTGGACTCTGCTACAGCCTCAGCTTTCATGTAATCGTTAATTTCCACAACGATGTTTTCCACCATTTCCTTCGCTAAGTAAGGGGAATAATGAGTCATTGCAATAGTAATTAGTCCTTTTTCCTTTTCTTCTATCACAGCTAAGTTTTTTGCTCTGATATGTTCATATACTTCTTGAATGCCTGGCTCGGGTTGAAAAGGTGCAGCAACATCTCTGAGCCAAGTACCAGCTTCTTTATCATAAACTTTACCATTGTATATCAGCTGATTACTACCCAGTTCCCACCCCTCAGTAGCCATCAGCTTTGGCTTTAACTCATATTTTTCAACAAAGTTATTTAAAAATGAACGGCTTTGCATTACTTGAAGCGCAAGAGCAGATTTATCACCTTTTCTTCCCCCCAAATTCACCCCTGCCATTGCTGCTAAGCCACCAAACTCTGACTTCAAATTTGAGAGCATGCCGCCTTGAGTATCTTCAACAGGTGAAAGTAATACTGTCGCTTTATAAGTATTCGGTAGAGATAGTGCAAAAAGCACACTGGATACAGCAAATACAGCAGTGATTAATATAATTAGCCACTTTCCCCTCCAAACCACTGACAAAATTTCTGTCAAATCAACTTCATTCTTTTTAATGATCTCAGCTTCAGTCATCTGTTTATTGTTATCCATTATTTGTTAAGCGTCGCAATTGAAGCCGCAGCTAAGCCAAGCTGATAAATAATCTGTGTCGCTGTACTCCACAGTGTCAAGCTATCAATATGTTGAGCGTCTAGAGGTACAACGATCGTGTCGCCCGGCGCTAGTTGGCCTCCATGGCTGCTGACTGCAAACCATGATCCTGAGCTTGGTAATTCAACTGAACCATTGGCTTTAATGATATAAATACGCTCATCATCCGCTTTTTGTTTTAATCCACCGCTAGCTTTAATGTAGTCATCAACAGACTTGGATGAATCGAACAAGTGTGTTGCAGCCAGATTAACCTCACCAATGACACTAACAGAGTCTTGCATCGCTGGGATATATAATGCATCACCATCTTCTAACTGCAAAGATTGGGTTGAACGTTTATCAAGATCAATAACCAAACGTCCTAACGCCTCAACCTTCGATAAATCCTTTAATATTTGATCCATATCTTCATATGGCATAGAAGTGTTTGCAGTGGCACTTTTTTGGAAAGTATTAGTAATGATATCGCGTCTTAACTCTTGAGTTAGGCGTTGAATTTGAGAAGTTTCTTTACGCTTGATAGATTCACGCGTAAAAATTGCCGCTTCTTTATGTGCAAATTGATTAAAGCCACCAACTCTTTCTAGTAGGCTATCAAGTGTCTCACCACGCTTAATGGTGTACGTCCCAGGAAACTTAACCTCACCAACAACCTTAACTTGTAGCCTTTCTTGCCAATTAGGTCTTGGGAAAATGTTAACAGTATCTTTGCTCGTCAGTATTTGAGTTGGATTAGCCAACTCGTTCAAACCGTTGAGTTGGATGTGTTCAACCTGTTTACCATCATTATAAACAACACGAGTTAGCTCAACCTGCTCGAGATACGCAGCTTCTAGAAATCCACCGCCAGCTTGCACCGCTTTTTGGAAATCTGCATTTTCAGATAATGGATAAACACCAGGAAACTTAACTTGACCGTTTACTGCAAACAATTTTGCAGGTTCGCTAGGTGTTGCCTGCCTCTGTAGCTTAGCGACAATTGGCGCAAGTAGCTTTTGACGACTAAATACCGCATAGTCTTCTTCTTCTACTTCTTCAGGCTCTTGAAAAAGTGCATCAATACTTGTGATTAATTTAACTTCTTCCTCAAGTTCAAATAGTTCATCTTCTTTCAAACCAATATATTTTAAGAACTCATCACGCTCAAATTGCTCCCATAACTTCACGTTTTCACGTAGTTTCAGTTGCTCTTTGTTATACGCGAGGTCTTCTAATAACTGTTCTTCTTCTTCTTTAAGCTGATAACGGCTAAATACGACGATTGTATCGTTAGACTCGAGCTCTATATCCCCCGCTTTACCGTTAAAAATATCTTGTAAAGAAAACTGATGGATAGCGATATCGCCTTCAAAGTTAACTTCACGAATAATCAATGAGTAGCCAAAATCTGCAATGGATAGCAAATCTTCACGTGGCGCACTGAAGATATCTTTGAGTGTCTTACCCTGATGCCATTCATAATGACCTGGGCTGGTTACCGCACCAACAACAGTAACAGTATTTTGGAAACGAGTTGAAGCAGCGTTGACCGAAATCTCATCACCGTTTTGTGGTTTGTAGCTTGTGTTTTCAGTAAAGTTGTAGTTTAGGGTAATGCGCCTTCCATCACCGTTGTAGCGTGAGACAACCACTTTCGATTTATTCGCATTAGCTTTGAAGCCTCCTGACATAGCCATCACACTCTCAAGCGAGTCTGATTCTTTAAGCTCAAAGATAGCTTGACGGTTAACTTCACCTTTTACTTTTATTTTCTTAGCTGCTGGCGGAATAAATACAACATCGCCGGGCTTTAAAACTACATCATCAGAGCTATCACCAAATAGCAATAAGTCATAGAGATCGAAGGTAGTAACTAGCTTACCAGCCCTTTTAACTTGAATTTTTCTCAGCGAACCATTATCACTCACTCCACCAGAAACAAACAGAGCATGTGTGACAGTGGCGAGAGGAGACACTGTATAGCTACCAGGCTTATAGGCTTCACCCACAACCATAATACGCATAGGGTTAAGCTCACCCATCGAGACGAAAGCTTGAACACCGATCATTTCCTCAGAGATTTTTTTCGAGATCAGTGCTTTCAATTCCTTAAATGATAAGCCAATGACATGAATTGGGCTTAGGTTAGGAATTGCGAGACGTCCTTCACGATCGATTTGTACTTCGTGCTCTTCATTAGTTTTACCATACAGGTTGATTTTTACTGTATCTCCAATCCCAAGCAAGTATGTATCAGGAATAGCAGCCAACTCAGAAGGAATAAAAGTCGTAGGCTCACCAGCAAAGAGCTCATAACCAAAAGGCTTTAGCTCTTCTAACTTTGGTTTGAATTTATCCTCTTCTTCTTCCTCTTCCAGTAACCCCATTTTGTCACGCGGTAAAATCGAAGATTCCTTCTCTTCGTTCTTTTTATCACCTTTTTTGTTGCTATCTAACGCACTTACATCGAAACCATAACGTTTTGCTAAGGCTTCTTGTTGCGCTTTGGGGAGCTTTTTAAACTGCTCTATTTGCTGTTTACTGGGTGTTACCGCTATTGTTTGATGTGAGATCAAAAAAAGCATTGAGAGGAGTAATAGTCTGAGGAACTTCACGTAAATCTCTTCCATTGTGGATTTTTGTTAAACTTCAGGCATTCTACCGAAGTTTGGAAGAATTAAAAGGGCACTGAGGTGCCCTTTGACAAGATACTTGTTAGAAACTGTAAACCAAAGTAAGTGAGGTTTCTGTATCAGTATTTTCTTTATCGTCTGCTACGTCTGAGTTGTGGATGATGTTGTATGCCACTTTCATCTGTAGAGAGCCGTTGATTTTAGTCAACAATGCCGTTTCAGAGGTTGTCTTAGTGTTGGTATCACCATATTCAATCGCGATAAGCTGTGTAAAACGTGCGTTTTCTGAGATCTGCCATTGGTAATCTAGTTTACCAACACCGATGAACTCGCTTTCAGAAGTACCGGCAAGTAATTCACCATCATCGTCAAGTTCAGTACTATCATCTTGGTGCTCAAAGCGCTTTACACCGGGACCGATTTCAGCGTTAAGATACATGTCGTCGTTTTCGAATAAACGTTGACCGTAACCCACTGAAATAACCGCTTCACTGCGGTAAGCACCAAAGTAGTCTGAAACATAAGAGCCAAACACGAATAAATGGCTGTTATCTTCATTTAACTTGTAGTTACCTTGAACTGATGCTGAGTATTTTTCGTTAGTACGAGATGTAACATCTACACCCGCATCGTTTTCACGCGTGTCTTCTTTATAGAAGCCGTCTAACTTGTACTCGTTATTCCAGTTAGTTAGGTTGTGCTTAGCTTTGATCCCACCTTTTAGGGTTGTTGTTTCTGTGTTACCACTGGTGATAATCGCACCCACTTCACTGGTTACATCCCAAACTTTCTTTGGCTTCTTAGCTTTGCTTTCTGCCGCTGCATTAGCGCTTGCAGCAACAAGAATACAACAGGTTAAAACCTTTAATTTCATTTCTAACTAACCTTTTACTGATCTTTGTGTAGGTGAACATCCATTTGCGGGAATGGAATGGTGATATCGGCTTCGTCTAGCGCAATTTTAATATTTTCCACAAGAGTGAAATACGTTGGCCAGTACTCTTCTGTTTTAACCCAAGGGCGAACGACAAAGTTAACACTTGAATCCGCAAGCTCTAGTACCGCAACATTGTATGCTGGTTCTTTAAGAATTCTTGGTTCATTGTCTAGTACAGACTTTAATACTGCTTTTGCTTCTCTTAGATCTGCGTCATAACCAACACCAATAACAAGGTCAATACGACGTGTTTTTTCACGCGAGTAGTTAACGATTGCACCAGACATAATTGAAGAGTTTGGCATTACAATCACTTTGTTATCAGGAGTACGTAGCTCAGTAGAGAAGATTTCTATCTTTTGTACGCTACCCGCTCTACCGCCAGCTTCAATATAGTCACCTGACTTGAATGGGCGTAGCATAATAATAAGTACACCAGACGCAAAATTAGAAAGTGAACCTTGCAGCGCAAGACCAACAGCCAAACCTGCTGCACCTAGAATAGCAATGAATGAGGTGGTTTCGATACCAACCTGAGATAATGCCATAAGCAGTGTCGCGGCAAACACAATCGCATAAGCAATATTGGCAACGAATGAGCCTACCGCTTTATCTACCTTGCGTTTACCAAATGCTTTTTCGGTGAGATCAGCACTGAGCTTAGCTAGTTTTAAGCCAACGAAGAAAATTATTAGTGCAATAACGCCTTGAAGCACATAGTGTAAGATTAAATCTGAGTTCTCATTAACCCATTTCCAAACAGCTTCCATACTCATCCCCCTTTTTTATATTAAGCAGTTATTTATCATTAGATCGGCTGGATCATACATAGGATATATGAATATTTGCTGTATGCGGAAATAATCTCCGAAAAAAAACTTTTATTAAGTTTTTTCGATATTTCCCTTTGCATTTGCAAAAAACTTATGTATTATGCGCGCCACACCAGACAAGGTGTTCAAGTCTTTTGTGGCGGCTGTAGCTCAGTTGGTAGAGCCCTGGATTGTGATTCCGGTTGTCGTGGGTTCAAGTCCCATCAGTCGCCCCACTCTTTCTATAAATGTATTCCACATTTTTTATTTTTACACACATCGCCCCCTACACACTAAATAGCAAACATCAGACATCTGCGTAGCAGCGATTTTATATCGCAACTAAGAATAAAACCCTCGCTACATAAAGTAGCTCCTACACGACAAACACCAAACAATAAGCACCAGATATCTACGTAGCAGCGATTTTATATCGCGACTAAGAATGAAACCCTCGCTACATAAAGTAACTCCTACACGACAAACACCAAACACCAAACACCAAACACCAAACAACAAGTACTAGATATCAGCGTAGCAGCGATTTTATATCGCGACTTAAGAATGAAAACATCGCTACATAAAGTAGCTCCTACACGACAAGCACCAAACAATAAGCACCAGATATCAGCGTAGCGGCGATTTTATATCGCGAAGAAGATCTCAGCATTAAGCCGGTTTTGCAGGTAAGGGAGTGATTTAGGCATAAAAAATGCCACCTTATTCAGGTGGCATCACACACGGGATTATTTCTACATACATAGAAATGCTTTACATTTTCTTGCTACGCTTTCTTTTTGATCTTATGACCTTTCACAGCGTAGAAGATTATAAATAGATAGCAAGGTAACATTACAAGGTGTGCAATTTGCTGTGATTCCACCGTACCTGAGGTGCCCTTTGCTAAACCTAAGAACACTGGACCGAATGCACCACCGGCAATACCCATAACCAATAGACCAGAGCCTACACTGGTTAGCTTGCCAAGTCCAGATAATGCGAGCGGCCAAATAGCTGGCCACATAATGGCATTTGCTAAACCTAAAATAGCGACCATCAATAGAATATCAGGCAACGCTGATAATCCAAATAGATTTGAAATGACAAATGAGTCTGGGCTACCAAATGAAATTGCGAGCGTGAGAAGCACACCAAGCACGGCAGATGCTGTTAACGCCCTCTCCTGCGATATTACTCTCGGGATCAATATAATACCCAAAATATAGCCCGTAACCATACAAGCCATAGTATAAGACGTCATCACACTATATTTTTCAACACCCAGCGCTAACGCAAATGAACCAATCGTATCACCAGCGATCACTTCAACCGCAACGTACAAAAACAGTGCGATCACACCTAGTTTTAGATTAGGATGAGATAGCGCTTCTCTCACCGAGCCATGCTCTTCTTCGTCATCTTTTTCTATTTCAGGTAGTGGTGCAAACTTAATACCCAAGGCAAAAATGCCAATAAATGCAGCCAAACCTAAATATGGGCCGATAAGACCGTTTGCCATTGCATCGATATCAGCTTGAGTCAGTTCTTTACCTGCCATATCAGTAAAGTTACTCAGCACCAACGCGGTAAATACAAGCGGTGCAACAATACCAGCACCTTTATTCAGTATACCCATAATACTTACGCGTACAGCTGCTGACTCTTCAGGCCCAATACGCACCACGTACGGGTTTACAGCTGTTTGTAATAATGTTTGTCCAATACCCATGGTAAATTGAGCAAACAAAAACAATGCAAACATTTGTGTTTTAGCCGCTGGAATATATAGCAACGCCGCACACATCATCATTGCAATTGCGATGGCCATACCATTTTTATAACCCACCTTGCGGATAACTAGGGCAGAAGGAACCGCGGTAAATGTCACCGCAATATAAAAAGAGAAAAGAATAAATGAAGATTGGAGAGGAGTTAGTTTTAATACTTGCTCCAAATATGGCATTAGCGACCCATTAAGCCAAGTCACAAAGCCAAGAATAAAAAACATGGCGGCGACAATTGCCATAGGGATCGCGTTACTTCGTTTTGTTGTATTCGACACGGTAGCTTCCATAAACATTACTCATCGTTTATTGTTTGTATGGCTTTTTGCCTTGTTATTTTTTGCTTTGCTCACTGCTTTCTTTACAAAAATGACAGCGCTGACATTTAACTTTACGTTAAAATCTATTTCATTACCAGTTAGAATTTGAGCAAAATTATCACCAAAAAAGGGCCATTGCCCTTTTTTGCGATAAACTGAATACGAGGGTTTATTTCAACCCTGTGACACGGCTCGTATTTTTTTCTCCGGCTCGCGTTCTCAACAATACCTTACTTTCATCTGAGATACTCATCTGATCAGTATAAGGCTGCCAAGATTCGCCATTGTCTAAGCTCACTTCAATTGCAAGATAAGGGAAAGCACTATTCGCTTCAAGTTTACCCAACACCACCTTGGCACCAGGAACCGGAAGGTTTGGCTTAATGCCATCGTTTTGTAACTTTGCAATTTCTTTTAAAGACAAGGCTGCGGCAAAGGTTGAGAAGTCCTTATTTAACTCTTTTTGGTTAATACGACGCCCTTCCCAATCCGCTTTATGCCAAGCGCGCTCCGCAAGCGAAAGCAAACGAGGGAAAATCAATCGTAACACTTGGTCTTCCGAGCGAATGGTCTCACTCCATATTTGCCCTTGCATACCAAGGATATTTTGCGGTCTTTTAAGCGCAGGTAACTCTCGACCAACTAAGGCTTCTAGGTTCACGATAGGCTCACGGTTTCGCGTGAAGTCCGCATTCGCATAAATATTATCTGGCATATACGAAAATGCTTTTTTCGTATCTGTGTAACGAGTTGCCCAATAATAGCCGCGCTCTTCAGGGTGCGCTTCGTAAGGGTGATCAAAGTACAAATGTGTACCGTGAGACAAAATAACTTGGTAATTGTTGTTTGCAAAGCGGTGGGCCCTGTCTGCAACCCCCCACTCCCAAATGTTATCCCAAGTATTTACCAAAAACTGTGGATTTGGAAATTCATCACGTTTAAAGGTCGTCGTGGTGTTATACATTAAACCATCTTCCCAAGCGGCTGGGGTGATCCCACGCTTAGCAAGCAATTTTGCTACTTTTTGAGTAAAGTATGGTTTTAAATCATTGGGTCCAGCCACTCCGTTGTCGGCGACCGCAAATAGATCATTACATGCTGGTGATTCAGTCCATGAGCCCTTTCCAACCTCATCGCCACCAAAATGGACTGTCGTTAGCATAGTGCCAGCATCGCGATACATTTCCTGCAGCTCATATACCACTTTCTCCATAAAGGCATAGCTTGAGTCCAAGCAAACATTAATAGAGTTATCTGTGTATAGCTGCACGGTTAGATACTTTGAAGTGTCATCAATATCGTTGAGAAGATAGGCTTTGGCCTCTTGCGCTTTACCTGCTTCCATCAATTTGTGATAACGCGCTTCCATCGACTTAATCGCAGCACGAGCATGCCCTGGGCTTTCGATTTCTGGAATGATCTCGATATGACGCGCAGTGGCAAATTTAAGTAATTCGACAAAGTCCTCGCGAGAGAGGTAACCATTTCCACTTCCCGTTTTGAAAGGACCTGTGCCCAACTGAGTCAGTAAGCACTCACGCTCTTGTAAATCAAAGCAGCGAAATGCGCCGACTTCTGTTAACTCAGGGAACCCGGGGATCTCCAAGCGCCAACCTTCATCATCAGAAAAGTGCCAATGGAACTTATTTAACTTATAACGCGCCATCTGTTCAATTAATTTAAATAACGCATCTTTACCATGATAGTTACGGGCATTGTCGTAATGCATGCCACGCCAGCTAAAGCGCGGAGAGTCTTTGATCTCTACGTGAGACAAGGTAATTTCATTGTTACTATCGGCTGGAAATAGCGCTAGCAAACTTTGAATACCGTAAAACACACCGGCGTTATCAATACCCGTGATTTCAATCACATCATCGTCAATATCTAATGTATATGATCCGGCTTGGTTGTAGTCATAATCGCGTCCTAGGCTTTTCGCTACCTTAAGACGGATCGTCGGGATATTCCCTTCAGGCACGTGATTAGCTTCAGCTTTTAAATCCAGTCCATACTCTGATAAGTCTTCTTGAAACACGGCGACTTCTGACTTCAAACGTCCGGCAAAGCGGATCTGCCAGTTTTTGTTAAGAGTGATTTCGCCACGACTAAAGTCGATGTGCTCAGGCTTTGGAATGATACGTCTTAGCGCATCTTCTTTTGAGACGGAAATATTGCTTTGATTACGTTCAAAACGCAGCGCTGCGTTCGCTATCTGCGTGTAATCGGTAGGTGTATTGTATCTTTTCAGCTGGTTCTCACGCTCAAATGGCGCAACGAATTGCGTCATATCTTCTGTATCAGTATTTGTAAAAATGACCGGTTTATTTTTACCTGACACAATAAAGGCACGCGGCATAAAATCGCTGTATGCAGCAACCCAAGCCGAACCATCAAAAGCTAACTTGAGCTTTTCACCCGCTTTTAAACCAGCAAACGAATCGGTAGGGGTGATACGATGAAGGTCGCCATTAATATGCTCAAAGCGCAGACCTTCAGCTGTTTCCGTTGAGATATGACGAACTGAGTGCAAATAGATTTGCCAATCGCTTTGTCCTTTTGGTAGATCAACTTTTGAATTGTTAGTCAGTGTAATAGCACCGCTAAAGCCCCCAGCACCATTACTGAAGTTATTTTCTACCGCAAATTCAAAATGCGTGTCACTTGCAAATTGCGCTAACTGCTGCTGCGTAAATGATGCGTGTGTATAGAACGAGCACCCAGCAATTATCGCCCCAAGCAAAGTCGTTTTTATTCTCATCTTTTGCTCCCAGTCTTCATGTTCAATTCAAAATGAACATCATTTAATCACTTATTGTTCCTAAACATCATATAAAAGTTAAAATGACAGCGCTATCATTATTTTTTCATATCCTTGTGTTAGACAAAATGAAGCTACTCTGATTTGGCTGTAAATACCATCAAATAGCGATGAACTTGACCTTGGAAATAGCGAGTGCTTGTAGAAAGTGCGGAATTGAGTATGATATTTTGTAGGAAGTTCAGAGAGTTGTAATTGGATGTCGTAAAAAGCGGCGGATTTACTGCTGGAACGCAATAAAACCGCCACGAATTCAAAATGTGAAATTACCAGATTTTCACTCTGTCTTCTGGTTTAAGATACATCTTATCGCCTTCTTTCACATCAAATGCCTTATAGAACTCTGGCATATTCGGCAGCACACCAATCACTCGATAATGGCTTGGTGAATGCGGATCTGTCATTAGGCGATTACGCAGCTCTTCATCGCGGTATTTGCGACGCCAAATTTGTGACCAGCCCATAAAAAAGCGCTGCTCTCCAGTGTAACCGTCAATAACCGGCGCTTTTTGATCGCCTAGTGAAATTTGGTACGCTTTATAAGCGACAGTTAGTCCGCCTAAATCACCAATATTTTCACCCAGTGTCAGTTGACCATTAACACCAGCGTCTTCAAATGGTTTAAAACCATTAAACTGCTCAACCAGCTTTTGGCTACGCGCTTCGAATTGTGAAAGGTCAGACTCACTCCACCAATTACGTAGGTTACCATCACCATCGTACTTAGCACCTTGGTCGTCAAAGCCGTGACCTAACTCGTGACCGATAACCGCGCCGATTGCGCCGTAGTTTACTGCATCATCCGCTTCTAAGTTAAAGAATGGTGGCTGTAAAATCGCAGCAGGGAATACAATCTCGTTATTCACTGGGTTATAGTATGCGTTCACCGTTTGTGGTGTCATCAACCACTCGCTACGGTCCACAGGCTTACCTAATTTATCGATCATTTCCTGATTAGCAAATTGGCTATAGCGTACATAGTTACCAACAAGATCGTCAGGGCTTATCTCAAGTGCTGAGTAATCTTTCCATTTGTCAGGATAACCAATCTTCGGCGTAAACTTATTGAGCTTGTCTTTTGCTGCTACTTTTGTTTCAGCACTCATCCACTCTAGACCATCAATTGCCTGATCAAACCCTTTAATAAGGTTAGCAACCAACTCTTCCATACGCGCTTTCGCTTCTGGTGGGAAATAAGACTTTACGTAAATCTTGCCTAACATTTCACCCAGTACAGAATTACTTGCATCTACCGCTTTTTTCCACGTTGGTGCTTGTTCCTCTACACCCGTCAATGTTTTACCAAAGAACCCAAATTTAAGGTCAACTACATCTTTACTTAGTAGCTCTGCGTAGTCATTGGTGAAGTGGAACGTTAAGTAGTCTTGCCATGTCTCCAACTTTGAATCAGCAATGATTTTTGATAGCCCTTCAAAGAAACTAGGTTGGCTTACAATAAGTGAATCTGCTTTGATACCAAGCGCAGTTAGAAATGCTGACGTATCAAAGTCTGGCATTAATTGATTAAACGCATCATTGCTTAGCTTGTTATAGGTTTTAGTCGCGTCGCGGCTTTCAACACGTGTCCATTGCGCCTCGGCAATTTGCTTCTCTAACGCTACAATATTCAGTGCAGCTTGGCCTGGATTTTTATGACCAGCCTTTGCCAACAACTGTTCAATGTAAAGCTGATACTGCTCACGGATCTTACTGAATTTTTCGTCATCTTTCAGATAGTAATCGCGATCAGGTAAACCAAGCCCTGACTGGAACATATAAAGTGCATTTTCGCTTGAATTCTTGGCATCATTATTAACGTACCAACCAAACGGTGTACTTGCGCCCGTTAAACGCATTTTAGCAAAGATAGCTGGTAACTCCGACTTACTCTTCAAGTCTTGAATTTCTTTCAGATAAGGCTTAACTGGGTTTAAACCCAACTCATTTCTCGCCCCTTCATCCATATAACTTTGATAAAACGCACCCAGCTTCTGCTCATCGCTGCCTGCTTTTGCAGATGCGCTGTTTGCAGCATCTTCAAGCACTTTGCGCAGTGCTTTTTGCGACTCATCATAGAGCTGCGAGAAAGAGCCATAATTTGACTTATCTGCAGGGATTTTAGTTTTTTCTAACCAGTGACCATTCACATGAAAATAGAAGTCATCTTGTGGGCGCACTGATTTATCAATATTTTCTAATTCGATACCAGAATTCAAAACTGCCTTTTGTGCTTCGGCTTGTTCCACTGGTTTTTGTTGTTGTGTTTGCGGTTGTTCACTACAACCAATCAATCCCAATGCAAGTGCAACACTTGCAGCGGTCAGTGATAATTTCTTCATTTTATTCCCCTGATAGAGTTTCGCTTGTAAACGCCGAATTCCATTCATCTAGATAAAATAATGCTTAAATTACTTATCCAAACCTCAGGTTAAATAATCAAGCAGGTCAATTGCATATAGATGAATGTAATATAGACATAACCTTTATGGCTTGAAAAGAATTCCTTCTAACTGTGTTTCCTATCAAACCTCAGAGTAACGAGAATCGTTGGCTGATGTTTATTTACACGTAAGCGGTCATTCACTAGTCTACCTATGCACATAGTGAATGACTATGACTCTGAGTGCTGAATTTAGTAACAAAGTTTGTCACTAACTTTGGCGCGCTTGCAATAATTCCACAATTGCTTTGTTGGCCTCAGGAAACGCGAGTTCATGCAACTGCTCAACTGCAACCCATTTAGAAGGCTGCCCTTCTGCACCATGAGCTTCACCGGAAAAATCCTCAACATGATGAATGTATAAGCATACGGCCTTATCAGCATAGTCATGCTCAATACGCATTAGCTCAGATGAGTTATAGATCTCAATGCCAACTTCTTCTTGCAGCTCACGTTTCAATGCCGAAAAGACATCTTCACCCGCTTCCATTTTCCCGCCTGGGAACTCCCAAAGCCCACCTTGGTGTTGATCTTCACCTCTTAAACATACAAAGATTTGCTGCGCCTTTTCAATAACACCAACAGCGACTTCAACACGTTTTTTTTGCATCATTTACTCCATAAAAAAAGCGACTTAGCGTCGCTTTTTATACCAATTTAGATTTAGGGGCTGTTATTTTAGTTTGCCACAACACTGCTTAAACTTCTTACCTGATTGGCAAGGGCATGGCTCATTGCGACCAACTTTAGGCTCTGTGCGCTCAGCAACAACCGCACCCTCAGGCGTTTCGCCGCCCACGCGCTCAACTTCTTCGTGTTGATATTCACGCGGTGCTTGCTCACTCTTACGATGTTGTTCTTCAACCTTCTCAACATCTTCCTCAGCACGAACCTGAACTTTACTTAGTACGCCAACAACGTCAATCTTCAAGTTTTCAAGCATTTGTGAGAATAACTCAAACGACTCACGCTTATATTCTTGCTTCGGATTCTTCTGCGCATAACCACGTAGATGAATACCTTGGCGAAGATGATCCATTGCCGCTAAGTGATCTTTCCAATGCTGATCTAGGCTTTGTAACATAACCGCTTTTTCGAAGTGACGTAGCACATCTGGGCCTACCATCTCTTCTTTTTGCTTGTACGCTTTATCCACGTCCTCTACGATACGATCGCGTAGCATTTCTTCATATAGCTTGCTGTCTTCTTCAAGCCATTTAGCGATCGGAAGCTCAACATGGAAGTCATTTTTCAAGCGTTCTTCAAGTGCTGGGATGTCCCACATTTCCGC
This sequence comes from Pseudoalteromonas sp. NJ631, assembly GCF_000276645.1. Lineage (NCBI taxonomy): Bacteria > Pseudomonadati > Pseudomonadota > Gammaproteobacteria > Alteromonadales > Pseudoalteromonadaceae > Pseudoalteromonas > Pseudoalteromonas sp. NJ631. Next base: position 247,743 of record NZ_AKXJ01000003.1, read on the forward strand.
CAGACTTTGCGGTGGAATATACTGATCAATAGTCGCATTCAATACATCTTCACGAATAGCCGTGATCGTCTCTGAGATGTCGCCTTCTTCAAGTAGTTCGTTACGCTGTTCGTAAACCACTTTACGTTGATCGTTCGCAACGTCATCGTATTCAAGTAATTGTTTACGAATATCAAAGTTACGCGCTTCTACTTTACGCTGTGCGTTTTCAATCGCACGGTTAACCCATGGGTGCTCAATGGCTTCACCACGTTGCATACCTAGCTTACGCATCATGTTAGTCATACGCTCACCAGCAAAGATACGCATCAATGCGTCATCCATCGATAGGTAGAAGCGGCTTGAACCTGCATCACCTTGGCGACCTGCACGTCCACGCAACTGGTTGTCGATACGGCGCGACTCGTGACGCTCAGTACCAATAATATGTAAACCACCAGAAGCTAGTACTGCATCATGACGCGCTTTCCAAGCGGCTTTAATTTCTGCTACTTGCTCTTCTGACGGATTTTCTAATTTTTCAACATCCGACTGCCAGCTGCCACCCAGTACGATATCCGTACCACGACCAGCCATATTCGTCGCAATCGTTACTTTGCCCGGTAGACCCGCATCCGCGATGATATCCGCTTCTTGCGCGTGGAATTTAGCATTCAGTACGTTATGCTCAATTTTTTCTTTGCGAAGGAAGTGAGAAAGATACTCTGAACTTTCGATAGATACCGTACCCACCAACACAGGCTGACCACGTTCTTGGCAAGAACGAATGTCTTCAAGAATGGCTTCAAATTTCTCTTCTTGCGTCAAATATACAAGATCCGCACGGTCATCACGCACCATAGGTTTGTTGGTTGGGATAACTACCGTATCTAGGCCATAGATTGACTGAAATTCGAACGCTTCAGTGTCCGCTGTACCTGTCATACCTGCAAGCTTGTTATATAAACGGAAGTAATTCTGGAATGTGATTGAAGCCAAGGTTTGGTTTTCGTTCTGAATACGAACCCCTTCTTTCGCTTCAACGGCTTGGTGAAGACCCTCAGACCAACGACGTCCTTCCATCGTACGACCAGTGTGCTCATCAACGATGATAACTTCGTTATCTTTTACAACGTAATCAACGTCTTTTTGATATAGCTTGTGAGCACGAAGTGCTGCGTAAACATGGCTAAGTAGTGAAATATTACCTGCTGAGTAAAGCGAGTCGCCCTCTTCAATCAAACCACGTTCAGTTAGTAATTCCTCAACCTTGATTTGACCACGCTCGGTAAGGTGAACTTGTTTACCTTTTTCATCAATGGTGAAATCGCCATCGCCTTCCACACCTTCTTCGTCTTCTTTTTCTTGCTGTACGAGATCAGGCACAATTTTATTGATTTCGGCATAAAGCTCAGAGCTATCTTCAGCAGGACCTGAAATGATAAGTGGTGTACGCGCTTCATCGATTAGGATTGAATCCACTTCATCCACAACCGCATAGTTAAGTGGACGTTGTACACGTTCTTCAACACTAAACGCCATGTTATCGCGCAAGTAATCAAAGCCGAACTCGTTATTGGTGCCGTAAGTGATATCCGCAGCATAGGCTTGCTTTTTCTGCTGTGGCATCATGCCTGGTACGTTACAACCTACAGTAAGGCCTAGGAATTCAAAGAGTGGACGGTTGGTCTCAGCATCACGCTTAGCTAAGTAGTCGTTGACGGTAATAACGTGAACACCCTTGCCTGAAACCGCATTTAAATACGCAGGCAATGTTGCTGTTAGTGTTTTACCTTCACCCGTTCTCATTTCTGAAATACGACCTTGGTGAAGCACCATACCACCAATCATTTGCACATCGAAATGACGCATTCCAAATACGCGCTTAGATGCTTCACGCACCGTAGCGAACGCCTCTGGTAATAAATCATCTAGCGTTGAACCTTGCTCGATACGCTGTTTAAATTCAGCCGTTTTTGCTTTCAGTTCCTCATCGCTTAATTTGCCGTATTGTTCTTCTAACGCATTGATTAAAGCGACTGTTTTTCTTAGGTTTTTGATGGTGCGATCATTACGACTACCAAAAATTTTGGTAAAAATATTTGCTAACATGTTTAAACCGTTTCACTCTGTGTATTGGCTGACCCATCTCTCTAAGCCAATGTTGTTAAGGTTGGGTCGCGCTTGTCCTGTTGGCGACAAAAGCCTTCCTAAATTACGGTTTTCATTTTGCCAATTTAGGAGTGAGCATTTTGTATCTTGCCGAGTTAAAATTATGCCCTATCATACCAGACTCTTTGTTTCTGCAAACCTTATTGGGTAAATAATACCAAGTTCAATTGCAAGAAATCTTTACTGTTGGGCGTAAGCGTACCGTTGCAAGTGATAAAGTTTAGTTAGCATCTAACTCGACTCATTTATTCGAGTACAGAGCTAAGCGCTTTCGACAACAAATGTTGGTACTTTTGGATTTCTCAAAAATTTGTCTCTGATATACTTAGAAGACTGAGAAACCACCAGTACGGAGTAATTTAACTCCGTATTATCCCGATATGGCGGTTATTTTTTATTTTTCAACCTATGGGAAGTAAGTCATTGGCTAAAAATCGCTACAATCCAAAACCGCTTGATGAAGTGATGGGTGGGTGGTCAGATAAGCTCAATCAATATGGCCAAAAAAGTGCCCAAGCGGCACAGTTACAGAGCTGTTTGGAAGACACTCTAGGCCCTATCCTGAGTAAGAAATGCCGTGTCGCTCACTACAAAGAGGGGACACTGACGATAGAAGCGGCTTCAGCAACGCTTGCTACTCGGTTAAACTTTTTGAAAATGGATATTCTCAGTGCATTTAGAAAAGTTGGATTACATGACTGTGCATTGGTTAAAATTACCACCAATCCAGAAACCCAACAGCGTCTTACCAACAAGGTGGAGTCCCAATCTTCGACCTATCAAACCAATCGAAGTATGAGCCAAGCCACTGGCGAGCATTTGCTAGCGCTAGCGCAATCCGCTCCACCGTCGCTTAAGGCGAAACTAGAAAGACTCGCTAAACACGCAAACACTACGCAAAAAAAATGACGCCTTAGCGTCATTTTTTCTCAAACTGTATTAGCCTAAGAGGCTTATGCTGTTGCGGTATTGATACCCGCTTCCATTCCTGGCGCTGGCATACTGACTGGCTCTTCGAATGTTGCCCACTCCCATGCTGACTCAGTTGCCATGATTTCACGAAGCAACATATTGTTTAGGCCGTGGCCTGATTTATAGCATGAGATCTTACCTAAAATGTTGTGACCTGCCATAAACATATCACCCACACAGTCTAAGATCTTGTGTTTAACAAACTCATCTGCATAGCGCAGGCCATCTGGATTTAATACTTTAAACTGGTCTAAAACAACCGCATTATCCATGCTGCCACCTAAGGCTAGGTTGTTTGCATGCATGTATTCGATATCACGCATAAAACCAAAAGTACGAGCTCGACTGATCTCTTCAGTAAAGCTTTGAGCAGTAATGTCTAATCCAATACGTTGGCGGCTAGCATTGATCGCTGGGTGATTAAAGTCGATTTCAAAGTCGATGTGGAAACCATCGTAAGGCTCAATTTCAGCCCACTTGTCGCCATCTTCAACACGCACTTTTTCTTTGATACGAATAAAGCGCTTGGCAGCGTTTTGCTCTTCAATACCGCCTTTTTGAATTAAGTAGATGAATGGCAATGCACTGCCATCCATAATAGGCACTTCAGCGCTGTCTAGCTCTACGATTAGATTATCAATCCCAAGCGCAGCTACCGCGGCAATCAAATGCTCGGTAGTAGACAAGCGAACGCCGTCTTTGTTTGTTAAACACGTACACAGTTGCGTGTCGCCCACAGCTTCTGGGGTTGTTTCAAAATCAACAACAGGGTCTAGATCAACGCGGCGAAATACAACACCTGTATTCACACCAGCTGGTCGGAGAGTGATCGTGACCTTTTCACCTTTGTGTAAACCTACACCTGTGGCTTTAACGACTTGTGCAATCGTACGTTGTTTAATCATATATTCGCCCACTTAAATTCTAGATAGGCGGCGGAGTATAACATAGTTCCACCAAACTGCCAATCTTTGTTTATTTTTTATACCAACTTTAGTCTGACTGCTTACGTAAAAAAGCCGGAATATCGAAGTAGTCACCTTTTTCTTTACTGTCATTGCCTTTCGCGCTTGTTGAACTAGAAGCTTGTTGTGGCTTCTGCTCTTGCACTTGTGGTGCAGGCGCTTCAGCTGGCTGCTCAGGCTCTGCCGCAGACGTTTGTGGTTGCGTAAAGCTTGGCACATACATGCTCGTTTGTGAGCTAGTTTGTGTTCCACCTACCGCATCTGAGCCTGAGGCTTGTCTAAAGCCATTGTCTACAATACCAAATTGCGGACGACGGTCACCACCTAAGCCGGTGGCAACCACGGTCACTCTTAGCTCTTCGCTCATTTCAGGATCAATAACAGCACCCACTACCACAGTCGCATTCTCTGACGCTAACGCTTTAACATGGTTACCAACGACCTCAAACTCTTCGATAGTAATGTCCATGCCCGCGGTGATATTAACCAAAATACCTTTCGCGCCAGTTAGGTCAACATCTTCTAAAAGCGGGCTAGAAATCGCGGCTTCCGCAGCTTCTTGTGCACGATCAGGACCTGTTGCCGAAGCAGTCCCCATCATTGCAGTACCCATTGCTGACATCACGGTTCTAACATCCGCAAAGTCAACGTTGATTAGACCTGAACGTGTGATCAACTCTGCAATACCTTGTACCGCACCATAAAGTACGTCATTTGCTTTTGCGAAGGCATCTAGCAGTGTAGTCCCTTTACCTAGAACTTTAAGCAATTTGTTGTTTGGAATTGTAATAAGTGAATCTACAATTTCTGACAACTCAGCAATACCTTGCTCAGCCGCAGCCATGCGCTTTTTACCTTCAAGATCGAAAGGACGCGTTACTACAGCCACAGTCAAAATACCAAGTTCTTTTGCTGCGCGTGCAACAACAGGTGCGGCACCGGTACCTGTACCGCCGCCCATACCGGCTGCGATAAATACCATGTCTGCACCTTCAAGGCTGCTCTTGATGGTTTCTAGATCTTCTTCTGCTGCGCTGCGGCCCACTTCTGGGTTTGCGCCAGCTCCAAGACCTGAGGTAATCTGAGTCCCCAGCTGTACGGTAATATCCGCAGACGAACGACGTAACGCTTGTGCGTCAGTATTCGCAACGATAAAACGTACACCTTCAATTTCTTGGTTTACCATGTGTTCTACGGCGTTACCGCCGCCGCCACCGACACCGATGACTTTAATGACAGCTTCTTCGCTGTGCTGTTCCATAATATCAAACATCTTCACTCTCCGACTTGAGTATTAAAACTCGCCTTGGAACCATTTTGTAACACGGTTCCACCAACTCCCCTCTGCATCTACTTTCGACTTCTGTGCATTCATCGATTGTAGTGAACGGCCGTATTGTAACAAACCTACCGCCGTTGCATATGCAGGGTCATCCACATAATCTGTTAACCCCTTAATGCCAATTGGTTTCCCTATTCTTACTGGCATTTGGAATATATCTTCTGCGACTTCTTGTGCACCTTGCATCTTGGCACTACCGCCTGTGATAACAAGACCTGCCGCAATTTGATCTTCAAAACCTGAGCGACGTAATTCTTCTTGCGCAAGCTCAAACAGTTCTCTAAATCTTGGTTCTACCACTTCAGACAAAGTATGACGAGACATTACCCGAGCAGGACGTCCACCAACACTTGGTACTTCGATGGTTTCTTCACTTGATGCCATTTGGCTCGACGCGAAGGCATATTGTACTTTCAGAGACTCGGCATGCGAAATAGGTGTTCTAAATATTTTTGCTATATCGCCAGTGACCTGATTGCCCGCAACTGGGATCACGGCAGTATGACGCAGCGCACCATTCACATAAATCGCAATATCCATAGTGCCACCACCGATATCTAATACCGCAACACCAAGCTCTTTTTCGTCTTCAGTCAACACCGAGTAACATGACGCCAAGGCGTTAAACGTTAATTGATCTACTTGTAAACCACAGCGTTCAACACACTTTTCAATATTCTTTGCCATGTCATTCGAACACGTAATGATATGTGCTTTTGCTTCCATCCTTACGCCACTCATACCTAGAGGGTTTTTGATCCCCTCTTGCATGTCGATGCTATATTCTTGCGGCAATGAGTGCAGCATTTTGCGTTCGGCAGACATAGGTACAGAACGTGCAATGTGAATAACATTGGCAATATCATCGTCTGTGACTTCCGCATTATTTATTGCTACCACGCCACTTTCGTTTTGACACTGAATATGTTTGCCTGAGATCCCCAAATAAACCGAGCTTATTCTGCAATCAGCCATTAGCTCTGCTTCATCTACAGCGCGTTTAATAGACTCAGAAACGAGGTCTAAATCGTTTACCCCGCCCTTATCCATGCCGTGAGACTCTTGGCGTCCGACACCGACAATACTAAGTTGATTGTCCACAGTGATCTCCCCAACTGTGGCGACGACCTTTGATGTGCCAACATCTAATCCAATCACTAAGTTTCTTTCTGCCGACTTTGTCATGCTTCACTCTTGTTATTTTGTTGTTCTTGCTGCTCAGTAGGTTCTTTCCAACTCACTGCCAGTCCCGTGTCGTAGCGTAAATCAATGACATCGATTACTTTACCTTCAGGGCGTTCCATACGTGGATACACGTCGATAAAACGTTGTACTCGTTTGGCTTTATCTTCACGCCCTAAATTTAAGCGGATCCCATTGTCCAGCCATAGCTGCCAAGCAAATCGTTCTGAAAGCGCTAAACTTTCCAACGTAAACTGATTTACCGCCAACAAGGCTTTAAACTGCTTAAATGTTTGCCATGCTTCTTCAGCACTCCCTTCAGGGCCGTATAATTCAGGCAGCCCTGGCGGCAATTTGTTACTACGCGCTTGGAATACTTCGCCATCATCATTGAGTAATGAATCGCTATTCCAATGCGCAACCGGCTTATGTTCCACTACATAGACTTGCAGCGTATCCGGCCATTGTTTTCTGACTGATACTGTCGCAATCCAAGGTAAAGACTTTACCGCCTTGTGGACTGCTTTAACATCAAGCTCAAAAAAACTATTTAAATCTGCGGTTTTAATTGCCGCTACAATGTCATCTTCATTGGTATAATGCGGTTTACCGAGCACTTTGAGTGTTTTTATTTGCGCATCATGATGTGCAACTAACCAATCACTTACCCAGTATGTTCCTCTTACCAATGTAAAAATCACCACAAAGAAGAAGCTAAGTCCCCAAAAAAGGGGCCAGTTCACTCTAGAACTGATCAGCTTCAACCCTGCCAAAAATGCTCGCATATTAAAGCGTTTGCTCCAAAATGCGAACAACTAATTGCTCAAAACTTACACCCGTTGCTTTTGCTGCCATCGGCACCAACGACTTTTCGGTCATACCAGGTACGGTATTTACCTCGAGTAGATAGAAATGACCTTGCTCATCTTGCATGGCGTCAACACGTCCCCAACCAGTGGCACCAACCAATTCAAAAGCGTGCTTTGCCATCACTTGTAATTGCTCAGTGTGTGCAGCGCTAATATCCGCCGGACAATAATACTCTGTACTGTTAACTTGATATTTCGCTTCATAATCGTAAAAACCACGAGGCGTACGCATTTCAATAACAGGCAATGCCTCTTTACCGAGCATAGACACGGTAAACTCGCGTCCAGTGATCCATTGTTCAACGAGCACTTGATCGTCAAACTTGAAGGCATTATTTAATGCCGCAGTCAGGGTTTCTTCGCTGTCTGCCTGAGCCATACCTATGCTTGAGCCTTCGTGACTTGGCTTTACCATGACTTTGCCAAACTCAGCGATTAGCGCCTTAGCATCAAAACCCGTCTCTTTGCTTACAACAGCATAAGGTGCCGTACTTAACTTGGCAGACTGAAAAAGATGCTTACAGCGGACTTTATCCATTGCAAGCGCACTACCAAGTACACCGCTTCCTGTATATGGTATCCCCATAAACTCAAGCGCACCTTGAATAGTGCCATCTTCACCGCCACGGCCATGCAGTGCAATGAATACGCGATCCACACCTAGGTCTTTCAGTTGCCATAAATTACGTTCTGCTGGATCAAAAGCAATCGCATCAACACCTTGATTGACGAAGGCATTTAACACTGCATTACCGGATTTTAGCGACACCTCTCGCTCTGCTGAACTACCGCCAAGTAATACGGCTACTTTTCCAAACTGACTACTCATAATTCACTCTGTTTTAACTGCGCTATCGATAGCCCGGTTGCGGCTAACTGCTTTACGATCTGACCTATATTGCCAGCCCCTTGCGTCAACACTAAATCACCATCTTCCATGGTGCTTGCCAACACTTTCGCCAATTCACCATGGTCACTGATATGGATCGGCTCAACGCCACGTTGACGGAGACTACGGCACAAACTTTTACTATCCGCACCAACGATGGGCGCTTCACCGGCACTATATACATCTAACAGCAGTAGTTTATCAACATCGCAAAGCACTTTTACGAAATCTTCATATAAATCGCGTGTTCGACTATAGCGATGTGGCTGATAAATCATAACCAAACGTTTATCAGGCCAACCAGACTTAGCTGCTTTTATCGTCATCGCAACCTCAGATGGGTGGTGACCATAATCATCAACCAACATCACCTCTCCCACTTCATTATTGAATGAGCCGTAATGCTGGAAGCGACGTCCCACACCTTCAAAATTGGCTAACGCCTGATAAATCGCTTCGTTTTCAATATTGTGATCTTTTGCAACCGCAATAGATGCCAGGGCGTTCAATGCATTGTGCTTACCTGGCATATTTAGCTTCACTTCAAGTAGCTCACCGTCTTTGGTTCTGACTTTAAAGTGTGATTCACTTTGTGTTTGCTTGAAGTCCAGTAACTGATAATCCGCGTCGTTAGCCTCACCATACGTGATTGTTGGCCTTGCAAAGCGTGGTAATAATTCTCTCACGACTGGCGAATCGATACACACCACCGCCAGACCATAAAATGGTAAGTTATGGATAAACTCGATGTAGGTGTCTTTCATTTTTTCGAAGTCACCATCGTAAGTATCCATGTGGTCTTCTTCGATATTTGTTACCACCGACACCATCGGCTGCAAATGCAAAAACGATGCATCACTCTCGTCCGCTTCTGCGATAAGGTATTCACTGCTGCCGACTTTGGCATTACTGCCAGCACTATTGAGCAAACCACCAATAATAAAGGTTGGATCCAGCTCAGCCCGCGCAAAAATACTCGCAATCAGGCTCGTCGTTGTGGTCTTACCATGTGTTCCTGCCACCGCAATCCCGTGACGAAAGCGCATCAACTCAGCGAGCATTTCGGCGCGACGAACGATTGGCGTACGGTTTGCCTTCGCCGCTTGGATCTCTGGGTTTTGGTCATTGATTGCACTCGATACCACAACCACATCGGCCATTTTTACATTTTCAGCTTGGTGGCCGATAAAGATCTCGGCGCCCATATTTGTTAGTCGCTCTGTCATCGTACTTTTGGCGATATCTGAGCCTGTAATTCGGTAACCTTCAAAGGCCAGCACTTCTGCAATCCCACCCATACCAGCACCACCAATTCCGATAAAGTGGATGGTGTTGATACGTCGCATTGCTCTTCTGCTTGAAGCTTCCATTTAATATCCTAGTTCGATAATTCTGTACAAATTTGGGCAACTTTCGCTGTTGCCTCCGACTTGCCGCATTGTCTCGCTTTTGCTGCCATGGTCGCAATTTTTTGCGGCTCAATAACAAGTGGCTGCAGTGTAGTTGCTAGCGTTTCTGGCGTCAGTGCTGTTTGCTGCAATATAAAAGCAGCCCCAGCAGACACTAAAAATTGCGCGTTAGCCGTCTGGTGATCGTCAACTGCATGTGGGAAAGGCACAAAAATCGCCGTTTTCCCAGCTGCGGCTATCTCACTCACGGTCAACGCACCTGCGCGGCAAATAACCAGATCAGCCCAAGCGTATGCGGCGTCCATATCATGAATGAACTCGCTGACCTCAGCATTAATGCCCGCACTTTCATATCGTTGTTGTGTATCGTCTTGGTTATGCTTACCGCTTTGATGACGAATACTTAATCCGATACTGGCTACCTGTTGCTGAAGTAACTTGAGTCCTTCTGGTACGGTTTCATTCAGTGCCTTTGCTCCCAATGAACCACCGACAATTAATAGATTTAACGGCACTGAAACGGGTTTATCGCTAATCTCAGCAACGCTTGCACGTACCGGATTCCCCACAACCTGAGCGAGCTTTTCACTGAATGCGCCGGGAAAACCCGCTAATACGCGACTTGCAATTTTCGCCAGCAACTTATTGCTCATACCCGCAACCGCGTTTTGCTCATGGATCACCAAAGGGATCCCAAGCAGCTTCGCAGCAACACCTACAGGACCTGTTACATAACCACCCATAGCTAACACCACATCAGGTTTACGTTGTTGTAAAATACGCTTAGCTGCAAGTACCGCTTTTAAAACCATAAATGGTGCGGTTAGTAATCGTTTGACCCCATTACCTCGGACACCTTTCATGGCAATAAAATCAATTTCAAAACCGTAACGCGGCACCACATCGGCTTCCATTCTGTCCGCAGTGCCAACCCAGCTCACTTGCCAAGCCTGCGCTTGTAAAAATTGTGCCACTGCAATACCTGGAAAAATATGTCCACCTGTACCGCCCGCGACCACTAGAAGACGTTTAGTCATCGTCTACCTCCACGGGATGTTGCCTGTCTTGTCGACATTTTTGTCTCAAAGTCTATGCGCTGTAAAATACCTGCCGCAATTGTCATCACCCAAAGACTCGACCCACCGTAAGAAACAAATGGCAGTGTTAAGCCTTTAGTAGGTAAAATGCCGGCGCTCGCACCAATATTAACGACTGCCTGAAAGGCAAACCAAATACCAATGCCCAAGGCAAAATACCCTTCGTATTCTTTGCCTGCTTTAAGGGCCTTTTGCCCGATAAAAAGCGCACGAGTAACCAATACACCGAGTACAATAATAATGCTAAATACACCGATAAAGCCCAGCTCTTCGGCAATTACTGCAAAAATAAAGTCATTATGTGCTTCCGGCAAATACTGTAGCTTTTGTATGCTATTACCCAAACCTTGACCAAACCAGCCACCTTGGCCGTATGCCATTAGGGATTGTACCAATTGATAACCAGCGCCAAATGGATCTTCCCAAGGGTTTAAAAAGCCCACGACACGCTTCATACGATATGGCTCTATGATGATAAGCACTACAACCAAAGAGACACCGGTAAGCATTAAGGTAAAAAACTGCCAAAGCCTTGCACCGGCTAAAAACAATAGGCCAACGGTCGTCACAAACATAACCACCACAGTACCTAAATCTGGCTGCATCAAAATTAAGAACGCATACACCGCAAACACAATCATTGGCTTGGCAAAGCCTTTGATGTTTTCTTGTACTTCATCGCGTTTACGTACCAAGTAGCCGGCAATATAGCTGAAGAAAAATAGCTTAGATGCCTCCGCTACTTGCAATCCAAAAGGACCAAGCGGGATCCAGCGCCTTGCACCATTTACTTCGCGACCAATAATGAGTACCGCCACTAACAGTACCAAACCAAAAAGCAGCAAATATGGATTACTGCGTTTCCACCAAGTCATTGGCACACTCGTCGCAAACCAAAAGAGAATAAACGAGCCCACTAAAAAGATGACGTGGCGAATAGTAAAGTGAAAAGGATTATCAAATAGTCGCTCGGCAACTGGCATAGAAGCGCTTGTCACCATCACAAATCCCACTCCAATAAGCATGAGCATGCAGTACATCAACGGTACGTCAAATAAGCTCTCGGACTGGCGAGGCGTTAGCGCCTCTTTGATATCAGCGACATTAATCAAGCATGCTCCCCCACTAAACGGACGAACTCATCCCCACGCGCCATATAGTTTGGATACATATCTATGCTGGCACAGGCTGGTGCTAATAAAACAATATCACCATTGGTCGCTATCGTTTTTGCCGCCAACACTGCTTCTTCCAGATTGTTGACCTGATGGCTATTGCGCAGCAGTGGCATAAACTGTGCTCCATCTTGCCCGAAACAAAATAGCGCTTTGCAATGCGTAGTGAGTGGCGTCTTGAGTGGTGAAAGGTCTGCCCCTTTCGCATCACCACCCACGATCAAAATAATATTTTTGCGACCTGAAGCTAAAGAATCAATAGCGGCAACCGTCGAACCAACATTCGTTGCCTTTGAATCGTTGAAGTAACGAACCCCTGCAACATCGGCAACCAACTGACAACGATGAGGTAACCCCGTGAAACTCGCAAACGCGCTGGCAAATGCCTGCATAGGTAATTGCATCGGCGCTAATAACGCTAATACCGCCAAGGCGTTAAATTGATTATGTCGCCCCACCATCGCCAACGTTTTTACCGCTAGCAGTGGTGTTTGTTTGTGTGCGAAATGCGGCTCACCGTCAAAGGTCATTAAGTGATAGTCCCCCTCAGTGAGGGATACACTGCTGCCTTGCCCATGCTGCGCAAAGGTATAATGATCTTCAGCATTAAAGACAATATGCTCAACATGCTGGTAAATACGTTGCTTCGCTTCAATATAAGCTTGAAAATCAGGATAGCGATCCATGTGATCTTCAGTAATATTGAGGATCATTGCCGACAAACAAGCCAAGCTATGCGTGGTTTCAAGCTGAAAACTAGACAGCTCAAGTACATAAACATCATGCGGCTGCTCTAACAACGACAGCACAGACGTGCCAATATTGCCGCCAAGCCCAACTTTTAAGCCAGCGGCTTTCAATACTTCTGTCGCGAGCGTAACAACGGTGGACTTACCGTTAGAGCCTGTAACGGCAATCACTGGACGGGTATTGAGGCGTGCAAATAGCTCGATATCGCCGATGACTTCAACGCCTTCAGCAATGGCTGCGGCAACGCTCTGTTCAAATAACGGGATCCCTGGGCTAATGATAATCAGATCCGTTTGCGCCAAAGCGGCATCAGCAAGATTGCCAAATACCGCTTCACATTCAGGTGCGTTGTGACTTAGCCAGTCCGAGCCCGGAGGCACTGGACGACTATCAACCACTTTTGGATTAATACCGTGCGACAGCAGAAAACGCACAATCCCCTGTCCTGTGACTCCAAGTCCCAGTACTGTGACATGCTTTTTCTGTAATTGCTCAATATACGTCATTATCTAATCTTCAACGTCGCAAGGCCGGCCAAAACCAAGATAATCGAGATGATCCAAAAACGGACTATCACGCGCGGCTCTGGCCATCCTTTTAATTCGTAATGATGGTGAATAGGGGCCATTCTAAAGATCCGCTGACCTCTGAGTTTGTAAGACCCTACCTGTAAAATCACGGATAATGCCTCCATCACAAATACACCGCCCATAATGATAAGCACTAACTCTTGGCGTACCAAAATAGCGATGATCCCGAGTGCACCACCTAACGCCAATGAACCCACATCGCCCATAAAAACTTGTGCCGGATAGGTGTTAAACCATAAGAAACCAAGACCAGCGCCAACAATCGCCGTACATACCACAACCAGTTCACTTGTGAGTGGTAAATGAGGAATATGAAGGTAGCTTGAGAAATTCGCATTACCCGTAACGTAAGCAATAATAGCGAGTGCTGAGGCAACCAAAATGGTCGGAACAATGGCAAGACCATCCAAGCCATCTGTTAGATTAACTGCGTTTGACGTACCCACAATCACAAAGTAGCTCATGACCAAATAGAACAAACCAAGTTGTGGTAACACATCTTTCAAAAATGGTACGACTAGCGTGGTTTCCGCAGCGCTGGTGGACGTAAAGTACAAAAATGCAGCCGTAGATATCGCAATAACCGACTGCCAAAAGTACTTCCAACGTGCAATTAGGCCTTTGCTGTCTTTTCTGATCACCTTGCGGTAATCATCCACGAACCCAACAATACCTAAGCTGCCAATGACAAATAACGTCACCCATACATATTTGTTGCTAAGATCGCCCCACAGTAGCGTACTGGTAAAGATCGCAGCCAGAATTAACAGACCACCCATGGTTGGCGTACCCGACTTGGATAAATGCGACTCTGGGCCATCATCACGTACAGTCTGACCAATCTGCATACGCTGTAATGCAGCGATGAGTTTAGGACCAAAATACAACGAAATCATTAACGCCGTTAAAATGCCTAAAATCGCCCTCAGGGTAAGGTAAGAAAATACGTTAAACCCAGAATAATATTGGGTAAGATACTCGGCTAGCCAAACTAACATGATACTTCTCCTGTCTCGCTATCCGACTGGCCAGCGTTTACTAATTCTTCAACGAGCAGTTCCATCCGCGCACTACGTGATCCTTTAACGATAACGGTGCATTGCCCTGATTGCTCGGCCAATACAACCCGTAACGCCTTCATTAAATTCTCGCGAGTCGAGAAATGACGATTTGGCTTTTCAAATACATTGCTAGCGCTACTACTCAGCACCCCCAATGAAAACAATTCATCAATGCCTTGTTGCTTAGCATACTCGCCGACTTCACGGTGATATTCGCGAGCATCTTCACCCAGTTCTGCCATATCACCCAACGCCAATACTTTATAGCCAGACATAGACGCCAATAAATCAATCGCCGCGTTGACAGACTTCACGTTTGCATTGTAGGTGTCATCGACCACACGCAGCGTGTCCGAGACTTGGATCATGTTGACACGGCCCTTTACTTCAGCCATTTGTTCAAGACCCGTTGCCACCTCACTTAAGCTTGCGCCCAGTTCAGTTGTCAATGCTGCCGCAATCAGCGCATTGCCAACGTTGTGCTGGCCACTAAGCGGTAAGCTAATGGTGGTACGCTCTTCACCCTGGCATAGCGTGAAGGTGGGGCGAGCTAACTCATCCAACTCAATTGCTTCCACCCAAATATCAAGCTGAGCATTTAAGCTATAACGTTTCACTTTAGAAACAGCTAAGCTTTCCTGCCACATCTGAGCATAATCACTATCCGCATTGATGACTGCGACACCGTCAGCTTTGAGGCCTGAGAAAATCTCACCTTTCGCTTTTCCTACGCCATCAATGGAACCAAACCCTTCGATGTGGGCTGGTGCGACATTACACACTGTCGCCACATCTGGGCTCACTAATGCTGTGGTATAAGCAATTTCACCCAAGTGGTTAGCGCCGAGCTCTATCACCGCGTATTCATCATCTTCACTTAAGCGCAATAGCGTCAACGGTACCCCGATGTCGTTATTAAAATTACCTTTAGTAGCAAGGACTTTGCCTTTTTGCGCCAAAATCGCTGCACACATTTCTTTCACTGTGGTTTTACCGACACTGCCAGTAATTGCAATGGTTTTAGGGGCAACGGTTTCAATTACTGCTCGACCAATTTGGCCTAAAGCAATGCGCGTATCTTCAACAACAAACTGTGGTAAATCGATATCTTCATCGTGCTCAGAAACAATAGCTGCAATAGCACCTTGCGCTTTGGCCACATCCAAAAAGCGGTGGCCGTCAAAGTTAGGCCCTTTAAGTGCTAAGAACACCTCACCAGACTGTATTGTTCTGGTATCAGTATTAATATTGGCGACTGCCAAATTCTCCCCGTCGTAAGGGGTTTTTAAGACTGCTGCAAGCCAAGAAAAATCCATCTTGATCATGCCTTTTCCCCTCGTAAAATCGCTGCAACGCATTGCCTATCACAAAAATCAATGCGCTCAGTACCTATAATTTGATAATCCTCGTGCCCTTTCCCCGCTATTAGCACCACACTGTTTTCATCAGCTAGGTCTATCGCGTGTTGAATGGCTAGCCCTCTATCAGGCTGGCAGACAGCATACTCAGGGTGGATGAGTCCTGCCTTAACGTCATCAATGATTAAATTAGGATCTTCACTTCGTGGATTATCGCTGGTGATCACCAGTTTATCTGCATATTTCTCCGCAGCTCGCGCCATTTCAGGACGCTTACCTTTATCTCTATCACCACCGCAACCAAACACACAGATAAGATTACCCGGTACATGTGCTCGCAAGGCTTGTAGTGCAAGTGCCAAAGCGTCTGGGGTATGGGCATAATCAACAATACACGTAGGCTTTTCAGGGGCACTAAATGGCTGCATGCGGCCTGCAACTGGCGCGAGCTGGCTGCAAGCTTCGCTTAATGCATCAAGACTTGCACCTTGCAATAGTAAAGTCGCAATCGCAGCAGCTAAATTATAAAGATTAAACTCACCATACAGTGGCACATTGACTTCACATTCACCCCAGCTGGTTTTTAATGTCGCTGTTAAACCGTTTGGGTGTGCCGACACGGCATCAAAGAATACGTATTGTTGGTAGCTATGCGCTTCACTCCAGCGACCGTAAACAACCACGGTGTCGTCATTGAATTCAGCAGCCCAACTAGCCCCCACTTCATCGTCAATATTGATGACTTTGTGAGTTGGCGCACAGCGAGTAAATAGTAGTTTCTTGGCTTCTGCATAGCTTTGCATATCACCGTGATAATCTAAGTGATCGCGCGTCAAATTGGTGAAAACAGCCACATCAAAGTCGCACTCATCAACTCGACCTTGCACCAAGCCATGGGAAGAGACCTCCATCGCGACTTGATCATATTGTTGCTGTAAAAACGCCAAAATACGTTGTAAATCTACGTTTGACGGCGTGGTGTTTGCCAGCGGAATAAGACTGTCTGGTTGACCATAACCAAGCGTACCTATCACAACCCCTGCACTACCGGTTAGGCTAGCTAAATTGGCAATCATTGCTGTCGTGGTAGATTTACCATTGGTGCCAGTAACGCCTGTGAGTTTGAGCTTTTTACTCGGGTATGCATAAAACTGCGCTGCAATTGCCGCCAACTTATCAGCAAGATTATCGATAAAAATCGCTTGCTCTGGGGCAATATTAAGCTCGCTTCCCGTTTCTGCAAGCACACATTTAGCGCCTTGCGCAACGGCACTAGCGGCATATTTAGCACCATCTTGGGCATGACCTTGCAGTGCAACAAAACAATCACCCGGCTCAATCGCTCGACTATCTATGCGTAGGTGCTCAACCTCAACAGCGGCAATATTGACACCATAATCACTGAGTACCTGAGCCAGATCACGCATCGTTATCTGCTCCCGAAATATAAGCTACACGCTCTTTATCAGGTGCTACGTTTAGAATTCTCAGTGCATTAGACATAATTTCAGCAAAAGCAGGCCCTGCGGTTTGACCGCCATAGTAAACATCTCCCGCCGGTTCATTAACCATCACCACAACCGCAAGCCTTGGGTCACTTACCGGTGCAACGCCCGCAAAGTAACCAACGTACTCATCACCATAACCACCCGCCACGGCTTTTTCTGAAGTACCTGTTTTACCAGCGGCACGGTATCCATCAACTTTTACGTTGTGGGCTGTACCACCACGTTCAAATACTGACTCCATCATCTCTACCACGGCATGTGTATCTTGCTCGCTAAAAATACGCTTACCTTCAGGAATTTCATCTTGCTTCACAATAGTGAGTGGTCGCAAGATACCACCGGCTCCAAACATGGCGTAAAGTCTCGCCATTTGTGCGGTACTTACTGATACCGCATAACCATAGGATAGTGTTGCGATTTCAAAGTTAGACCAACGGCGGTTTGGATAAAATAAACCTGCGCTTTCACCAATCATGTTTGAGCCCGTTGGCTCACCAAAGCCCACTTCTTGGTATAAATTGATAAAGTATTCCTTTGGTAACATTTGCGAGATCTTCGCAACCCCCATGTTACTGGAGATTTTAAGGATCTCTCTTAAGCTCAGCTCACCATTGTTGCGAGTGTCTTTCACCAAGCCACCGCTTAAGTTCATCCAGCCCGGATAAGTATCTATCGTGTCTGTTGCCTTAACTGCACCATAATTTAAACCAGCCAATACCGCTAAAGGCTTTAAGGTTGAACCGGGTTCAAATAGGTCAGTCATAGCACGATTACGACGTTTATAAGGTGCAGCAGTACTTAGGTCGTTAGGATTAAAGCTTGGGCTATTCACCAAAGCTAAAATCTCGCCAGTGTGTACATCAACAACTATCGCCGAACCAGAGGTAGCTTTATAGCTCAGTACCGCCGACTTTAACGCGCGGTAGGCAATGGCTTGGATCCGTAAATCAATACTCAGGTAAACATCTTCTGGCTCGACACGCTGTTCTTCTGAAAGTACTTGTACTTCACGACCTTGCGCATCTTTTCGAATGGTGCGTTTACCAGCCGTACCGGTTAATGCAGAGTCGAACATACGCTCGACGCCTTCAATACCTTTGCCATCAATATCGGTTACACCAATCATGTGCGCTGTTACTTCGCCGCTTGGGTAAAAACGTTTGGACTCGTCAAGCAAGTGCACGCCCGGCAGGCGCATTTGACGAATATAGTTGGCAACAACCGCCGTCACTTGACGCTTCAAATAGACAAAACGACGGCTTGGGTCTCCCCTAAGCCGTTCATCGACATTTTCTGGTTTGAGTCTGAGTACATCTGCAAGCTCTTTCCACCTGAGCTCATCATCGTACCAAGCTTGTTTCCGTATTTTCAGCTCAGCATCGTTTTGCTCCAACGCTTTATAATCTTCACCTTCTTTACGGGCTTTGCGTAACACTTTTTTGGCAAGTGCCTTATCAATGGCAAGGGGATCTGCATAAACGCTCACAACCGGCACACTCACTGCCAGCTCTTTGCCATTGCGGTCGAAGATCATGCCTCGTTGAACATTGAGTTTCTCAACCCGTACGGTGCGCTTATCGTTTTCTTCAATGGCCTTATCAGGCTCAATTACTTGCAAAAATGCAGCGCGTGCAACAAGCGTCATAAAAACGGTGAGCATTACGCCGCAAACTAGAGCAAAGCGCCAGGTGATAATAGATTGAGTTTTTTGCTTTTGTTTATTCATGGCAGCACAATCACCTGTTCATCTTTACTGGTTGGGCGTTTCATCTCTAACTGCATCTTGGCTATCTCTTCAATCCTTGCATGCTGGGAGTAAAACTCTTCTTCCACAACGAGATATCGCCATTGTAGGTCTAGCTCATCGCGCTGTTGCAATAACTCATCCTGCTGTATCAATTGCTGGCGAGTTAAATGGGTAATTTGCACTACTGCGAGTGCAGAAATCAAAATCGTAAGTAGCAAGAATGCCGTCAACTTATTAGCAATGATGTAATAGCCTATTTCTACAAATAGATTCGGTTGACGTTGCTTACTTGCATTCATTAGAGCTTCTCCGCCACTCTTAATACTGAGCTTCGCGAGCGTGGATTTTGTGCAATCTCTGCATCGCTAGGCTTAATGGCTTTACCCACTGCCTTTAAGGTGAGATTTTGTTTAAGTTGTTCATCCGTTAAAGGCAGACCTCTGGGTATCGCCTCTCCCTTACTCTGCTTCTTGATAAACTGCTTTACAATGCGATCTTCTAGAGAATGAAACGAGATCACCACTAACCGACCACCAGGTTTTAACACCTCAAGTGACGCTTGCAATGCAGTCTGAATTTCTTCTAACTCACTGTTAATATAAATACGAATAGCTTGGAAAGTACGAGTTGCAGGATGCTTGTGTTTGTCTTTGACAGGCACAGCTTCATCTATCAATTGAGCCAGTTGTGCAGTTGTTGTAATCTCGGTGTGCTCACGCACTTCAATGACTTTACGAGCAATACGAGTAGCAAACTTTTCTTCGCCATACTTTTTGATCACGAATACCATTTCTTCAAGTTCAGCTTCAGCTAGCCACTGTGCAGCGCTGCGACCTGAATCTGGATCCATTCGCATATCCAGCGGCCCGTCTTTCATAAAGCTAAAGCCACGGTCTGCATCATCAAGCTGAGGGGAAGACACACCAATGTCCAACAAGATGCCATCAACCTGTCCTAAGATACCGGCTTGTTCCGCGACAGATTTAATTTGCGAGAAGCGGCTTCGCGCTATAGAGAAACGCGCATCATCGGCAAACTTTTCAGCCGCCTTAATTGCTTGAGGATCTTGATCTATGGCTTGTAAACGCCCAGTCGACAATCTTTTGAGGATTTCACCTGAGTGCCCACCACGACCAAATGTCCCGTCGATATATATACCTTCAGGGTTAATTGCTAGGGCATCTAGGGTTTCGGCCATTAATACCGAAATATGCTTAAACTCTTCGCTCATTAATTTGTTTACCCCTACAAGGAAAAGTTTTCCAGTTCAGGGCTTTCCTCAAAGTTTCCTGAGTGTTCAATTTCGGTATCTGCCTGCATTTGCTGATACCAGCGTTCTTCGTCCCAAATTTCAAATTTATTGAGTAACCCAACTAGCATGATCTTTTTGCCTAATTGCGCATGGGATCGCAATGAAGGCGCCAATAAAATCCGGCCATTCTTGTCTAGTTGGTATTCTGTAGCATGACCTAGCAACATCCGCTGCCAGCGTCTCACTCTGGGATTGGTATTAGAGATGCGACTTAGCTTGGTCTCAATTTCTAGCCATTCGGAGAGTGGGTAGAGCCACAAGCACGGTTCGTTGATCGCAATAGTACAAATAACAGTTCCCTGATCTTCGGACAGCAGCGGTTGACGGTACTTAGTCGGTACCGCAAAACGCCCTTTGTCATCCAAAGCTAGCGAACTTGCACCTCGAAACATGCTGATCCTATTTCTAAGTTGGTTGATCCAGTTTGATCCACTAAAACCCACTTTTTACCACAGAAGAACAGTCTAGGGCTTGACAAGCACTTTTGTCAAGCTCAGTCGGCACCTTTAACGCCTTTGAAAGCCAGAAAAATCGCGGGATTTGTGGAAGATCATGAATTTTGTGGAAAAAAGTGGAGAGATGAAAAAATGCCATTTTTTTTGGCCAGATAATCACGTCGTACTTTCAAATTAGAAATTAAAAATTCCATTTGTTAACCCTTGCTTAAGGATGCTTTTGCAGCTGAATTATTTATGCAAATTTGCTTGGTTGTCCCTACTCGATTCGGTATCATTCGCGCTCTCTGATCAGCTCCATAGGTGGGATTATTCTGAAATCTTCAATACAGTTTCGATTTTATCGCTTACTAGTTCTACTGTGCTTGCCATGTCTGATCATTATTTTATTTCTATTATGTGAGCAACGTCAGCAGGCATTAACACAACAGTCACAACAGGCGCTGCATTATGCCAAACAAGTTGCGGCGATCCAGCAGGTAGAGCTCGCAGATACAGAACAAGTCTTACAGCAACTGTCGACCCGTATTGATCATCTTACGGTAGAGCACGGTAAGTGCCCGCCGCTGCTTTATCACGCGATGCTGCTCAGCCCCAACCTAGCTAACCTTGGCATAGTTGACGCACAAGGGAACGTACTTTGTACGACGCATCAAGCAGATCAACGCGAGATCAATATCGCCGATCGTGGTTACTTTAAAACCGCAATACGCACTGCCCAGTTCAGTATCGGTGAGTATCAGATTGACCGCAGCATGCAGCGTGCAACGGTCAACTTCGCGCTACCAATTTACGATGATCAGCAACAATTTTTATTTATGCTTGTTGCGGTAAAAGGCTTAACGCATTGGAGCCAGACCCTTGCAAAACTGCCCCTTCCTGTTGGTACTCGGGTAATGATTGCCGATGCTAAAGCGCAAATCATTGCGCAATATCCAGCAGCAAATGCAGAACTTGGTCGTGCTGTTAGCAGTTCTTGGCCAAGCAATTTAAGCACACAGGCGACACTACTCAACACCCCTGAAGGCAATCGCTTGGTGTATGTAAAGCAATCACTCAATAACAGCAACCGAGCGTTACAAATCTACTTTAGTTTCGACTTTGAGTCCCAGTTGAGCAGTATAGATAAGCGATTTGCACTCTTTTTAGGGATCTTCTTTGTGCTTGTGTGCATTTTGTTTTGGCAAACCCATTGGCAACTAAAGCAACAACTTTTAAAACCGCTTAGTGCACTCAAGCATGCTATTGCAAAGCTTGAATCGGGCAAGCAAGATCCCCGTTTTGACGCAACCAAAGTACCCAGTGAATTTGAGCATATCGCCGAGCGCTTTGCTCATATGGCGCAAACACGCCTAGCCGCTGAAGACAATGCAAATCATAGGCTTGCCGTTGTAAAAGCCTTGATTAATGCACTCCCCGATAGCTATGTGCGATTAGATCAGCAGGCTCAGATCTTATCTCGCTATGGTGATTATACCGATAAGGCACAAACGCTTAGAGAGTTGCTCCCAGAACATATCTATAAGCGGATCCGAGCAGAACTTGCTCTGCTAAACGATAAAACCTATGTGCAACTTGAGTTTTCTCCAACCAGCAATCAAGTGGTTGAATGTCGCCTGTGCGCCATTGAATCACACCCTCAGGCGTTGTTGATTTTCCGCGATATTAGCCAACGTAAGCATCAAGAAGAGGCATTAAACCTTGCAGCATTGGTGTACAACAATAGTAGTGAGTGCATGATCATCACGGATGCCAATGGCTTTATCTTGGACGTCAACCTAGCCTTTACGCGTGTAACTGGTTACTCACGCTCAGAGGTGCTAGGTAAGTCCACTGCCATGTTGGGGTCGGGTCAACACGACCGTAGCTTTTACGAGTTAATGTGGCAGCAGCTTAACGAACATGGCCGTTGGCAAGGTGAGATTGTCAACCGTAAGAAAAATGGCGAGCTCTACACCGAATGGCTAACTATTGATAGCGTTTATGATAGCAACCGTGAGATCTATCGCCGCGTCGCGATCTTCACCGATATTACCGAAGTTAAGCGTAAAGATGCGCTGATCTGGAAACAAGCACATTTTGATGAATTAACCGATCTTCACAACCGTGTAGGACTTAAAAAGCACTTAAAAAAGCAGGTTGCCAGCGGACAACAACAAACCGCCGTGCTGTTACTCGATCTCGACAACTTCAAGGATATTAACGACACTTTAGGCCATTATTACGGTGATTTACTCTTAAAGTTAGTCGCGCAACGTTTGAAGAGTATGGCTCCGCATGCGTTTTTATCTCGCATTGGAGGTGATGAGTTTGTCTTTGTGTTGGAAGATGATGAACACAAAACAACATGCAAAGCATTGGCCTCCAAGATCCAATCTGCACTCAAACAACCATTTGAGATCAAAGATGAGCAGTGCCATATCACAGCAAGTATGGGGATTGCCACCGCACCAACAGATGGTAATGGTGCAGAAGCCCTATTAAAGGCCGCCGATCAAGCAATGTATCGAGCAAAGCAACAAGGTCGCAATGGCTATGTGATTTTTGACGATACCTTACGCAAAGTCGCGGAATCTAGAATGCAAATGCTCAAAGGTATTCGCACTGCACTGCATAACAATCAATTTGAAATGCACTACCAGCCAATCGTGTCACTTGACGACAATCGCGTCGCCAAAGCCGAGGCCTTGATCCGCTGGCGACACCCAGAGCAAGGCATGGTGAGTCCCGCTGAGTTTATTCCGTTAGCCGAAGAAACCCAGCTCATTCACCATATTGGAGATTTAGCCTTTGCTCAGTCTGTTGACACGTTGACGCAACTACAGCACTTAGGCCATGCAACACAAATTAGCATCAATGTGTCACCGGTCCAATTTGCCGCTAAAAATTGCACCTTAGCAAGCTGGAGTGACAAACTCACGACGCTTGCGATCCCCGCTGAGCACGTGGTTTTAGAAGTTACGGAGGGAATGATGATGCACAATGATAGCCGCACTAAACAACGAGTTGAACGGTTAAAGCAACAAGGTTTTCAATTTGCGTTAGATGACTTTGGCACGGGTTACTCGTCACTTGCGTATCTGAAACAATTAGATTGTCACTTTGTGAAAATTGATAAGCGCTTCGTCGATGGCATCGCAACCAATGCAGACGATTTAACCCTGTGTGAAACCATTATTTTGATGGCCCACCGCCTTGGCTTAAAAGTCATCGCTGAAGGCGTTGAGACCGCGACCCAGCATCAGCTATTAAAACAGGCTGGATGTGATTTTGGTCAAGGTTATTACTATTCAAAACCGCTACCACAACGCGAGTTTCTGACCTTAATGACGGAAAAAAGCCACATTGCTGTGGCTTAACTGAAGTTACTTAAATCTAGGTGCTTGGTTTATTCAGTTAAACCAAGTGCAGTCATCATTTTGTTTGCAACATCCACATGGTGCTGCATGGTTGAGAACTGCTTAGTTACGCCCGCAGGACCGAAAGTATAAACCGGTACTGGCGCAGCCGTATGCGTACCAGTACCCCACACTACGCTTTGCTCTGAGGCAATCGCGCGAGCGATTTTTCCAGTGTAGTCTTCTTTGGCGTATACGTAGAAGTCACTAAAGTCTTCAAACGCAGGGATCATCGTTGCATCTTTATCGTCATAGACACTTTGACCAACCTTCTCTGCATTATCTAGCGTCACGGTGTAAGCCGTCATATCTTCAATGGTCGCTTTCCAAGTTGGACCCGATACATTCTCATAGGCTTCATCAGGCGCAGCTTCAGCAAGAATATCGAAGAAAGTGCCTGTTTGCGCGTAAAGCTTGTCTAGTTGCGCAAGTGGGCCAAAGTTAAACTTAGGATGATATTCTTTAGCAACACCATTTACGTACATACCATCGCCAGACAGCGTTTGTGCTTCAGGACGCTCATGCTTTGAATAACTAAAGCCAAAACTACCCGTTTCATGGTCTGCAGTCACAACAACTAGTGTATCGTTGCGGTCTTTTACCCATTCATGAACAGCTTCAACGGCTTCATCAAATTTAAGCAGCTCGTTTAACATCCAACCTGCATCGTTTGCGTGACCCGCCCAGTCAATTTGACCGCCTTCAATCATCAAGAAAAAGCCATCTTCATCTTTAGACAAGATATCAAGCGCTTTCACCGTCATTTCTTTTAATGAAGGCTGAGTACAGCTGTTGCTTTGTTGACAAGCTTTGTAAGCAATTGCATCGCTCATACCAGAGTTTGCGAATAGGCCTAGTACTTTTTCGCCTTCAAAACTGCTTAATTGTGCTTTATCAAAAGCAAGGCCATAACCATGTTGCTCTTTTGCTTCAACAACTAGGTTAGTTTCATCGCCACGTTTTGATTTTTTGTATACGCTGCTAGGCATGCCAAGCGCGTCAAGTTGTGCTTTTACTTCAGCGTTATCAGGCGTGCTCTTTGGTACAAATACGCGAGCGCCACCAGATAACATCACGTCAACGCTGCCAGAGCGAACTAATTGCTCAGCGATTTCAGATTCGTATGAACGATGCGGCATATGGGCAGCAAATGCAGCAGGCGTCGCGTGCGTAATACGCGTATCTGAAACAAGACCCGTCGCTTTACCTGCGGCTTTGGCTTTTTCTAAGATAGTCGCTACTTTATTGCCATCGGCATCAAGGCCTATCATTTCTGAGCCTGCAGCAAGGCCGGTTGCTAATTGTGTTGCCGAACAAGCAGAGTCAGTCACTAGACTGCCAGTCGCGCCATGTGGTGCGTTCATGGAAAGGCCTAAATGACCACCCGCAGCAAGTTTAGACAGCGCAGTTTGATTGCCTTTGTTTTTATAAGTTGAGTTTGGCGCGCGCTGAGCATACTCTTCAAGTAAGCCAACTTGCTGTGGTCCCATACCGTCACCGATCATAAGGATCACATTTTTTACTTGTGTCACTTCTTGCACTGGTACTTCTTTGATGACTTCAACTTCTTTGATCACCTCAACGGTTTTTGTATCGTCATCACACGCGGTAAGTAGAATTGCAGAGATAGCAACTGTAAGTAACTTTTTATTCATTGTACTGTTCCTGAAACGTAATATTTGTCTGTAAGGCGGGCACAGTCTAGGCGCGTTACATGACTTTTTTATTTCAACAAAGTGACAAAAAATATTTTATTTCACAATAAGTTACAATATAACAGTACAACTAAGATACGAAATCACACGCTACACCAATTGTGATTTAGAGTAATCACTCTCGACCAGAAGCACTGGTAAATAATTTAGAAATGGGTCGACTGGATAATCCAAATACAAAAATGCTCAACAGCACCGTTGCCATTGCCACTTGAGTAATTTGCAAACCATTTGGCAACTCCTCGCTGAGTAGCATTAAGGTGAGCACCACCGAAGCCAATCCCTTGGGGCCAAACCAAGCTAACGTAAAGCGCTCTTTGGTTGTCAGTGCACCACCTAACAAACAAAGGAATACCGGGATCAATCTAAACAAGGCGGTTGCTAACACTGCATACACCCAAACCTGCCATTGGGTAACATTTAACAGCACTACACTGGCCGACAAACCAAACACAATCCAGATCATAAAAGCCGCAAATTCGGCGAGATGCTCCCCTTCTTCGATAAGCTGATCTTTAAACTCATCACGATAATATTTATCAAACAGCAAACCGCTGACAAATGCAGCAATAAAGCCGCTGCCATGCAGAGCTTGGGTTACCGAGAAAACTAAAAAAGCGATGCCAACAAAGAGAAAAGGGCTGGTTTTAGACGCAAAGTAATGATGTTGATAGGCGCGTTTAAGTAACCAAATGATCACTCCAGTCAGTAACCCCGCGACAACGAGTGCAATCCCCACTTCCCGTATAAAAATCCAAGCAAATGATTCAGTCGTCGCTTGCATTCGCTCAGCTAATACCCCCAGTAAAAACAGAAATACCGGAATACACAGGCCATCATTCAAGCCACTTTCCACATTAATTGCCTCACGTAATCTGGTGGGCACAGACTTATCCTGAATGAAGGTTTTGCATAAAGTAGCATCGGTTGGGGTGATGATCACCGCAATTAAAAAGCAAGCCAACCAAGATAACTGGAACAGCTCATGGGCCACCCAAGCGCCAAATACCATAGTTAATGGCAGCCCGAGTAACAACTTAACCGGTAACTGGAAGCTGTGAGATAACACCCGTAATCGCGTTTTTGCAGCATCGGAAAATAAATAAATCGCAAGCGTTAGCTCAATAATCGGCAACCAAGTCTGTAAGCCATTAATATCTACCGCTAAAGCTTGTTGCCCCCCATTAATATTACCAAGCACAAAGCCTATCGCCCCGCCCGTTAGCACAAACCACATAGGTGCAGTGAGCTCCGCCCTATCTAATTGTCGAGCTGTGATGCTATAGATAAAAAGAGAAAGTCCAATCGCCGCAATCAAAGCATAAATCACGTTGCTATTCCTTTACTGAAAACCTGCTGCTGATAACGCGAGTATGACAAATCTTATTCAGTTAAGCCAAACATCTAACAACATCCTCCTATCTCCTAAAAAGCGAATCAAACAACAAAGAGCAGTAGATGCTAGTTAATTTTTCACCTTTGTGTCATCGGAATGTAAAAAACCGTCATTACTCTATCTGCAACAAACTGGACTAGACCAGAAAACTTAACCCAAACTTTTGAGAAAAGAGCAATGAAAAAACTAACCCAAATCGCTGCTGCCGTGTTACTCGCCACCAGTCCCAGCTTATATGCTGCGACAGGTAAACTTGTTGGTGTTGTAAAAGACCCACAAAGTAATCTATCTGGCGCTGTTATCTCAGTAAAAGGCCAAGATGTATCCACTGTGTCTGATTATCGTGGTCGCTTTGAACTGCCAAAACTGGATGCCGGTCGCTACACCTTAGTCGTGAAGTATATGGGTTATCAGGAAACTGAACTACAGGTAGAAGTGGCTGATGGCAAAGTCACTACATTGTCTCCAATCTTATTAAACCATCAACAAGCGATGGAAGAAGTGGTCACAGTTGGGCAAATCTTCCGTGGCGAAATGGCCGCAGCAAATAACCAAAAAAATGCCAGTAATATCAAAAGTATCATTTCTGCCGATGGGATTGGTAAGTTACCAGATAGAAATGCCGCTGAAGCCGTGCAACGTATTCCAGGTGTGTCGATAGAGCGTGACCAAGGTGAAGGCCGTTTTGTTGCAGTGCGTGGTTTACCGTCACAATGGAGTTCGGCCAGCATCAACGGTAACCGCCTTCCAACTGCTGAAGAGGAGACCACCAGCCGTGCTACTGCGTTCGACTTTTTTCCAAGCGAATTGATTGAATTTGTGGAAGTGTCTAAGGCTATCACCCCTGACATGGAAGGTGATGCGATTGGCGGTAATGTTAATTTCGTGACCAAAAAAGGCGCTGATGATTTTATCCTCAAAACCAACTTTGCTGTGGGCCAAAACGAACTGGCCGATGGCACAAACTATTCTGCCAATGTAGTGTACGGCGACCGTCTACTCGACGACAAGCTAGGTTTTATCATTAATGCCACAGCTTGGCAGCGAGATTGGGCAACCGATAACTATGAGCCACGCCGGGGTAACGATGGCTTGGGTATTTATCGCTTAGAGCTGCGTGATTATACGGGAACCCGTGAAACTTATGGCTTAAATGGCTCGCTGGAATATCAACTTGAAAACGGCACGCTCAGCGCCAGCGCGCTGTATGGCACACTGATTGACGATGAAACCCACTATAAACACAGGCTACGTTTTGATAAAGACCGTGCTGAGCTGCAGCATATTCGCAACGAACTCATCACCGAAATGCAAGGCTTTGAAATTGCAGGTGAACACGACTTTGGCTTTGATAAGACGCTCTCTTGGCAACTAGCCACGTACGAAAATGAGTTTCGCTATGGCGACAAACCCAACAGTGAAGACAACAGCTATTTTGTCGCTCGTTTTGATCAAAAAGAGGTAGGATATGTTGGACTTGAAGACCGCGATACCGGTAAAAATTATGCCTACAACCAAGTAGACGGCGGCAGCGATCCTTGGAACGCCATTAGCAATCACTTCCCCTCGGGTTTTACACTCGATCCGAGCAAAATGGGATTGTCTTGGGTTGAGCTATACAAGGTCTACGTCAACGAAAAAGACAGACTGGTGGCCAATGCCGACTTTGACTGGCAATACAATAACCAGCTAGCCGTTAAATTTGGGGCAAAATACCGTGACAAAGTCCGTAAAGCTGACTTTGCCGATGAGTTTTACGCGTGGGACAGCGAACAATATGGCGCAGCGCCAACGCTTGCAGACTTTACCTTAAGCGATCAACCCGGTCGCAGCGATTACTTAAGCGAAGCCAAGTTTGATTATCGCACGCAGTTGTCACAGGTGGCTTCCACCGATGCTCTTGCTCAGTTTTGGACGCAAAATCGCAATAAGTTCAAGCTAGATGCGGGTGAATCAGCACTCATCAGCAACGGTGGAGCGCTGGGCAGAAACTTCGATGTTGAAGAAACCCACGCCTCGCTCTACGGTATGGCAACTTACCAAGCCAGCGACAACTGGGAAGTATTAGGTGGCTTACGCGTTACCCGCACCGATACCGAAGTGTCTGGTTACACTTATTTAGCCGACGAAGACAAAGTTGTTGATACCACCAACAGCAATGATTATTGGTCAATATTACCTGCACTACATGTTACCTATCGTGCCAATGACGATACCAATTATCGCCTCGCACTAACTCGCACCTTTGCCCGTCCTGACTTTGGTTCGTTAACACCAGGCGCAACTTACCTTGAGCAGGACAACCAGCTTAATTCAGGAAACCCAGCGCTCGACCCTACCTACTCAAATAATCTCGACTTGATGGTGGAACATTACTTTGACCGCGTTGGTTTGGTCTCTGCGGGGGTATTCTACAAAGATATCCAAGACCCAATCTTCCAAGCCACCAGCGTTGGCAATTACAACAACAAGCAAGGCGTGACCATCATCCGTCCTGAAAACGGCGATAGCGCTTGGCTTGCGGGTATTGAGCTGGCATTTAACCGCGACCTTGGTTTTATTTCTGACAGGTTGAGCAACTTTGGGGTAATGACCAATGCGACCTTTATGGATTCTGAAATGCAAATTCCAGAGCGCACAGAAAAGGTTGCCATTCCACGTCAGGCCAATGAGCTTTACAACTTTACGCTGTATTACGACGACACCCGCTTTGCAGCTCGAATAGCGCTTAATCATAAAGGTGCTTATATCGAAGAGCACGGTGGCGATAGCCAATCGGATAGCTACTATGGCGCCAATACCAGCGTCGACTTTACAACGTCATACCAACTTAACGAACAAACGTTAGTTTACCTAGAGCTAAGTAACCTCACCAATGAAGCATTGCAGTACTACCAAGGTGAGCAAGGTCGTCCATTACAGGTGGAATACTATGGTATCCGCGGCATGGTCGGCATTAACTACCAATTTTAATACCAATTCACTTGATTAAGCCGATTGGTATACACCGGTTGACGGGCAATCCACGAAGGATTGCCATCGAATTACCGAGGATCCTATGATGTTGCAGATCACCCTATTTAACGCCCGCCCGCGCTGGCTAAAAGACGCCCAAGGTATCGGCTTTGTGCTATTTGCCGCGACCAGTGCATTTATGACTTACTTTTGTATGTACGCCTTTCGTAAGCCATTTTCGGTCAATACCTATGAAGCCTTTGATGATCCGAGCTGGGTTGTTAGCTTTAAAATTGCCCTGATTTTATCGCAAGTATTTGGCTACCTATGCGCGAAATTTATCGGCGTTAAAGTGATTGCTGAAATGCAGCATCATTATCGCGGCCGTGCGATTTTGGGTATGATTTTAGCCGCCGAGCTCGCACTGGTGCTATTTGCCATCACTCCCACGGGCTGGAATCTGGTTTGGCTATTTGCCAATGGCCTCTCCCTTGGGATGATCTGGGGCTTGGTTTTTAGCTTTTTAGAAGGTCGTAAAACCACCGAAATCTTAGGTGCGGTACTCAGCGTGACTTTTATTCTTGCCTCTGGATTGGTCAGAACCGTGGGCAAATGGCTGGTGAGTGAACTCAATGTGCCTGAACTGTGGATGCCAGCGGCAACCGGAGCGATTTTTCTGCCGCTGCTTGTACTTAGCGTAGCTTGCCTTAATAGTATTCCTGAACCTACACAAGAAGATGAACAATTACGACAAAAGCGCGCGCCAATGGATGGCAAAGCCCGGCTGGCGTTTTTTAAACAGTATTGGTTTGGAATAACCGTACTGGTGCTTAGCTTTTTACTCTTTACCGGCTTTCGTGACTTTAGAGATAACTTCTCAGCCGAGATCTGGCAGGCCTTAGGTTATGGGCAAGAACCCGCGATTTTTGCTTATGCCGGGATCCGCATCGCCTTTATCGTGCTCATTGCGCTTGCCGCTTTGGTGTTAATTAAAAATAACCGCATCGCATTTTTTGCCAATCATGGCTTTGTCTTACTCGGGGCTTTACTGCTGGCTGGCAGTACGTATTTATACCAAACCCAAAGTCTCGATCCTAAAACGTGGATGGTACTGCTGGGAGCTGGTCTTTATATCAGTTATATCCCCTATAACTGCTTTTTGTTTGACCGCATGATCTCAGCGGTTGGCTCGACTGCGAACGCAGGTTTTTTAATTTATCTGGCGGATTCGGCGGGCTACATCGGCTCAGTGGGCATTTTGCTCTATAAAACTTTTGCCACACCTGAGCTCAGTTGGCTGCACTTTTTTACCATGGCCTGCTACTGGGTGGCGTTTATCGCAAGCGCCCTCGTAGTGAGTTCAATTATTTATTTTGCCGTGAAATTAAAGCGACCACGTAAGACGTCAACGCAACTACGCGCCACGGCACTTTCATCACATATTTCCTAGCTAGGAGTCTTTGCAACATGAAACACATTGAAGCGTTAATTTTGGATTGGGCAGGTACTGTGGTCGACTATGGTTCGATTGCCCCTACCAGTATTTTTGTTGAAGCATTTAAGCAAGCGTATCAATTTAATATTTCCTTAGCTGAAGCGCGCGGTCCGATGGGAATGGGCAAATGGGATCACATTAATACCTTGCTACAAATGGAGAGCGTGCGCACCCGCTGGATAACCCAATTTGGTCAGCCACCGAGTACGGCGGATGTTGACCATATTTATCAAACCTTTATGCCGCTCCAACAGGCAAAAGTCGCCGACCGAGCAGCCCCCATTCCGGGCGTGCTTGCGGTGATCAAACGATTACAACAACAAGGCGTTAAGATTGGCAGTTGTTCTGGGTATCCTAAGCCTGTGATGGACGTGCTAGTACCAGCCGCGGCCGACTATGGTTATCAGCCAGATTGTGTGGTTGCCAGTGATGAATGTGCGGCGGGCTCTCGCCCTGGCCCTTGGATGGCGTTAGAAAACGTACAACGACTTGGCATTAATCGTGTGTCTGGGTGCGTAAAAGTCGATGACTCCGCGCCGGGAATAAGCGAGGGATTAAATGCCGGCATGTGGACCGTTGGACTTGCTTTAACGGGTAATGCGGTGGGGCTCAGTGAAGAAGAATGGATGGCACTCGGTCACGAAGAGCAAAGTGCACGTTCCCTTAGTGCTTATCAGCAGCTTGGCGAAGCCGGTGCGCACTATGTGATTGATTCACTAGCCGACATCGAAATGGTCTTGGTGGATATTTCTGCTCGTATCGCCCGTGGAGAGCGCCCGTAATGCGCTTTCAGCCTTTTTGGTTTGATGAAGCAATCACTCAAGCCGATATTGAAGCCGCAGCAAGCTCGCCGCCTCATGGCGCGTTAGATACCCAAGTTTGTATCATAGGTGGCGGCTTTACTGGCCTTTGGACAGCCATAACGCTGAAAAAGCAAAAACCTGAGCTGAATATCGCCATTATTGAAAAAGACCTCTGTGGACAAGGCGCCTCGGGTCGTAACGGCGGAGCCATGCTGACATGGTCGACTAAATTTGCCAGCTTAATTAAAGCGTTTGGCTTAGAACAAGCCTGCTTTTTAGTGCGTCAGTCAGAGCAGGCCGTTCATGACATTAAAGCCTTTACCAGTAAACACGGGATTGAATGTGATTGCCGCGTTGATGGTACTTACTATACGGCTTCAAATCACAGCCAGCGTAGTGCCTTTGGCCCCATTACCACCCTACTCGACCAACACCAGCTTAATGCGTGGCAAACACTGGATAAAGCGCAGTTACAAGCCACTGGCTCTAATGCTAACCTTGCTGGAATTTACTCCCCCCACGGGGGTAGCGTTCAACCCGCCAAGCTTGTGCGTGGACTGATGAAGGTGGCAAAAAAACTTGGGGTCAAGGTATTTGAACACACCCGCTACTTAAAGCACCAAGGCCAAGACACGCTAACCATTACCACTGACAAAGGCCAGATCAGAGCCAATCAGCTGGTATTTGCGATTAACGCTTGGCTGCCAAGCTTATTGCCGCAGTTTTCTCGCAGCGTAGTGTTGGTTTCGAGCGATATGGCGATCACCACACCAGCACCTGAAAAGCTTGCAGCAATGAGGCTGAACCACGGTGCGCCGGTGATTGATGCACGCATTTTTGTGAATTACTACCGTACCACCTCAAGCGGTCGATTAATGCTTGGCAAAGGCGGGAATTATTTTAGTTTCAATAACCAAGTGAGAGACACCTTTCACCGTGCTAGCTGTTATCAAGCGATTCTTGAACGCTCATTTAGCCATTTCTTTGCACATCACCAGCTCGAAATAGACAGAACTTGGACCGGCCCCTCAGACCGAAGTGTGTCAGGCATGCCTTTCTTTGGTCATTTATATGGTCAAGCTAATGTGTTTTATGGCAGTGGCTACTCGGGCAACGGCGTGGTGCAATCCTATTTAGGTGGACAAATCTTAGCGAGTCTACTGCTTAATCAACATAACGACTGGCGTCACTGCGCCTTGGTCAACCAAACGCTTAAACAGTTTCCCGTCGAGCCATTTCGCACCGCGGGGGCCTTCATGGTGAGAAATGCCATTCGCCGTAAAGAAAGCGCAGAGGATAACAACACGCCACCGCGTAAACTCGATGTTTGGCTAAGTAAGCTTAGTGGCAGCGCAGCAAAATTAGACTCGAACGTAAAGCAGGAGTATATAAAGTGAATGCCATTGCACAAATAAAACAGCTATTCGAGCAATATGGTCATGCCACCTATGACGAGGCATGTAGCCAAATTTGCCATGCCGAGCAATGCGCCACCCTCGCGAAAGAAAGTGGTTATGATCAAGCAACACAAATCGCTGCATTTTTACATGATATTGGCCATTTTGTTGCCCAGTCTCAGCATAACCCCGACTTTACCCCGCAAGGATATAGCAATCATGGCGATTTAGGGGCAGATCATTTAACTCAACTTGGTTTTGACCCCGCGGTGACAATACTGGTGCGCAAACACGTAGATGCGAAACGCTATCTCGTCAGTATTGATGAGGAGTATTACCAAACCCTCTCTCCAGCCAGCCAATTAACACTAACAAGACAAGGCGGAAAGATGAGCTGCGAAGAACTTGCGGCATTCTCCAAGCTACCTGAATTGGACGCTATTATCGCGCTGCGTCGTTTTGATGATTTAGGGAAAGATCAGAGTTTAGCCGTTTTGCCGAGTAGCTATTGGTTTAGCCAGATAGAAGCCTATTTGGCGAGTTAGGCCAATCTGAGTTTACAAGTCTCAAATTATAAATATTTATCCTGTCATAAAACGATAGTAAGCTTGTCACAAAAGGTTTTATCGACTCAATTATGCTGCTTTATCAACGTATTCGAAACCATATCCAAGCGCTGCTAGCCGCTGGCAGCATGACACCCGGTGCCAAGTTGCCTTCAGAGCGTGCGCTGCAAGAAACATTTAGCTCAACACGGATCACCGTCCGTGAAGCCCTAGCACGACTTGAAGCCGAAGGACTTATCTTTAGCCAAAAGCGTCGCGGCTGGTTTGTCACGCCGGAAAAACTCAAGTGGCATCCAGCTAAAAAAGTGAACTTTAACCACCTTGCCGTTGAACAAGGCTTTACACCAACAACTCAAGTAGTGGCAATTAATACTCCTTCCACTGAGCCTGAGTTTAGCCACTCTCATTTTAACGGCCAGCCTGTGTATGAATTAACTCGAGTACGCGCGTTAGATGATCGTGCAATAATGATGGAACAGATCTATTGTGCGGCCGAGCGCTTTGCCGACTTACACAACCAACCGCTGGATGGTTCTATCACAGAAGTGATGTCGACCCACTACCAAGTTGACGTCAGCTTTGAACAGTGCGTGATAAGCGTCACCGTACTACCCGATGATATTGCCGAAAAATTAGAAAAGAACAGCGGCGCACCTTGTTTAAAGGTACTGCGCGCCCGCTATGACGCCGAGCAAGCATTAGTGGATTACAATATTGAATATTGGCTCCATGACGCCATAGAAATGATTGTTGAAGGCGTGTAAACCCATACCCGTAGGTCGTGCTTTAGCACGACAACCTTTTCGCATATATCGTCGCATGGTGCGACATAATCATCATATTAAATATCAGCTCCATGACGCCATAGAAATGATTGTTGAGGGTGTACCCCGTAGGTCGTGCTTTAGCACGACAACCTTTCCAGAGCTACTGCCGCGTCAAAAACACCTTCATTAATTCTATATTCTACGTCTAAATGCGAGTTAGTGGTGGAATACTCTTGTATGCAAGAAATTAAGCATTATTGCAAATAATTCTCATTATGTTATAATGAAATTATGAATCGACAAAAACTAAAATAAATAAGTCGTTTCATTCACTCCTAGAAAAACCAATCTCATGTTTATATTTTTACTGCTGTCTTACTAAAGAATTGCGGTTTTCTGCTGCGTGAAATTCCATATTCATTCTAATTCAACATTATGTCCAACATGGTTTTTTTTAGTGTTAGTACACAGCTTAAGTATTGAAGTAGATGGTGGCTCTAGGATCATATAAAAATAAATATAGGAGTCGTAAGATGTCCAAAATTAGCAACAAAAAAACTAGTGATAACAAAACAACGAAAAATGACTTTCAAAAAGGTTTCAAGCAAGGAATAGCTTCTTGGTTGATCCGAGAGCTGCTAGAGGCATTCTTCAATTAAATTTAGTCTATCAAATTGCAAAGGCTGATTAAGCCTTTGCACTCCAAATGACTATTCCAATATTGAACCATCTTTATTAGTTAAGCAGTCTTGTTATTGCACTCGAATGATGTAATCTATATTGCATAAATTTATTGAAAGGCTTATGCAACAATATACATGTTAAGGCAGATATTCGTAGATAGTGACATAGATTCGCTTTTCAAAAAGGCGTGTATGGGCAAGTTTGCGCTTAAAGATAAATACCTAATAAGCCAGCTTGCTTACGTTCCGTTATCGCTTACAGAGCATAATTTATTAAAGCTGCACCAGTTAATAAATGATAAAGGCGAAGTGTATCGTAGATGGGTTTTGCCAGCGGCCTACAGCCGAAACAAAAAAGACCGTATTATCGAAGTGCCAGAAGTGTTTTGTCAGTCGCTTGAACATTATCTCGATTGGTACGAAAAGCAAGAAGTGCCAGCGCAGTACAAGCACAACTTGGGTACTTATCGGGGTTTTAGTGAATACGCCCCTGCATTACTCAATGATCGACTTAATGAATTTGCTATGAGCGAACGAGTAGTCAAAAGCGGCATTAACATGCAACCAACAAACCTAAGAACCAAAGTAAACACATTACTTAAAAAAGCTGGTATTGATTGGGCTACCGCGAAAACCTTTGAAGACTCGCTAATTATTCACTTAGCAAAAGACGTTGATCATGGTGTGGTGGCTGATTTGTTTGGCTACGCATCGAGACAAGTTGTGACAGATAAATATAACGGTAATTTGTTGCAGCTATCAGACGCTATTAACAACGTGTATTCAAGAGTTAAAGTAACAGGACATTAAATGAAAGACAAAAAGTTACAAGTTATGGCTTACGTTCTTGGTTTTGATGGTTTTAAAATAAATACACCATATGATTCAGTGACTTTCGAGAAGGATGGGCAAAAACGTATTTTAACGAAGAAGCAATTCATTGATATATATTTACCTAACAAAAAGTAACACTGAATAAAATAATGAAAAATAAGTACCAAAGCATGGAAGATCACACGCCCACTATCGTAAAAACTAATACATTCTATATTTTGGTGTGCTTAAGTTTAATTCTTATAGGCTTTTTACTTGGAGTGTCACTAGAGGACTCTATTTCTGTTTACTTAAGAAGAACAACCATTGATTTTAGTGATATAGTCGCATCTATTGGTTTAACAGTTACAGCAGGTTTTGCTTACTTTGGCCTTAAAGAACAAAGGCAACAAAAAGCTATACAAGCGGAACCTTATCTGCACCCAATGATAACTATAGATAGGGAAAAAAGCCATTATGAACTGGAACTTGTAAATTCAGGACCTGGCGCAGCTATTGATATTGTTTATTGTCTTATTTGGGAAGAGTCTGTTTCAGATGAAAAATTTGAAGTCATAGGTATGTTAACGTTCAGGTCTTTCATGCAAAAAGCGACAGACAGTTCACGTGATTTTATTATGCAATACAGCACACCGAAAGCACTCAGATCTAGCGATAAAGCAAATTTTTTGGAAATATCACTCGAAGTTCCCGATTCAAAGAAATTTACAAGGATTGAAAATGTTCTGAGAAGAACAACCTTAAAGTTAAGCT
This sequence comes from Pseudoalteromonas sp. NJ631, assembly GCF_000276645.1. Classification (NCBI taxonomy): domain Bacteria; kingdom Pseudomonadati; phylum Pseudomonadota; class Gammaproteobacteria; order Alteromonadales; family Pseudoalteromonadaceae; genus Pseudoalteromonas; species Pseudoalteromonas sp. NJ631. The sequence continues at coordinate 285,337 of NZ_AKXJ01000003.1, forward strand.
ACAAAACAACACTTGGAGAGCTTAGAGAAAAATCTTTCGGTCTTCGTAAATAAGATATTGAAATGGCGGGTCTAAAAGTAATGTCTGGAGAGGAAGATGATTTTAGAAAAATATGAAATGGAGTTTAAAGTTACTGACTGGGGAGCTGAGGGACGCATTACAGTCCATGAGGGATGCAGGGAGGTTGGGTATCTGGCTTGGTCAGTTGGAAACAATCGACTAAGAATCTGCGATTTGATGATTCACGACTTGGATGATCGGCAAAAAGGTATAGGAAGCCAGCTAATCCATTGGGTTAAAGCGGTAGCCTATAGATACCAGGTAACTGCACTTTGGGGTAATACTGCCAGTGATGATTATCAAGTGCATAGTTTTTACCGTAAGCATGATTTTGTTATTAGTGATGTTGATGCCCAGGGCTGTGTAAACTTTATGCTGAACTGGCACAATACAAATCCCTTAATATAAAGCCAATAGTGGAATAATCATCAGCTATGAGTAAAGAAAAAATAAAGGAACAAATTTCAACAGTTCGCGTTGGTTTCTTAATTCGTTTTTTTGTAACTATATTCGCGATATACATTATCTACTATTTATTAAATTTTGTTGGTGAGTCCATGATTCGCACTGTTAGCATGGCTGAAACTTATAAAGATGAACCTAAAATTTGGTTTCAACGAAGTGGTGCAGCTTTAGTTTGCTTAGCTATCATACTTGAATTTGGAGTTATAAAAATTTTAAAGATGGAGAATGATGATAGAGATAAAGCAAACGAACAAGGTGGCGAAAGAACTTTTAAGATAATGTATTTTGTTGCTCACATTTTCGCTTTCTCTTTTGCAATTATTGGTACTCTGGTTTGGGGATATGGTGACATTTTCTATTATCATTACTTTGAATAATTGAACCGTTGGAATAAAAATATGAGAATAAGTCATAAGAATGAAATTAATCATAAGTATCAGCGATCACATAATAAAAGGCTCGGCCCAACAGCATGCCTTATTGATGGCAATTCAATAGAGGTTGTGAATACAGCGTTTACTGTTATTGGTGGCTTAGTGTCACTTCCGCTTATACCTACCTCTTATAGGTTGGTTAAAAATGGTATTCGTAGAAATGTATTAGGAAGGTTTTTTGCGGACTCTAAGGGGGCTTGCAAGGTATTAGAACATGGAAAAGCTTGTAATGCTTCAACAAAACTAATTGAAATCACATTGAAGGGTGAAAAGCCATTCTTTGTACGACAGTGTAGTGCAAACCCAGCTCATCTAGTAGATGCGAATGGTGTGCGAATTAAGTTTAGTAACTTGAGTGAAAGACAGCAAAAAGAACTTTTTTTGTAAGTTGGAATAACTTAACAACCCTAAATTTAATCAGGTTAAACTCGACCAGATTAAAAATGAAGCAAGATTTAATAAACAATAGGGCATCACCATGGGCGCTCAAGGAGAATATAATGAAATATTGGTTTGGCTTTAGGTGTGTTGATCTAGATGGTCGCAACCCAGGGTCTAAAATATTGGAAGGGCCATTTAAGAGTTATGATGAGGCGAAAGCTAAAAAGTTAGCTTTGAAAGCAATAGATACAGAAAGTACTTTGGTTTTTACCGCAATTGATGAACCTCAAGCTAGAGAACTTATGAATACTGAAAGCTTTAATAAACTATAATATTGGAAATCGAACCATTGCTTACGCGGTGTTTATTATATACACCAGAGACTTTCTAGCTTCTGTTAGCACAGCGATTGTTCTGTGATTTGGTAAAAACGTGATTTTTCTTAGTTAGCCTACAGTTTTAATGACTGCTGAAGACTCCAATTATGCATGCCTTATTTTATGGAAAGGTGACACTAAAGGGGTGTAACCCCCTTAACCCATCGCCGCGTAAAGCGTCTCTTACCCTAACGGTTTACCAGTATTTTACTTCCGCGATAGCTTTAAGTAGTCCGCTAATATCTGCGGCATATACTTCGCCAATATTACCGATCCTAAAGCAATCTGCGTTTGATACTTTACCAGGGTAAATTACATATCCTTTTTGCTTTAATGCTTCATAAAAGCGCTTAAACTCATAGCTTTCGTCACTTGGTGAATAAAAAGAAGTGATAATAGGTGAGTGCATGACTTCTGGTAACAAGGCTTCAAAACCAAGGGCTTTCATGCCGCTAACGAGTTGTTTTTGATTTTCGCTGTAACGCTTAAATCGCGCAGAAGCGCCTCCCTCTTGCGCCAATTCTTCCAGTGCTTTGGCAAATGCTCTGACAACATGCGTTGGCGAAGTAAAACGCCATTTACCATGGTGATTTTCCATGGTTTTCCACTGGGCGTGAAGATCCAGCGAGAGTGAACGTGCTTGTCCTTCAGAGGCAACCAGCAGCGCCGTTTTTGCGATCACAAAGCCAAAACCTGGAACACCTTGAATACACTTATTTGCTGAGCTAATGAGAATATCAATTTGCCACTCATGCATATCCATCTCAATGCCGCCAAAACTGCTCATGGCATCAAGGATCATTACTTTGTTGTGATGTTTCGCAAGCTCCGCTACGCGCTTAGCCGGGTTCAGCATCCCCGTTGTGGTTTCGCAGTGTACCATTGCTACATGAGTGATCTCGGGGTGTTGCTCAAGCGCTTGTGAGATCTGCTCTAGTTGCGGCAATTCGGTCTCAACAAAGTTGAGCGCTATCACATTAATATTTAGATAATTGGCTATCTCAATAATACGCGCACCATAAGCACCGTTATTGATAACCAGTAAAGTGCCAGACTTAGGAATAAAAGTCCCAATAGCCGCCTCTACACTTGCTGTACCACTGCCCTGCATTAAGGTTGCACTGTAGTCACTGCGATACTGTGGATCTGCAACTGCAATTTCACAAAGCTGCTTGCGAATAACTTGCACTACACCTTGGTTATATTCGTCATCCCAAGTGCACCAGTCTTTCAACATGGCTTCTTTCACGGTGTGAGAGGTACTGAGTGGGCCTGGCGTCAGGAGTAAATAATCGTTGTTCATAACTTGCCTCTAAACTGGTCTATACCAGATTATTTAACCGAGTTTAGGTGACAACGGCATGACAATTTTATGAAACTAAGATTGATGTCGTAATGATGTTCAATGAAACCTCGCCTTTACCCTAAATGGCAAAGGCGAAGAGAGCCAACAGAGGCTCTGGTTGTTATCCCGAGTTTAGGTTATTTATACCCATTTGGATTATTGCTTTGCCAGCGCCATGTATCTTGCATCATGGCATCCAATCCACGCTCTGCATGCCAGCCTAATTCAGATTTGGCTTTTTCAGGTGCTGCGTAACAGGCGGCAATGTCGCCATCGCGACGCGGTTTAATGTCATACGGTATAGCTTTGCCCGCTGCTTTTTCAAACGCGGTAACCATCTCAAGTACCGAGTAGCCATTGCCAGTACCTAAGTTATAGATATGCGTGCCTGCCGCTACTGCGATTTTCTCAAGTGCTTTTAAATGGCCAATAGCAAGGTCAACCACATGAATGTAATCTCTCACTCCCGTGCCGTCTTTGGTGTCATAGTCGTTGCCAAAGACGCCTAAACTCGCCAGTTTACCAACAGCAACCTGTGAGATGTAAGGCAGTAAGTTATTGGGAATACCATTTGGGTCTTCACCAATTAACCCCGACTCGTGTGCACCAACTGGGTTAAAGTAACGCAAAATAGCAAAGGCCCAACGTGGGTCTGATTTAGCAACATCCTGAAGTACCATTTCAACCATCAGTTTTGACGTACCATAAGGATTAGTTGTGCCACCTACAGGGAAATCTTCACGAATAGGAAGGCTGGCAGGATCTCCATATACCGTCGCTGACGAGCTAAAAACTAGCTTAAATACACTGGCGTCACGCATCGCATCAAGGAGCGTTAACGTACCTTGGACGTTGTTTTGATAATACTCGATTGGTTTTTGAACCGACTCTCCAACGGCTTTTAAACCTGCAAAGTGGATCACTTCATCAATATCATATTGCGCAAATACACTATCAAGAAATGCCTTATCAAGAATATCACCTTGATGGAATATCGCTTCCTTTCCTACTATCTCAGCAACTCTATGTAATGAAGTCTGCTGAGAATTGCTTAGATTATCTACGACCACTACCTTTTTGCCTTGCTGTAGCAGCTCTAATACAGTGTGAGAGCCAATATAGCCTGCACCACCTGTTACAAGAATCGTCATATCTCTTCCTATGGTTGTTGTCTACGCATCGCATCGCATCGCATCGAGCATTCTACTCAATTTGTTATTGTCAGTCTTGGCGGTAGCATACAAATGCCAGCTTGTTATCAAAAAAGCTCAAGCGAGAAATTGAAGTCTGACAGTAACTTCTTAAGTTTCTTAATAAGTGGACTTTTTTAGGCGCATTTAAATCTCGGTAATAAATCTTGTTATCCAATGAGTACGCCACTTTGTTATCATCCAACCAAGTATAATCTTGCACTTGACTGGGAAGAGCAAAAAATCGCTGAATATGATCGCTCTCTCTATGGTAGGTTGCGAACCACATCAAACCATTGACTTGATAAGTAAAAGCAAACACGTCACGCGCACGGTTGTAAGACAAAGTTCGGCCAATATCTTCAGCAAGAATTTGTGGTAAATGACCGTTAATATCTGTGTATTGTAAGGTATGCGGAGCACTCTCAGTCGCACCTAAAATAAACATAATCAGATCTTGGTTGCTCCCCCAGGCATGATATCCAACAGGTTCAATATGCTCAAAAACACGACTCGGTTTTGTCGCCTGATCAAACGGATAAAACCACAGTTTTTGCTTACCGGATCCCTCAACCACAATCGTCGTTAATCCTTTTCCATTAGGATGCAGTGTGGGTGAATATTCGGAGACAGGGGATTGCGTGAGGTTGGTTGTGTTTTGGCTTTGCAAGTCGTAAAAAAACAGGTCCGTTTGGCTATTGCCATCAGCGCTTACTTCCGCGGTATAGTAAACCCCAGAATCAGTCACTAGCGGCTGATTAAAATATGCGGTGTTTTCAGTAATTGGTTTAGCACTGAAATGTTCACCTAATTCAGCTAGCCAAATTTGGCTTTTGGGCATGGCTGAATACGCAGGTAAACAGGACGCGAAAGCGAATAGACAAACTGCGAGCTTCACACGCATTGAAATGGGCATGGACGTTCCTTTGATTTTTCATTGTAGTTATATCACCCCGCTATGATACCCAACACTCGCCCTCAAGCAAAGCTTGCCAAAAACTTTGCTTCGCGTAACATCGAATTAACGGATGATGAAAGCTAAGGCAGATTTATGTCAGACAAACACCCTATTATCGCCATTACTGGTAGTTCAGGCGCAGGCACTACAACAACGACAAGCGCGATAAAACACATATTCCGCAGTCTTAATACCAAAGCCGCCTATGTCGAAGGCGATAGCTTTCATCGCTACACTCGCCCAGAAATGGATAAATTGCGTCGCGAAGCGCTGCAAGAAGGTAAGCACATTAGCTACTTTGGTGAAGAAGCCAATGACTTCGGCGCATTAGAAAGTCTATTCAAAAGCTATGGCGAAACCGGCAATGGCAAAGTCCGTCGCTACCTTCATACGTTTGACGATGCCGTGCCATTTAATCAGCTACCGGGCACTTTTACTCCTTATCAAGAACTAGAACAAAACACCGATATGCTGTTTTATGAGGGGCTGCACGGTGGTGTCGTGACCCCCGAATATGATGTGGCCAGCAATGTTGATTTATTGATTGGCATGGTACCTATCATCAACCTTGAGTGGATCCAAAAGCTCATTCGCGATACCAATGAGCGCGGCCACTCCAAAGAAGCCGTCATGACGTCAATTGTGCGCTCAATGGATGACTACATTAATCACATTACTCCCCAGTTTTCTCGCACGCATATTAACTTTCAACGTGTGCCCACCGTCGATACATCTAACCCATTCAGTGCTAAAGACATACCATCATTAGACGAAAGTTTTGTGGTTATTCGCTTTCGTGGCATCGAAGATGTTAATTTCCCTTACTACTTACAAATGATCGAAGGCAGCTTTATGTCTCGCGTAAACACGTTAGTTGTGCCGGGTGGAAAAATGGGATTGGCAATGGAGTTAGTACTGACTCCACTTATCAAAGAATTATTAGTAAAGAAACGTGCCCTTGAGAATATGGCGCCAGTCGATTTACCGATTTAACCCAGCTTATGTTTTGATAAGGAATAATAGCTTCCTTGCATCGCTCCATATCACACTTTACACTGACGCCTTTTAGGGCATCACGAGTAGTTGTTATATGGACGTGCTTACCATTTTAGTGGGGTCTAAAAACCCAGTAAAAATCAATGCTGCAAAAACCATCTTTGCGCAGTACTTTCCCAATGCAAAAATTGACTGTCAGGGTATCTCAGCGCCGAGTCTCGTTGCGGATCAGCCTTTAGGTGAACAAGCCACCCGCGAAGGCGCAGAGAATCGTGTTACTTACTTACAGCAACATCATCAAGCCGATTTTTATTGTGCCATGGAAGGAGGTGCTGCCAAATTTGAATACGGTGCAGCTACTTTTGCTTATGTCGTCATTGCGGATAACCGTCGTACAAGTGTCGGCCGTAGTTGTAATTTGCCTCTACCGGCATCGGTCTATACACGCCTTGAACAAGGTGAAGAGCTAGGGCATGTAATGGATGACCTGTTCAACACCACTAATATCAAGCAACAAGGCGGTGCTATAGGTCTACTAACCAACCATCTTGCCACCAGAGAAAGTAGCTACACGCAAGCCTTATTGCTCGCGATGGCGCCCTTTAATCACCCTGAGATGTATTTATAATGCCGAACTACACACATATTTTATTTGATGCTGACGAAACCTTATTTAGCTTTAATGCCAAGCTTGGATTACAAACGCTGTTTACTCAATATGACGTTGTATTCACTGACGAGGACTATGAGCAGTACAACAGCTTAAATGCGTCACTTTGGGTGCAGTATCAAAATGGTGAAATTGACGCAAAAACACTTCAGGTAACGCGCTTTAGCCGCTGGGCTGAAAAACTCGATATCGCGCCAGAAACACTCAACGCGGGATTCTTGGCAGCGATGGCTGAAATTTGCCAACCGTTACCGGGAGCTAAAGCCCTGCTCGACAGCCTGAAAGGCCAATGTACTTTGGCTATTATTACCAACGGATTTGCCGCGCTTCAGCAAAAAAGATTGGAACATACCGGCCTTGTGGATCGTTTTTCTGAAGTGGTGATCTCTGAGTTGGTAGGTAAAGCAAAACCAGATCCGAGTATTTTTGCGCATACGTTAGCGCTGTTGGGGAACCCTGATAAATCCAAAGTATTAATGGTTGGCGACACACCAGCGAGTGACATTTTAGGCGCAAACCGCTTTGGGATTGATAGCTGTTGGTTAAAGCATGATGGCAAAGTCTGCCCCGACCATATCAAGCCAACCTATACCGTAGAGTCTCTGAGAGAGTTGCAAGGGATTTTAATGGGGTAATACCCTGTACAATTGTGTGAGAGTAAGCTGACCTTGCGGGTTTTAAAAGCTCGCCGAATAAATCGGCTCCTACCAAAGGTAGCGCTGTGTGGGGCAAGTTTACCTTGCGGGTTTTGAAAGCTCGCCGAGTAAATCGGCTCCTACCAAAGGTAGACCTGTGTGGCATGCTGACTTTGCGGGTCTTAAAAGCTCGCCGAATAAATCGGCTCCTGCCTCAGACAGAATCGTGTAGGAGCAAGTTTACCTTGCGAGCTCTTAAAACTTTTGAAGATGCGCCGTGAAAGCCGGCGCTTATTAAGTGATTAAAGTGCTGAGCGCTGTCTTAACACTTCAAATAAACAAACACCGGTCGCAACCGATACATTTAAGCTAGACACGCTACCTACCATCGGGATCTTAACCAGCTCATCGCAATGCTCTCGAGTTAAACGGCGCATGCCATCGCCTTCGGCGCCCATTACAATGGCCATAGGCCCAGTCAGGTTTGCATCAAAAACAGCTGTATCGGTTTCACCTGCAGTACCCACAACCCACACACCGGCTTCTTTAATATCACGCAACGTACGAGCAAGATTGGTTACTTGGATAAGCGGAACCGTTTCTGCAGCGCCACACGCTACTTTTCTTGCAGTGCCGTTTAGCTTTGCAGACTTATCCTTTGGTACGATAACACCATGTACACCTGCTGCATCAGCACTACGCAGACATGCACCTAAGTTATGAGGATCGGTAACTCCGTCCAACACTAAGAAAAACGGCGTGGTTTCTCTTTGAATGATCTCATCAAGATCTTTTTCATTGTATGCGCGCGCCGCTTTAACATTGGCAATAATGCCCTGATGTTGCTCACCATTCGCTTTGTTATCAAGCGCTTTTCGCTGCATAAACTGCACTGAAATACCAAACTTACGGGCATCGTTTACGACTTGATTTAAACGCTGATCTTCACGTCCCTTTAGTGCATAAATTTCTAAAAAGCGCTCCGGCGCGTTATTCAAAATGGCTTCGATTGAATGAAAGCCAAAAATTAATTCGTTACTCACGTTAAAGCTCCCGCTTTATAATCTATTGCGCTTTTTTGCTACGATTTCTTTCGTTTTTACCTGGGCGTTTTGCTTTGCCCTTTGCCGCTTTGGCTTTTTTACTCGTCGATTTTTTCTTCGACTTCAGCGTGCCTGCCTTTTTCGCCTGTTTGAGCTCACCCTTAGGGGTCGTTCTTTTGCGCTTTTTGGCTTTGTCATCGCCTTTATTATCTTTATCGCGACCAGACGTTTCACCGTCACGGCGCTTAGCTCCCGGGATTTTACCCGTTTTTAGCTGCTCACGAACACTACTTGCTGTGCTTTTTGGCGATTTTCGACGCCTTGCATATCTGTCTTGCTGACCTTCTTCAGCTAAGGCTAAGTTGATGCGACGATCGTCCAAGCTAACTGAAGCAACCACAACAGTAAGTTTATCGCCGAGTCTAAACACCGTGCGACTATGCTCACCAATCAGACATTGCTTTGCACCATCAAAGTGGAAATACTCATGCCCTAAATTGCTCACATGGATCATTCCGTCAATCTGTAGATCGTCTAACCTCACAAATAATCCAAAGTTGGTGACCGATGAGATCACACCGGTAAATTCATCGCCAACGTGATCTTGCATAAATTCACATTTTAGCCAATCAGCGACTTCACGAGTGGCGTCATCAGCGCGGCGCTCTGTCATCGAGCACTGCTCGCCCAGTTGTTTCACTTCATCTTCATTGTAGATGTAAGCGCCACTTACTGGCTGTTGTTGCTGCTGTAAAATACCTTTGATTGCGCGGTGTACCACCAGATCCGGATAACGGCGAATAGGTGAGGTAAAGTGTGCATAGGCTTTTAATGCCAAACCAAAGTGGCCAATATTTTCTGGCTGATATACCGCTTGCTTCATTGAGCGCAGTAACATAGTTTGGATCAATTCTTTTTCAGGGCGATCTCCCAATGACTCAAGCGCTTGGGTCAACTCCTCTGGCGACGGATCGTTAGGTAATTGGCTTTCAATACCCAAGTCTTGCAAGAATTGTCTAAATTGGCTCAATCTTTCAGGATCTGGCTCATCATGAACACGGTACAAGCTATGGGCTTCGTGTTTTTCCAACAGCTTTGCTGCTGACACATTCGCCAAGATCATGCACTCTTCAATGAGTTTGTGGGCGTCGTTACGAACCACAGGCACGATAGAGTCAATCTTCCGATGAGCATTAAATACAAAGCGCGTTTCTAGGGTTTCAAACTCAATTGCACCACGCTCCTGCCTTGCAGCCTTCAGCGCCATATACATGTTATGGAGCTCAGTTAGATGAGGCACAAGAGGCTGATAATCCGCTCTGAGCTTTTCGTCACCTTGTAAAATCGCATGGACTTTGGTGTAAGTAAGACGAGCGTGAGAGTTCATCACAGCTTCGTAAAAACGGTAGCCAGACAAACGACCCGCTTCGGACACGGTCATTTCCGCAACCATACATAAACGGTCTACCTTCGGATTCAATGAACATAAACCGTTCGATAGCACCTTAGGTAGCATTGGCACAACTTGCTCAGGAAAATACACTGAGTTACCACGCTCAATCGCTTCTTTGTCAAGCGCAGTGCCTTTGCCGACATAATGAGACACATCCGCAATAGCAACCCATAAACGCCAACCTCCTGACTTTTTACGCTCGCAATATACGGCATCATCAAAGTCACGGGCATCTTCACCATCTATGGTCACTAACGGTAAATCGCGCAGGTCAACTCGGCCTTGTTTGGCTGACTCTTCAACAAACTCACCAAGATTTGCAACTTGTGCTTCTACTTCACTTGGCCACTCATGAGGAATGTCATGATTGCGAAGTGCCACCTCAATTTCCATACCCGGTGCCATATGATCGCCGAGCACCTCAAGTACTTTACCCATTGCATTCATTTGTTTGCTAGGGCTTTGAGTGATCTCTACCTGCACCATTTGATTATGGCGAGCACCATTTTCTTGACCAGGTACGATGATGATATCTTGAGTAATGCGAGGGTCTTCTGGCACCACAACTGCCATGCCAAACTCAACAAAATAACGACCGACGACTGGCGCACGCTCTTTTTCAAGTACCCGCACAATGCGCGCTTCCACCTTACCACCAGAGCCTCGACTGCCAGCCTTCGCTAACACCCAATCGCCATGCAGCACACGCTCCATTTGATACTTAGTGATAAACCAATCTTTGGGTTCGCCTTCCACTTCTAAAAAGCCAAAACCATCACGATGTCCAACAACGCGGCCTTTGACTAGACCATCATCACTTGGAATGGTGTAACACTTAAATTTATTGAAGTGCAGCTGACCGTCTCGCTCCATTGCGCGCAAGCGGCGTTTAAGCGCAATTTGACGTTCTTCGTCTTGCACTTTTAAATCGTTACACAATTGAGAGAAAGAAGGTGGTTTGGCCGCGCTTTTAATGTGTTCTAAGATAAATTCGCGACTAGGTACTGGATTGTCGTATTTTTGCTGTTCTCTATCGAGATAGGGATCCTGTTTTGGCATTACTGTCTTGTTAAATAAGCTATGCTGTTATTTTAACCCAAAATAGCCTAATGACCTAGGCCAAGATCGATGAATCTTTTTATGCAGATAGATTAACCACTGAATTTGATACCGACTCCAGTGTTGTAATTTGAGCATGAAGTTCTAATAAACGCTCAACTGAGCGTCTAGCAACCATAGCGAGAGCGTCCCAATCAACTTGCTCTTCCGAGTAACTTAGCTGCGCAGTTGCTGCTTGAACAAGCTCGGCAAAATTCACCATGCCAAGCTCCAGTGCTTCATTTTCAATGTAGGCAAGCTTATCAACGGCTAAGTCAGTTACATTCAACTCTGTGAGTCCTTTAATTTGCGCAATTTCGTACTCAAATCGATCTGCTAAATACATCAATTTCGTCGCCAGCACACCTGAACTTTCACGGTTTGCGAGATCCATAAATTTTGATTGTTCAATCAGAGTCTTACATTCCAAGCGAGACGTTGTTTTTACAGTCGCACATTCCAGTGCCGCATATAAACGGCTTGGCATGATAGGCTTAGTTAAACAGTCCTGCATGCCAGCTCGGAGGCATCGCCTTTTCAACTCAGGATCGCCATCACCCGTTAACGCTATCACCTTAACGCTGGAGGTAAAGCCAATTTCGTTGAAGCCCTCTTTAAACCACTCAAGACCATTTCCATCTGGCAGTCGCATGTCCAACAAAATAATATCGAAATTGTGTTCTAATAGCGCGACCTCAGCTTCTGCGAGGCACTTAGCAATAGAAAACTCACTCACCATATCGTTTAAATAGGTGCTGATCACATCAATATTCATGGCGTTATCTTCAACAACAAGCACATTGAGTGCTAGCTTCTCTGTATTAAATTCCGTGCTCTGTAACGGTGAATCACTACACTGGCAATCTAACTCAAAGCTAAACACAGTGCCATTGCCAAGCTTGCTGTCGACGTTAAGCTCAGAGTCTAGCCCTTGCAGCAGTTGCTTGCATAACGCCAACCCAAATCCTGCACTTTGCGAGATGGATTGTTCGGTATTTAATGTGACAAAGGGTTCGAAGATCTTTTCCATTTGTACTTCAGTCAGTCCTTTGCCTGTATCCTTAATTGCAAAGCGGATAGTTTGCTTATCCTCAGCGCGACTTGTACCTTCAAGGATCAGCGTAATAATACCTTTATCTGTGTACTTAATCGCGTTCGAGAGCAGATTTCTAAGTACCAAAGACAATGTATCTTGCTCGACGACATGAACGTCCTGTGGATACAGGCCTTTAACCTCGACCCTCAAACTCAACCCTTTAGCCAATGCCAGCGGCTGTAAGAGGCGAACTAACTCTTGCGAAAGACTATAAAGCGAGACAGGCACGCGATTTTGCGCCGCATATTCCCCTTTCGCTTGCAATAATACTTGATTGGCTAAGTCTGACATCGACATCGCGGCGTGGACGATAACATCGCATAATTGAGCATGGCGATTGGGCTCACGTGGCACTTTTTTAAGTGATTCTGCGTGACCCACAATGGCGTTTAGTGGTGTTCTCAGTTCATGACTTAATAACGTTAAAAATTGTCCTTTTACTTGCGCTGACTGCTCAGCAGCAGTTTTTAACAGGCAGAGTTCTTTTTCACGACGGCTGCTACATAACAGGCATAAAGAAAAACACAACAGCAGCGGCATCGTGCTCACAGAGACAGCAAAAAACTGATTAACCCAATTTGCCGAAACAAGGCTGTCTGTCACTGAATAGCCGCCAAGCATGACTACTCTAAAAGTAAACACGGCCAGTAAACTCAAGCACGATAGACCAAACGCCCAATGTGCTGCACTAAATTCCTTCGATAATAACTTTTGTCCTTTATTCAAAGCCCGTAGACAATAAATCATCGCCATCGCCCAGACTAAGTAGTTGATCCCGACGCGAGCGATAAAATTAAAATCCACGTACAAAAAGTAAGTAAAACTCGGAATGCCCAATGCGGCTAATACATACCAAGGCATGTAATTGCTTTTCACACTAAAAAACGCATCAACACCACGAGCCAGATAAAAAAGTCCAAATGCGATAGTGAGATTGGGAATAAAAATTGAGAACGTAATGGGAAGCGTATAGGCGGCCAACAAGCCACATCCAATTGCGGTAAGCGCAATGAAAATAAGCCAATCTCGAGTGCCTGGTAGGCCTTTATTAATAAACCAGTTTACGGCCATAAAAACTGTACAGACCACAGTCGTTATTGCGGTAACTTGAATAAGTAATTTAGGATCCATTATTGCACTCAAAATTAATACATTATTATTACTTAGCGGATGGTGCAGTATATTACCGCACAGCATGATTTTGAAGTATTAACTGGATATATGCTATTACACCGAGTTACAGCCACCCTTTTTGCTTAGCAATTCTTGCTGCATCTACTCGGTTTGTCGCATGTAATTTTGCGATAGCGTCAGATAAATAATTCCTCACAGTTCCCTCACTCAAAAATAGCTGCCCTGCGATTTCAGCGGTTTTTAACCCTTCACTAGCCAAACGTAACGCTTTTCGCTCCTTATCTGTAAGTGGATCAGCATCTTCCAAAGCGTACAAAGCAAGCTCTGGGTCAATAACCTTATATCCATTCATGACCTTTTTCAGCGTTGATAGCAAGTACTCACTTGGGGCTTCTTTTAATACAAAACCATTTACCCCTAAAGTGATCGCGCGGCGAATATAACCCGCCTTAGAAAAGGTCGTCATGATAACCACTTTTGTGTCTGGCATTTTTTGTTGTAAGTGCTGAGCAAGTTCAAGACCAGTGACTTGTGGCATTTCAATATCCGTTAGCACGATATCAGGCGTTAACTTTGCTAACTTTTCCTTTGCAACTTGACCATTTTCAGCCTCGCCAACCACTTCAATCTCTCTATCTAAGCTCAATAATGCCGCGATAGCTCCTCTTACTAATGCTTGATCTTCAACAATAAAAACTTTGATCATCCTACTTCCCCTAGTACCGCCTTAAAGTATCCGCCCTGTTCAGTGTGATAAAATAATTGGCCACCACATTCTTTCAGTCTGGTACGGATCCCCATTAAACCATTTCCTTCTTTTATGGACTTTATAGAGCCATTATCTTTAATTTCTACAAAGACATTATTGTCAGTTTGTCGTAGTTTGAAGCAAACCTTATCCGCGTCGCTGTGACGAATAATGTTGGTGCATATTTCTTTAGCAAAAAAGCACAAACAGGCTTCGCTTACTTTATCTAAAGTGACCGCCTGCAATTCTAGAGTTACGGCAATGCCCTTATCTTTTAGCCTCGATGCCAAAATGTGCAGCTGAGCATCAAGCGCTAGCTGATGGTAGCCGGTGACGGCTTGGCGCACTTCGCTTAGTGCTTCTCTCGCTAAGTCTGCAACCTGCTGCGCTTCTGATTGCGCTTGATCTAATGCATTTGCAGCAGCAAATTTACTCGCCAGCTCTGCTTTTAATGCTATCGAGCTGAGTGAATGACCAAGTAAATCATGTAGGTCGCGCGCTATACGCTCCCGCTCAGCCACGGCGCCTAATCGCTTAATTTCCTCTTCACTTTGCCTCTGCAACTCCTGATGTACTCGCTCTCGGTGTGACATCCAACCAAAAATAAAGAGTCCACATGCCACACATAGAGCTGGCATCAAGAAATAAACCGTTTGCTGGGTCGCGATAAATTTAGCCGTTAGCAATACCAGCGCAATGATGATTAGCATCGCAATGATTTTATAGCGAGGCAGAAAATTAAAACCGCAGAAAAAAGCAATAAAGCCAAATAATGAACTCGTCCCAGTCGTCACCCAACTACCCGCGACACAAAGCCCAGCCATCAGCACTAAATTCATCACCAACGCATTGCCCGTTTTTGTAATACTCTGCCAATAGAGCACGACAAAGCTAAAGTAAACAACAACTTGTAACGCAATATTAACTACACTCAATTGCGCCCAATTAAATATCAATGGGAAAAAATAAAAGGTTGAAAATATAAGGGGTCCGGCATTCCAAAATGAGCGCCGTTTCTCAACTAGGGTAAATTCTGTGGTTATGGACACAAGCTTCTCTGGTTCACTCTTTTTATTATTATTTACGTTTAAGCGCAGAATGTTGAGTGACAAGTGTCAACAATCTTGTCATCTCAAAGCGATTAAATGATAGACTGCTAAAAAACAGTTCTAATACTCAATATGCGCCCACAACAATCCGCTTTGCTCTCGCTCCATAGTGCCGTTTTATTATTTGGTGGAACAGCATTATTTTCAAAATTAATTTCACTCTCAGCACTGGATATCACCGTTTACCGTACCGCCGTTGCTTTCGTTGTGCTACTCCTCTTACTCAAAATACAACGGCAGCCGATAAAATTAAGACATAAAAAAGATTATCTAACGGCTTTAGTTCTTGGTGTCATCGTGGGACTCCATTGGGTGACTTACTTTGCAGGCATGCAGATGGCGGGAATTGCAGTTGGGATCATTGCCTTTTTCACCTACCCCGTGATCACCGTTTTTTTAGAGCCACTTTTCACTCGCAGCCGTGTACAGCTAAAAGATTTTATCAGTGCGAGCGCGGTGTTATTTGGTATCTATCTGTTAGTACCAGAAGCGAACCTTGGCAACCAAGTTACCTTGGGGATTATTACCGGCGTATTCTCGGGCGCACTCTTTGCGCTACGCAACTTGCTCCAAAAGCGCTTCTTTTCTCACTATAGCGGCCCACACACAATGCTTTATCAAACGCTTGTTGCATGCCTCATGCTGTTAGCATTTGTGGAAGTGCCAATTCAGCAAGTATCCACAGAAAACATCTGGTTAATCTTGCTTGCAGGAGCAATATTTACGGCAATTCCACACGCCTTGTTTGCCTCTAGCCTACGTTATTTATCTGCCACCACTGCAGGGTTAATTTCTTGTTTACAGCCATTGTATGGAACGCTATTAGCTTATATTCTGTTACACGAGACGTTGACACTTACAACATTACTTGGCGGGTTGTTGGTCGTTAGTGCAGCCTGTTTTGAAACTTGGTCTATTACAAGGAAAAAAGCATGATTCAAGTCTTAGCGCACCGTGGAGCCAGTGGCAGCTATCCAGAAAATACACTTGCTGCAATAGAAGCGGCTCTCCATATTGGCGTTGATGGTATTGAGTTGGATGTGCAAAGTTGCGCGGATGATTACGCCATTATCCACGACACTTGGCTAGACAGAACCACCAACGGCGTGGGTAGAGTCAATGAACAAACTCAAGCCTACCTTGCCACGCTTGATGCCGGTAAAGGGCAATCAATTCCCACCTTGCAGCAAGTATTCGCCACGATAGGCAAACAGACAGATATCAATTTAGAACTGAAGCATACCTTTGGCCTAGATAAATTCGTTACCTATATTGAAGAACATATTCAGCAAGGCGTGATCACCAGAGAGCAGCTACTCATCTCCTCTTTTGACCATCATCAACTATTGTGGCTAAAGCAAAAATTACCTTGGGTAAGAATTGGCGCGTTAACCGCTTCGATCCCAATTCATTATGCGCAATTTGCCGAATCGCTCCATGCCTACAGTATTCATATGGACAAAAACTTTATTAATCATGAATATGTGTTGGACGCAAAATCTCGCGGATTAAAGGTATTTGCTTATACGGTCGATAAACAACAAGACATAGATATGATGCTAGATTTCGGGGTAGATGGTATTTTCACCAACTTTCCATGCCAAACCAAAATGTATTTACAGGGCATTGGCGCCTACGCCACCCCAATTGAGTAACTGCTTGATCGCTTTAGCATTGTTATTCCATTTAGCTCATCTATACTGAGACAAATAAAGTGGCACAATGATGAGCCCAATATGAGTTTATATATGCGCATTTATAATTTTTTAGAAGAGACGTTTTTCTTTACCCTAACACGCAAAATTGTTGGCAATTTAGGCTTTTTACTTCTCTTTCAAGCAATTAGTTTATTTTGGTTGTATTCGGAGCTATCCCAATCTGGCGCGAATATGGGGCTATTTTGGCTGATCACCATTGTGATTGTTGCTGCGTTTGCGTTTACCGTCTTCTATATGCGCTTTTTAATCGTGCGACCTGTACAAGCGATGAAAGAGTCATTGGAGCGTGTTAACCGCCAAGACGGTAACTTAGATGCGAAACTGCCACAATTCACTTATGACGAATTTAGAGATTTAAGCGAGCAGTACAACACCTTTACCACCCACCTTAGTCTCTTATTGGAAAAAACATACGAAAGTGCCGCTGCGGCGACACAAAGCAACCGCGATATCACCAGCTCCATGCAAAGTACCGCAAAGTATGGACAGCAGCAGCTGAGCCAAGGTGACACGATTATTGCCGCTTCCGATCAGGTCAGTCACAGTTTACAAAGTATTGTGCACAATACCGATCAGGTTTATCAGGCCAACACTGAAAGCTTGCACTTTGTTCGCGGTTCATCACAGTCGTTAACTAAGCTTGTCGCTGAAGTAAAACAAATCACCACGCTACTAGGTAACTTCTCATCGACGGTTTCAGGCCTGAAAGAAAATAGTGAGAATATTCGCAACATTCTAAAAATGGTTGAAGAGTTTTCTGACCAAACCAACTTGCTTGCGCTCAATGCAGCAATTGAAGCAGCTCGAGCAGGTGAAGCCGGGCGTGGCTTTGCAGTGGTTGCCGATGAAGTTCGTGCGCTGTCGGTCAAGGTTAATGCGGCCACCCGCCAGATCAGCGATTTTATCAATCAAATGAACGTGCTAGTCGGTGAAACCAATCAAGAATCAGAACAATTGATTTCTCATTCAAGCTCAGCAGAGAAAGCCATCAGCGATACCTCTCAAGGCTTTATTTCGATGAGTGATGACTTTGAACGCAATCAAGCGCAATTAGAAGAAATCGTTAGTGCGGTACACCAACTTGAAGAAACGCAAAAACATACCCACCAAGCAGTGCAACAAATTGTCGAACTGGGTCAGCAATCTAAATCACAAATTGATGGCGCGTTAGCTGAATGCCAAAGTGCCCAAAAGCTCACAGAAACCACTCAAAAAGAACTTACTCGCTTTGTTTCGCGGCGCTAAGCCCGCGAAACATCAAATGTGAGCACTTCGCTGATACTCGCTTTGTTTAGCGCCAGCATGACTAGCCTATCTATTCCCAGTGCAACACCAGCACAATCGGGGACGCCTGCGTCAAGTGCAGCCAATAACCGCTCATCAGCCGGCACTGGATGCAATCCCATCTCAGCTCTGAGTTGGTTATCTTGCTCAAAACGCGCTCTTTGCTCTACTGCATCCGTCAATTCGTTAAATCCGTTGGCGAGTTCCATGTTGCGGTAATAGAGCTCAAAACGCCCTGCAACGCGATTGTCTTTCGGGTTAAGTTTTGCCAGTGCCGCTTGCGATGCCGGAAAGTGATAAACAAAACAAGGTTGCTGCTGACCGATTTTAGGCTCAATTTCCATGCAAAATAGCAATTGCAGTAAAGTATCTGGATTATTCTCGATAGCTGCAATATCACCATAACCGTATTTATTGGCGTGCGCTTTCAATTCCGTCAGCGACACGCTTAAAGGGTCAAATCCAAGATGGGTCTCAAAGGCTTGCTGGTAAGTCATCGAATCACTAGCTGGACAGTCCAATAACATCTGCATCAACTCATCGATTTCTGCCATTAAGTCAAATTCGTCAAAGCCCGGACGATACCACTCTAACATCGTAAATTCTGGATTGTGATGACGCCCTGACTCTTCGTTACGAAAAGCCTTACATAATTGAAAAATCGCACCACTACCCGCGGCAAGTAGTCTTTTCATCGCATACTCAGGTGACGTTTGTAAAAATAAAGGCAAACCTTGGCTGTGATTTGGGCCAACAAATCGAGTATGGAAAGTATCTAAGTGAGGATCGGTCACTGAGGCTTGAGAAAGGCTTGGCGTGTCGACTTCCATCACATCACGAGCAGCAAAAAAGTGCCGTATCTTCGCTAAAATCGCAGCCCTTTGCCTAAGCGTCTCTATCGTTGCACTTGGCTGCCAATTGTTCACCGTCATTGTTTACTCCAAAAAAATCCCAGCAACATGCTGGGATTTATAAAACATCGTAAATTGCTTTACGCTATTATTTTACGCGGCTTACGTATTCGCCACTACGCGTATCAACTTTGATCACTTCACCAATTTGAACGAACAAAGGAACACGAACAACAGCACCTGTGCTCAGCGTTGCTGGCTTACCACCAGTACCCGCAGTGTCGCCTTTCAGGCCTGGATCGGTTTCAGTGATCTCAAGCTCAACAAAGTTAGGTGGTGTTACTGCGATTGGGTTACCATTCCACAGTGTGATAGTACAAACGTCATTTTCAACCAACCATTTTACGCTATCGCCAAGTGCTTTTTCATCAGCTGCGATCTGCTCAAATGTTTCGTTGTTCATGAAATGCCAGAACTCACCATCAGTGTATAAATACGCTAGATCAGTATCCATTACGTCTGCGCCTTCCACTGAGTCGCCAGACTTAAATGTTTTCTCTAGTACTTTACCTGAGATAAGCTTACGGATTTTAACGCGGTTAAACGCTTGTCCTTTACCAGGCTTGACCATTTCATTTTCTAAGATAGAACAAGGCTCGCCGTCCATCATAATTTTTAGGCCGCCCTTGAACTCGTTGGTGCTATAATTCGCCATCGTATCCTCTAATCTACGTATATTCGAGTAATTAACCTGCTAATGATACAAATAAATGAAGTAAATTTGCAGACTAACTGGCAAAAAGAATTAGCAAATGTTGTCACTGACCCACAAGAGCTACTCAACATCTTGGGGTTGCATGACCAGTTTGATGCACGAGACTTTGCAGCTAAGCGCTTGTTTCCTATGCGAGTACCTCGCCCATTTATCGCTAAAATGCGCCACGGAGATCGTCATGATCCCTTGCTATTACAAGTGTTACCTGTACATCAGGAATATTTAACTGAAGCGGGATTTAGTAAAGATCCACTCGAAGAACAAGACGCGCCTGTACCTGGTTTGTTACATAAGTACCGCTCTAGGGTATTACTCATGCTCAAAACTGGTTGTGCGGTCAACTGCCGCTACTGTTTTCGACGCCACTTCCCTTATCAGGATAATCAGGTCAACAAACGCACCTTAGAGCCTGTATTTGATTATTTGCGCGCCCATCCTGAAATCAATGAGGTGATCTTAAGTGGCGGTGATCCGCTGATGGCCAAAGATGACATGATAGCTTGGGTGCTAGAACAATTAGAGGCTATACCACAAATCAAACGTTTGCGTATTCACAGTCGCTTACCGGTAGTGATCCCAGCGAGAATAACCGAGGAATTGTGCCTACGTTTAACAAAGAGTCATTTAAAGGTAATTTTGGTAAATCACATTAATCATGCAAATGAAATCGATGATACCTTTAAAGCCGCAATGCAAAGGCTTAAACAAGCCAATGTGACTTTGCTAAACCAAGCTGTGCTACTTAAAGGAATTAATAACGATGTTGCGGCCCAAGCTCAACTGAGTGAAGCCCTGTTCGATGCAGATATACTGCCTTATTATTTACATTTACTCGATAAGGTAGAAGGCGCTAGTCATTTTGATGTAGAAGAGCGTGAAGCCAAGGCGATAATGGCTGAGCTTTTAGAAGTGCTGCCGGGATTCTTGGTGCCCAAATTGGTGCGAGAAATTGGTGGTCAGCCAAGCAAAACGCCGATTGACTTAAATTTACTAGACTAAAATAGCAAAAAATCGGTGCTAATGACCCTAGCACCGATTGCTTTGCACATATCTATCGGACATGCCGAAGACAACGTGCCATCAGACATAAGCTTACGCATATGTATTGATGTTGTTGCCTAGCGTTGCTGTCACTGATTTAGCTGGCGTTTGTGCTGCTGCACTGCTGCCCGCAGATTCAATTAAAGCAAGCGCGGCTTGTCCATCTGCTTTCTGTTGCTTTTTTGCCAAAACGGCGCTGTATACTTCACCGCTTTGACCAGCTCCAGACATAGCAGGTAGGTTACTTCCGGAAATATTCATAAGTGATTACCTGACTTTTTGATGGATCAAATTGGTTATCGGCGTATAAATTTAAACCTTTAGGATAAATTACGAGATAAATTTCCAATTCCTTTGTACTACTTATAAAAGGGTAGATTTACACCTGACATTTGTAAATGAAACCCTTAAAATAAGCGCTTTTAGTAGGGCGATTAGGACTGACCATGCAAGCCGTTATCGAAAAACTCAATGAAAATCTCAAGATCATATACCGCCAAGCACTAGATGCGGATAAAAAACTCGATGAATTGCAGCAGCAAGGTCATGGTAAGTTTAAAGCGCTATTTACAGAAGAAGCGGGGTTTACGTTTGAAGCAAAACGCTTTAAACCTTATGTTTTAGATGTTGCAGCCGACGTTGAAGGCCTATCGACAACTGAAGAAATTGACGAGCAAAAACTCGCACTGGTTGTGAAAAAGCTACAATCCTTATTACAGCTACTGGCTACATTTAAATAGCCAACTAGCTAACCAAACACGCAGCTTAGCCGCTGCGTGTAAGCTTATCTCAAGGCTAATGCCGGTTAATTAACTAACTTTCTTCATTAAGTCATCTTCAAACCAGTCAGTTAAAAGACGCTTTTCATAATAAAAAGCTTCGTCCATGCCTCTTTTTATTCTATCCATGAACGACATATCTTTTAAGGTCACGCTATTTTCCTCTGCGATGGTTTTACCTGACTTATCTGTTAACTTATAGCTAATTTCAAAACGGGGGAAATGGATTGGTTTAATCACCCGAATATCAGTGGTACCGTAATGAACATCACCAGCAAGGTCTATCTCATCAAAGGTAATTGCGAGCTTGTAGCCCTCGGGTAATTTAGTCGCTAATTCTTCTAGGTGCTTCTGTAGTTGCTTTTCAACCCGTTTATGAAATGAACCTCGGGTTTCATTACCTGGTTTAACATCGCGATACTCTTTAAAGTCCTTCCAAGTCACAGCGACCTCACCTGCATTGACAAACAAGGGAGTCATAAATAAAGCAAGTATTGCAATTTGTGTTTTCATCTTTGGATCTCCTTCAAACTCTACCATCACCTTACTCCTTCATTGTGCGAAGTAAAGCAAGATCACACCCTTTTACGCAGTGTGACATTTGACTACATTTACATAACCAACCTAAAGCTGTACACAAAAGTTAGTTAGCTAACTGAATGAAAAACTAAGTTCACTAATACTATTCCACCCTAGAGCAGTGCTTTCTCAAAAGCAATGTAGGTTTTCGGGGCTATTAAAAACAAAGTTAAAGCACTCTTAAGGAATCACAATTGCTAGCGTTCAAGTTAGCTTATAGTTAGTAAGACCGAAATTAGGGTAAATCGTTCTCAAACGGATGTAATCAAAGTCCTCAGGATTAAGTAGAGCGCTGTATGGTGAACTGCTCGGTGCATCACCTGTAAATGCAGCAATAGACACAGACTCGTCAGATACTTGTTTCTCTTTGGTATCTCTTTAACCTGATTAGGTTCTGGCTTCTTTTTTACGGGCGCAGCAAGCAGTTGTGTAGGTGTTGATGTATTCGTTGTTGACGCTGAATGGATATTAAAATGAATAGTCATAAAAGCACATTTTTTACAACAAATGGGCGTTTAATCAATACCCCAAAAATGATGAAGCTTTAGCAAATTAAAGACATAAAAAAACCCTAACATCAAACTGTTAGGGTTTTTCTAAAGCGTGTAGTGCTTAGGAGATGATGTTTATTACATCATGCCGCCCATGCCACCCATTCCGCCCATGCCGCCCATATCTGGACCAGCAGCTTCTTCTTTTGGAATTTCAGCAACCATCGCTTCAGTGGTGATCATTAGACCAGCAACTGATGCTGCGAACTGAAGTGCAGAACGCGTTACTTTAGTTGGGTCTAGGATACCCATTTCGATCATGTCGCTGTATTCGCCAGTTGCAGCGTTGTAACCGTAGTTACCTTCGCCAGCTTTAACTGCGTTAACCACAACTGATGCTTCGTCACCTGCGTTTGAAACGATTTGACGAAGTGGTGCTTCCATCGCACGAAGTGCCACTTTAATACCATGGTTTTGGTCTTCGTTGTCACCAGTTAGCGATTCAAGCTTGCTCGCAACGCGAACTAGCGCAACACCACCACCAGGTACTACACCTTCTTCAACCGCTGCGCGAGTTGCGTGTAGCGCATCTTCTACGCGGTCTTTTTTCTCTTTCATTTCAACTTCAGTTGCTGCGCCAACTTTGATTACTGCTACACCGCCTGCAAGTTTTGCCATGCGCTCTTGTAGTTTCTCTTTGTCGTAGTCAGAAGTTGCTTCTTCGATTTGTGCTTTGATCTGAGATACGCGACCATCGATTGCTTCTTGCTCGCCAGCACCGTCGATGATAGTTGTATCATCTTTAGTGATAACCACGCGCTTAGCTGTACCTAAGTCCTCAACCGTAGCTTTCTCAAGCTCAAGGCCAATTTCTTCAGAGATAACCGTACCACCAGTTAGTGTCGCGATATCTTGTAGCATCGCTTTACGACGGTCACCAAAGCCAGGCGCTTTAACCGCAGCAACTTTCACGATACCACGCATGTTGTTTACAACCAGAGTTGCCAGCGCTTCACCTTCAAGGTCTTCAGCAATGATTAGTAGCGGCTTGCTTGTTTTAGCAACAGCTTCTAGTGTAGGTAGAAGTTCACGAATGTTAGAGATCTTCTTGTCTACTAGAAGGATATGTGGGTTATCTAGCTCAACTTGGCCTTTTTCAGCGTTGTTGATGAAGTACGGAGAAAGGTAACCACGGTCAAACTGCATACCTTCAACTACATCTAATTCGTTCTGTAGTGATTGGCCTTCTTCTACAGTGATAACACCAGACTCGCGACCTACTTTTTCCATTGCTTCTGCAATGATGTCACCAATCTCTTTATCAGAGTTAGCTGAAATCGTACCAACTTGTGCAATCGCTTTTGCGTCTGAACAAGGCACTGAAAGCGTTTTTAACTCTTCAACAGCAGCGATAACTGCTTTGTCGATACCACGCTTAAGGTCCATTGGGTTCATACCCGCAGCAACTGACTTAAGACCTTCGTTCACGATAGCTTGCGCAAGAACCGTTGCAGTTGTAGTACCGTCACCCGCTGCGTCATTAGCTTTAGACGCAACTTCTTTAACCATTTGTGCGCCCATGTTCTCGAACTTATCTTCAAGCTCGATCTCTTTCGCAACAGATACACCGTCTTTAGTGATAGTTGGTGCGCCGAATGACTTTTCTAAAACAACGTTACGGCCTTTAGGACCTAGTGTTACTTTTACTGCGTCTGCTAGTACGTTTACGCCTTTTAGCATTTTTGTACGAGCGTCACCTGCAAAACGAACTTCTTTAGCTGCCATGTTATAAATTCCTCTTAAATTCTGTTGTCGATTAAACTAAAAAGTATTAATTATTCTACGATGCCTAAGATGTTATCTTCGCGCATGATCAGGTACTCTTGACCTTCGATCTTTTCAGTTTTTTCGATGTAAGAGCCGAACAACACTGTGTCGCCAGCTTTTACTTGTAGTGCTTTAGTTTCACCATTGTCCAACACGCGGCCGTTGCCTACTGCAACTACTTCACCACGTGAAGACTTTTCAGCTGCAGAACCAGTTAACACAATGCCGCCAGCTGACTTTGTTTCTTCTTCAAGACGCTTAACAATGACGCGATCATGTAAAGGACGAATGTTCATTTATATAGTTCTCCTAACAGTTTCTGAACAATGACAGAAATAATGCTTTTTTTAAGGCGGTGTTACATCCACAGGTTGTGGTTAACACACGCAATTTTAATTGCTTTCATTTATGGGGATGGGCAAATTAAAACCCAAGAGAAAAAACCAAAAAAATTTAGTCTTTTCTTTCGTATTCACCTTCAATCGTTGTTGAAGAATTTCTACCCGATTGATTTTTAAATGGATCTCTAATTTCTTCCTGCTGATCCGCACGCTCGTCGCGTGATTGATTAGCAAACGGTGACTGACCTGAGTGCATGCCTGTTTGCACTCTTACGGTGGCATGGGCTAAAAGCGACTGCGCCAGCTTTTTTCTGACGGCTGGGGTTAACAGTAAAAAGCCTAATACATCGGTCATGATCCCAGGCGTCATCAATAGCACGCCGGCAATAATCACACACAAACCGGTAAATAAATCTTGTGCAGGCAATTGCCCACGAGACATCTGTTGCTGCACGTTGACATAAGCGCCAAGACCCTGCTGTTTCACTAGTCTTGCCCCTAAAATAGCGGTACCAATTACAAGCGCAATGGTAGCAAAACCGCCTATCACCTCGCTGACTTGGATCAGCAAAGCAATTTCAATAATCGGAATAGCGATAAATAAAATAAATAAGAATCTAAACATACTTTCTCCAAATCTACGAAAGATAAATATGGGTGCAAAGGTCTTAATTCAAGCGATACAAGTAAGACGCTTTAGAAAAGAGGCGCTATCCGCTAAGATGCCATTACTAACCCTAAAATGGAAATGGCAATGGGCGTAAGATATAAACTCGTCTTATCTACATGCGATTCAGTTGCAGAAGCGCGTAAGATTGCAACGCAACTTGTAGAGCAAAAACTTGCAGCTTGTGTGAACCTAATCCCAGCAGTGGAATCTATTTATGTTTGGGAAGGTCAGGTTGAACATGCACAAGAAACCAAGCTGTTAATCAAGACAAAATCCGAAAAACTAGAGCAAGTGATGGCCGCGATTCGTGAACTACACAGTTATGATGTTCCAGAAATTCAAGTCGTGGACGTAACCAGCGGCAACTTAGCTTATTTCAAATGGATGGACGAGGTATTATTGTAATGCGACTCTTAGTAGTTCTTTTCTCATTGCTGATGTGGTTTCCCGCGCAAGCAAACAATGCAGTGCTAGACAGCTTACTGGCTCCTAAACAACAAACTTTTTTACCAGTAAAAGAAGCATTCAAGTTCGATTTTGACCAACAAGGCAACACCTTGTTTGTGGGTTGGGACATCGCCGACGGCTATTACTTATATAAGAAGAATCTTCAAATTATCGCCAAACAAGCCGACATCCAAGTGCCGGAGCTTGAGCAAGGAAAGATGATTGAAGATGAGTTTTTTGGTCGCACTGAAGTCTACTTTAATAACTTATCTGTTATCTCTAAGCTCAGTAATATCGAGCAAGGTGCAATCGTAAAAATACGCTATCAGGGCTGCGCCGAAGCTGGACTTTGCTATCCGCCAGAAATTGTTGAAGTGCCGCTAAGCACGATTGCCGGAGAAAAGCCAAAGACCACCTCAACCAAAGCTCCTGAAACAAAAGTACCAAAGACAAAAGCAGAAGTTCAAAGCGAAAGCGCGCCTGTGGATGACGATAATTTGTCTTTCACTGAGCAGTTAATGCAGCGCAGCTTACTTGCGAATATTTTGACGTTCTTTGGCCTTGGTATTGGCCTTGCCTTTACCCCTTGTGTATTCCCGATGTTCCCGATTTTGTCGAGCCTCATTGCTGGTCAACAAGGTCTATCGACTAAAAAAGCCTTCAGTCTATCTTTTGTCTATGTGCAAGGTATGGCGGTCACTTACGCTACGCTTGGGTTAGTCGTTGCGTATTTCGGTGGCCAAATTCAAGGCTACTTGCAGCATCCAGCGGTACTTATCAGCTTTAGTATATTGTTCGTCGCACTCGCGCTATCTATGTTTGGGGTTTACGAAATTCGTTTACCTAGCGGCATGATGGATAAACTCACTCAGCTCAGTAACAAACAAAAAGGCGGCAATTACTGGGGCGTATTCATTATGGGTGTGCTTTCTGGACTTATTGCATCGCCTTGCACCACAGCTCCACTTTCTGGCGCGCTATTATTTGTCGCGCAAAGTGGTGATTATGTTGTGGGCGCGGTAACGCTATACGCACTTAGCTTGGGCATGGGCCTACCGCTATTACTGCTAGGTACCTCAGGTGGAAAATTACTACCAAAAGCAGGAGGCTGGATGGATCAGGTCAAAACGCTATTTGGTTTTGTGATGCTCTTCGTACCGCTTATCCTTTTAGAGCGCATACTTGATGCGACAGTGATTATCTCACTTGCCGGTGGCCTCGCCGTAGCGACAGCACTCTATTTGCATTATTGGCAAAGCCAATTACAGGCAGGCAAAGGTAAAACCACATTATGGGGCTTTGCGATCACCCTGTTTATTGTTGGCTTATATGCATTAAAAACAAACCTGTTTCCAGCACCTGCAGCTGTTGTAAGTACTGCATCGACTCAAACCGAGACCGTTACCGGAGAGCAGAAGTTTAAGTTACTACCTGACTTAGCCGCGCTTAAAGTCGCCGTTGCTGAGGCCAATGCTAAAGGCAAAGTGCCTATCGTTGATTTATACGCAGAGTGGTGTGTTGCGTGTAAAGAGTTTGAAAAATACACTTTCCCGAAACCTGAAGTACAAGCACAGTTCAAAGATTATGAGCTATTAAAGCTCGACTTGACCAAGGCCAATGACAACACCCAAGAGATCATGGAAGCATTTACGGTGTTTGGTTTACCGACTATTTTAATCTTTGATAGCCAAGGTAATGAGATGCCAGCACACCGCATCACAGGCTTTTTAGACGCAAAAGACTTTGCTGCCCACCTAGAAAAGGCCAAGCAGGACGCAAAGTAACCATTTTAGGGGCAAGCTTGTTTGCCCCTCTTCCCTTCTGATTAGACCAGTATTTTGCTGCTATTTACCTCGAACTCTCTATAATACTCCACGAAATGGAGAAATATTTGCTATTTGCTGGAATTCGGCTTAAGTTAACAAGCCATACAGTCTAAATTTTTGGCTAATGCTTTAGTTAAAGGAAGTTCGCGTAATATGTCTGCAAAATTAAAGATTTTATTAGTAAACGGCCCTAATTTAAATATGCTAGGTCGCCGTGAGCCGCACAAGTACGGCACGCAGACTCTCAACGAAATTGTTGACGCATTAACTGAATATGCAGAAGCACAGCAAGTCAGCTTGTCACACATTCAAAGTAATAGTGAAGCGCAGCTAATCGAGGCTATTCACGCTCAATATGAACAATGCGATGCGATTATCATTAATCCCGCCGCATTTACCCATACGAGCATTGCCCTTCGAGACGCTTTACTCAGTGTGGACATCCCTTTTTATGAAGTACACATCACCAATGTGTACGCCAGAGAGCCATTTCGTCACAAGTCTTATTTTTCTGATGTGGCGGAAGGCGTGATATGTGGATTAGGCGCGTTGGGCTATCGTGCTGCATTTGATGCAGCGTTAGCGCAATTGCGAAAACAAAATAACTCAAATTAACTAACAGGCGGGTCATTGTATGGATATTCGCAAGATCAAAAAACTTATCGAGCTAGTAGAAGAATCAGGTATTGCAGAGCTAGAAATCACTGAAGGTGAAGAGTCAGTACGTATCAATCGCCACAGCAGTGCTCCAGTTTATGCGCAACCTCAACAATACATGGCAGCTCCAGCGGCACCTGCACCAGCAGCACCAGCGGCGGCTCCTGCAGCAGTAGAAGCAGCACCAGCAGAAAGCAGCGCACCAGCAGGTCACCAAGTTAAGTCTCCTATGGTTGGTACTTTCTACACAGCTTCTTCTCCAACAGCAGCGGCATACGTTGAAGTAGGTTCAAAAGTAAATGTTGGCGACACACTTTGTATCGTTGAAGCCATGAAGATGATGAACCAGATCGAATCAGACAAAGCTGGTGTAGTGAAAGCAATCCTAGTTGAAAACGGTGAGCCAGTAGAATTCGACCAACCGCTATTCATCATCGAATAATTACGCAGAAGGTCAACGTTATGTTAGATAAAGTAGTCATTGCAAACCGAGGTGAAATTGCACTTCGCGTATTGCGTGCCTGCAAGGAGCTAGGTATTAAGACGGTTGCTGTGCACTCAACAGCTGACCGCGACCTAAAACACGTTCTTCTTGCGGATGAAACCATTTGTATCGGTAAACCTGCGGCAAGCGAAAGCTACCTTGATATTCCTCGTATTATCGCGGCAGCCGAAGTCACAGACGCGGTTGCTATTCACCCAGGTTACGGTTTCCTTTCTGAAAATGCCGACTTTGCTGACCAAGTTGAGCAAAGTGGCTTTATCTTTATCGGTCCAAAGGGCGACACGATCCGCCTAATGGGTGATAAAGTATCAGCAATTGAAGCGATGAGAAAAGCAGGCGTACCTTGCGTGCCAGGTTCTGATGGTCCATTGACCGATGACAACGACCGCAATACGCAGATCGCTAAGCGTATCGGCTACCCAGTTATCATCAAAGCGGCTGGCGGCGGCGGTGGTCGTGGTATGCGTGTAGTTCGCAACGAAAAAGAACTCGCGAACTCTATCGCCTTAACACAACAAGAAGCGAAGCAGTTCTTCGGTAACGGCATGGTTTACATGGAAAAATTCCTAGAAAACCCACGCCACATCGAAGTACAAGTACTCGCTGACGGTCAAGGCAATGCAATCCACCTAGGTGAGCGCGACTGTTCAATGCAGCGTCGTCACCAAAAAGTAGTGGAAGAAGCTCCTGCACCAGGGATCACAGCAGAAATGCGTAAGTACATTGGTGATCGCTGTACTCGTGCGTGTATCGAGATTGGTTATCGCGGCGCAGGTACGTTTGAATTCTTATACGAAAACGGCGAGTTCTACTTCATTGAAATGAACACCCGTATTCAGGTTGAGCACCCAGTAACTGAAATGGTCACTGGCGTAGACTTAATCAAAGAGCAACTTAAGATTGCTGCTGGTCAACCGCTTTCTATCACACAAGAAGACGTGGTGATCCGTGGTCACGCAATCGAGTGCCGTATTAACGCAGAAGATCCAGAAAACTTTATCCCTTCACCGGGTAAAATTACACGCTTCCACCCTGCAGGTGGCCTTGGGATCCGTTGGGACAGCCATATTTACGCTGATTACACAGTACCGCCACATTACGACTCAATGATCGGTAAGTTAATCACTTATGGTGAGAACCGTGATGTTGCGATCGCTCGTGCTAAAAACGCACTGAATGAGCTAGTGATTGACGGGATTAAAACCAATACCCCGCTTCACAAGAAGATCTTGTCAGACGAGAACTTCCAAAACGGTGGCACGAATATCCACTACCTAGAGAAAAAACTAGGCATGCACCAATAACCTAATTCGTTCTCCTAAAAGAGGCCGGCCAATTGCCGGCTTCTTTTATCTCTGCCCTACTTCCAACGAACGTTACTGCTTGCTCATCTTGTGTTTACAGCAAAAATCCAACCCGAATTCTAAGAGACTCTATTTTTTTCACTGCAAAACCAGACCAGTACTTACCTCACCATTTTACTGATCCGCACAGCTCAACACCCTAACCGCTACAACATTGGCTTATTATTGAGCGATCAATCCATTCGCCCCGACTTTTTCACGTTTTAATAGTGACAAGCCTGTTAAAAATTTTTATACTGCCTGCGCTTTCAGTGATTTACCTTTAAATTACTATAGCAAATGGCCCTATAGCTCAGTTGGGCGAATCAAGACCGAAGCAGCGCTTCGCAGCTTGATGAGGTGGAGGCAGGACGCCGACAGGATATTGCTTCATGGATGAATTTAATGAGCACTTACAATACAAAATGGCCCTATAGCTCAGTTGGTTAGAGCGCACGACTCATAATCGTTAGGTCCCTGGTTCGAGTCCAGGTGGGGCCACCATTTTCTTACCTTACGTCTTTTGCACTCTTTTTAACGTACTACTGAAATCAATATTCAAAAGCTTATTTGATTGCAAACTATAAAGATATTGGCTCCTTAGCCCTAAACTTTAAAGTTGCACAGCTTTAATCCAAAGCAGGTACAAACACAACTTTCAATCCATATCATAAAATATTGAAACCTAGTAACTAGAGCGCCTGATGACTCTAACCTCTACCCACTTGAACTCCATTCATCTAACGCTGGCTAAACTCTAAGTATTTATATCCACATCACGTACCAATACACATAGCGGTTGCAGTAATTAGATAGTTGCCAAAACCAGAAAAATCAAAAAGTTGCATGAAGTTACATTTACCTTATATTGAAACTGAATAAAAAACAAACACAACTGTAAAGGAAAGACTATGGTTACATTCAACACTCGACTGCTTGCGATGGCATTGGCTTGTAGTTCCACTTCTGTTTTGGCTACTCAGGTATTTTATGATCAGGATGGTGCGGGAGATCATTCGCAGTATCAGGGCGCACCTGTCGATTTTATCTCAGCTCGTGCAGGCACAACTGAGTACTTTAATGCGCTCACGGGCGGCTTAGCGGTGGATAAATGCCATCAATTTGAAGTGGTTAATACACAAACCGGCGATTTGATTGCTCCTCTCACATTCAACGCGCCCTTTATTTCTGGCCCACTACCTGCGGAGCATAAGCTGACAGAAAAGTCGGTTAAACTCAGCTGCACCTTACCCTCAGGTGAAGAAGCAATTGTTTATCACAAGATACCCAAGGCTCCCGCCGTTGTATGGCACAGTGAAATCACGGTGGCTGACTGGCAAACGCCGAGCAATGGCCCAGGATATTTTGCAAATGTTCAATATACTGGCTTGATTAATATTAATAACAACTCGCATCAAGGCCAGTGCCGTAAAACCAATTATGTCAGTGGTAACCCCGAATTTTTCAATGAAAGACATCAAGGTGGATTTTATAGTGATGTCTTGAATGTTGTGGGTGAGGCTAAATACAGTGGTTTTTATAAGGTACTGGTGACAGAATTAATCTGTAAAAACTCGGGCGGTACAACTCGCCTTGTCGAAACTTGGCATATAAATCAAAATTCGCAATCTCGTGAGCTTTCTTCCGAGCTATTTTAAACACAAAAATAGTGCAGCCTAGCTGCACTTACTTTACTGAAGCTTAGCTCACACAAATTCCGTATTTGGGCAAAATATCATCAATGACACAGAGGCGATGCTTTTTGGCTGCATCGTGAAAATACTTCCAGTTAGAAGTTAAGAATTCACTGCGAAATGAATAGCTATCGTCGTCACCTTTAGCACGGGTTGTACCTAGCGCTTGGTGTTTCCAAGACCCCTCACCTTTTGCAATGTAAGTTAGGGTATAACTTCCAAGTCCAAACCGGTTAGCTTCAATGGCGTCAAGCCACAGTTGATGACGTTCTTCACCATCATCCATATCAAATTCAGCAAAGCATTGCGCTATTTCTTGCTTTAATGATTCACTCAAGCCACTGATAACCTCGCCTCGATAGTCTTGATAGACTTTGCAAAGCTCATCGGCTGCGATTAGAAAATCGCTTGGATTATCTCGCACCACTTTTTCGCCCAATCCGTTGATGTAGCTCCACTGCTGATGAGGCTGATCAGGATGAGAAAGCGCCTGCCCATGCCCTAAACTTGGAATATCATCTTGAACAACATTTAAAAAGTATTCTCTAATTCGCTCGCGCCAAGTCTCTTCTGCTTCACCATTCAAGTCCGTTATTTCAGTCACTTCATTAACTTTATGCTGTATGCCAGCAAATCCCTGATGGCCCCAAGTATCAATAAAGACATGAGAGGTGATACCAAGGCGGTGCAGTCCATAAGGCCTATGCTTATCTGCAATACACTCAGCGACCATATCTTTTGCTACATGAGAATGTGGCTTACACACTAGCTTTTGAATAAAGGTGCCCGATGGATTTTGCCCAGCAGGTAAACCGCCATTACCCGGTAGGAAATGAAAAGGTACCCACACTTTCATATTCTTTAAGCTGTCTAGGCTTTTATAATCGAGCATCCTGTGGGCGGTTGCGATGCGCTCATAAGCGGCACCGTTATCAAACTTGATGTGACCATAGTTTGTTGCATCGTCTACGTATTGTGCCGCGTAAGCAATAATTTCAGCCTCTTGGTCGGTGAACCCCGCCGCGCGTGCGACCACCCATGTCATACCATGATGTAAATCAATTTGCATTTTTCGTTGTCCTTCTCTTTTCCTTTATCGCCACAGTGTAGTCCGTGACACTGAAAATGTAACTACTCCTTACTTTGATTTAGTCGCATTAGGCGTTTGCGGTTCTTGGCTTTGTGGATCCGTAGCATTTGGGTTAACCGAGGCTGGCAAAGCCGGTGTGCCACCCTCTGTATTTAAAATCAGTGGTAGGCCATCTTTACCACTGCCTATTACCACCACTTTTGCATTGTTAGATTTTGCCAATTCTATGGTTGCTTCTATGCCGCGCCATCTTAGATAAGTTTCAGAGATCCCGCCACTCACCGTTTCTTGAAAGTCGGCTATGCCCTGCGCTTCGGTTTTTTTCCGTTCTGCCTCTTTTTTGGCTACCTCTAAACGCATTTCATACTCTTGATTTAAGTACATTTGATTCACTTTGGAAATAATTGCGTTATGTACTTTATCTGGCACATCTACCTGCCGAATAAGCATATCGTCAAGGTTCACTAAGTTATGCCCTTGCATCGTACTGTTCTCTTGCTCAAGAATTGTTTTTTCTTGCAGCTGTAGCTCCTTTAACACCGTATTCAATAGCCGAGCCTGAACTTCTAGACGCTGATGACCATAGACTTGCTCCGCAGTATAGTCAGAAACAATCATGCGCACTGCAGAGGCCACCTCAGGGATCACCATTTCATCTAAATAATCCTCTCCAACTAATTTATGTAGGTAGGGAATATGCTCCACTACAGGACGGTAACGTACGGTGATATCTAGTTGGATCCGCAGGCCCTCAGAGGTGATCGCATGTACCTGAGTAGTCGCGGTTTGGAATCGGCTCGAATAAATCGTCAATGTATCCCAAGGATAAACTAGCACCGTGCCCTCATAAAATGGATGTTCTACGAACGTACCACCGCCAATGCGCTTCCAAAGTACTCCAACTTGACCTGAGTCTACCTTGATAAAAATGATTTTGACCAATGCAACGGCAATAAATAATAAAATAAGTAACGTCACACCAGCACGAAAACGCCAAGACAAAATACGCTTATGCCACTTGGGCTTGTAACGCTTTAACACCCGCATGAGCAAATTAGATAGGATCAGTGCCAGTATTAAGCCGCCGGCGACGAGTAAGGCAAAATCCCCTGAAATATTAATGTTCATGATGGTACTCCATTACTTTCACTGTCGTGGTGTGCTAACAACTGACCTTCCTCCATTTTTAAGTGTACATCGGCCAAATGGAAGTAGGCATCGTCATGGGTGATGGCGATAATGGTGTTACCACGCGCTTTTAAACGAGGTAACACTTGTTCGTAGAATTTTCGTCTAAAGATAGGATCTTGATCTGCCGCCCACTCATCAAAGATGTAAATGGGACGATTTTCTAAAATGGTACTCAAAAGCGCTAAACGCTTGCGCTGGCCTGATGATAAGTCTATGGTGCTAAACGCCCCATTTTGAATACCCACTTTGGCACGCATCTCTAAAAAGTCCAACCATTCGTCGATTTCTTCAGTACTCAAATCACGAATACCATAGAGCTGCTGGAACAAATGAAAATCTGCAAAAACGGCTGTGAATAGGCTTCGATAAGCAAGGCGATTATCTTCCGTAACCGCTTTGCCATTCAAAAGGATTTGTCCGCTCTGTAATTCATAAAGGCCAGTCAACATCCGTATAAACGTTGTTTTACCGCTACCATTACCACCGGTAATAAAAGTGGTTTTTCCTTGTTCAAAGGTGATATCCACCGGCCCCACAGCAAACGGACGATCGCTCGATTTTTTCTGATGTTGATAAAACGCCCCCGCTAAGGTGATGGCATTAAATGAGGTTAGGCTTTCACCAGGTTCAGGTCGTTTAATCTCTTGCTCATCTTGGACATTTTTTAAATCGCGCTCCAATGCTAAGACGTTTTGCGCCGCCTCTGTTGCGGTGGTGAAAACGGGGATCCCACCAACAATACTGGTAATAGGGCCGATTAAAAATAGCGATGCAGTGGTAACTTTAATGACCACATCGGTATATACATCCGAAAGCATAGGGACGATAAACACCATCGCGCCTGTGGCTGCGAAAAAGGTGATTTGCGACAGAATAAAGTCGGTCGCAAACAAGGTTTGGGTTTTGGTTTTTGCACGCCTTGCACGATTCGAATCACGGCGGTATTCATGTTCTAAATCTTCCGCTCTTGGCTCACTGAGCTTTACTTCTTTAAAGCCATCGAGCAAGTCAGATAAGCGTTGAATAAGCTGGTTTTCGCTTTCAAAAGAAATGCGCATGTTGCGCTGGATTTCATTGGCGCGTAATCGGTGAATACTGGCTCCGACCAAAATCAGTGTCGAGATAACCATAAAAGCCACAAAAGAGTGCCAGGCAATATAGAGCGATGTGAAAAACACCAAACTAATGGATTGACCAATGATCACAAACAGCTGCGCCGACTGAGATATAGTCTGCAACTCTTTGCTGATGGTATTAAAGATCCGCTCTTTGCCAATTTTCTCTAGTGTTGACAACTCGGTATGACGAATGCTTTCAAACAGATCGACTCTCAATTTGTCTATAGCACGCTCCACCATTTGCGCGGCTTTAGTCATCAATCTTTGCTGAGTGAAACCATATATTGCAATCGTCAGTGTAAATAGCACCAAGTAGTAAAGAATATGATTTTCTTTATTAATATCAGAGATATTGGCTGCTACGTTGTTGATAAGCGCAAGCACCAACGCATTGGCCAAACCAGAAATGCACCCCAGTGCAATAAAGGTCCTT
This sequence comes from Pseudoalteromonas sp. NJ631, assembly GCF_000276645.1. Taxonomy (NCBI): domain Bacteria; kingdom Pseudomonadati; phylum Pseudomonadota; class Gammaproteobacteria; order Alteromonadales; family Pseudoalteromonadaceae; genus Pseudoalteromonas; species Pseudoalteromonas sp. NJ631. The sequence continues at coordinate 321,189 of NZ_AKXJ01000003.1, forward strand.
TTCTTTATCTGAATATGTCGGCGAATTAATTCGTACAATACCATTGTTATTATCTTTTATTGTTATTGGGCTACCGCCCGCGCATGCTACTTAGCATAGTCCCTAAAAATCAAAACTGCCTGTTGGATTTAAATAAATATTTCATTAAAACATTAAGTTATATTTATAAACCGCCCAGTTTTACCAGCAATGTAAGATCTCATTCCTCGTCATTCACCTCTGTGGGCTTGCGCTTTTGCCCAACTAGTAAAATGATCAAGCCAACAATAGGTGTAAACATCAACGAAATTAAAAAGAAGCCCACAGGTCCGGCAAAGGTGTTTCGTCCCCAATAACCAGTTAAAATGCATAACACTAAATATAAAGCGATAAGCATAATTTTCTCCAAGTTGTTGATAAATTCGGTGCGGAGAATAAACCAGCAGTTGCCTGCCGGTTTATGTCAGCCAGTATCGGTTATACTGTGGCTTTATCCGCTGTAGCTGTTGCGTCCGCATTCCCTTTATTTGCACGATACTTAGCTGCGATGTCTGCGATATCCCCTTTCATACTTGCTAGATTCAGGTCTATCAGCGTGCCGCCATTTTCAAAGTGTCGAACAAAAGTTGCGCCTACTGCGTGTGTTGATGCCGCAGACACAACTGGCATAAATGCGATTGCGCTTAACGTGCCAAGGACAGGAACCGCCTTCAAAAAGCTGCTTAGTCCCGCGCCCCCTAAGGTTTGTGGAAAAGAGCCGCCAATCAATGCGCTTACTGTGCCACGCAGCTTGTTGTCACCATATGATTGACCATAGACTTTTGCTACTTCGCCTATCATCTTCATTTGGATCCCTGTCAACGCCACTAAATCAACCGCAGGAACGGGAATAAACCCAGAGCCAAACGACCATTTTGTGTATTTGTCGACAATCAGCTGAGCAACGGCTGCTCTGTCTTCATCAGCAACAAGTTGTGATTCCTGTTGTTCTGGAGCGTCGCTCGCCTTGTCATCCTTCGCTGTTTTTGTCACTGCCATAATTCATCCTCTATGATTTATTTAAACAGTTGTCGAACTCATCAAGCACCATATTGGCACTTGCCCTAGTACCCAAAATCAAACAAGCTGCACTTATTCAACTCTGAGCTTTACCGCCTTCATCCATGATGAAGAAGTAAACCTAAGAACAACCAAGGATTTGCACAGTGTCACAAATACAACTGAGCGAAACGTTGCCACCTACTGCAGGCGTTCTATTAATTTGTTTAACCGAGCGCGAAAGCTCAGTGTTTTTCCCTACCGCGTTATGCCTGATTCAAATCTTGCTGGCATTGCTCGGTACGGTGTTTATCACTATAGAAGATAATGTTGCGGATCTCCTTGGCGATACAATCTGACTCAATCCCCTCTTTCACATAGTTGCTAAACACCATAATGCTTTGATCTCGTTCCAGTAAACGAGTAAAACTGGTCACCCATGAATAGGGGTAACTACCAGAGTACTGTAAGAATTTTTCATACATTCTGAGATTTGCATCGGCTGGGTTTTCGGGGCAATTTGCCACTTTGCCGTACTGGTTTGGGTCGACATAAGTGACAAACCAGCCATAGCCATAGTATTCACACTCGTCGCTACTACCAGTGTTAGAGTAGGGAGCAAAGGCCGCTAGTTTCTGGGTATCATTTAAGATTTGAGTGCCATACAAACCTTGATCCCATTTATGCATGTCTTCCACTGTGGAATACAAATCTCCAGCTGAATACAGCACTAATGGGTTGCTATATGGATTCACTAAAATATCTTCGTAAGGTGCGGGGCCTCCAGTGGCTGGTGGACGGCCATTAGCAAGCGATAAATATTGGTTTTGATTATAGATATAACCTGTAGTCATATTTGCATAGACACCAATCGCACTGTAAGAGCCGCTGTCCGTCATGCTAAGCGGGTTTAAAATTTGCTCTTGAACGATATTGGCAAACCAATACTCACGACCAATATTGCCTTGTTTGCCAGCCGCTAACTGCTCGATGATATTACCGATAAGATAGTAGTTACAGTTGCTGTATTCATACTTACTGCCGGGCGTAAATGACGGTGTACCACTTTGCCCCGCTTCGGCACCGCAGGTGCAAAAGCGGTTACTAAAATCTTCCGGTCCGTTAAGATCTAGACTCGCGTTATATAAATAAGGCCGCCAACCGTAGTTATCGTATACGGCTTCGTTATCGCTGTAGTTATTGATCCCAGACGACATAGTAAGCAAATGATGTAACGAAACATCCGCACATTGATTATCTGGGTACCAAGGCAAATGATCGCCAATGGTTTCCTGCCGTAAGTCCTTACCATCTAACATCTTCATTAAAATAGCAGCCGAAAACGCTTTGGTATTGGAGCCAATGCGATACTTAGACTTAACGCTGTTATCAACATCATATTGCATGTTCTGTGGTCCGCAGTTGGACTGGTACACCACCTTATCAACCGAGGTGATATAAACCGTGCCAAAGAATAGGTTGGCATCGCAATATTCCTTCACCACCGCCTCTATCATTTCTAATTGATTAGGCATAATCGTGTGATTATCTGCGACACTCTTTTTCTGCAAACAAGAAGCCAGTGCTAAGGTGATGCAAAATAGCATCATCATTCTTAGCCGTAGTTGTATTAGCCATTTCATTTTTTCATTCCTTACATTGCCAACCACGTAACCACTAACAAATGTTGTTGCCCGACTTTCATCGGAATAAGTATCAACTAGTTATGCTGACGCGATATTTGCCATGCCAACTAGTACTTTACGAGTGCCTGTATAGGCCTCTCTGCCGTGAGTAAACAGCATATTATCCAGCAGCAAAATATCGTTTCTTTGCCACGGGTAAGCAAAAGTGAGGTCTTGATAAACTTGATTGATGAGCTTGATGTCTTGGTCACTTATTTCACTACCATCACCAAAAAAGGCGTTACGAGGTAAAAATTCGCTGCCGATACTGTCACGCATTTGTGCACTGAGTTGATTATCTAGGCTCGAGCAGTGGAACAAGTGAGCTTGATTGAACCATACCTTTTCACCACTTTTTGGATGGCGCATGACCGCCGGACGCCATTGCTTGGTTTGTAGCCTTTTATCATCAAGCCAAGTAAATTCGATTTCATTTTGTCGGCAATATTGCTCAACTTCGGCTTTACTCTCGGTCTGAAAAACCTCTTGCCAAGGTAGGTCGATATCACCGTAGTTACGCACGTACTGCACACCTAAACGCTCAAACTTGTCTCTTAATTCACTGGGAATACGACGATATACTTCACGGCTGTCGGCAAGTGGAGTGCACCCACCCGTGGTTGCTGGGATCACACAAAAAAAGCCCATTCGCATCGGCCAAACATTGGAGTAAGCATTTTCGTTATGCTGCAGGATCACTTGATCGGCATGATATTCCGTGGTGGTGTAAATATTGTTGTTCAGTGCCGTACGCGGTGAGGAGCGATAAACATACTGGCTTAAACGCTCACCAAACAAGGTCTCAAGTATGGCGCTAAACTGATTCGTGCTCACAATATTTAAGCCACGAAGCAATGCAAAACCATCTCGCTCAACCCAGTTATTCACCTCTTGAACGTGGTTTTTCACCCATGCCATGCCGCTTTGTTTAACCTCAGATAAGTCATGTATCCGAGAGTCTGCTGCAATTGTTGTCGGATCCAATTCCAAAGAAAGTGCGTGATCCATTGTTTTCCCATCCTTAAAAGTAAGTACTTTTGCTAGTGCAACACATAGTTGCGCTCAATTATGTTAACCAACTGCCCCACTTGCTCGGCTTGTAGGCAGGACAAATGATCTCCTTTGACTTCATAACAAGAGAGAGAGTGACTAAATGGTTTCCACCCCATGTCTTTATTCACAGGACGGCCTTCAAATTCTTGCGTTTGCTGCGTTTTTACAACGCAGATTGGGGTGTCGCTAAGCATAGACGGCATCTCAACATTTGCTCGCAGTTGGGCACTAAAAACTTGCTGAAAGTGGCGTAGATGCGCATCACTAAAATTAAATCCAGCTTGGTGTATCCAACGATTGAGATAGGCAATGCGTGCTGTTGCATCACCTTGTTGATAAGCACTGATTTCAGCACCAGAGACACTAAGGCGGAAAAACGCCATCAGATTATCCAGCATCATTTGTGCAATTTGCGTTTCATCCAAGTTAAGCGCTGGATTGCTTGGGACAGGCGTATCAATCACAGTTACCGAGCAGCCAATTCGATCTCGTTGCTCAAGTAAAGTGGCAAGTTGATAGGCAATAAAGCTACCAAAAGAATGTCCGACCAAATGCACTTGCTCACCAAGTTCTGCGCCAGCTAATACACTCAAGTAATACTCTGCGGTACGCCCAATTGAGGTTAGCGTCTCGGGTTCCTCGGTAAGCGCCTCTGGCTGCAAGCCATAAACGGGTATACGGCTATCAAGTCTATTCACTAACGCATGAAATGCCATTAGCCAACCTCCCGCTCCCGCAATCAACACCACAGGTGTAAAACCAAGCTCGCCCTCTTGCAAACACACTAAGGTTTCAAGCGATTGAGGTTCGCCTTGGCGTTCGCCAAGACCATCACTCAATGCTTGAATATACTGACAGAGCCCACGCACAGTCGGATACTCAAAAAGTGCCGACAGCGGCAAATTGAGTTGTAGATGTTGATTAATATCACCCACTAAACGCATCGCTAATAGTGAATGGCCACCTAAATTAAAGAAGTTATCGTCAAGGCAAACTCCATCCACCAGCAAACGATAGGCAAACTGCTGCGCTAATTGAGTTTGTAGTGGTGTGAGCCTTTCCAGCTTATCCTCTTGCCGCAAGGATTGAGGCGGAGTGTATGAACCTGCCAGTGCAATGAGCTGCTTGCGATCTATCTTGCCGTTCGTTGTCAGCGGAAGTTGGCTAACTAATTGGAACAACTCAGGGACCATGTAAGCGGGTAGTACTGCGCGTAACTGCGCTCGCACAGCAGCATCATTCACTTCCGTATACTGCGTTGGCTGTACAAATGCCACCAATTGCGCGTTGTTACTGCTATCTTCGCGCACCACCACAGCACAAGCAGCAACCTCGTCTAGCAGCTGAAGCTGTCGCTCAATTTCTCCCAATTCGATGCGGTAACCGCGCACTTTAACTTGGTCATCACCACGGCCTAGATACAGCAATTCATTTGATGCTAAGCAGCAAGCGCGATCGCCAGTTTTATAAAGTCGCTGGCCGCTGTTAGGCTCAACAATAAAGGCCTGCTGCGTCTTTTCTTTGTCATTGAGATAGCCTCTGGCAAGGCCAATACCCGCAATGTATAAATCGCCTTCCACACCGGTAGCCACCGCTCGGAGCTGCTCATCAAGTAAATATAAAGACAAACCCGCGACGGGCTGACCGATCGGCACACGCGCACCGCTGAAGTGTGTGACATCATTAAGGGTTGCAGAAATGGTTGCTTCGGTCGGGCCATAGGCATTAATAATTCGAATACGGTCGCCATAGCGCTGCTGCCAATCGGTGAGCGCGGCTATCTGCATTTGCTCGCCACCTATGGTGATGATCCTCAGCGAGCTTGGCAAGGTGACTGAAGTCGCAGCAAGTTGATGCCAATACGCCGTTGGTAAACTCATCAGTGTCAGCTCGGCACCTTGGCTTAATTGCGCCAGCTTGTTGGGGTCCAACATGTCGTCTGTCGGAGCCATCACCAGCGTTGCGCCATGAAGTAAAGTGCAAAAAACTTCTTCCGCAAACACATCAAAGCTCATGCTGGCGAATTGCAGGTAATTGTCGCTTGCCGTAATCGCATATTGCGCGGCTAATGCCTGCACATAATTAACGACACTAGCATGCTCCACCATCACCCCTTTTGGCATGCCCGTGGTGCCCGAGGTGTAAATTACATAACAGAGGTCGTCAATCTGGCATGGCGCAGTAAAGCAACGACTAGGCTGCTCGGCCAAAGCGCCCTGAATACTATCTAAATCGACTTGAGGCACCACTTGCTCCGAGCTACCCTGCCAATATTCTGTTTTAGTAACCAGCATGGCTGCATTGGCATTTTGCAGCAGCAAACGACGTCGAGGCTCGGGTAGTGATGGTGCAATTGGTAGATAAGCCGCGCCCAATTTGAGCACCGCAAGCATAGCCACAATAAGCTGATAATTCGCCTCTAAACACAGGCCAATAATAACGGGGGCTGTGCTCGGCTCTTGTCGTGAAGCAAGGTAATGGGCGAGCTGATTGGCGTCTTTATCCAGCTGTGAATAGCGATAACAGCGAGCCTCCCCAGAGGCGGTACTATATTCACGAATAGCAATATGCTCAGGAAATTCAGCAGCAACTTGAGCAAATAATTGCTGAATTGGTAAATTTGGCGTTTGATATTGCACCGCTTGCGTCAGTGAAAAAGTAGGTAGAGGCAATGCCTTGCTGTACTGCGCGTGTTGAGGCTGCCAAGACAATTTCCCAAGTGTTTGTTCGGGCTGTTGTGTCGCAGCTAACATCAGCTGCTGCATCGCCGCAAGGCTTTGCTCGATAAACACTTCATCAAAGCATTGCTGCTGATAGCTCAGCGTGAGCGATAAACCCGCCCCTATGCCTACCACAAAGGTCAATGGATAGTGCGTTTCGTCAACTTCACTTAAGGTTGTTGCGATAAATGGCAGCGCAGCGCTATTTTGTAACGGATCCTGCGGATAATTTTCAAAAACATACAAGCAATCAAACAGTGGCCTTTCATTCTCAATACCCGACCACTGGTGAACTTGTGTCAGTGGTGTATGCGGGTGCTGCGCCAATGCCGTAAGCTGCGACTTCACCGCTTGCAGGTAATCTTTCACACGCGCATTTTGATCTATCGTGACATGGACCGCTTGCGTATTAATATACAAGCCAACGCGCTGCGCCATTCTACTAAGCGCTGTAGGTCTACCCGCAATAGTTTGACCAAATAAGGCATACGGTTCGTTGCAGCAATTTGCCACCCAATAAGCCCAGAGCCCTTGGATAAACTGATTGACGGTAAGTCCTTGCTCGCCTGTAAAGCGAGTCACAGCATCTTGCAGTGATTGCGGTAAAGTCACACTGAGCTCTTTAACACCTGTCGCTTTATTTTCAGTATGTAGTACCTTTTCGCTAAGCAATGTGGGCGCGGTGACTCCACCCAAATACTCCCGCCAAAACGCTTCGTCGCGGTCAACATGCATATGCAAATATTCGATATGATCGCGGAAATTATCTACCACAATGGGGCGTAAATCACCTTGGCAACGGGCTTGATAAAATGCCAATAATTCAGCAAATAACACCGGCAGCGACCATCCATCCATGATGAGATGATGATAGGTCCACACCACCCCGACATTGCCATCTTCAAAAACGATTAAACACAACCGCATACAAGGCGCTTGTGAGAGCCTAAGCGGCTCGGCAAGCTCCACCGCAGCCTGTGATTTCACCATGTGCGATTGTTCTTCTGCAACAGCATCGCTGTGCAGCAGTGTCAGTGGTACATCGGCATGTTTACAGACCACTTGCAGCGGCTCGCCAGCAACATCTATAAAGGCCGTGCGTAATATGCTGTGCTGTGTAATCAATTGCTGCCAAGCATAACTCAACGCCTCAATATCCACACAACCTTGTAGCAATAAGCTGGTTTGCTCGACGTAAGGTAGCATGCTTTGAGTGTGCGCCTCACTTGCCGTTTGACTGTGGAACCACATGCCTTGCTGCAAACCAGTTAGAGGGTAAATATCCTCAACGTCTCCTTCAACCTGCCCAAGTATGCGCTGTAACTGCCGTTCAGAAATGCCGCTGAGAAGTGCAAAGTCACTGACTGTATAGTGACGTTGAGGCTGGGATTGGCAATGCTCGATGACCTGAATTAGACTTTCAAGTATCTCTTTACTTAATCGCTCTGCTTCTTCAGACGCTAAGCGCTGGCTGTCAAATTCCAGCGTTAACGCCAGTTTACCATCCACGACCGCCGCCGTTAGTTGTGCTCCAAAGTAACTGAGGTTTGACTCAGCAACCAAAGTGCCAGTCGACTCACGAGCATCTCCCAGCAAACCTTGTTGCTCAATAACTGTATCTAGCTGGCCTAAATAGTTGAAAAACAGAAAGCCTCGGGTATCAATCTCAAGCGATGAGCGAACGCTTGGCTCTGGGTGTAAATACCGCGTAGCGCCATAACTACTGGCGACTTTAGCGCTCCTTTCAAGCTCCGCCTTGATACTGCAAATCACATCATGCAAGCGGCTGCTATTACTAAATAACTGCATTGGATAGAGTGCCGTTAACCAGCCAATGGTTCGGCTACTGTCCAGTGCCTCCGTCAATAACTCGCGACCATACCCTTCTAGCATGATCACTTCACTGCCTGCACCACGCTTTTGCGCACACCAGGCAAGCGCACTGAGCAGCAATGCTTGCGCCGTTGTACCATAACTGGTGTTGGCGGCTCCCAGTAGCGCACGGGTGTGCATTGCTGACAGTGTGTGGCGAACTTTGGCTATGGTTGGGGTCGCGCTTGTATCCTTAAGACTCAATAAGTGTGAGGTTTCAGCCAGTGCAACCACCTTCTGCCATTTGCGCAAACCACGCTCATCGGTTGCAAGTTCACGATAAAAATCGGCAAGTTCAGCCAAATTCGCGCTTGCGGCAGGAAGCTCCAACGGCACATTGTTTATTTTCTGCTGTAGTAGCTGACTTACATCTTCAAGTAACACACGCCAAGAGACGCCATCCACTAGCAAGTGATGTGCGCTAAACAACAAGCGATTATTGGCCTCACTATCAGGTGTCACAAATAACACCGCTTTAAACAGTGGCGTGCCAGTAAACGCAAAACCTTGCTGCACTTGCTCACTGAACTCGCTCAGCTCAGCTTGCCATGCGTCACGCTCAAGCGTATGCGCCGTAAATACCTTTTGAATATCAATGCCATCACGTATAAATAGGGTATTTTCATCCGCAACCACCAAACGTAGCGCATCGTGCTGGGCTATCAAGTACCCTATCACTTGCATGAGCTGCGCTGGTGTAACGGATTTATCTACACTCACCAGCACGCTCTGATCCCAATGACTGGGGTTGGCAAATTGTTGGGCAAAAAACCAATGCTGAATTGGTAATTTATCGAGTTTACCAACCAATGGCTGCCTTTCTTTGCCTATTGGCACCAGAATATCTTGCTGGGCAAGTCTTGCTGCAAGTGCCGAAACACAGGGGTAGGTAAACACGTCGGTAGCGCTAACAGGTAACTTGAGTGCTTTGGCTTTACTGGCGATTTGAATACTCAAAATAGAGTCGCCGCCTAAAGCAAAATAGTCGTCTTTAGCGGTCATGGATGGCGTATTTAATACCTGCCGATAAATCGCCAGTAACTGGGCTACGATGCTGTTAGCCTGTGATGTGACCGCGCTCTGCTCGGTTACTGTGGTAGTCTGTTGAGTTTTACCAAGCGTTGCCAAGGCACGATGGTCAACTTTGCCATGCGGTGTCAAAGGCAGCCTTGCGAGCATGACAAAATGCTCTGGTACCATATAACTTGGTAGTCTTTCCTTTAGCCGGGCTTGAAGCACTTGAGGCTCAGTGTTTGCCACCACAAATGCCTGCAACTGTGGCTGCCCTGACGCACTTGTGGTTATCTGAACCGCACATTCTTGTACGCTCGATAGCAGCCCAATTTGCTGTTCAATTTCGGCCAGCTCAATACGATAACCTCGCAGCTTTACTTGTCCATCGTTACGACCCATATAGGCGATACGGCCGTTGCTAAGCAGGCGAACCAAATCTCCGGTTTTATAGGCACGCACCGCTTGCGATGGAGAGACTTGTAGCTCAATAAAACGCTCAGCGCTAAGCTGTGGTTGATGCAAATATCCTCTGGCAAGTCCTGCCCCTGTTACGTATAACTCACCGATCATCCCCGGTGGCACAGCCCGCAGTTGTGGGTCTAAGATAAATAGCTGACTATTGTCGACGGGCAAGCCGATATCTGGCACCTGTTTGTCAAACTCAACCACACCAGAAGTCGCGACCACCGAAGCTTCGGTAGGTCCATAGTTATTGACTAGGGTAAATCCGTACTCTTTTGCTTGCAGCGCACCGAGTTTATCGCCGCCAACCAATAAATAGCGCAAGCTTTGTGGATTAAACAAAGGCTCAGTGAGCAGCGCTTGAGCGATTGGCGTTGCAATAAAACTATGCGTGACTTGGTGCGTATTGAAGCAGGCAGTTAATTCGGCCGGTGACTGTAGCACGGTTTTTGGCACACACACTAAGCTCGCACCGGCACACAAATAAGGCCAAATCTCCCACGTTGCTGCGTCAAAGGCGGGGTTGGCGGTTTGACTCGCTACGCTATGATTATCCACCGCAAAAGCTCGTCGGTGCCAACCACATAAATTCGCTAACCCTTGGTGGGCTATCATCACGCCTTTGGGATTACCTGTCGTGCCAGAGGTATAAATCACATAGGCCAGCTGCTCAGCCTTAATTTTTGGAAACTGCTGAGGTAATGCTATTGCCGCAAGGCGCGTTTGCACGTTGGCGTCATCAACACACATAACATGTGGCGAGCGATATTCAGCCTCAAGGTGATTATCATCTAACTCAGCGACCTCAAAGCAAGCGGCAAACTCACACTTTGTTAAAACCAGCGCTGCACCGCTGTCTTTAGCGATGTAATTGACTCGCGCTTGAGGGTAATGAGGGTCAACAGGCACATAACATCCACCCGCTTTTAACACAGCCAACATAGCCACAATGAGATCTGCGCTCCCCGTCATCGCAACAAGTACAGGCTGTTCGGGTTGCAGCCCTTCACTTAATAACAGCGCCGCCAATGCCTTGGCTCTTTCAGTAAGCTCACCATAACTCAAGGTTTGATTTGAGTTTGTGTCAATTACCGCTATCTGTTTAGCCTGCGTGGGCACAGCCAAATTTCGCTCAATTTGCTCAAGCACTGACTGCTCAAGGTGTTCCGGCGCTGATTTGCCTGAAATCGCATGACTCTCTAGCTTCTGCTCCTTGCAAAGTTTTATATCCGCAAGCGGGCACTCAGGTTGCGCGAGTAATTGCACTATCACGGCATTAAAACACTCTGCAATGCTAGCCACAGTTTCTTTTTCAAATAATCCACTGTTGTATAGCCAGCGCAGTCTCAACCCTTGCCCACTTACTGTTGCACTGAGCTCAAGATCAAACTTGGCACGCATGTTTTCCGACGTTAAAACTTCCGTGCTAAGGCCTACAAACTCTGGTGTGTGCTGTGGCTCGGGATTAAACGCAAAACTCAACTGGAAAACACTTTGGTGACTTAGCTCACGGCTAACACCAAGATGGTCAATGAGCTGTTCAAAGGGAAGTGATTGATGTTGATGTACTTGCTCAATCTGCTCTCTTTGTATATCGAGTAGCTGACTGAAACTCTGCTGCCAATCGACCTTCACGCGAATAGGCAAGGCATTGACGAAAAAGCCAATCAACTGCTCCACTTGCGGGTGATGCCGCCCTGAAAATGGCGCACCAACCACAATATCATCCACTTGGCTAAACTTAGCGAGCACCACCGCATACGCGCTATGCAACCAAATAAACGGGGTTATTGCCAAGCGCTGACAATACTGTTGCAGCCGTTGCCATGTTTCAGCGCTTAGCTGCTCAGTAAATGCTTGCGCGCTATTGTTCACGGCCTGCCCACGAGGCGTATCGAGCGGTAATTGATGCAGTGGCGGCGCATCGTCAAGGTGCGCTGACCAAAATGCCATGTCTGCACTTTGCTGCGCGCCTTGGCACAGTGATCGATGCCAATGGGCATAATCCGCGTATTGCACCTCAGGTGGCGCAATTAAGTCATGGGCAAGTCCACAGCCTTGGGTGTAATGGGCATAAAACTGCGTTAGCTCTCGCATTAATACTTCAATAGAGCGAGCATCACTAGCAATATGGTGCATATTGACGATAAGGCGATGATAACCTGATGAAAATCGAACTAGAGTTGCGCGGATCATTAGATCTTTACTAAGATCAAAACCCTGTGCTTGGTCGTCCCGTACCGCGCGCTGCCAAACCAAGTTTTGCCAAAGCGGCGATTGTGTGGAGACATCAATGAGCGTAACAAAATGCTCAGGCAAAGCCACAAGGTACTGTTTAGGCCCATCATTCGTGTTGGTGATAGCCGAGTGCAACACCTGATGCCGTGACAGCACCTTTTGCCAACTTTGCTCGAATGCGCTCAGATCAAACTCCCCTGAAAACGCCAATAACGCTTGAATTTGATATTGCTGGCTGCCCTGCTGCATTTGATCTAGTGTCCATAAACGCTGCTGAGCAAAAGACAACACTACGCCATTGGTTTTATCCACCACAGCAATAGCACTTAGCTGCGCGTCTTGCTTTTCAAGTGCAGCCGCTAAACCTTGTACTGTAGGGTGCGTAAAAATCGCTTGCAGCGGTAACTCAATGTGCAGCGTCTTGCGAATATGATTTGCCAGTTTTGCAGCAAGTAGCGAGTGTCCGCCGAGTCTAAAAAAGTCGTCATAGCGACCAACCAACTCGCGCTGCAGTATCTCGGCAAAATAGCTTGCAAGTTGGGTTTCAAGCTCGCCAATCGGTGCTTCATAAGTGTTTTCGTTAAGGCTTGTATCAAGTTGCTGCAGTAGTGCTTTTTTATCTACTTTACCATTGCTGGTCAGTGGCATGGCTGAAACCGCTTGCACTTTGGCAGGCAACATATGGTCGGGTAAATTTTGTTTTAAAAACTGCTGCATGACCAACGTGATGTCGTCGAACTCGACTTGTTTGTGTAACACCACAAAGGCGCAGATCCAGACATTTTCTGGGTCTTGCCGATTTAACAGCACAGTGACCTCAGCCACTTCGGGATGCTGGCGCAACTGGTTTTCAATTTCGCCTAATTCAATGCGATAACCTCGAACCTTTACTTGGTCGTCAATTCGACCAACATAGCTCAGCTCACCGCTGGCCATTAGCCGCACGAGATCCCCCGAGCGATATAGCCGCTGCTCAGGTGCTTCACTAAATGGGTTTTGAATAAAGCGGGTCGCGTTTAATTCATCACGTTGCCAATATCCCCGACAAACCCCCTCGCCCCCTACGTACAACTCGCCCACGGCACCTTGTGGCAAGAGCCTTTGCTTTTCATCAAGTACATAGCAGCTGGTGGTCGGAATCGCACGACCTATATTACTGGTGCCAAGCGTCAGATCCGCAGGCTCCAGCGCTTTAAAGGTAACATGTACCGTGGTTTCGGTAATGCCATACATATTGATTAACTGACAATTTGGTAAGTGCTGTGCCCAAGGCTGTAGCTTACTTGGCTGCAACGCTTCACCACCAAAAATCACGTACCGCACTGCACATTGGCTCGCCAACTGACTGTCATTGAGTAGCGTGGCTTGCAGCGCGTAAAACGCACTAGGTGTTTGATTTAATACCGTAACCTGGGCATCAACCAACAACTGAGCAAAAGCTTGAGTGTCTTGCGCAGTCGCTTTATCCACAACCACAAGGCGACCACCAAAGAGCAACGCGCCATACATTTCCCACACTGAGAAATCAAAGCAGAAGGAATGAAACAAGGTCCAAACATCTTGCTCATTAAAATCGAATAAGTTGGGCTCAACATGAAGTAACCGAACCACATGGCGGTGCTCAATTTGTACGCCTTTTGGTCGTCCTGTGGTGCCAGAGGTATAGATCATATAAGCCAAGTCTTGCGGCTCAATCTGAATAGCATCAAGCAGCTTGAGAGCTTCGCGGCTTACCTGATGTTCTGCCTGTGACACATTAATTAGCTGGTATGAAATCTGACTAAACTGTGCCTGGGTAGCGTTGTCACAAAGCAGCCATGGGCTTTGCACGTCTCCCAAAATATACTCAATGCGTTCTTGAGGGTAGTCGGGATCTACTGGCACGTAGGCAGCACCAACTCTAAGCACTGCCAGCAAGGTCACTATCATCTCAACGCTGCGCGATACACTCACCACCAACATGGTTCGTGGCGTGACGCCTTGTTGTAACAGCATTATCGCCAGCGCATCGACTCGCTCGTTAAGGTCACGATAACTCAGCACAGTCATGCTATCTTGCACGGCAGTACGTGTGGCAAAGCGCTCGGCGTAGCGCGTGAATAAACTGGTGATGGTGTCTTGCTTAGGCCAAGTTGCCGCTTGGCATTGAGCGTCCGTTATTAAAGCTTGCTGCTGTTTTTGGTTCAGTAACGCAAGTTCACCAACGGCGGTATGAGGGGCTGTAACACAAGCTTGAAGCAGCGTGTGAAAGCAATCCGCCCAATGTTTGATGGTCTCTTCTGTGTAAAGATGGCTATCAAACTTCCAATGTAAATAAAGTGCCTGCTCATCAACTACGGCATTGAGTTCTAAGTCGCACTTTACCGCTATGCTATCCGCCTTTTGTTTTTGCACTTCTTGAACCGATAATCCCGGAAGCGTAAAAGCACGCTCATCACGGGTTTCCAGTGTAAATAATATTTGCACTAGCGGATGGTGACTTAAATCTCTTGGAGCGCCAACCGCTTCAACCACTTTATCAAAAGGAATATCGCGGTATTCAAACGCCGCTAGGTTGAGGGCTTTTTGTTGCTGCAACCATTGGCTAAATGGCATATCACTTTCAAGCTTTGCTTGCATCACTAAGGTATTAACAAACAAGCCGATTAACGGCGTTAATTCAGGATGATGGCGGCCAAGCTCTGGCGTGCCTACAATCACCTGCTGCGATTGCGTAAGCCTTGCAATAAACAACATAAAGGTATTGAGCAGCCACATAAAGGGTGTGAGCTGGAGCGACTTAGCCTGTGTCGAGATCGCCGCAAATAACGACGCATCGAGCGCTTGGCGATATACTTTCCCCGTTAACGACTGCACCGCAGGACGGACAAAATCACAAGGCAATGACTGCAACGGCGCTAATTCGCTAAATTGCTGTTTTAGTTGCGCCAGTGGTGCCTCGATGCGATCTGGCGTTAACTGTGCTCGCTGCCACTGGCTAAAATCGCCATATTGCACCTGCATAGTTGCAAGCGGTGTATAAGGTGCGCCTATGTGTTTGCAATAGCCAGCCTCTATCTCTTGTGCAAGTAGCGCCATGGACGCGCCATCAGAGACAATATGATGCATATTAAATGCAAGGTGATGCTCATCGCCATCACTCACCACCAGCACGCGAAGCAAACAATCATGAGCCAAATCAAAAGACTTGTTCTGATGTGCTGCGATGCGCGAAGCAATGTAGGCTTGCCTTGTTTCCTCAGCTGCTACACTGGCATCAAGCCACTCGAACGGCGCACTAATATCATCCGTTATTTGCAGCTGGGGTTGGCCATCTTGTTCATTTTTTACAAACCTAGCGCGCAGTATTTCGTGGCGCTGCACCACATCTTGTACTGCGCTGCGCATTGCTTGAATATTAAGCTTGCCGCGTAACAAAAACTCGGCGGGCATATAATACTGCTTGCTACCTTGCAGTTGCTCAATAAACCACAGTCCTTCCTGCGCAAAGCTCAGCGGTAAGATTTTCCCCGCGCTTGGCTGCGCGACTATTTTCGGCGATGAGTTCGCCACATCACGGCTTTGCTGTTGGAAATAGGCAATGATCTCTGATTTATATTCAACCACTTGCTGTTTTAACTGTGGAGGAAATCCAGCGGTTTGCTTAAATGCCAGGCCACCGTTTTTTTCATACAAGGTCACGCCAGCTGCTAATGCTTCTGCGATCAATGCCTCTATCTGTCTTTGCTGTTCATTCATCACAAAAACATCTCCTCAGACTGGCCGTTTTCGTCCGCCGCTTTGGCTGCACGGTGGATCTCACACCAAGTTGCAAGTGCACTTACGCTTGGCCGCTCGAACAATACTTTTAAGGTGATGGGCACCTCAAGCGCCTGCTCAATTAAGGCAACCGCTTGGCTCGCTGATAAAGAGTGCCCCCCTAACTCAAAGAAGTTACTGTTAATATCTCGAACTTGAGTGTTGAGCACTTGAGCAAAAATTTCTGCCAGCAGCATTTGTAGTTCAGTCATAGGAGCTAAAGGTGCTGTAAGCGCTTGCGCCTGTTGCGATTGCAGCAGTTGTGCAAGCGCGCCTGCGTCTACTTTGCCATTATTAGTGAGCGGCATAGCAGCCAGTGCATACAGCTTGTAGGGCAACATGTAACTTGGTAGGACCTCTGCTAACGAGGCTAATATCTGAGTGTGTAGCGTCTGTTCAAGCTCATAAATGGCATCTCTTTGGGATGGCGTAGTTAGTACCACACAGCCCAGTAAGTTATCTTTACTTTCGTTAAGTAACACATGTGCTTGTTGCACTGCATCTAGGTGCTCAAGCTGAGCCGCAATTTCTTCAAGTTCGATGCGATAGCCACGCAGTTTAACTTGGTTGTCTCGACGACCAATAAACTGCAGCACGCTAGAGCAGCCCTCTTCATCTAGCAGCCAACGCACTTGGTCGCCCGTCTGATAATATCGCTGCGAGTCATTGTTCAAAGACAATGACACAAATTTACTGGCACTGAGCTCAGGCAACCCAAAATACGCCTGAGCCACATTATCGCCCGCGATGTATAACTCTCCGGGCATGCCTATAGGAACAAGCTGTTGATGCTGATCCAGCACCACCAAATGAGTGCCTTGAATGGCGCTACCGATTGGCACAAAGCGCTGCGATTGCTGCGCAAGCGAAACCGCATCTTGGCCATTACAACGATACACACAGCACCCGACTGTTGCTTCTGTTGGGCCATATTCGTTATAAAAATGAGCCTGTGGCATCAGTGCCCCGACTTGAGCAACCACGCTGCTAGATAAAGCTTCTCCCCCCACCACAATGTGGTGCGCAGCATTGCTCGGTTGTAATCGTGCCAGCACGCCTTGCAAGTGGGCTGGAGTCAGCTTAAACAGCAATGACTCTTCGCGCGCTAAACACGCACTAAGCTCTGTGATTAACTGCTCACCATCGCTTAGCAGCACTACACCAAGACCATTAACCAGCGCGCCCCATAAGCTCGTTACAGTCGCATCAAACGCTAAAGGCGTGCTGACAACACTCTCTTGTATATCGCCTTGGAGATAACTGTGGCTAACGTGCTCAAGATAAAGGTGCAAATTACGATGGCTGACCACCACGCCTTTGGGTTGCCCTGTGGTGCCTGAGGTATAAATTATATAAGCCGGCGCATCAATATCACTTAACGGCGCAAGCGCTTCTACAGGCATGTTCTGCCAATGCTGTGTGGTGTCCATTAGCACCAAACGGCAGCTGAGATCTGCGCTGCTTGGAAGTAGTGCTGAGGTGGTGATAAGGCAAGCCGCTTTACTGTCACGCAATATAAAGTGCTGACGCTGACTCGGTGCATTGGGGTCAAGCGGCACATACACGGCCCCGACCTTTAAGACTGCCAAAAGTGCCACAACTTGCTCACAGCTTGGCGCTAAGCTTATTGCAATCTGCGACCTTGCCGTTACGCCTTGCTCAATCAAGTAACGCGCTAGTTGATTACTTTTTGACTCCAATTCGCCAAAACTTAATCGTTTTCCAGCCATATCTCGCACTGCATTATGGTTCGCGCGGTGCTGAGCAAAATGTTGTATTTTATCGCTGATAAACCAAGGAGATTGAGGCTGTGCTTGCGTGGCGAGCCCTAGCTCGCTGAGTGCTTTACTCTCAACTAATGGTAAGGTATTCACGCTTTGCTCAGGGCTTGTGAGCGCAGCATCAATTAAGGTCACAAAAGCATCAACCATCGCCTGTACGCTAGTGTGTTTAAACAAGGCTTTGGCATAATTCCACTGCACTGCTATCTCACTGCCCGATTCTTGTGCATTCACTTCTAAGTCGAACTTCATTGCAGGCTTTAGATCAAGCTGTTGCTCAATTTTAAGGTGAGGTAGCTTGAAGTCACTTTGTTCGTTATTTTGTAGTGCAAAGAGTATTTGTAACACGGGCGAATGCGCTAGGCTACGCGGAGGATTAATGGCATCAACAAGTTGCTCAAAGGGTAAACTCTGATGGGCAAACGCCGCCAAGATCACCTGCTTTTGCTCACTTAGCCAGTCGTTAAATGACGGCGCCCCCACTTTGTGAGCGCGAATAGCCAAGGTATTCACAAAGCAGCCCAGTAACCCCTCTAACTCTTTCACCTCACGTCCGGCAATGGGCGAGCCAATAACAATATCCTGCGTTTGACTAAGACGAAGCATCAACAGCGAAAAGGCACTTTGCAACCACATATACAAGGTCACCCCTTGTGCTTGGCAATGCGCTTTTATCGCCTCAACTTGCGATGTCGTAAGGGTATGACGAATACACTCACCATCTAGGGACTGAACTTGTGGTCGCTCAAAGTCCAGCGGTAATTCATGAACAACTGGACACTGCTGCAACTGAGTTTGCCAATAGGCAAGATCCGCCTGATAGCTATCTTGCTGTTGCTGCTGCCAGTAGGCAAAGTCTGCATACTGCACCGCTAGCGGTTTAGCGTATTGCTCTGGCAAGGGATACGCTGGCGCTTCGCTAAAGTGCCGATAAAACGCCACGAACTCTTTGGCCAGCAGCGCCATCGACCAACCATCGCTGGCAATGTGGTGCATGTTAAACAAGAGTCCAAATTGGTTGTGACTAAACTGTACACAGATAACGCGCAGCATAGTGTCTTGGCATAAATCAAAAGGCTTGCTGAGCGATTGTTGCTGCAATGTTTGCCAACGCTGCTGTTGCTCTGCGTTATTCAGCCCAGACAAATCTACTAATTCCACAGGACTGGCTACTTGATCACGAACCTGTTGCACTGCACCGTGCTCACCATTTGCAGGAACGATGACCGTATGGAGTACTTCATGACGTGCAACAATCGCGCTTAACGCTTGTGTTAAAGCATCAATATCTAAGGCTCCCTCACACCAATAGCTCGCTGGCATATGGTATTGCAGACTCTGCTCATGTAACTGGTCAATTAACCACAAACGCTGCTGAGCAAAAGACAGAGGTAACGCTTGGGCTCTTGATACTGGCTCAATGGTATGGCTGTGCGCAATCATCGAACTTGCGGTTATTACTTCAGCAAACGCTACAATACTTGGCGCATCAAAGAGTTGTGGTAAGGTGATATCTCGCCGCTGCTCACTGCGCACTCGGCTGATCACTTTTATGGCAAGCAGAGAATGCCCGCCTAAGTCAAAGAAACTATCGTTAATACTCTGTACTTGGCTCGGCAGTAGCTCACGATATAACTCAAGTAAATAACGCTGTATGTCCGTGAGCTTAGATCCATCAATTACCTCAGCGACCTCTTGGCTTTTCGCCTGAGCCTGATAGGCAAGCTGTAATGCTTGCTTGTCTACTTTTCCGTTTGCAGTCAGTGGAAGATCAGCAACGATATCCAGCGCGGCAGGTAACATATAACTGGGCAACGACTGCGATAAAGCTTGGCGCAACTGCACGAGTGTGAGCTTAGCCTCACCATTTAAAACCACATGAGCCACTAGGCTTTCTTGTGCTTCATCAACACTCACAGCGCAGCTTTTTACTTGCGCCAACGCGTCGATTTGATGGGCGATTGCCACAAGAGAAATACGGTAGCCTCGCAGTTTTACTTGCTCGCCTAACCGCCCTAAATAACAAAGGTAGTCAGCCTCACCGCGCGCATTCGCCTGCCACTTTGCCTTGTCGCCACTGCGATACCAACGCATGCTTGAAGTACCAGACGCAGGCACTGCTTGCTCAACAAAGCGTGTTTGCGTCACACTCGCGAGATTAATATAGCCTTCACACACCCCATCTCCCGCCAACCAAAGCTCTCCGGGCATGTTAGGTAAAGCCAGTTCACCAAATTCGTCGACTACCGCAAGGGTCATATTATCGATAGTATGACCGATAGGCACTTCTTCGTGGCCCGCTAACAGGTGGCGCGACTCACGGCTTACAGCATAGATACTACAGCCGACTGTTGCCTCTGTTGGGCCATATTCGTTTATCCACTGGGCGTTAGGGAGCTTATCCATCAGCTTATCAACCAAAGCTGCGCTTAGCCCTTCACCGCCAACCACAAATCGGTGGGCGATATTGTTATGAGTTTGTGCGTCACTTAATGCAAATACCGCGCGTAAGTGAGCCGGTGTTAACTTGAATAACTTGGCTTCCGTAGCGGCAAAAATCTGTTCATGTAACGCAGGCAACAATTCGGCGTCCGTAGGGAGCAGCTCAAGCTCACCGCCTCGCATTAAAATAGGCACTAAGGCGGTCACCGTCGCATCAAACGCCAGCGGTGTACTGAGTACGGCCTTGGTTATGCCACCCGATTGTGGCAAGTAGCGCTGAGACGCAAAACGCAGATAATTATTGAGGTTGCCATGACTAATGGGCACCCCTTTTGGCTGCCCGGTTGAACCTGAGGTATAAATAACATAGGCAAGCTCGGCTTGGTTAAATGCAGATGCGTCTTCATCTACCAACAAACTGGTATCGTAAAACGCAAAGTTCCCTTCGGCTTCGAACAAATCATCAAGCAACAAAAAGTCACTACCGGCTTCAATCAAGCGCTCGGCATCTTCACTTAGCGCCAGCGTCAATACGATGTCTGCATCATCCATGATATAGGCTAAGGTATCGGTTGGCGTGTCATGATGAATGGGCACATAGGTATGGCGCGCTTTTAATATTGCCAGCACCGCGGCCACCATGTAACTCGAAGACGGCAGTAAAATAGCAATGCGACTTTGCTCGGCAAATGCCATTTCTAATAAGCTATTAGCAAGTTGGTTCGCGCATTTTTCTAAGGTGAGATAACTACAAGTGAACTCTCCCATACGCACCGCAGTCTGTAGTGGTGTCTGAAGAGCCGCCTGACTAAACTGAGTCACCCATGGCTGTTGCTCTGTCACTTCTACCGTAACACTTTGCTGCTGTTTTAATAGAGCTAACTGCTGCTCAGCGGGCCACAATGACAATGCTGACAACGGAGTATTTGGCTCTGCAAGACACTGCGATAACACATAACAAAACTGCTGATGGAAACTAACTATACTCGCTTCTTGCCACAAATTGCTGTCATAAAGCCATTCAACGGTGAGTACATCCCCCTCGTCTATCACTGCGACTTCTAAATCTAGTTTGGCACCGCGTACTTTACTTTGGCAGGGCGTCACTTCCAGTTGCGCTAGCGTAAGGTTTTCATTTACCTGATTATTTACCCGAAACACGATTTGATGCAGCGGATGCTGGGCGCTTGAGCGTTCAATGTCTAACTCATCCACTAACACATCGAAGGGAATATGTTGATATTGCAACGCGTCATTGAGTAAGCCTTGGGTTTGCTGTAGCGCTTGGGTAAAACTGGTGTCTTCACTCCATTCGCTTCTAAGCA
Organism: Pseudoalteromonas sp. NJ631; assembly: GCF_000276645.1. Taxonomy (NCBI): domain Bacteria; kingdom Pseudomonadati; phylum Pseudomonadota; class Gammaproteobacteria; order Alteromonadales; family Pseudoalteromonadaceae; genus Pseudoalteromonas; species Pseudoalteromonas sp. NJ631. The sequence continues at coordinate 342,596 of NZ_AKXJ01000003.1, forward strand.
CTAAAGTATTGATAAAATTACCAATCATACTTTCAAATGCTTTGAGGTGACGTCCTGATACCGGCGTACCAACAACCACATCGCGCTGTTGAGAAAAGCGGCTTAACCACAATGAAAATAGCGTTTGCAGTAACACAAATAAGGTTTGTCCTGAGCGAGTTTGATACGCTCGAAGCGCACTGACCAGCGCCGCAGGTATGGGCTCAATCACTAACGCGCCGCGCGCAGAGGTTGTTGCTTCTCTGCGGTAATCAAGCGGTAGTTCATGCACCTTGGGCAGACCTTGTAATTGCATACGCCAATAATCTAGCTCCTGTTGCCATAGCGAACTCTGTTCCAGCTGCTGTTGCCACATCACATAATCAACGTAATGCACCTCTTGTAGCGCTAAGGTTTCGCCGCTGAGCGCGGCTTTGTAAGCCAGTCCTAAAGCCTCACTCAAACACGCAATAGACCAACCATCGGCAGCGATATGATGTAAGGTGATCACTAGCGTAGCCTGCATCGCCTCTTGTTGATAAAGACTGGCTCGCAGCATTAAATCATGGCTTAAATCGAAGCTGGTTGCGTAATCTTCTGCGATGACCTGCTCTAACGCATGTGCTTGTTGCTCTGGGGATTTATCTGTCCAGTCATGCTTAACCAGAGTAAATCGAGCATCAAGGTTAATGCTTTGGTGCGGTTCTCCTTGCGCATTTTGATGATAATTAAACGCCAAGACTGGATGTTGCTTAATCACTGCAATAAAGGCTTCCTCTAAGGCTTCGGTATTAAGCTTGCCTTGCAATTGGAATATACCCTGTAGGTTATACTGGTTGCTGTGCCCTTGCAGTTGGTCAACAAACCACAAGCGCCGCTGTGCAAATGACAAAGGATAATTGGGCTGTGATGGCGCAGGTTGTAGACTTGGTAGTGAAGATTGAGACTGAGAGTTAGCCAGCATCTCGCTTAGTTCAAATACGCTAGGATTGGCAAACAGTTGCTTTAAGCTCACCTCCACCGAGAGCTGGGCTCTTAGTTCATTGAGTAATTGCATTGCCAATAAAGAGTGACCACCGATGCTGAAAAAGCTATCGTGCAGCCCCACTTCTGGTGCGCCCGTTAAGGTTTGATAGAGTGTGATTAACTGTCGCTGCAACGCACTTGTCACCTCACTACTTTGGCTTTGAGAAGTTAATGCCAAAGACTGTAATTGTTGGCGGTCTATCTTGCCATTACTCAAGGTGGGTAAGTGCTGGCAAAGCTCTATCCAGCTTGGGATCATCGGCTCAGGCAAGCGACGCTTCAAGCCTTGGCGGATCACCTCGCGCAGATTGGTTGCGGCGCACTGGCTGATATCAACACTTACCACAAAAGCAACCAAAGCATCTTGTTTGCCGAGCTTACGCACGACGACCGCTGCCTGCGATACCTCATCAAGCGCTAACAGTGCAACTTCTATTTCATTAAGGTCAACGCGGTAACCGCGAATTTTCGCTTGTTTGTCAATTCGACCGAGAAATTCAAGCTCGCCGCTCGCATTCAGTCTAACGCTATCACCACTGCGATAAAAACGGACGCATTGGGCACTATGTTGCAAGCTACTTGTAAACTGAGCTGCGGTCTCTGAAGGCGTATTTATATACCCTTTAGCGAGGCTCGGCCCGCCAATATAGAGCTCTCCAGGCATGCCTACAGGTGTTGGCTTCCCCTGTTTGTTGAGTACGCAGGTGGTAACATGTGCCAAAGGCGTACCGATCGGATAACTGTGGCCGGTTAGCCTGCTGTCAGTGACTTCATGACAAACCACTCCAACACAAGCCTCCGTCGGACCATAATGGTTAAAAATACGCGCCGCTGGCGTCAGCGCGCGAATGCTATCAACAAGCTGCTCACCTAATGCTTCTCCACCTAACACCCACTGCGAAATAGCGGGCTTTTGCTCAGCAAACTGAGGCAAAAGCACCGCGGCAAAAGAAGGGGTTAATTTAATCAAATTAACTTGCTCTGCTACTAACTTGGCTGCGATTTCAGTCAGTTCTGGCGCTTGGTTTGCAAGGGTGAGCACCACAGTGCCGCCATGAGTAAGCACCGGGTAGACAGCCGTTAAGCATAAATCCGTGGCAAGTCCTGTAACCACGCCCGCTCGCGTATCTTGGTTGTAACTCAATCTCGCCGCGATGCTGCTACAATAGTGACTCAGCGCGCCATGGCTGATCTCAACCCCTTTGGGCACACCAGTAGAACCAGAAGTAAACAACACATACGCGCTATCATCAAAACTTGGTGAATAAGTTTGCTGCGGCGCTCCCTTGTTTTGGCTCAGCTCACTATATGTAAGCACTCTAATGTCAGCTTCTCGTAGCGCTTGGCAAAGTGGCGTTTCGACACTTACCACCACCGTATTACAATTAGCTTGCGCTAGCATTTGTAGCGCTCTGGCAGTGGGCATATTGCCATCAATAGGTAGATACGCGCGGCCACTTTGCATTACGCCAAGCATAGTGACAATGTCACTCATATCGCCCGTTGTTATCAGCGCAATGATTGACGCTGGAACATCTAAGTTGTTGGCAATTTGCAAACTTTGGGCATACAACTGCTGATACGTCAGGGTCCGTGATGCTTCGCCATTGGTACTTGGCACAACCACTGCAATCGCCTCACCTTGGGTTTGCGCTATATCTCTGATTGCTTGCGGCACAAGCATCGGCTGGCTGATGTTGTGATTGATACCCGCCGCCGTTGTCGGTACGCTCGTTGATTTGAGCACCAAGTCGTCAATTGGCAGCGCCTCTTTAGCACAATAGCACTGGACGAGCGCCAAATAATCATCGGCAAATTGCTGAATAAGCGCATGGTCATAAAGCCCTGTTGCATAAACAAAGTCACACACAAGGCCATCATCTGTATCATCAACAGATAGGGTTAAGTCAAATTTCGCAGTGCCATTATCTAGGGCAATTAACTCGGCTTCTAATTGGTTATTTACCGACACCTTATTACTCGCTACACCATTGTAGTTAAATAACACTTGAAACAAGGCGGAATGCGCGGCGGATTTGGGTAGCTCCAGCGCTTCAATGATGTCTTCCACGGCAGCGTTTTGATTACCAAGCCCTTGCAATACTTTGTATTGCAGCGCCTTAATCGCCTCACTCATGGAGTGATGACCGTTTATCTGCATACGCAGTGGCAAAGTATTAATAAAGCAGCCAAGCATAGCTTCAAACTCGCTTTGCTGACGATTTGCAACCGGCACCCCTAAGGTAATATCAGCTTGCTCACTGTAGCGATAAAGCAAGATGTAAAACACGCCAAGCAAGGCGGTAAAGTGTGTTACGCCATCGCGGTGGCAGGCTTCATCTAATTGTTGTATTTGCTCCGTATTAAACGCACAACGAACCGTGCCACCTTGGTACTGCTTTTCTTTTTTTCTTGGATAGCTGGTGGGCAATTCAAACGGTGTAAATGCCTCTAACTGCTCAGTCCAATAAGCCAATTGTTGTTGATAGTCTGGGGATTGCCTTAATTGTTGCTCCCAGTGCACATAGTCAACATACTGTAAATCGGGAAGCTCAACACACGCCTCCGATAGCTCATACAGCAGTGCGTTGATAAACACAGTGACGCTCCAGCCGTCACTAATAATATGATGCATGTTAACGAGTAACCAGCGGCAAGCGGTGTGAGAGTTACTCACTAAAGCCGTCACTTGCAGCAGCGACTCGTTGGCAAGATCAAACTGATACCGCACAGCCTGTTTAATCGACTCTGGTAGCTGATTGGGTAGTGCTTCTTCATCCACGGTCATCACAGCAATTTTCATCGCCTCAGCAGGTTCAATTTGCTGCACCACCTTTCCTTCAACCGTGATAAATCGTGCTCTCAAAATATCGTACTTAGCTATCAAGCGGTTCAATGCTTGTTCAATGTCCGTGACTGAAAATGGCTGCGACAACTTAACTAGCCCAGCCATGTTGTATGCCGCAGTGCCTCCTTCATACTTATCAATAAACCACATTCTTTGCTGCGCTGCCGAAAGCGCAGCAGATTGCTTTTGCTGTCCTTGAAGATAGGTGATAAGCGCAGCTTTGTGCGCCTTTATCTTATCCAGAATACCCTCAGGCACCTGCCCAAGCGGTGTTCTAAGTTTTAATTTATCCTGCTGTAAATAAACATAAATCTGTTGACGGTCAAGCTCATCTAACCACTGTTTCATTGCAAAGTTTTCCATCATTACAAGTCCATCTCCGTCATAGATTTATCACTTAGAGCAGCACTCAAATCTCGATCGCTCACGATATCACTGACTTTCTCTACGTTTGGAGTTTGCACCTCCACCGAAATAGCATCATGAGCTTGTTTTAGCGCTTCTATACACTCAGCAAGCTCTGCAATACAGGCGTGCTCAAAGATGTCGCCAATGGTCAATTTAATATTGAAAGCTCGGTTGAGTCTCGATACCAACTGCATACCAATCACCGAATTGCCGCCGCTATCCACAAAACGCGCTGTGACGCCCAGCTGCTCAACCGGGAGAAGCGCTATATAATGTTGATGCAGCTGTTTTTCTGTTGCAGTGCGAGGAGCCAACGTGCATATTTCTGATACTTGCTCAGCAGCAGGCATTGGTAGTGCTTTTCGGTCGCGCTTACCATTTGGTGTCATCGGCCATTGACTTAACCAAACAAAATGCTCAGGCACCATGTAACTTGGTAACCATTCACCGAGCGCTTGGCGCAGCCGAGGCAAAGACCACTCGGTTGATAGCTCACCATCATCAATCATATAACTACACAGACATGGGCCAGTTTCTAGTGTTTGCACGCAAACATCAACTTCACTAGTATTGAGTATCCGCCCCAAATGATGGCTAATATCGCCAAGCTCTATACGGTGACCATGGAGTTTAATTTGATTATCTAAGCGTCCTTTTACTTCAAAGCGGCCATCAGCTAAACGCCTCGCTTTGTCTCCCGTCTTGTATAAACGGCGGCTAATGGAAGCGGTAAATTGATGATTGATAAAGCGCTGCTTGGTCAGCTCCGCTTGATGTAAATAACCCATAGCAACACCACTACCACCAATGTATAACTCGCCCCATACGCCATCGGGTAAAGGCAACCCTTCACCATGACACTCGGTTGGGAGCACAAATAAGCTAGTATTTTGTATCGCTTTACCAATGGTTACCTCTGTGGCATTGTCGATATGTGCCACCGCCGACCAAATCGTGGTTTCGGTTGGCCCGTATAAGTTATAAACCGCTTTGCTGTGACTAAGTAACTGCGCGGCCAGAGCCTGAGGTAAAGGCTCACCGCCACTCCATACTTTTATGCCAGAAGTGCATGCTGGCGCCGCATTTAACACTAATTGCCATAGCGTTGGCGTTGCCTGCATCACCGTGATCTGCTGCTGTTCAATAAGCGCGCCAAGCACAGCAGGATCGCTAATACTTTCATCACTTGCCAGCACCACCGACGCACCAACTAGTAATGGCCCAAACAACTCAAGCAAGGCAATATCAAACGCCACCGTGGTGATGGCCAATAAGCGGTCATCTGCCACCAGCCCCGGCTCACGACACATAGATGCAAGCAAATTAGCAAATGCCCCGTGATTAACTTCAACGCCCTTGGGTAATCCCGTGGAACCAGAGGTATAAATCACGTAAGCACGCTGCTGAGCTTGAATTAGCAAGCTTGGGCTGCGAGTCGAACTTTTGGCAATGTCTTCTGCATCGCTATCCATACAGACTCGCTTGAAACGACCATGATTGAATAACGCAGACTCCGCACTGGTAGCATCACACAGCACAACTCTTACTTTGGCATCCTCTAAGATATGCACGATGCGCTCATCGGGGAACGTTAAATCAAGCGGTAAAAATGCCGCTCCAGCTTTCATCACCGCCATCAGTGCTATCAACAGCTCCGCCCTGCGTGGTAATGCCACCGCCACGATACTATTGGGCGTTACCTGCTGCTTCATCAAGTAGTGAGCCAGCTGGTTAACACGCGCATCTAGCGCCTCATAACTGAGACTCACATCATCCGTTACCAGTGCCGTACGCTTGCTGCGGCACGATACATTGTGCTGCCAAGTTTCAATGAAACTCGTCGCGACCTTAACCGACTTCTCTTGCTCTAGTGGTAACTCAACCAATCGATACACATCATCACTACTTTGTATCAACTCATTTTGAGCCCCTATAGGTGTGTTGCCTTGAACCTGCGACAGCAAATGGACGAACTTAGCCACGTACTGGGTCATTAACTCAGTATCAAATTGCGCTGTGTGATATTCCACTAACAGTGACCACTGTCCTGCAACACAGGTCATATTTGTCGTCAGTTCAAATTGGCCAAATTTAGCTACACTTGGCTGTACCTCAACTTCTAGCCCATTAAAACTCGGCAAAGTGGTGACTTTATCTAGATTAAACATAGTGCTAGGTAGAATTAGCTGATCATCGGCAAGGCTTGCATACGGATGAGTTTGGTGATCAAAGGCATCAAGTAAAGTATTTTGCACCCGCTGTACCAGCTCACCGATAGTGCTAAGGCCAGCTATATCAACCACAATGGGCAAGATATTGGTGCAATAGCCCAGTAACGCTTGGTCGAGTAACTCAGGCTCAAACTGCGATGCCAGTCGTTGCCTATCCGATACCGGCACTCCTACACTTATCACAGTCTGGCCGCTTAACTTGTGTAGCCACAAGCAATAAAGTGCAAGCATTGTCGCAAATTGCCCACAGCGTAAAGACTGAGCAAGGCTCTCAGTGTTTCGGATTGCACTCGATGAAATGGGTAATGTGAGCTGATTAACTTGGTATGAAGCCACGCTCACCGTCGTTGATTTTGGCAGATCAAGTGGTGTTGAACTCGCTAAGCACTGGTGCCAAAAAGCTTGGTTTTTTGCGGCTTCCGGTGAATGCGAATATGCCTGCAAGCTATCAACGTAGTGACTAAAGGAGACAGCTCGGCTTGCCACCTCATTTTGTTTTGCATCTTGATTGTAGCGCTCAGCGATTGCTGCCAGCACCATCTGTAGTGAAAGCCCATCGCAGATCACATGATGGGCCACAACACTTAGATAATGCTGTGCTTTGCCATCACTCAACAGCGTCACTCTACAAAGTGCGTCTTTGACAAAGTCAAACGGTTGATAACGCAGCGCGGATAACCGCGTTTGCAATGTTACTTGGTCTTCTTCGTTCCATGGCTCAACATGCAACTCGGATTTTTCCACTCGGCAATATTGCATTAAGCGGTCACTATCGACACCAAAACGCAAGATTGGGAAGTCGCGGCAGACCATAGTAACGGCTTGCTTCAGCCGCGCTAAATCGAGCTTACCTGAGAGCTTTAATATCGCTTGTAATTGATATGCACTCGCCCCTTCGCTAGAGGTCAACGCCATCGCTAATAGCTGCTGCTGGCTATGACTAAGTGGAAATGCAGCATCGTCATCACTTGGGCTCACTTCACCAAAATAACCCGCACGTTTTAAGCTAAGTACACTAGCTTCAACTGCGTTTATCACCGCTGCAATGTCTTCATCTGTATGGGCGGCGCTGAAAAAGCAGTTACGCCCTTCCCAGATAAACACACCGCGCTCTAGCATTTCATAAAAGAACACATCAAGATTTTGCGAAAAGCGAAAACGGAATAATGAGGCAAACGCTTCTATTCGAATGGGTACGTCATGGGTTTCAAAAAACGCATTGAGATGTGCTTTAAATGCCGCGGTTTTGTCGTTGATCCCTTGTTGTAACGCTGGACCTTGCGACTGAATAGCTTGCAACACTGCTTTGGCACTTGCCATGGTCATTGGATGTTTGCAAAAAGTCCCAGCAAAGAAGGTGGTATCGGTCAAGGGGTAGGAGTCATCTCCGTATTGCCAATTGCCGCCGTCAATGGCATCGAGGTAGGTAGCGGCCCCCGCGACCACACCGATAGGCATACCACCACCGACGATTTTGCCATAGGTTGCCATATCGGCCTTAACCCCTATCAAACCTTGAACACCACCGGGATGTGCTCTAAAGCCGGTGATCATTTCGTCAAAAATAAGGGCAATACCATGCGCTTCAGTGAGCGTACGTAGTTTACGTAAAAACACCCAAGGTTGATTTTCAGGGTGACGGCTTTGTACCGGCTCAACAATCACCGCGGCAATATGTTGCGCCTCTCGGGTAATAACCTCTAGCGACTCATCATCACCATAAGGTAAAACGAGATTATCGGCGATTGCGCCATAACGCACTCCAGCGCACATTGCCTCTACGCCTTGCTCTGGCGACTCAGTTGCCAAAGTGCCATCATAGTGACCATGGTACGCGCCTGAGAACTGAACAATTTTATCGCGTTTGGTCACCGTTCTTGCCAAGCGTAGCGCCGTCATGACCGCCTCTGTACCAGAGTTACAAAACGATGCCCGCTCAAGCCCAGTCAGCTCACAGATAAGTGCAGCAACCTCGGGCGCATCAGGACTTGCAAGCCCCAGTTGCATCCCAGCTTCAAGCTGTTGCGCCAGTGCTTTTTTGATAAAGTCAGGGTTATGACCAAATAAGTTAGTACCAAAGTCCATGGTGATATCAATATAGCGATTATCATCGATATCCCAGATATATGCGCCTTCACAGCGCTTAGAAAACACCGGATAAAGTAGCTCTTTGCTCGACAGTCTGAAACCCGCCGAAGCACGGCAATCCGCAAGGCGTGCGCGATATTCGCTCACTAGCGCTTTTGAACTGTGCGTTTTCGCAATGTAAGCATCACTCAATGCAGCAAGATGTTGGCGTATGGCCGGGCTACTATTGGCACGCTGCACTTGTTTTTGTTGTGCCCCAGGTAATACAGATTGGGCTCTGCTTGGATGGGGTTTTGATACCAAGGTTGCTGTTGAGGTAACGGCACTGTTTTCAACTTTCACGCCCTGTATATGGCGTAACTGCTGCCCTACTACAGCTTCTAACGCGGCTCTTGCTTCAGCGTTGGTCACAGTGCTTGCCGCCTGCAATTGCGCCTGATAGATAGCGACAAGCGTCTGATTGTCAGCCCCTACTACACTACCTTTTGGCGTATCAGTCGTGCCCGATACAGGTGATGGCAAACTGCCCGCTTGTTGAGGACCTTGTGGTGCTTTGAGATAGTCACTATGGCGTTGAATATAGGCTACTAACTTATCGACATCGCTGAGCTCTTGATAAAATTGACGAACACTAAACTCTAAACCGAATTCCCGCTCGTATACTCTAACGGCCTGCATGATCATCAACGAATCAACCCCCATTTCTAACAACGGAAGGTTGGTTTGGATAGCATCAGCGGGCATCGACAAGAGTCCCGCTAGGGTATTGAGCACAAAGCTGCGGATCTGAGCATCACGGTCACTCGCTTCTACCACTGTCTGTGCTTCGAGCTGTGATTGTTCAGTACCAAAAATCCAGTATGAACTGCAATCAAATGGATATTGCGGCAAACTCACTCTAGCGCTCGGGCGATTGCCATACACCTGTTGCCATTCGAGCGCCCCGCCTAAATCGAGGTATGTGCCTAAACACTCGGCGAACTTCATGCTGTCATCGCCTTTGGGGTGCAATACATGGGCATAATTGAGCGCTTTGTTATTACTGTTTTCTTGTAGTAAGCCACTCAAAATAGGTTTGGGACCAAGCTCAATCGCTAAGCCATGCTCTAGCGACTCAAGCGCAGTTACACAGTCAACAAAGCGAACCGGTGCCATAATTTGCTCAACCCAATATTCAGCTGTTGCGATACATGCGCTCTCTACTTGCCCCGTCATGGATGAAACAAAAGGCAGCCGAGGCTGTTGGAATCGAACCTGTTCAGCGACTTCCCTAAAGGCGTCTAACATGGGGTTCATCAGTGGAGAGTGGAAAGCGTTTGCCGTATGCAGCGCTTTTACTTTAATTTGCAGTGCTGCTAGCACCTCACTGAGGGCTGTGATTGCTTCATCAGCACCGGAGAATACTACCCCAGCCTCACCATGGAAGGCTGAGATCACCACTTGCCCTTGATACTCACTCAAGCAATTGCGTGCAGTTATTTCATCACATCTTGCGGCGATCATGCTGCCTTTTATCGGTAATGCATGCATTAGTTGACCACGCGCCGCTATCAACTCAACGCCATCACGAAGCGAAAACACGCCAGCAATACAAGCAGCCGCATATTCACCAACGCTATGACTGAGCAGCTGGGATGGCTTCACCCCATAATGCATCAATAATTTTGCCACACTGTACTCAACGGCAAACAAGCTCACTTGCGTCCAACGCGTTTGCGCCAGTAGTTCACTATACTTTTCATCGAATAACACATCCAACAGGCATGCACCAAAGCGCTCGCCAACCAAACTGTCAATGTCATCTAACTGGCTACGAAACACTTCATGGTGTTGATATAAAGCGTGGGCCATCAAGGGGTATTGCGAACCTTGTCCGGTGAACAAAAACACAACTTCTGGCGCAGCATTTACCGAGGACTGTTCGGCAATAATAGAAGTATTCAGTTGCGAAATAAGTGTTTCTCTACTCACACCACTAAACGTTTTATGCACACCCTTAAGCGGCACTTGCTCGGCATTTTGTGCACAAAAGTCATCAAACGCTTGAGGAGTCAGACTCGACAATCGTTCACTATAGTGACCAGCAAGATGCTGCAATGCAGCTTTCGATTTAGCAGCGAGAGGCAATAGATATAACGAAGGCGGTGTTACTTCAGCTTGTGTGTCGGGTTTAGGCGCTGGAGCCTGTGCGCAGATCACATGTGCATTAGTACCACCAAAACCAAACGAGCTTAATCCAGCGGCTCTTATTCCCCCCTGTTGTACAGGCCATGTCTGCATGCTTTGCGGCACCATAAACGGAAGTTTTTGCCATGGAATATGCAGATTTAACACCTCACTATAACGCTGCGCAGGAATTTGCCCATGCTGTAAACACAGTAGCGTTTTGATAAGTCCAGCAATACCCGCGCCGGACTCAAGGTGGCCAATATTCGCTTTTACCGCACCGAGAATAACCGGATTATGACGACTATGGTGTTCTCCATACGTGCGGTTTAACCCAGTGATCTCGATAGGATCGCCAAGCTCCGTACCCGTGCCATGGGTTTCCACATAGTGGATATCTCCCGCCTGCATCTTGGCATTACCAAGGGCTGCATTGATCACTGCCTGTTGCGCGGCACTATTTGGCGCAGTAATACCATTGCTGCGGCCGTCTTGATTAATTGCACTGCCTTTGAGTACACCTACAATCGGGTCGTTGTCTGCCATGGCTTGTTGTAGCGGCTTTAGCATCACCACCCCAACGCCTTCACTTCGCACATAGCCATCCGCTGCCTGTGAAAAAGTTTTGCAATGGCCGTCTGCTGCCAACATTTGTGCGTTTTCACAGGCCTTAGTCACATCATCGCTCAGAATAAGATTAACGCCCGCCACCAATGCCGCGTTCGTTTCTCCATTTCTTAGTGCTTGAATTGCATGATGAAGCGCCACCAGCGATGACGAGCACGCCGTATCAATCGCCACACTAGGGCCGGTAAAATTAAAGCTATAAGAAATGCGGTTTGCAGCAATGCTCAGCGCTGTACCCGTGCCTAAATACGCGGTACTTTTTTGCTGTTGTTGCGACAATAAAAAGTAGTCATTTTGCGATATACCAACATACACGCCAATATCGCTACCAGCGAGCGTGGCGGGTTGGTAACCAGCATGCTGTATGGCGTGATAAGTCGTTTGGAGCAATAATCTATGTTGTGGGTCAATATGCTTAGCTTCGAGTGGCGAGATGCCGAATAATGCAGCGTCAAACTCATCGACATTCTCTAGATAACCACCGAGACGGTCGGCTTCAAGGTTAGGGCAAAGCTGCTGGCGCTTAGGATCTGGCGTGGTGATCCCATCACCCTGCTGGCTTAACAGCTGCCAAAATGCCTCAAGTCCATTTGCTGAAGGATAACGACAGGCCATGCCGATCACTGCAATATCTGTATCCGCAATATCTTCAGTTCGGCGAGAGGCTTGCGTCTTATTCGTTTGCTCAGTAGTACCTTTCGACTCGTTAAGCTCTGTCTGTCCTAGAGCTTGAGTAAGCGTACTAAACTGACTTAAATACTGGGCTAGTTCGCGAATTGAGGGATATTCGTAAAGTACCGTAGGCTCAAGATCTAGCTCGTGTACTTCCATTAACTCCCCTGAGATCCGCACCGCTTTCATCGAATCCACACCTAATGCCAAGAATGGCGCGTCGATATCCAAACTACGCGCGGGCTTATCTATTTCTTGTGCGACTAACTCTTGTAATAACCGCTGAATTTGCTGTAGTGACGATGAGGATGATGACACCTCAGCTTGTTGTGGCGTAGCTTCTTCACGGGCACGCGCAATTACTTCAAAATTATCGGTTAAATAACTGCGTTTATTCTCCTGGCGCTGAATTTTACCGCTCGATGTTTTATGAATGCGACCAGGCTTTATCAATACGATGTCATAAGGCGTAATGCCGTGGTGCTCAACGATCGCAGCGGTGATCTGCTGCAATACCTTCTCAGTATCTAACTTTCTAAGCGCGGTACGCTTAACTTGCTGCACAATCACCAAACGTTCTTCATCGCCATTGGAAGCTACCGAAAACGCCGCACCGCCATTTTGCTCTAAGCTATCGCTTGCTTCTGTAATCGTAAGTTCTATATCTTGCGGGTAGTAGTTTTTACCGCGGAAGATAAGCACGTCTTTGGCGCGTCCTGTAACGAATAATTCCCCACGCAGGATAAAGCCTAAATCACCAGTACGCAGATAAGCCCGCTCGTCAGCACCTTTAATTCTGGCATGAAACGTAGCCTTAGTTGCTTCTGGGTTATTCCAATATCCCTTTGCTACACTTGGTCCAGTTACCCAAATTTCTCCGGTTTCACCATTATTGCAGGCTTCAAAAGACTCTGGGTTAACAATCGCAATACTATGCTCGCCCCAACTCACGCCAGAAGATACTGCGTAATAAGGCTGCTTTTCATCAGCCACATCTAACGCATAAAACGCATCTACTGTATCTTCATCTGCGACTTGTTCGGCTTTACCCTGCTGTAACTTGGTCGCATCAATACGTAATATCCTTGGCTTTTCTAGAAGACGTCCACCGGTTGCAAATAAGGTGGTTTCTGCCATGCCGTAACAAGGTGCGATACTTTCTCTTTGTAAGCCACACACTTTAAACTTTTGATAAAAACGCTCTAACGTGCTGGCACGCACTGGTTCTGCGCCATTTAATGCTGAGCGCCAATGGGACAAATCTAAGTCTTTAAGGTCTTCATCTTTGACGGTGTCCACACACAGGTCATAGGCAAAGTTTGGCGCGCTTGACGTCAATGCTTTGGTTTGTGAAAGCAGTTTTAGCCAACGTAGCGGTTTTTGCAGGAAATAAGCCGGATTCATCAGCGCCGCTGTCGCACCAATGTAGATTGGGTGCATAATGCCAAAAATCAGTCCCATATCATGGAAATGAGGCAACCAACTTACAATCGAAGAGTTGCTATCGTGACCAAACGCTTCTTTCATTAGCGCCTGATTATCAAGAATATTGTCGTGGGTTACCATTACGCCTTTAGGTGTGCCCGTCGAGCCTGAGGTATATTGCAAAAATGCCAATTGCTCACCACGGATCTGTGCACGAGGCCACTGTTGAGTCGTCGATTTAAGTGCAATGTTATCGGTAGTAAATAGTGCTAACTGCGCTAGACTTGGCTCAGAATCAAGCAATGGCTTGGCGATTTCATTGATCTTTTCACTGGTAAGCGCACCTTTGGCACCTGCGTCTTCGATGATGGCGCGCAGACGATCAACATTTTGATTCTTTTTAGGTGGATAGACCGGTACTGCAATAATCTCTGCGTATAAACAAGCAAAAAAGGCTTCAATAAATTCAAATCCAGAGTTGTACAGTAATAATGCTCTGTCACCCGGTTCAAAATATTCACTCAATGTCTCAGCAATAGAGGCTGCACGCTCATGCAGCTCTTGGTAGGAAATGGTTTTACTTGGTAATGCCTCATCGTAAAAATACTGATAGGCAATATCTTGAGATCGAGTACGCGCTAAACCCGCGAGTATAGTAACAATATTTGTATTCATGCCATCCCCATAACTTGGTTGGGATTCCTTTGGCAACAGCGCGAGCAGTATCAATTTGGCTTGCGACAGTTAACCATCAGTAACGTTGTAAAAAACCAATCAATTACTTAACCGCAACAAACACAGTACCCACTTAAGTAGGAGAACGTTTGTAGGGTATATCTATAAAGGTTAACTAACCGCTAAAACCGCGAGCCAAGTTAATCAACAGCACCTTTTGCTATTTGCTTGCAGCATGCATACAACATTGCTGTAATCACTCACTGTCACTTTAACGCTTGAATATGGCAACTTTTTTACCATCCTTGTAGCGAGGGTGACGACATCAAAGTCTCAAATAGAGTTATAAAAAAGACCATACTTAAGCTGGTAAAACACACACAATTTGTGTGGCTTCACATCAACGAGTCGTGATCTGTACTGAAAAAGGCTAGCACAAGAAACTGATAAATAAACCGCTTTATTAACAAAAAAGTAAATTTATCCATTACACAAGATTACACCGAACCGCTTTTAGGAACTTTTTATTAGGTAGTAACAGGAAAGTCAGAACGATTTGTTCACTTACTGAACAAGCCTCTGTTTTAGAAACATTTTTGATAAAACTCAGAAATACAATTTAGCCTGATATCGAGGTAACGAAAGTAAGACCTGTGCAAGTTTTATATTTATTTGCACTGGTCTTACAGCATCAAACTATTACTTTTGTAATGTGCTTAATATTACTTTAGCGAAGGTGAGGTAGTAAACGGCTTCACTCCAATCGCTTGGTAAATTTCAGCAGGCTTAAACGCTTGCTCACCTTTGATCACCAATGTCGCTTTTTGCAGTGCTGTAATGTCCTTAAGAGGATCGCCGTCGATCAACACTAAATCTGCTACTTTACCCTTGGCAATTGAACCGGTTTGATGTGCGACGCCCATCAATTTGGCACTCTCTAGCGTTGCCATATTCAGCACATCAGCCGCAGGAATACCCGCATCAACGTAAAGCGCAAGCTCACGGATCAAGGTAAAGCCTGCAATGTTATCCGTTCCAGGTACCATTGGAACACCAGCATCATAGAGCTTTTTCAGCATTTGTTGCATCGCTTCACCCGACTCTTGGTAGCTCAGCTTAAACTGTTCATCAACATGCATCTCAGCTCCTTTTAAACCACGAGCGAATGCAATTGGCATATGCTCTGAAATAGCAGCATATTCTGGATTGATCTTTTGATCTTCTGCCATCAATAAACTTCTGAATGTAGATACAGTAGGATCCACAACGATGCGCTTATCGCTTAGTAGCTTAATGAACGCATTCATCTGTGGACTATCGAGTGATAAACCTGACGCTTGCTCTCCCATCAGTGAAAACCGTTTTTGTGTTCTGGTATCCACTTCTTCACCCGCAAGGAAATTCAGGAACAGCATATTAATGTGCTGAATCTCATCATAGCCATTTGCAATGGCTTGCTCTGCCGTCATAAACGCGGGCACGTGACCGCTAAGTCTCAATCCACGACTATGCGCACGTTCAGAAATAGGCTTCACCCAGTTCGGATCGATAGAAGAATATAGCTTCACTTGAACATAGCCATTATCGGCAAAGAAGTCGACCGTCTCAAGCGCTTCTTCCAGTGACTTTACACTTAAGCCCGCTGAGTTTTCGCTGTATTTATCCATAAAGCCAGCACGGTACACGCGAGAACCCAGCACCTGGTTGGTATTAAAGAGCGCTTCAATTTCCATAATATTGTCATGATCGTTCCCCATATCTCTAACGCTGGTAACACCGTTCGCAATATTAAGAATACCGTTATCTTTTGATAAATGACCGTGCATATCCCAAAGCCCTGGGATCAAGGTTTTCCCTTTTCCATCAAGGCTAGCTACACCATTTTGTTTTTTAATATGTTTAGTTATTTCTACAATCTTGCCATTTTTAATTAACACATCATGGTTTTTCAGCAGTTTTTTCTGCTCACCATCAAAGACGGCAACATTTTCAATCAGTAATGCAGGGACATCATGTGTCAGCTTGCTAGCGAGGTTTTCTAAATACTGCTGTTCGGCTTGTTTTTGGATAGTCTCGAGCTCTTCAAACTGTGATTTGGTATAGCCATCACGCAAGACATACATTGATCCCCAACTTTGTGCGAAGTAGTTACCATCGTCGTCATACCATGCAAAATTAGGAGTAAGACTAAGACCACTCGATACTAATAGATGAACGGTTTGTTCCCCCAACTTCATCGTCTTCATTTTTTCGATAAGCATTTTGCCTTGAGGGTAAACATCTAATTCGTATTTATTATTTTTTAGAACATAACGCATCGTCGCGTTATCTAGTGCAAGGTGATTATTAGACGGTACGTAGAAATCGAGTGTCGCATCAGCCTTGATACCTGATTCATTGACACTTTTCCACTGCGCAATGCCTCTGTTATAGCTAAACGTTTCATCAATTGCGGAGCCAAAAGCAGAACGCCCTTTAAGACTAAAATTGATGGGTAGTCCTTTTTCATTCAACTTTAGGGTTTCATCAATTAAGATCCGACGGTTGTTCCAGCCGAACTCAATTTTAGCTTTATAGTTTTGCTCGTCGATTTTTTCTTGGGTTAGCGTGCCCGCTAAGCCTTTTTCTGAGTAAACATTATTGGTAATGGTGTCAGCAAATACCGCCCAACTTTGAGTAGTTAAAAGCGCCGCAACGAGCGTCGACAAGGCACTTCGCTTTGTTATTATTTTTGTCATGTTCTTGTTCCTTACACTTCCGTTTAACAACAATGATATTACATCAAGATAACAAAAAGCGAAGTGCTTTAACTGTTACAATTCGTGTTGATTTCACCACTCAAACAGACTTTTAGTAACCTGCTGCTTGACCATCTTTCCTTGTTTCGGATGCACCGTAGTACACTCCAGTTTTACCATCTCGCATAATCGCCTGATAACCGCCATAGGGACCAACTGCTTCTTGTAATTTGTGACCCTTTTTTATCAGCTCTCTACGGGTTTCCATGGAAAAACCAGACTCGAGACTAACATACCCTCCATCAGTCATGATTTCACCGGTTGGTTGCGATGAACCACTGTGCAAAATTCTAGGCGCATCGCCCGCTTCTTGTAGATTCATACCAAAATCAATCATATTAATCAGGATCTGGGCATGCATTTGCGGTTGAGTAGCGCCTCCCATCACGCCATAACTCATCCATGGTTTACCATCTTTTGTGACAAAGGCAGGAATAATGGTGTGAAAAGGTCTTTTTCCCGGCGCATAACCGTTGTAATGGTTTTTATCTAACGCAAATAGCTCGCCTCTATTTTGCAAGACAAATCCAAGTTTAGCTGGAGTCATACCCGAGCCCATACCACGGAAATTACTTTGGATCAGCGACACCATATTCCCTTCTTTATCGGCAGTCGTAAGATAAATGGTGTCCCCTTCTACAGGACCTGCATGATCGCGTTTTGCTGCTTTATTTGGATCAATCAATGCGCGCCTTTTATCTGCATATACTTGCGAAATAAGTGTCGCGACTGGTATCTCATTAAAGTCTGGATCGGCGTAGTATTTTGCCCTATCTGCAAAGGCAAGTTTTTTTGCTTCAACAAAGGTGTGAATATACTCTGGGCTGTCGAATCCCATTGCCTTGATATCATAGCCTTCTAAAATATTGAGAATTTGCTGGGCGGCAATGCCCTGACCATTGGGAGGTAGTTCCCATAACGTGTAGCCGCGATAATCGGCACTTACGGGGTCAACCCACTCACTGTGGTGCTCAGCCAAGTCTTGGTAACTTAAGTATCCACCATTGGCCTTCATGTAACGGTCAATTTCTTTAGCAATTTCGCCTTTATAAAAAGCATCGCGGCCTTTCTCTGCAAGTAACTCATAGGTATTAGCGAGTGCCGGATTCTTAAATATCTCCCCCTTTTTAGGCATTTCCCCATCAGGCATAAATACTTCTTTAAATCCGGCATATTGCTCACGAGCCGATACCGAGCGCTGCATATAATAAGCAATCAACTCAGAAACTGGAAAGCCGCTTCTAGCGTAGTCGATACTGGGTTGAAGTAACTGTTTCATTGGCAGTTTGCCAAATTTGTTGTGTAGTTCAAACCAACCATCGACCGCACCGGGGACAGAAACAGGAAGCGGCCCATAGCTTGGAATTGTATCGCCTTGCTGCTGTAATTTTGCTAGTGAAAGGCTTTTTGGTGAGCGCCCCGAAGCATTGAGACCAAATAACTTTTGTTGCTTCGCGTCCCACACAATCGCAAATAAGTCGCCACCAATACCGCAACCTGTAGGCTCCACTAAGCCAAGCATGGCATTGGCTGCAATTGCAGCATCGATGGCGCTTCCGCCTTGCTTCAATACCTCTATTGCAACTTGTGTTGCCAGTGGTTGAGAAGTTGCCGCCATGCCCTGGGTGGCAATAACCTCAGAACGACTAGCGAAAGCTTTTCCCGTGATCCTGTCATAAGCGAGAGCCGCTGAGCTTACTGATGCACAAAGCATAGTAACCAGCGTACATTTAACTACCTTATTCATTATTTTCTCTTTTGTTGTTTTCTTTTTAACCAATATAAAAAGCCAAATTGCTTACAGCAATTCATTTGCGGTCAAAGCGAAAGAAAACGAGATTGGACCTAATGCGAAAACTCAACAATCCATTGTCATAGTACTCGCTCTACCACGAGAATATTCGCCCAAATTTGATACAGGTTTTTGCAGCTGGACTACACTAATGTTGAAGTGCTCTGCAGGAAAAAATAAACGCAACGGGATCGGGGTAATTGAATTGGTTATTTATGAGTAATCGGGTTATTTCTATAAATTTAAAACAAACACTGACTTGGGGCACAGTACTCTGTGGCTTGGTGATCTCGTCTCTTATTGTCTCCATTTCATATGTTAACCAACGAGACATGCTGCTCGAAAGCTATGAGACAAAACTAAAACAAAATTTAACCCATTTAGGTAAACATCTTTTTACTGAGTTTGTGGAGGGCAACAATAATCAAGTTAGCCTGACCCTCGAGGATTATTATTCTGACAGTAAATATAAAGCGCTCTTCCTTATTCAAGGAGAAACGCTCATCAACGAAACCCAACACTCAGCGATTGGACTACAAGTATTTAATCAAGTTATCAGTCAGGCAGAAGCCACAACAACACTACGCACTCTTGATCTCACTGTGACATTTGACCCTAATCTGCAGCACTTTCTCGCTGCCATTCCCATTTCACCTAAACTGCCCGTCGTTAAGTCCGCGGATGTAGTTAGGCTGATTGCAATTTATGACGTAAGCACCGTTTTTCTTTCGTTAAGGCAACAATTGATAACGAAGGCGAGTATTCTGACGGTATGTTTAATACTCATCATTATCGCGCTACTAAGCTTCACCCATTACTTCATTCATAAACCAATCAAAAGGCTGATCCAAGTAGGCGATGCATTATCCACTAAGTCTTTGAGCAGTAGAGCCGACATCGTGGGACATGGCGAGCTTGGGGTCCTAGCCAAGCAATTCAATGTTATGGCACAAACGTTAGAGAAAAACTGGCAACAACAATTACAAAGCTCCCAAGAATTACAGCGTAGACACGCTCTTATTAATAGTGTTTTTGAGGCTTTACCGGATATTTTCTTTATAATCAATACGGACGGTATCATCTTAGAATGCCATACCGGAAAATCAGACGACTTGTACATGTCGCCTGAGCAGTTTATCAACAAAAAAATGGCGGAGGTACTGCCCTCCCATGCAGCAAAACAATTTAGCCAAGCAATCAAGTCTGCCAATCAGCGCCATCAATTAACCCAAATAGAATATCCACTGACAATTGCTGATCAAGCGAAGCTATTCGAAGCTCGCTTATCCCCTATTCCAGGAACAGATCAACTGGTAATCGCAGTGCGCGATATCACCGAGAAAAAGCGTCAAGAAGAAGTCATTTTACATCACGCTTTTTATGACTCATTGACCGATTTACCAAATCGTTTTTTAGCGATGGAGCGGCTAGCACAGCAACTGTTTGATGCCGAACGCAACGATGAGCTTGCGGTAGTGTTTTTTATTGATTTAGATGATTTTAAAAGGATCAATGATTCACTCGGACACGAAACAGGGGATCAAATTCTCATCGCTTCAGGAGAAAGGCTCAAGCAATCGCTACGTGAGCAAGATACCGTGTCACGTCTTAGTGGTGATGAGTTTATTGTGTTGATGGGAGGGTTTAAGCACACTGCAGACATTACCTCTGTTGCCGATATGCTCATCAAACTTTTTCACCATCCCATTATTGTCGACGATAAAGATTTTAATATTTCAGTCAGTATAGGTGTTGCTATCTATCCTTTAGACGCGAACTCCCCCCAAGAGTTACTTAGCTGCGCTGATACCGCAATGTACAATGCCAAAAGTAATGGTCGCAACAACTACTGTCTATTTAATCAAAAGATGAGCCAACAGTTGTCTCGGCGCATTGAAATTGAGGAAGCACTACGCGTAGCACTGAATGAAAACGAGTTAGAAGTGTTTTACCAACCTCAATTTTATATTGAAGACAGTGATGTATTTGGCGCGGAAGCTTTACTCCGCTGGCACAGTAAAGCACTGGGTAATGTCTCTCCCGCGGAGTTTATTCCCGTCGCAGAACAAAGCGGTTTGATCATCGACATCGGATTGTTTGTGCTCTCAACTGCTATTAACCAAGCACACCAATGGCAGCAACACTTAGACTCCGACATCCGTATCGCAATCAATTTATCACCTAGGCAGTTTAATGACCCAAGCCTTTTGAAACAAATAGAGCTATTAGTAAAAGACATCCCAATTGCCAATCGCTTTATCGAATTGGAGATCACAGAAGGCGTACTGATCTCAGGACAGGCACAGGTAAAACAGACCTTAACCCAATTACATCAGTTAGGGTTTAAATTATCTTTGGATGATTTTGGTACGGGCTATTCGTCACTGAATTACCTCCGTCATTACCCCTTTGATTTACTCAAAATCGACCGCAGTTTTATCAGCGATATGCTCACCACTCACGAGTCTAAAGCGTTAGTTAAAACCATTATTGCCATGGCGCATAATTTATCGATGAAGGTAGTCGCCGAAGGCGTGGAGACGCTGGAGCAATTGCGTTTATTGCAGCAGCTGGAATGTGATTTTGGTCAAGGATATCTGATCAGCAAGCCGCTTTCTGCAGCACAGTTTGAAACCTTTTACCATACTAAGATCGAACCAGTTAAGCGCTCTTCTTAGCAAGAAAAACAAACTTTAAAAGCAACATCGCGCCCGAGTATCCACTTGAGATAATAAATCAGGGTAAACACAAGACTAATAAAAATAATATGTTAGTATTGCAAGGCAGTGTAAGGATTTTGAATCATGAATATAGAGTTACTAGTTAGCAAAGCCAAGCAAGTATGTGACAACCGTGGTGCACGATTTACTCCTATTAGAGAAAAAGTATTTAGACTACTCGCCTCTAAACAAGGTGGCGTTGGCGCATACGACTTACTTGAAGAGCTCAAGTTGACGGAAGCGGCTGCAAAACCCGCTACCGTATATCGTGCCTTAGACTTTCTTTCTGAGTTGGGTTTTATCCATAAAATTGAAAGTACTAATGCGTTTATGCTTTGCCATCACTTCGACCACACACATCCAGTGCAGTTACTGATCTGTGATAGTTGCGGTAACGTTCAAGAGTTACACTCAAACACGATCTCGCATGAACTGAACAGCCTAGCTGCAGAAACCGGATTTGTGGTTACAGAGCAAACCATCGAGGCTCATGGCCGTTGCGAAAAATGTAAAGATTAAGTGCAGTGAGCAAAAAAGCCCACTACACTTATCACTAAGAGCGACACTAATTTATTAAAAATGCGTAAGGGAAAGTCCATATGAATGTAGAGTTCATCAACCCCTTTTTATCATCTCTAATCAATGTATTGGCTACAATGGCGCAAACAGAATTGACGCCGGGTAAGCCAAAAGTGAAGAAAGACGAAGTCGCACAAGGTGATGTATCGGGTCTGATTGGCATGGTTGGTCCACAGACAAAAGGGTCATTTTCGATCACCTTTGAAGAGAGCCTAGCGCTAACCATTATGGAGCGTATGCTTGGTGAGCGCCCTGATTCCATTAATGAAGACGTCACTGATATGGTTGGTGAAATCACCAACATGGTCACTGGCGGTGCTAAAAACCTGCTCGGCGAAAAAGGCTACGAGTTTGATATGGCAACACCGGTTGTCGTTTCAGGCCCAGGCCATACCATCACCCATAAATGTGATGGCCCTAAACTTATTATGCCATTCACCTCTCCTGACGGTAATGCCAATATCGAAGTCAGCTTCGACAAACTCGCCTAACAGTTAAAAACACACGTTACTTTATGAGTTGGACTCAAAAACAAATTACCTTGAAGCCTCGAAAACGAGGCTTTCACTTGATAGACGACGAGATAATCTCTCAGCTTCCTGAACTACATGACTATCGTATTGGGCTGCTGCACCTGTTTATACAACACACCTCCGCCAGCCTAACAATTAACGAAAATGCCGACCCAACGGTACGTATGGATATGGAAAGCCACTTTAATCATTTTGTACCACAGAGGCAAAGCTACTACCGCCATGACTATGAGGGCGATGACGATATGCCTGCACATATCAAATCCAGCACCTTAGGATGTGAAGTAACCATTCCCATTTCTGAGGGCCGCCTACGTTTAGGTACTTGGCAAGGTATTTATCTCGGTGAGCATCGTGACCATGGCGGTGCAAGACGCGTTATCGCAACGCTTCAAGGTGACAGAACAGGCTAGGCACTCAAGCGCTTAGCCTTCGATGTATTCGTAGCTTACTCTTGGGGTGACGTTACACAGCAGCTCATATGGAATAGTACCTGCACATTGTGCTATTTCTTCTACGGGCAGGTTTGGTCCCCACATTTCTACTTCGTCACCAACTTGAATGCCATTAGGGTTATCACCAATATTCACACTGATCATATCCATAGACACGGTACCAACTATGCCATAACGCTGGTTACCAATAACTACTGGAGTACCAATTTTAGCGTGTCTAGGATAACCGTCTCCATAGCCAACACCAATAACGGCAAGATAGGTGTCCTGTTCACATTGCCAACGTCCTCCATATCCCACCGCTTGATGCGCTCTCACCCGCTTGATGGCAATAACTTTAGTGGTCAGGCGCATAACTGGCTTTAAACCATGTTGCTGGCCAACACGCGCAAGCATAGGTGAAACGCCATAAAGCATTAGGCCCGGGCGGATCCAGTCGCCATGAGATTCAGGCCAACCTATGATCCCCGCGGAGTTTGCCAAACACAATGGTGCCTGACTTTGGCCAACTAAAGACTTAAATAGCACTTGTTGTATTTCGGTTTTATTGTCTTTGATATCATCCGCACAAGCAAAGTGTGTCATTAAGTGGATTTTATCAGCAACATTTTTTGAGCGCTTAAGACGGGCATAAAATGCTTCAAACTCTTCAGGCTCAACGCCGAGACGATGCATACCGGTATCTACTTTTAACCAAACGGTGAGCGGTGCATCTAAATTAGCACGCTCTATGGCTTCAAGCTGAGAAATGTCATGCACTATAGTTTGCAAATTATTGGCAAGTAGAATAGGTAAATCAGAAGGATGAAAAAAACCTTCCAACAGGACAATCGGCTTAGTGATGCCACCTGTTCTAAGCGCGAGTGCTTCATCGACTCTCGCCACAGCGAATGCATCCGCATCTTGCAAATGCTGAGCTATTTTAACCAAACCATGGCCATAAGCGTTGGCCTTAAGTACCGCCATAATCTTACTTTGTGGCGCCAGTTTTTGCGTTAGCTGTAGGTTTTCTCTCAGCGCGGTTAAATCTATTTCAGCACTCGCTAGTCGCATTTCACTACTCAATTGACAGTTAATATTCGTCATCCATTGCTGGACCCGCATAGTTATCGAATCGAGAGTATTGACCTTGGAAGGTTAACCTAACCTTACCGATCGGACCGTTACGTTGCTTACCTATGATGATTTCGGCCGTGCCTTTGTCTGGACTATCGTCGTTGTAAACTTCATCACGATAAATAAACATGATTAAGTCGGCATCCTGCTCGATAGAGCCTGATTCACGTAAGTCGGAGTTTACTGGGCGTTTATCTGCACGTTGTTCTAGCGTACGGTTAAGCTGAGAAAGCGCGATAACTGGACATTGCAGCTCTTTGGCTAACGCCTTCAATGAACGAGAAATCTCGGCAATCTCAAGCGTACGGTTGTCTGAAAGGCTCGGTACGCGCATGAGCTGCAAGTAGTCCACCATGATCATGCTGATCCCACCGTGATCGCGTGCAATTCGTCTAGCGCGTGAACGCACGTCTGTTGGTGTAAGACCAGATGCATCATCTATGTACATCTTGCCTTTTTCCATCAATAAGCCCATGGTGGATGACAGGCGTGCCCAATCGTCATCATCTAATTGACCGGTACGTACCTTGGTTTGGTTGATACGGCCGAGTGAGGCGAGCATCCTCATCATGATCTGTTCTGAAGGCATCTCTAGCGAGTAGATCAGTACCGGCTTGTCTTGCGTCATCGCGGCATGCTCAGCCAAGTTCATCGCAAACGTGGTTTTACCCATCGACGGACGCGCTGCGACAATGATCAAGTCAGAAGGCTGTAGTCCTGCCGTCATCTTGTCTAGGTCGCCGTAGCCTGTACTTACCCCGGTAACACCATCTTGTGGAGATTGGTAAAGTTCTTCAATTTTATCAACGGTTTTTTCTAGGATGCTGTGAATACTCTGCGGACCTTCAGTACTTTTAGTGCGCTGCTCAGCAATCTTAAATACCTTGCTCTCAGCTAAATCTAACAGCTCATGGCTATCTCGTCCCTCAGGATTAAAGCCTGCCTCTGCTATTTCATTCGCCACACCAATCATTTCGCGTACAACCGCACGCTCACGTACGATACTCGCGTATGCGTCAATGTTTGCAGCACTTGGCGTGTTTTTAGCAATCTCAGCAAGATATGAGAAACCACCTATGGTTTCTAACTGATTGTTCTTTTCTAGATTCTCAGAAATCGTGATTAAGTCGATAGGTTGACTAAGCTCTACCAGCTTTTCCATTGCTTCAAAAATCAGCTTATGGGTTCTGGTATAAAAGTCATGAGACACCACCAATTCCGCAACACGGTCAAAGGCTTCATTATCTAGCATCAAGCCACCGAGCACAGATTGCTCAGCTTCAATTGAGTGCGGTGGAACTTTTAAGGTATCGACTTGTATATCTGGTTTAGCCATATCACAACATTGAGAAATTGAAGGCCCTCTATTGTATCTGGTCTACCCATAAGTGCAAATAACAAAAGGCCAGAGTTTGGGGGAAACTCTGGCCTTTTGTTGTTCTTACTGCTCTATTGCTTCACTAGTTACGCTTTAGCTCAATATTGCCGCTAACGGTATCAATTTCTACATCTGCATTACCACCGTTAAGCACAAACTCAAGTGAACGAGCTGGGCCATATTTGGCTTTTTTAACTTGCTCTGAACTTAACTCATTGGTGATATGACCACCAGAATGCGCGTTGATTTCAAACCTTGCCGATACATCTGCAGGGAAATAAAGCTCAATATCACCACTAACGCTGTCCATATTTATATTGGCGTTATCCAGTAACTTTGCCGCATATACTGCTATTTCGCCGTTAACGGTAGATAAGCGCAAGTCTTTTAACTCTGCCATCTTTAACTCGACTTCGCCGTTGACGTTTTCCAAGCGCAGCTCGGTTGCAGTGGTTTGTGTTTTAATTTCGCCATTAACGGCGTTAAACCTTAATTTACCGCTCGAAGCGATATCTTCAATGTCCCCATTGACGGTTTCAAACTGAATATTGCCATCTAAGTCACGACTATCGATATCACCATTTACCGTTTCTAATGCAATTTTGCCGCTGATTTTACTCGCTTTAATATTACCGTTGACTGTTTTGATACGGGCGCCCGCCGTTAAATCAGCAGCCTCAACGTCAACCACTACCCCTTCAAAATTTAATTCACTGCTACGAGGCATGTAAATGGTGAGTTTAGAACCATCACCCCCGCCCCAACTTTTATAGCGTCTTGGCATCTTCACGATAAACTCGGTTACCTCACCAGAGGTTTCTAGTTTATAACCCTCGGCTTTATCGTCTAACTCGCCTGTCACTTTAAAAACATTTTTATCCCATGTTTTTATCGTTACGTCACCGCGCTGATTCTCGATGACAACTTTACCATTTGCAGGAACCGACAGTTCTTTATCGATAGATTCTCCAGCAAACACTATCGCAGGTAGCGCCGCTAGACTAATAATTAATGCTTTCATCCTAATTCTCCTAAATTTGTTGCCAACGAGGTTGGTGAACCTTATTGATTAAGTCGAGTTGCTGCTGATAAACCTGAGCTAACATTTTTAACAGCGCAGCGTTCTCAGGATCTTGCTTTAAAGACAACTTAATCGCTTGTTCCGCCTGCTCGAGCTCTTGCAATTGTGTCTGCCAATCAGAAGTCAGCGCTGGCTGCGTTTCATATTGAACCAGTAAAGACTGCTTTTGCTGCTCAAAAAAAGCGCTAATATTAGCCAGTGAGTCTTGCTTGGGCTGATTCATAATGACTTGCCAAGCGAGTAAGCCCGCAATAGTACACGCAGCAATACCAGATAACTTTTGCCAATTATTTTGCTTTGGCGACTGCATCGGTTGTGCTTGATTGATTGCACGCTCAACGCCTTGCCATAAGTCTCGTTGTGGCTTTGGCTGCGACTGTTCGTCATTCAGTGCGGTATGCATAAATTCATCAAAAGATGGTTTAGTCATTGTTGTACCACTCCTGTAATAAATTACGTGCTCGGTGATATTGCGATTTACTCGACCCTACGGCCATGTTTAACATATTGGCAATTTCCTCGTGGCGATACCCTTCGACAGCATGTAATACGAAGACCAACCTGGCACGTTCCGGCAATCTGACAATGAGTTTATCTAGGCCATTTAGCTCTCCTAGCTGCTCAGCTCCTTGCTCATCCAGTCCGGATTGTTCAAAGCTTACGACCTTTTGTAACCAGTTTTTTTGCTTTCTAAGGTAGCTGATAGCAATATTACTGGTCACACTATGTAGCCAAGTCGTAAATTGTGATTGCCCTTTAAATTGGTCTATCTTTTGCCACAATTGCACAAAAACTTCCTGACATGCATCTTCTGCATGAGCGGGCTCAGCGAGCAATCTAAGACATAATGCATATACGCGACGGTGATGTTGCTCAAATAGTTCGCGAAATGCACCTTGGTCCCCTTGCTGGCACCTAGCCACTAGCGCATCGGTTTGTTCTTGTGTAAATGCCTCTTTGGCATTAATTATCATGCGTCTGTTCCTTTGGGTTGATTCCTTCATCTTCGCATATCGAATGGAACAAACAAAGTCACCAACGCTCAATTGCCAATTTCTACTTTTTTATAAAGTACTTATTTAGACGCAGATAAAATCAGAAATGGTTTAAAAGGGTTGGAAAAAATTTTACTTTTTTATTTAGCAGCAAAAAGTGGAACCTGACGCTCCACTCAGGAAAGTTACTCAGCGCTGTTAGCCTCGCTCTCGTCGGCAACTTGGTAAGGTTTATAGTGCCAGCCCTTAAAGACTAATTTCGGCTTTTGTCCCGGCGGCTGTACGCCAATGCCTGCATTTTTTAATGCTTGATCAAAGTGGATCCCTGTACCACCGGTACCAGTAATCGATGCCCCTCGAACTGTACCGTACAATTGCCCACTGCCGTTCAACAGAATAGAAGTTAACGGTGAATAAATAGCAGCATATAGTGACGATGCGCCGCTAAATACAAAACCCTCGGGACCATCAAATGAAGAGTACACGCTAAACACGGGCAGTTTGCTGTTCTTGGTTAAGCCTTCTTGCTCAGCAATAACCTTAGCACTTGCACCAATAGAAACTTTGCCGGTAGTGAACACGGTCAGAGAACTTTCTTTTTCTATCCAGATATGGGTGTCACCAGTTAATGTGAGGTCACCATCAATCAACCAAATCACATCGCCACCTGAGATCTTGATTTTGCCATCAGATCCTAACTTCAACCCTTTAAATGGAAACGCGAGCTGAGTTTTTTCTGTCGCTGTGCCGAGGTTTTGATCCACTCCTTGGAATAAATAAATGGTGTGCTCTTTGGCAACATACACGCTCGATCCATTACGCTCATACACTGCCTGTTTTGGTTTAAAATGTAAGATTTGTTGCGCGCCTACATTGAGAGGAGTAAATCGATTACGAGGATCGATAATGCTATCCATATTAAAGGGTAACGCCAAAGGATCACACTCTTTATTAGGCTTTGCAGGGTCGTAGTCGGGAGAATCAGGATCGTACACCTTTACCGGCTCAACCACTAAATCAGCGACTCTAAATTTAGCATCGGAGTAATGCACACCATCTTGAACTTGCAAGCCAGTATCTTTAAATTGACCACTGCCAGTATATTGAATATCGAACGCATCGCCATTTTGGTTGATGATCTCAGCGCCCCACTCCATTTTCGCGTCACCCATGGCGCGCACATAACCTTGGATCTTGCCGCCTCTATGTGTAAAAAAGCCGCGGCTGTAGACATTACCTTCTACTCGAATACCACTTGATGACGGCGAAATATCTACCCCAGTATTTGATCTAACGTCACCCAAAATAGGTGAAGAACCTTTTAAGTAAATCACACCAGATGCTTCAACATCGCCTTTAATCGGAGAGTGACCTGATAGCACCACATCTGCATCGCCCACCACAGTGTGTACATCACCATCATGGCTTTTTGTTTCTTCGTAAGTGCCTTTCGATGAGTCATAGCTGTCAACAGAGCCACTACCAGATAGGTTCACACCTTTACAACCAGTAACCGCATTTTGGAATATGGACTCTTTCGCTGCTGGCTGTAACTCGAAGCGCGCAACTAGCCGATGGTTCGCGTGCTCACCATGACGCTGACCTAAGCTTTCAATTTCAAACTCATTGCCATTGGCATTAACCGAGATCTGATATTGCGAATCAGAGATCGTTCCACTACCGGTTTTACTAATACCATTTATCAGCGCATTGACATCTTGTGGATTACCACTTAACGCCGCATCCAGCTTTTGACGATATTCTCTGATCCCTTGTTCAGCCACTAATCTTGCATTAATGTCTTTTTGGAAGTTACCACTTAATCTTTCTTGTACAACACCTTCCTTGAGGGAAGCGAATACCACAACGCTAGCCATGCCGCCAAGCAGCATCACTTTAACCAGTGTAAAACCTTGTTGTTGTTTCATTGTATTAGCTACCTAATCCAGCGTAAAAATTCATCTGTATGCCTGTACCGTATTGTGTCGGAAAACTACTACCTTGTATTGTGACTGTAATTAACTGACCACTGGCATCGGTTGCAAACGCGAGTCCAGTTACTCCTTTCAAAAGATTGATATCACCAGTGCCGCGATCGCACACTAAATATCCACCTTGTAAAAAATAGCGTTCAGTGTAGTCAGCTATAGGTACGCTGCCATCACAAGCGGGTACTCCTGCCAATTGGCGGACCGTAATATCGGTCGCCGTCACAGTAGGAATTTCTTGAGTTTGCTTGATGCTGCGCATCATCACTCGATTGGTATAGCGAACAATCTCTTGCGATGTTGCCAGCTGTTGGCTTGTCGTCACCGTTTCTTTTATCGATGTGTATGACGTAGCAATCCCCATAACCAATACCAACCCAACAACCATAGCAACCATAAGTTCCAGTAAGGTATACCCATTTATCTGTTTCATGAGCCCCCCCCAGGTGGTGGAGAGCAAGTATCCTCAACATTTGGGTAACTGGTAGTCAAAGAGATTTGGTTTTCAGCGAGGTTTTTTACCCGCTTATCTTCCCAACTCACCGTAAGCTGCATGTTATTGCTATAGGTCGCAGGCAGCACTAACGTAAAGCGACTATCCGCAGGATGCAGCTGTTGAATAAGTGGATTAGCGAGTGTCATATCATTGTTGTTATGTTGTAATTCACATAACAAAGGCCATATCCTCTCAATTGCATTCTGGCCATGAATTAACGCCATCGTGTATTGAAAGCTATTGGAGGCAAACTGTAATGACTTAAGCTGCGTAGCAGCAAGACCAAGCAACATTAGCCCAGCCACCAGCATCGACACCACGACCTCAATGAGAGAAAACCCCTTACTTAACTGCAATTTTGTTCCGCCTCAGCTAACCAACTTTGACCACTGACCAGCACACATAAACGATAATCCTGGGTATCGGTAATGTTGTCGGTGATCAATATATTGTTTGTTGCCAGCACTTCGCCACTTTCACGCACAACTTGGTCAGCAAGTGCCACTTCTATCGAGCTATGCTTAATAGAAAACCGCCCCACTTCAGTCAGTTGGCCATTTTCATTGGTTTTCACAACCCAATCGCTGTCTTCAACGACCAGTGATACCTGTTGCTCACGTCGAACCGCTTCACTGCGGGCCAAGCGATATACCGCCTGCAGTTGATTAGCATGTGTCGTGAGTCTGTCTTGCTGAATTTGCTTTATAAAACTTGGCGCAGCTATCGAAGCTAAAATTGCAAGTATTGCCATGGCAATAAGCAGCTCAAGCAAGGTAAACCCTAAATGTCTATTGCCAGCAATCATTGTTCTTCGGTCCTTGTTCACCAAGATGGTTGATACTTAGCACACCACATTTATCAGTCGCTTGTGCTTTTCCCACTATTGGCGTGGCTGTAAATTGATATCCCAAATTACGGTATTGCCCAACAGCCCCATTTGGTTTATCAGTGGGAATATATTTAAACGTGTAGAATTTAGATTCAGGCAGATCTGTAAGTAAACTCGCATCAGGGTAGCCACTATTACGGCTGTATATGCGTTCAATCACCCCCGCCATTTCCAACATTTGCTGCTGTGCTTGCGAACGACGTCCATCCTGAACGTATTCCACATATGACGGATATGCCACGCTGGCTGTGATCGCCACTATTGCAACGGCAATTAATAGCTCCGTAAGCGTAAAACCTTTATTTACAGACATTTAATTATTCCACCACTAAATTGATAGCGCTGTCATTTTATTCCACTGTATGACAGACAAAAGACAAAGAAAAGGACTAACCTATAATATGTAAACATAACATGGAGCGAAAGTTTCTAAAAAGGAAACTTATTACACCACATTACAGCAGTATTGCCTTTTGATATAAGGCAAACTTTGAGCGAGAGGATCATCCATGTCACACCTTAAATTGGTATGAATAAGATTATTATTATGATTTTCTTCGAGGGGTTACTTAATTCAACCTAAAAGTTGGATACCAACAAAACCAATAGTATTAAGAATATCTGTTAACTAGGTTTTTACTATCCGAAATTCGGGATCATTTAGGTAAATTAAGTGAATAAAAAGCCGTGTATAAAAATACACGGCTTTTTTAAGCTCAATTAAAAATTAAGCTTCAGCAATTACGATTACTTTGATCGTAGCTGTAACGTCAGAGTGTACTTGGATAGCTACGTCGAACTCGCCAGTCTCACGGATAGTACCTAGAGGTAGACGAACTTCTGACTTAGAAACCTCAACACCTACTGCAGAGATAGCATCAGCAATATCGCGAGTACCGATAGAACCGAATAGCTTACCTTCGTCACCCGCTTTAGAAACTAGAGTTACTTCAGCTAGTGCTTCTAGTTTTTCAGCGCGTGCCTGTGCAGCAACTAGCTCTTCAGCGATTTTCGCTTCAAGCTCAGCGCGACGTGCTTCGAAAGTTTCAATGTTAGATTTAGTTGCAGGAACTGCTTTACCCTTAGGGAATAAGAAGTTACGTGCGAAGCCAGATTTAACATTAACCTGATCACCTAGGCTACCTAGGTTTGCAATTTTGTCTAGTAGAATAACTTGCATGTCTCTACACCTTTTAAAAACTAGTAATCAGCTGCTTACTTGTGTAAGTCAGTGTATGGAAGAAGGGCTAGGTAGCGAGCACGCTTGATAGCAGTTGCTAGCTGACGCTGGTATTTAGCGCTAGTACCTGTGATACGGCTAGGTACGATTTTGCCACTTTCTGTTACGTAGTTTCTAAGAGTAGCCAGATCTTTGTAATCAATTTGTTGTACGCCTTCCGCTTTAAAACGGCAGAACTTACGACGTCTGAAATAACGTGCCATGAGTAATTTCCTCAATTAATTCTTTCAATATGTTGTGCGTGCAATACCAGCTGACTCAAGCCATTTCGGCTCTCGTGGCGATTTATAAAACCGCGAACTTGTAATGCTTGCCCAACGTATAAATGCTCAGTTTGGTTTCGGAACTGTTCTCCACTGGCAACCACTTGAATACGCACGTAGGCATTTCGAGTAAGGTCAGCCTCTAATTGCATTGATTTGTGCTCAAGTACAAATATGCAATGTGGGATCCCAGCTGGGCTTTGACTAAATTTAGGTGTTTTACAAATCACGCCCGAAAGCAGATATTGATTGGTATACAGGTCAACCTGATTACTCACCATTACCTCGAAAGGTTAGTCAAATCCGAAATCAACAACGATTAAGCAGAAGCTGCTTCTTTTTTCTCTTCTTTTGCAAGAGGAGACGCTTCAGTTACCGCGTTTTTAGTACGCATAACTAGGTTACGAAGCACTGCATCGTTGTAGCGGAAAGAAGTTTCAAGCTCGTTGATTACTTCAGTTGGTGCTTCAACGTTCAAAAGAACATAGTGTGCTTTGTGAAGCTTTTCGATTGGGTAAGCCAGTTGACGACGACCCCAGTCTTCTAGACGGTGAATAGTACCGCCAGCTTCAGTGATAGCACCAGTATAACGCTCGATCATACCAGGTACTTGCTCACTTTGGTCTGGGTGAACCATGAATACGATTTCGTAATGACGCATGGATATTCCTTACGGTTAGTATAGCCTTGTCCCGTTTCGGCCAGTCGGGGTAAGGCAAGGAACGATAATAGTAAGGCCGAAAGAGCGCGTATTTTACGCGTAGCATTAAAATTAAGCAATCAGTTTGTTATGAAAAATTGGTGGAATAAAGCTATATCTGCAAGGGGTTTTTAGAGTGATTGAAAAATAAGAATATTTAGGAGAGTTGGAGCGGCACACGAGGTTCGAACTCGTGACCTCGACCTTGGCAAGGTCGCGCTCTACCAGCTGAGCTAGTGCCGCATTCCATAGTTAGCTCGTTATGTTGTCGGTAATAAAGGCAAGGTCGCGTTGATTACCTACTGCAGCTGAGCTAGTGCCGCATTCCATAGTTAGCTCATTATATTGTCGGTAATTACGCAAGGTCGCGTTTATTACCTACTGCAGCTGAGCTAGTGCCGCATCACATTTTTTAGTTTATACACCTAAAGCAAGTGCTTGGAGCGGCACACGAGGTTCGAACTCGTGACCTCGACCTTGGCAAGGTCGCGCTCTACCAGCTGAGCTAGTGCCGCATTCCATAGTTAGCTCATTATATTGTCGGTAATTACGCAAGGTCGCGTTTATTACCTACTGCAGCTGAGCTAGTGCCGCATCACAATATCTAGCTCTGGATTTGTTGGTAACTACGCAAGGTCGCGTCTTTACCTGTAGCAGCTGAGCTAGTGCCGCATCAAATTTTTTAGTTTATACACCTAAAGCAAGTGTTTGGAGCGGCACACGAGGTTCGAACTCGTGACCTCGACCTTGGCAAGGTCGCGCTCTACCAGCTGAGCTAGTGCCGCATTCCATAGTTAGCTCATTGTGTTGTCGATAATTACGCAAGGTCGCGTTGATTACCTATAGCAGCTGAGCTAGTGCCGCATCACATTTTTTAGTTTATACACCTAAAACAAGTGTTTGGAGCGGCACACGAGGTTCGAACTCGTGACCTCGACCTTGGCAAGGTCGCGCTCTACCAGCTGAGCTAGTGCCGCATTCCATAGTTAGCTCATTGTGTTTTCGATAATTACGCAAGGTCGCGTTGATTACCTATAGCAGCTGAGCTAGTGCTGCATCACAATATTTAGCTCTGAATTTGTCGGTAACTACGCTAGGTCGCGTCTTTACCTGTAGCAGCTGAGCTAGTGCTGCATCACATTTTTTAGTTTATACACCTAAAACAAGTGTTTGGAGCGGCACACGAGGTTCGAACTCGTGACCTCGACCTTGGCAAGGTCGCGCTCTACCAGCTGAGCTAGTGCCGCATTCCGATATAGCTCTTAGTTTTCCGCTGGGCGCAACCTTGAGGTCGCGTCTAACGTTTTAGCAGCTGAGCTTGTACTGCTTTATTTATGCTCAAGAAACCCCGCAAGGCTTGTCATCTCAAGCGGGGCAGGATTCTACAAGATAAAATTTGCTTTGCAAGTGTTTTTTAAACTTTGAAGAATTTTTCTTGGTAAACTTTCAGCTCCATGATGGAATCTTTGATATCATCCAGTGCTAAATGAGAGCTTTTTTTCTTTATTTCACCCAATAGCTCTGGCTTCCAGCGTCTCGCAAGTTCTTTTATCGTACTGACATCCAAATTACGATAGTGGAAATAAGCTTCTAGCTCTGGCATGTATTTATTGAGGAATCTACGGTCTTGACCAATAGAGTTACCACACATTGGAGAAGCACCTGGCGGCACCCACTCTTTAAGGAAATCTAGTGTTTGCTTAACTGCATCTGCTTCCGTGAACTTACTCGCTTTACAGCGAGCAGTTAGACCTGAGCGACCGTGTTGATTGGTGCACCACTCATCCATATTGTCCAACAGCTCATCACTTTGATGAATTGCCACTACTGGACCTTCAGCTAAAACATTGAGATCACCATCTGTGATCACCGTCGCGATTTCTAAGATTTTATCTGTTTTCGGTTCTAGCCCCGTCATCTCTAGATCGAGCCAGATCAAGTTTGATTCATGAAAAGTCATACTTTACCTTAGCGGTACTTTCCTTTAGATCCAATGCAATTAGATATATCATATTAGTTTAAACACTCGACCTAAAGCTTTTTTTACCATGCGCGGCGTTTTATTGATTTATAGCCTAAATTTGAACGCTCTGCACGCCTAAGCTTAAACAGATTATAAACATGGCAAAGAAAAAGAAACTCAGTAAGGGCCAATCCCGTCGGATTAAAGCCAATCATCAGAAGCGAATCGATAAAGCGAAAGAGACAGAAGTATCTGATGTTTCATGGCAAAACGACAACTTAGGGCCAACAGAAGCTGCAGTGGTGATCAGCCGCTTCGGCCAACATGCGGATATAGAAACCACAGACCAAGAGGTTTTGCGTTGCAATATCCGTCGTACCGTAACAAGCTTAGTTTGCGGTGATGAAGTCATTTTTCGTCGTGCCAAGGTCAGTGATGGTGACTTAGCCGGCGTAATTGAGGCTGTACATGAAAGGCGCACACAGCTCACTCGTCCAGATTTTTATGACGGTGTGAAAGTTGTTGCTGCAAATATTGACCAAATATTGATGGTGTCGGCCGTTGTGCCTGAATTTACCCCTCAAATCATCGATCGCTATTTAGTCGCTTGTGAGGATATGGGGATAGAGCCGATTTTATTACTAAATAAAATTGATTTGCTTGACCAAGAAAGCCTCGAATATATTGATGAAGTCTTAGATATATATCGTGAGCTTGGCTATCGCGTACTGTTAGTCAGTACAAAATCAGGCGAAGGCATTGACGAGTTAAAACACATGCTTGAGGACAAAAATAACATTTTTGTTGGACAATCAGGGGTTGGCAAATCAACGTTGGTCAATACGGTACTACCCAATGCAGATATTCTCACCAAAGAAGTCTCCGAAAATAGCGGCTTAGGGCAACATACAACCACAGTATCGCGCTTACACCACTTGCCGTCCGGTGGAAACCTGATCGACAGCCCAGGGATCCGTGAGTTCGGCCTATGGCACTTAGACGTGGAACGCGTCACTTGGTGCTTTAAAGAATTTAGGGAGTTTATTGGCGGTTGCCGCTTTAGAGACTGTAAACACCTGAACGATCCGGGATGTTTACTTCGTGAAGCCGTAGATGAAGGTAAAATCAGCGAATTACGTTTTGAAAGTTACCATCGTATTTTAGAGTCTATGGCTGATGGCCGCGCAGGTGCGCGCGCGCCGAGAGTCTGATAATATTTGCTAAATTGGCTCAATGACTTGAGCCCGATAGCCACTTCGCAATACAAAAAAGCGAAAGTGACAAGACTAATAATTAGGAACTGTTAAAAGTGAATTTGGATAAACTAAAAATTGCCATGCAATATGCATTACCTAAACATGCGGTTTCTCGTTTGGTTGGTAAGCTTGCCGCAGCAGAAGCTGGCGCCTTAACCACAAAGCTAATTAAGCTGTTTATCAAACAATATAAAATCGACATGAGCGAGGCATTGCACGAAGATCCAGCTCACTATAAAACCTTTAACGAGTTTTTTACCCGTCCGCTGAAGCCGGGGATCCGTCCTTTGGCAGAAGATAGCGATATCCTTGCCCACCCTGTTGATGGTGCAATCAGCCAACTTGGTGATGTCGTCGATGGTCAAATTATCCAAGCTAAGGGCCACAACTACAGCTTACAGACGCTGCTAGGTGGTAAAGAAGAAGACGTTGCGCCTTATGTTGGTGGTAAGTTTGCAACGATTTATCTAGCGCCGAAGGATTATCACCGTATCCACATGCCGGTTGATGGCACACTTCGTAAAATGATTTATGTACCAGGCGACTTATTCTCAGTAAATCCACTTACTGCGCAAAATGTGCCTAATTTATTTGCTCGTAACGAGCGAGTTGTTGCTATTTTTGACACTGAGATTGGTCCGCTTTCTATGGTATTGGTTGGTGCAACTATCGTCGCTAGCATTGAGACGATTTGGGCCGGTACAGTGACACCACCAGCCGGAAGAGATGTCTTTACTTGGACATATCCAGCAGAAGGTGACAACGCGATAATGCTGAAAAAAGGCGAAGAGATGGGTCGCTTTAAGCTTGGTTCTACCGTGATCTTAGCGTGGGGGGCAAATAAGGCTGAGTTCTTAGATGGCCAAAACCCAGAGACTGTCACACGCATGGGTACCCCTTTCGCAAAAATAGCAGAGTAGACTAATTGGTATTAGTGGCTTTAAACTACTTCAAGCCACAACATTCACATTCGGGGTTTTTGCTGAGCCTATACTGCTTTTGCTGAAAACTCATACCATCTAGCGTACAAAATACACTTCCTTGGTGATGTCCAAGTAGCACATTTATCGTCAATAAAGCTTGCTGCGCGCCGATCACTCCCAGTAATGGACTAATAACGCCAAAGTTGTCACAATTCTCCACTGATGTTTGCGAACCCTCAGGGAAAACGCAAGCATAACAAGGCGACTTGGCTCTAAAATCAAAACACATTAGTTGGCCTTGCGTGGCAATCGCGGCTCCAGCTATCAACACCTTGCTCGCTTGATAACAATACCGATTGAGCAAATAACGGGTAGTAAAGTTATCGCTGCAATCCAGGACAACATCTGCATCACGGAGCAACTCGGCGACGTTCTTATCAGTCAATCTCGCATTCATTGGTACTAATGTGATCTCGTTATTGAGACTTGCCAGCACCTTTGCTGCTGCTTTGGATTTTTGCTGACCAAGGTGGTTCACCTTATACAGAATTTGCCTTTGCAAGTTAGACAATTCCACATCGTCGTCATCAACAAAAGTAAGCTTACCAATGCCACTCGCCGCTAAGTAAAACAACGCTGGGCTTCCCAGCCCACCGCAGCCAACCACAGCCACATGCGCCTGCTTCAATGCGAGTTGGCCTTGCTCCCCGACCTCTTTTAACAGCAAATGGCGACTATACCTTAGCCGCTCTTTGTCATTGAGTTCAGTCATGCCGCGCCATAGCTTGCTTTAATTCAAGTACAGCTTGCTGTGGGTCTTGGGCTTCAGTGACGGCTCTTACAACCGCGATACTAGATACGCCAGTTGCAGCCACTTCTGGCACGCGACTAAGATCAATGCCACCAATAGCGACTGTTGGATAGCTGCTTTGCATCAAAGGCACAAAATGTGTCAGCTTTTCCAGCCCTTGGATTTGGCCGGTCATGTCTTTGGTCGTGGTTGGGTAGATGGCACCAAAAGCCAAATAACTTGGGCGATAGTTATGTGCCCTGAGCATTTCATAAAAACCATGGGTCGAAATACCTAAGCGCAGCCCTGCCTCTTGGATGGCAACAAGATTAGCTTTATCGATATCCTCTTGGCCTAAATGAATTCCATAAGCGCCGTGTTTAATCGCTAACTGCCAGTAGTCGTTAATAAACACCTTCGCATCGTATTTTTGTCCAAGTGCAATGGCGGTTTGTATTTCAGCTTCAAGATTAGCTTGCTCTGGATCTTTAATTCTCAGCTGCACCGTATCGACACCTAAAGCAAGGCACTTTTCCACCCAATCAGCGCTGTCCACCACTGCATAAAGCCCAATAGGGTCGTCAATGCTGGCAAAGCCTGCGGCAAAATTAAACTCCTCAGGTAATGCAAACTCTAGTTCATCAGCAAGCCAAGAGCCCGCTTCTATCACTTGCGGGTAATCATTAAGATCAGCTGGAAAACTCGTATGCGCAACAGGGCCCACACCTTCGCCATAACGTATCGCCGCTTTTAGCCCGGCATTGATGTATGCTTTAGCGAGAATAAAAGCATCTTTAAATGGATACTCCTTGGCCATACATGCCGCGATCACTGACGATAAACTACACCCAGTACCATGGCTATGCGGTGTTTGAATTTTCTCATTGCCAAGCCAATACTCGGTATCACCCGCTAAGCCATAATCAATGCAGTAGCCTTTTGGGTAATCCCAATGACCGCCTTTAATGATCACCGACTTTGCACCGAATTCACGCAATTTGGCAGCAGCCTCTTTTACAGCATCAGGGCCTATCAAATACACACCTGTCAGCAGCTGAGTTTCGTGTGTATTGGGTGTAATAATATCCACCAGCGGTAATAAATGGGTTTTTAACGCATCCACCGTGTCTTCTTCGGTTAATGAATCCCCGCTCGTCGCGATAGCTACTGGGTCATAAACCACTAGCGGCGGTTTTGCCCATGTTGCTTTATAATGCTCAAGGTGTTCAGCAATCAGTTGGATCTGCTGAACATTGGCGAGCATGCCAATCTTTATCACCGTTGCAGGCATATCTTGCGAAAGCGCCGTCAGCTGAGATTCGATAACCGTGGTCGAAACCGGGTTTAACGCTTCCACCCCTAAACTATTTTGCGCCGTCAACGCAGTTACTACGGTACAACAATGAACATTAAAGCTCTGCGTTGCTTTGATATCCGCTTGAATACCAGCGCCACCGCCAGAATCAGACCCCGCAATACTCCAAACGATATGTGACAAAGAGAACTCCTTATATAGTTATCCGCAATTCAAGTTAGTTTGCGTGCCAAAAAGGCATGCCTAAGGTTGGCGTAGAAGGTGATGCCACCTCTTTTTGTGGCATTGCTTTTGCCAAATAAGACAGACGCCCTGCAACCGTGCTGGCTTCAAACGCTTTTGCCATGGTGATGGGACAACCCGCCCCTGCCACTGCCGAATTTAATAGTACGGCATCATAACCTAGCTCTAGAGCTTGGCAAGCATGAGACGGCAAGCCGAGTCCAGCGTCCACAATCAAGGTTTGATGGGGTAAACGCGTGCGGATGGTTTGCAGGTTATATGGATTTAACAGCCCTTTTCCCGTACCAATTGGCGCGCCCCATGGCATTAAAACCTCACATCCCAGCGCATCCAAACGCTGACACAACACCAAATCATCGGTGCAATAGGGCAATACCTTAAAACCGTCTTTAAGCAAGATTTCGGTGGCTTCAAGCAGTGCGATTGGATCTGGCTGCAAGTTATATTCATCACCAATAAGTTCAAGTTTAATCCAATCCGTGGCAAACACTTCCCGGCACATTTGCGCCAGTGTCACGGCTTCTTTTACGCTATGACAGCCTGCCGTATTTGGTAAGACTCGCAGTCCCATCTCTTTGATAAGCGACCAAAAGTCATCACCCGCCTGCTGAGTTTGCTGGCGTCTCAGCGACACAGTAACAACCTCAGCTCCCGAGGTGGCGATCGCTGCCTGCATTACCTCTGGAGAGGGATAAAGTGCTGAACCAATTAACATGCGGCTAGTAAATTTTTCACCATAAATGGTGAGCTTAGTATCAGTCAAAGACTGCATGTTTATCCCCCTTGAATTGGCGATAAAAGCTCAATCTTATCACCATCGCTTAGTGTCACGCTTGGCAGCTCCGTACGAGAAACAAAAGTACCATTAAGCGCGACGGCAAAAGGCGGTTTGGCACCTCTGGCTTCAATAAATTCCTGAATATTTTGCTCGCGGTTGATATTAATCGTTTCGCCATTAAATTCGACTTTCATAATAACTCCTTAGATAGTGCTTGTTTCACGATAAGCGGTGCCAGCAGATAACCGTGTCTATATAGGCCATTAATACTGATCACATTACCTTGTTGTTCAATTTTGGGGTGATTATCTTTAAACGCAGGTCTAAGCCCTGCTAATAAAGACAATACTCGCGCTTCGGCAAACCCACGATGAACTGAATAAGCAGCAGAGAGTAATTCGAGTGTAGAACGTACCGTTATCTCACCATTATCTTGCGATTCAATTTCCGTCGCACCAATAACAAATTGATGGTCTGGTTTTGGCGCAATGTAAATGGGATATCTGGGGTGCATCAAGCGCACAGGTCGAGTTAAGGTCACTTCTGGGGCATAAATTCTCGCTACTTCGCCACGCACACCACGAAGTCCATTACACGTAGCTTTCGCACCAAGACCGCGACAATCAATCACCCAGTCATATGCTTGACTAAGCTGCGCCTTTTGCGCTTCATCACAATGGACACCGTAGTTAATCTCTACACCTTGCTTCGTCAATGTTGCCGCACTACTTTGATAGAACGCCTGATTATCAAGCTGGCCTTCGCAAGGTAAATACAAGCCTTGATGGAACACACCGCCAAGCTCTGGTTCCAATTGCGCGATCCGAGTACCATTCACCACTTCCGCACTATGATCTTTTAACGGCTTTAAGCGCTGCTGAAAACTCACTAAATCACCACGGTCTTGACCATGTGCCACAATAAGGGAGCCTTGCTGCTGAAAAAATACCGGGTTTTCCAGTTTCGCCAGTAGTTGTGGCCAAAGTTTCATGGACTCCAGCCCCTGCAGCGCCAATGCTTCATCGCATATCACAGACTCAGCCAACGGCGCTAACATGGCCGCAGCGACACTACCTGCTGAGCTCTCAGTACCTTCCTTTGCTTGTTCAAATACGTTGATTTGATAACGCTCAGCGAGCATCAATGCGGCGATGCGCCCAGTTAAGCCAAAACCCAAGATAGCAACACGTGCTTGAGTAGACATAGCTACACTCCTAAAATTAGCCACCCGACGGGCATCAAGGTGGCTATGATGGGATAGGTTATATCGCTTTGTGATAAAGCTCAGAGCCTGATTGCTTAAACTCTTCTGATTTTGCTTTCATCTCGGCTTCAACATCCACCATTTTAATGCTGATCTCTTCGCCCACATTATTCGGATCAATGCCTCGCGCTTCTAACGCTTTTGCATAGTCACGCACATCCTGAGTTATCTTCATCGAGCAGAATTTAGGACCACACATAGAACAGAAGTGAGCGACTTTGCCCGACTCTTGTGGCAAGGTCTCATCGTGATATTCACGAGCACGCTCTGGATCTAGACCGAGATTAAACTGATCGTGCCAGCGGAACTCAAAGCGTGCTTTAGACAGCGCATTGTCACGAACTTGAGCACCCGGATGGCCTTTCGCCAGATCCGCTGCATGCGCCGCGATCTTGTAGGTGATCAAGCCTTCTTTTACATCTTCTTTATTCGGTAAGCCTAAGTGTTCTTTTGGTGTCACATAGCACAGCATCGCACAGCCATACCACGCAATTTGCGCCGCACCAATCCCTGAAGTGAAGTGATCATAACCCGGAGCGATATCAGTTGTGAGTGGACCAAGAGTATAAAATGGAGCTTCATCACAGTGTTTAAGCTGCTCTTCCATATTCTCTTTGATCATATGCATCGGCACGTGTCCTGGGCCTTCAATAAAGACCTGAACATCGTGTTTCCACGCAAGCTTAGTTAACTCACCAAGGGTACGCAGTTCGCTAAATTGCGCTTCGTCATTGGCATCGGCAATAGAACCCGGACGCAAGCCATCACCTAACGAGAAACAAACATCGTATTGCTTTAAGATTTCACAGATGTCTTCAAAGTGCGTGTAGAGGAAGTTTTCTTTGTGATGCGCTAAACACCACTTCGCCATAATTGAACCACCGCGAGACACAATACCCGTCACGCGTTTAGCCGTCATCGGCACGTAACGCAGTAGTACTCCCGCATGGATGGTAAAGTAATCCACGCCTTGCTCAGCTTGTTCAATCAAGGTATCGCGGAAGATCTCCCACGTTAGATCTTCGGCAACGCCATTCACTTTTTCTAGTGCCTGATAGAT
Source organism: Pseudoalteromonas sp. NJ631 (assembly GCF_000276645.1). Taxonomy (NCBI): domain Bacteria; kingdom Pseudomonadati; phylum Pseudomonadota; class Gammaproteobacteria; order Alteromonadales; family Pseudoalteromonadaceae; genus Pseudoalteromonas; species Pseudoalteromonas sp. NJ631. Next base: position 385,356 of record NZ_AKXJ01000003.1, read on the forward strand.
TGGTACCGTACCGATAGGCACTGGAGAGTTACGTACCACCCACTCGCGGGTCTCATGAATGTAGCGCCCTGTCGACAGATCCATTACGGTATCTGCACCCCAACGGGTCGACCATACCATCTTTTCTACTTCTTCTTCGATAGAAGAGGTCACAGATGAGTTACCGATATTGGCATTAACTTTGACTAAGAAGTTACGTCCGATGATCATCGGCTCAGTCTCAGGGTGATTGATATTGTTTGGCAGTACAGCACGACCACGGGCGATTTCATCACGCACAAATTCAGGCGTAATAAACTCAGGAATACTGGCGCCAAACGATTGGCCTTTGTGTTGCTGCGCGAGCAATTCTTCACGCAACTTAGCGCGTCCCATATTCTCACGGATCGCCACATATTCCATTTCAGGCGTCACTATGCCTTGACGGGCGTAGTGCATTTGCGTGACATTTTTACCCGCCTTAGCACGGCGAATTTTAGGTAAATGTTCAAAGCGAATATGATCAAGTCCTTCATCCGCCATACGCTGCTGAGAAAACTGTGACGTCACCGACTCTAGCATTTCGGTATCATCGCGCTCAACTATCCACTGCTCTCTAAATTTAGGAAGACCAGCACGAACGTCAACCGGTACTTCAGGATCTGTGTATGGACCTGAAGTATCATAAACACGAACGGGATCGTTTGATTCAAATACCGGATTTTCTTCGGTGCCACCAACAAACGAATCACTTAGCGTGATTTCACGCATACCAACGCGTACGCCTGCTTGCTCGCCCTTCACATAAACTTTATGTGAGTTTGGAAAAGGTTGGCCTTTAAGGTTATGGATAAATTCTGCCGCGGCTGCTCGCGCTTCACGACGACTTAGCTTGCTACTATTGTTTGACATGACGTCCCTCTTATTTTCATACAAAGGTGTCTTGTCAGATCTCCAACAGGAGAGAGACGAGGATAGTCCTCGGGTAAGGTGGATAGCAATAAACCACTATTGCTACAGACAAACGCAGCGCGTTTGCTGTCTTGTTCCCTACGCAGGCATTAACCTGATCAGGTCCACGGATCCCGCAAAATGCGATCTCAGCCCGACTATCTGCAACAAATTTGCTGCAAAAACTCAAGGCACTCCGACAAGTAACGAATTAGCGCCAGTCTACTTGCTAACACGAAAGCTCGCAAGCACTGACACTGGAATTCTTATTTTCAGCTTATTGTTTAATAAAACTAAACTGAGGTTTTCCTTTTAAGGTCAACTTATTAGCATTTACTTCAAGCAAGACACCAATTTGTAATTGGTTAATAAGCTGCGATTCAACCTGAGCGATTTCTTCACCGCAGTACTTACGCGTCATGCCTAAGTTTTTAACTTTTAACTGCCCTTCGACAATTTCGCCTTCGCCAAAAAAGCGATTACAACCCGCAAAACCATTGACTTGCAGTGCATCGATAAAACGAATATCAATAGGCTTTTCACCAAGTCCAGCGTCTGATTGTAATTGCGTAATATTTTGGCCATTAATACTCTGTAACTGCCAAGCGGAATACTTAAGCGCTTCCGTGTCTACCTTCCCTGTCGATATACATCCACTAAGCGCCATTATTGCGCCGATTATGCTGATGAATTTCATGGTAAACCATCTATTTTATGCCCTGAGTTTATTATAACGTTTCAAGACACAAAAATAGCAGTAAAATTCTGTAAAATTGTCTTACCTGAATGTTTTAACACCAACTATTTCACAAATTGCTGCTCTTCAAATAAATGTGTAATAGCGTCTGGTAAAAACGGTCTACCGCGCTCATTCACCGAAGTCCCTGTTACCACAGCATCAAGCATGAGTTTATTGTCATGCGCTCTTATCACTTTTTGCTTAAATGCAAACTTTACTCTGCTTTCACGCTCAAGTGCGACTTCAACATAAAACTCATCGCCTGGACGTAACGAGTCTTTGTAATTCATTTCGCTACGAATAACGACTAAGTTCACTTTTTGCTCTGCAAGCGCTGCAAAATCAACGTTATTCGCCAATAAAAACTCATGCCTTGCATGCTCTAAATAATTAAAATACACACTGTTATTAACTATTCCCTGTAAGTCACACTCATAGTCTCGGACTTTAAAATCAACTTTAAAACTCATATCTGGCCTATTTGTTTAACATTTGCGGGCTAACATATAACACAATTTCACTGTCAACTGGTCTGGCTTTTGTTAAACTGTGCCCAATTAAAAATGGGACAAAGATTAAGCATGAAGTTAAAACTCTCTACGATCACCCTGGCACTGCTGCCATTTTTCTCTCATCAGGTACTTGCCGACGATAACCTAGAAACCATTGTCGTCACTGGCGATTTTCAGAATGAAACTATCCAGACATTAAGTGCAAGCGCTTCTGTGGTTGACGAACTCACTATCGCTAAGCGTGGTGCGCAATATTTAGATGAGATACTAGGTGCCACCGCTAACGTTAACTTTACAGCAGGTGCGTCTCGTGGTCGCTTTATGCAAATCCGTGGTATCGGCTTACGTTCACAGTTTGTTGATCCTATTTATCCCAGCGTTGGCTTATTAATTGACGGTATTAATTATTCAGGATTAGGCGCAAGTGCGCTGCTTTTTGATACCGAGTCAGTGGTGGTGTATCGTGGCCCTCAAGGCACTAAGTTCGGTTCAGATGCTTTAGCAGGAATCGTTGAAGTAAATACCCAAGCCGCCACCACAGCGCCATCATTAAAAGTGAAGTTGGGCGCAGGCAATTACGGTAGCTACGAAGCAGGCCTTGCTGCGGGTACGGGATTAAGCGACGACACCGCTGTGCGCGTCAGCCTTTATCAACGAGAGTCTGACGGTTACGTAGATAACCTCTACCTAAACAAACCCACTCAGCAACAAGACGAGCAAGTAGCAAGAGTGAAACTTAACTCTCAAGTGAGCGACAACCTCGCACTAGAGTTTGCTTATCACCATATTGATACTGAAAACGGGTACGACGGTTTCACCCTGGATAATTCACGTAGCAGTGTTGCTGATACCCCAGGCCAAGACAACCTCAGCTCCGATGCGTTTTCACTACGCGGAATTTATACTCGCTCAGACTTATTCAATTTGGAATTTAAAGTATCTGGGCTAGATGCTGATACTTTATATAGCTACGACGAAGATTGGGTATGTAATGACGCAGCTCAGCCAGCGCTATGCGCAGCAGGATTACACCCAGAAGGATACAGCTCAACCGATGCCTACGAGCGTAACCATGAAAATGGCAACATAGAGTTTTTAATCAAAGATAAACAAAATGACTGGGTGATAGGTGTTTTTGCAAAGCGTAACGATGTTGATTTGACCCGTCATTACACTTGGCTTGAGAACCCATTTACGTCAGCATACACCGTAGAAAGTAAGGCGATTTTTGGTCAATACGTGCATCACCTTTCAGACAAAACTCGCCTAATCGGTGGTCTTCGCGCAGAGCAATATGACGCTGACTATTTAGATAGTAACGGCTTTAGTATCGAAACCGATGATGTAATGTGGGGCGGAAAAGTCGCACTTGAATATCAAGTTGTACCGCGCACTATGATCTACACCAGCCTTACTCGCGGTTACAAAGTCGGCGGTGTAAACGGCGAAGCACTGGCAAAAGCCAAAGATGAAGGTTTAAATATTCCGGCTGAACACCATTACTTTGACCCTGAGTATGTTTGGAACGCTGAGTTTGGTGTAAAAGGTGAGTCTGAAGACAAGCGTCACCTTGTGCGTGTTACCGCGTTTTATATGCAACGCGATGATATCCAGTTAAAACAATGGCAAGTTTCTAACCAGCAATTTGCAGGCTACATCGACAACGCCAGTAAAGGCAGTAACTACGGCCTAGAAGTTGAAGGTAACCTACAATACACGGACCGTCTTGGTTTTAGCTATAGCGCAGGCTATTTAGAGACCGAGATTGAAGACTTTGTGGCTGCCAGTGGCCTCAACCTTGATGGTCGCGACCAAGCACAAGCGCCAAATTATCAATACTCGTTTGCCGTCAATTACGAGTTAATGGATAACCTAGTGGTTGAATTGGGTGTGGAAGGCAAAGACAACTATTACCTCTCGGATAGTCACAACGAGCAAGCGCGCAATCATAACCTGATCAACGCAAGCCTTAGTTACTATGGCGACAACTGGTCATTAACGGCTTGGGGTAGAAATCTTGCAGACGAAGACATTGTAGTACGTGGCTTTAGGTTTGGTAATAATCCATTAGACGGCTGGCAAGACAACACCTATGTACAATACGGCGAGCCACGCGTTTATGGTTTAAGTTTTTCTTACGAACTATAGTACGACCCGTTTATCGCCTACACATAAGGCGATAAACGGGCACAAAAAGAAAAAAGGGGGAACGTAAAATTAGAGTAAAACGTTCCCCCTCACCGCAAAAACTCAAAAAGCAATTACCCTTTTAGTTACTCCATGCTTGGGGCACTGGAATACACCAACTCAACCAGATTATTCATCGTTTTTGACTTCTGCATGTAAGCCTTTTCCATATGGGCAAGCTCTTGCAGTTCAAACAGGGTTGTTTCCACCAGTGCTAACCATTTGGTTGTGGTGTCTGGCACCTCGTCACCCTGCCTTGCCGCCTTCTTGAGGGCATCGTAATAAATCGTTAAGTCATGATATTGGCGTAGATAATCCATATTGCTCTCCAACATGTCACTTTATTTCACACTAAAGTAACAAAAGCTTCGAGCAAAAATCTGCGCGAAGAAAATTTTTTTTAATTGACTGTTAAATTTATCAGTAAACACACAAACTAAATAACAACACATCGGTGCTTAATCCAAATAATTTTGGTGTGCTCCGCACAAAAAATTATGCGAAGAAAATAGCAGTGAAACACAATATATATTTTTGATCTGACTTCGAAATGGCTAAATTAGCCGTGTAGAGCGCGGCATTTATGAAAACTATGAAAAGGGAGTCAGTAAAGTCCCCTATGCGTATTTTAAAGTGTGGTGTATCGCTTGTGGTATTAACCTAAACCCATTAAGGGAGCAAATTTTAGCGCTCAGAGATAAAATTGATGATGCTAAACTTTGGCGTAAATCCCCAAACCAAAGTAACAAATCAAGTAAAGAGGGTAACCGCAAATGAATGCCCAAGCTTTTTCCCCTTGCAATCACGCATGCAAAACAATCAAGATACGTATGACGCATATTTACTACATGATGTTTTCAAATTTTTTATTAAGGAGTAAAGTAGAGTGGGATCAGAGTACATTAAAACTTAACCTAGGAAGGACATCATTATGCGCTTTTTGCTAAAAAAGACCACTAATAAACTTTCAGATATTTATCAGCTCCACCTCAAAGAAACAAAAATGATTTCTGGTGGCAGCGGTCCAAATAAAGATAAAGACCCTAGAGTAGAGAAAGGCTCTTCAACGAGAACTGTTATTTATTGACCATTACTAGTGGGGAGCCACTCTCTTAAGAAGGTGGCTTTTTACTCCCCTAAAAGAGGGCGTTATAATCTCTTCATCTATCCCTACAATATCAACGGAACATCCTCTTTACCAAAAGTAGTTTTCCTATAACTCTAGGGCTGAAAAATTAATAATGGCGCCTTTTACTCTTACTTAACCTAACACCACGGACTATTACACTTCAGGTAAATTACGACTCTAGAACACTTCTTGAATTTCGCACTTTTGCTTTTGACTAATTTCTTCTTAGTCTTAATCATCAACGCTTAATCCAAATAACTCTAATGTGCTTCGCACAAAAAATTATGCGAAGAAAATAACAGTGAAACAAAATATACATTTTTAGACTGAATACACTTGAAAAAGAAATTTTCTACGATAGACTCGCGTTTACGGTTTAGATACAAAAATGCAACTTAGTTAAGCGAACAATAGAGACAAACAAATAGCATACATCCGGCTACATAGGGGTTGATGCTGTTTGTGACGCGAGTGCGACAGGCAAAAAGGATTGAGTTGGTGGGGAAATATGATAAGCGCTTTACAGGAGACGACCTGCGCCGCATGCGCAAAGTCGCCGGCAAAACCACGCAAGAAATGGCTAATTTGGTCGGTGTGGAGCGTGGCACTTACGAAAACTATGAAAAAGGCGTAAGCAAATTTCCCTACGAATATTTTGAAGTATGGTGCGACGCCTGCGGCATCAACCTCAATCCACTTAGAGAACAAATCCTTGCCTTAAGAGACAAAATTGACGACGCCAAATTATGGCGCAAGTCGCCAACACCGCGAAATAACAAATCAAGCAACGGGGATAACGGCAAATGAAAGACGCGCACTTTCATTGCCCCTCACCACAATGGCAAACAATAAAGTTACGAATAAGGTCCATTTGCAACACAATGTTTTCAACTTTATTGTTAAGGAGTAAAGTGGAGTGGAAATTAAACACCGCAAAACTTAACTTAGAAAGGACGTCATTATGCGCTTTTTTATAAAAAATATAGCTAACCGACTCGTAACTTTAACAGCACTTTCCCAAAAACAAGCTAACAGGGTATCTGGTGGATCGCTTGGACCAAAAGTAAAAGATCCAAAAGTCGAAAGTGACTCAGCAGCGCCAAGTAAACAATCATCACTTAGTGCTGATTCAGTTAATCAGGTGATTGGTGGCACAACAGGAGGACAAGCTGATGACCCTAAAGTACAAAATGACTTCATAACACCAAATAAAAAATCATCACTTAGTGCTGACTCAGTTAATCAGGTGGTTGGTGGAAGTGGTGACAATAAAGTCGCAGAGCCAAAGGTAAAATGCGAACCAATAGCACAGTCATCAGATTACAAGTTTCAACTGGAGAAAAGCTCAACTACCCGAGTGGTAGGTGGAAGCAGTGGAACCAAAGGTGATGATCCAAGACTTACAACAGCATCTTCAGAACCACACACTTCTCGCCCAAAGCTAATCCAGCGTAGCGATAGTAGAAAAGTTTTTGGCGGTACCGGTGGAGCTAAAGCTGATGATCCTAGAGTTGAGAGTGAGAACTCCAAGCCGGGTTAAAACGCAGCTTCCAGCTGATAAATATTTAAGAGAATAAAAGTGAAAAAGTTCATAAGAAGTAACAGAAAAATTTCGCTAAGTTATCGATATTATAAGGAATCGCAATGAAGTTATCTTCATACTTTTTTTTGATCGCAATATTAATTGCAGTTTCACTCTCTTATTTTTATATAGCGCTAAACAATTATGCAAACTTTATCATGTTAGCTGTGATAGTTATTTTTAGCTCATTTTCAAAGCAATTAGTAAACTTAAAGCATATTTCTGTTGTGCTGTTTATATTTACGCTGATCGAATTAAGTGCCGTAGAATTAGCTTTAGGCATGCGAAAAGAGGGTTTAGAAGCACATCTAGCAAACTTTTCTATTTTTGGAGTGTATTTCTTACTAGATTTAACAGCTTTACTATTACTTAAACATAGAGTTCGTTTGTCTTTGCGCTATATGCGCTTTACTAATCCTGACAATTGGCGATCCATTTATATGACTTATGCTGACCCAATTTTGTATGGTATTTTCTTTGCATTTGTATTGGTCGATTTAGCCGCTTTTGGTGAAAACTTGATTCGCTATATGGATCTCTTTTTTGGTGTGTCCGAAGAGGCATCTAAGCCCTTTTGGAGTTGGAGCTGGGTATATAAAAACTACGAAATCCTAAAGTCGATTTTACTCTCCTGTGTGATCACCACCCTACTGGCCACTATCTTTGTCGAACGACAGCGCCCTGATACGCCAGATGAGGAATTAGAAAGCGAACCCAAATAGGGCAATAGCTTGTAAAAAATAAAGCCCGCTCCCGCGGGTTTTATTTTTTATTCTACTCAGATATAAAACTGCATCCCTTCTTCAAAATCGGACACTTTGACTAAGTTAACGCCCGTCGCCTTCTCCTCAAAAAAGATATCTGCAATTTTTTGATGGACAAAGACATACTTCAGACCACCTGCTTGTTTAAATATCAAGCGCTCTTCTTCTGGGATTTTATCCAAGACTTCACTATCTAAGTGGTATTTATAAACGTCGATTCTCGACATAAAGTATGGATCTGCCAATTCTTCTTTCGTCGCTTTCTCTGTTTTAGACTTTTCTCTATCCCAACAATCCAGCTCTTGCCAAAAGTTCATGCACCAATAGTCTTCGTGATAGTTACCACCATCGTCAATGTAAACAGCTGGATATAGCTGCATCCCGACAAAATTAAAAAATTTTAGCCGCTCTCTAATTTGGCTACTAATTATAGGAGTCACCATGTTTAGCATAACGGTTGGGATAGGCCTTTTGATATTTCTTTTGATATCTTCTTGTTTGTAGCTATTTTCAAAGAAAAGCGGTTCTTGTCCCCAAATTAATCGCTCAAATTCAAAGTCTCTATCCGCCGACTTTTCTAATGCCATCGGATACAAGGTATAATCATTAAAATCCTTTAAAATTAAATAGTATTCTTCATTATAATTTTTATCCACATTAATTCCCTACTTTAAGTTTATAGTAAGATTTCTCATATTTAATTTCTTGAGGAACCTTACGAACATTACCATATGGGTATAAATAATTTATCTGACCTACATGCTTCCTCTCATGGTTACAACGCGTTACCTGTTCTTCGCACTCATCAATTTCATTATTATTAGAACAACCTATTTTGCTTGAAGGCTTAAAGTTTCTAAAAACCGAGCTTAATGGGACTCTGAACTCTGCGACTTTTTTTAATATAGCCTTACTTTCAAGATCCAAGATATTTTGAATTTCACTTGTATCTTTTTGAGTTCGAGGTGTGCATTTTTTTAGATCTGATTTTATTTTGTTTATACCTGAAGCAACTTGATCGTGATAAGCCTCTTGTTTAGGCAGAGCATATGTGTGATCGCCACGATGCAATTGCACTCTCAGCTGACAAGCACCTTGTAAGGTGCTGGGTAAAAAGACCAAGTTTTCAACTAAATTTATGTTGTAACCTCTATGAATTAGTAAGCTCCCTAACTGAGCGACATTGACAGCCTCTTTCGAAATCAGATGATGAGCCGCCATATGAATACCATTATGGAATGGATGATCCTTCTTGTGTTTAATATTGGCGATCAGCCTATCTCGATATTTTTTGTCCTTATCAACCATCCCTTCAATTTGTTCTTCAATTTCTTCACTCATGAATCACTCCTTATTCATAATGAACGATGCCGCGTAGACTGCGTGGTGTTGTGTGATCTGTTTTGCCACATAAGCGGCATCGTGTCTGTCGTTTTGTTGTTTGCTTTTTCGCAGTTAGCGTCGAGTTGGTTTTGCCTTTAAGTAGCAACCCACTTGAACGCGCGGTTGTAAGCTTTTTCCCGAGACTTTTTAAGGTTGTAGTGCTGTCGTTAAAGTCTTCAAGCGTGCGGATAAAAGCGCTGATTGCCGCTTGTGCTTTTTTAACTTTTACTGATGAACTTGCGGCTCTGGCACCATTGGCTGATAACTTGGCAGCAAGTGCTGTTACTCTTGCGGCTGTACCCGCTCCTAATGTAAGTAATGACGTTGCTAGTAACAAACAAACCTCTATCGCAACATAAGCGCCGCCTTTTCCGCCAATGTATGCATAAAAGTTAGGAGGCACAGCTTCCATAAAGAGTGACGCGTAAGCAACATAAGTTAGTGCACTATCATGGTCGTCTATGAGCGCCAACACTAAATAGAAATCAGGAGTGTTTTTTATACTAGCGGCTAATTCAGGGTCAATATCAACTAAAGTGGTATCAACAAATTGTTGTACTTTGGCGACCTCTCCTTTCGCGATATCATCAAGTAAGTTGGTAATTGCATGGCGATGCGTGTATAACGCACTTGCATAATGGCTTGTATTTTTAATTGCGTCTGCAGCGTCGTTAAGGTACTGAGTAGTATCATGATGTACATCGCGATAAGCCTGTTCGGCTGCATCTAATGCTCGCTGTGTATTGGCTTGATACCAGTTCCAACTGAGCAAGTCTTCACTGGCATCCTCTTCAATCCAATTGGACATTTCATTGGCACTTTGTCGCAATTGCTCAAAGCGCTCGCTAGCATAATCTGCGGTGGTATCATATGCGCTACCTGCGGCGGACTTAATGGTTTTTCCTAAGTCAATCCATGTTTGTGCTTCGAACAAGTCTGCTTGGTCTTCAAGCCACTTACTTCCACCTTGATACGCACCTTGCGCGCCATTAATTGCAATTGCAGCAAAACCATATTCGTCCCAATCAGATTGAAATCCACTCATATTCGATACGGTATCTCGATATGCACCATCAAGCTGCATGTGTAATGATGATTTGAGGTTGTTGATTTCCGCTTCTAGCGCTTCGTTACGAGCAACTTCTACAGTGACTTGGCCCTCTTGTGGTAAGTCGCTTTTTACCACAACTCCAGCCTCATTCGCCGTTGACTCTGCTCGTTCAAGTGCATTTGCATCTGTGCTTTTATCACCACTTGAATTGAGTTTAAGTTTTCCGTGGATAAGTGTATTACCTAAATGAATATTGACTTGTTCAAGGGGAAGCGCGGTCTGCCATTCATCATCGTAATACGCCCTCACTTTTACCCATGCGGCACTTGACTTAACACCGAGTACTTCAACGTCAATACTATGGTTGGCTGAACCTGCGCTCGCGGTAAGAACATAAACGCCGGGATCGAGTTTAAGTCGAGTGTCCCAAAAGTGTAATTGATCTGGTGGTAGTTTTGGTACATCAAGCACTGCGCTTCCCTTGCTTGGACCTTGCCACTGCAACCTTACCGCGCGGGCATTACTTACCGAGCCACCCACTTTAGTATCCCAACCACTCGGTACCCGTAAACGGTCACCAGCCTTTGGGGGATTGTTGCGATTGACATCGTCGTTGTAACCATAAATCAGCTTAGGATCGGGCCTACCCGCATATTGGTTAGCGACGGACTCTACGGTATCTCCAGCACGAAACATGTGATCGCTAAAACGCATATAAACTTGTTGAGAGCGTTTTAGTTCCACTTTGGAATTGTTATTTGGATTAGAAATAAAAACTGTTGGCTCGAGTACCACTTCAGATTGTATTGCTTTGCTGCCACCAAGTAGGGCGCGATTAATTTCAGCTTGGCTAAGTCCTCGAGGCATATCTGCTTGCACCAAGCTATTAAAATCTTGCGCACTGCGATTTCCTCCCCCATAGCTTGTCGGTTTATCTTTTACATCAAGTGATTGATATGGCACAAAGGCATATCGCTCACCACTGTGGTGACTAAAGCTAGAGTAATTTACTCGCTGCCAGCGCTTGCTTGCAAGTATCCAAAATTGAGCCTGAGAGTGATATCTAAAAAGCGGTGCTTGTCTAAACGGAATGATGCTCCAAATACGACCATGAAGCACATGCATGATTTCAATAGGAAGCTTTCGTCTTTGAATGGAGGACATCGCTGTTGCAGCAAGGAGTTGTACTTCACTTGGCGCTTCATGCTCAGTGCTATTACTGGTGCTTTCCTGATTATCACCTAAGCGCGAGGTGAGATCATCAAATGCCATTTTTTAGTCCTTTAATAGCGTTATGAAATGGGAGGTTAGTACCTAATCTGAGCCTCGGATAATTAGTGTCTTCTTCCAGCTGGTTTCAGCCTGCACTATTGCCTACCGAATAAGCACTTAAGCCGCTATTTATTGCGAGCAAATATTGTCCACATTTAATTTAAATGTAGGCTGAATATCTTACAAATTTCAGACATTAAAAAAGGCGCTTGCGCGCCTTTTTTAATACCTTAATTTACCGCTGATTATTCAGTTTCCGGTAAATTGCGACCGTAGAACACTTCCTGAATTTCACGATTCAGCTTAAGACGAATTTCTTCCTCTTCGTCTGCGTCTAAATCATCAGTACTAATTCCAAATAGATATGCATTTAGGTCTGTTTCCTTAAGCATCATCTTAGTATGGAATAGGTTCTCTTGATACACGTTTACGTCTACCATGTGGTATGCGTCTTTAGTATCTTCCGTCATGTAATTCTGGATCGAGTGAATTGCGTGGTCGATATAGTGTTTAACACCATTAACGTCACGAGTAAATCCACGAACACGATAGTCGATCGTTACCACATCTGACTCTAAAGAGTGAATTAAGAAGTTAAGCGCTTTAAGTGGCGAAATAATTCCACACGTTGAAACTTCGATATCCGCTCTAAAAGTACAAATGCCATCATCAGGGTGTGCTTCAGGATAAGTATGAACACAGATGTGACTCTTATCTAAGTGTGCTACCACTGACTCAGGAAGTGGACCTGGTGCTTCGTTGCTATCAAAAGTCTGTTGTTCAACAGGCTCTTCTGATACTAAGATCGTCACACTCGCCCCTTGTGGTTCATAATCTTGACGTGCGATATTCAGTACGTTTGCACCGATGATATCCGTTACGTCTTTTAGAATATCCGTCAAACGATCAGCACTGTACTGCTCATCGATGTATTCTAGATATTCTTTACGTTGCTGCTCGGTCTTGGCGTAGCAAATATCGTAAATGCTAAAGCTTAAACTCTTAGTTAAGTTGTTAAAGCCATGGAGTTTAATTTTATCAAAGGGCTTGTTCACGATAGACCCACCTTAATACAAAAAATCTGCGCTGCAGAAACAAAAGTTCGCGGATTTTATACGAAAATAGCGCTATGAAAAAGCGTTATTTTTCGTCAATTTCAACCACTTCATGGCTATGCGTAATTTCTACTGCTTTTTCAAGCATTAATGCCACTGAACAATACTTTTCAGCGGATAAACTTACAGCTCTTTCTAGGTGTTTTTCAGAGACATTACGCCCTTTCACCACGAAGTGTAAATTGATCTTGGTAAAAACCCTAGGTGCGCTTTCTGCGCGCTCTGCGGTTAATTTTACTTCCACGTCGGTAACATCCTGACGCGCCTTTTGTAGAATGCTGACTACATCGACTGACGAACAACATCCCGCTGACATTAATACCATCTCCATTGGACTTGGCGCTGCACTGTCAGAACCGGCATCAAATACCACATTATGTCCCGACGCAGAGCGACCGATAAAGGTATCTCCTTCAACCCATTTTACGCTAGCTAACATAGTTATCCTCTATAAAGCATAACACCGCCAAATGGCGGTGTATCTTAAACCTAGAATTGCCTCTAAGTGTGTTTTCTACACTGTCGATAGTGATTGTGCCAAGCTATACAGCAGAATCAAACAGGTTTTTGACCAAACCTGCGAATTCTTCGATAAATTCTTTTTGTTCTACGGTGACACGTCTATCAACAACACTTGATAGCACTTCTTGTAAGTCGTACACAATGCCATCTACCTCACGCACAATCATGCTGCGCTGCTCTGTAGATAACTCTTTGTGCTGCTCGCATATACGGATAACGTTTTCAGCGATCACATCTTCGATTAATTCCATGACTGTTGGAGCCCCTGGTTCAACCGTCCCAGACTTCTCAAACAAGGCTAAGTTTTGCGTCAAATACATGACTAAATCATCGTACCCTTGTTTATCTAAAACCATACTTTGCTCACCCGAACCTATCAAAGACATCTCCTATTGATTTAAGCAGAAAGTTTTTTCGATTGCTACTTTTGTAGTCAACTAGACACAAAAAAGCAGCCGAAGCTGCTTTTCTTATCAATTTTTATTGAGTAAACCTCAATATTGGCATTTTAATCCAAAGATAAACCTGGGCTCAAGCTAGAAGGTAAAGTTACCTTTTCTAGTTCCACAGAAGCCACTGGGTATGCACAGTAATCTGCCGCGTAGTATGCACTTGCACGATGGTTACCTGATGCACCGATACCACCAAACGGAGCTGCACTTGAAGCGCCAGTGATTGGGCGGTTCCAGTTTACGATACCTGCGCGAATACGACGTAAGAAACGATCGTAGTCAGCTTCGTTGTCGCCAAGCAGACCTGCTGATAAGCCAAAGCTTGTCTCGTTCGCTTTTTCGATAGCCGCGTCAAAGTCTGTGTAGCGGAATATTTTTAACAGCGGACCGAAGTGCTCTTCATCAGGGAAGTCTGCAATGTTAGTACATTCGATGATCCCAGGCGTCACAAAGCCAGTGCCTTCTGTGTGTGTCAGCTCGATAAGCGACTCACCACCAAGCTCAACAAGCTGTTGCTGTGCTTTTACCATGCCAGCGGCAGCTGCATTTGAGATCATTGAACCCATGAACGGTTGATCTGCATCGTCAAAGTTACCCACTTTAATCGCTTTAGTTGCTTTGATCAGTTGCTCAAGGATTGTGTCACCTTGTTCACCTGCAGGAAGGAATAGTTTACGAGCACAAGTACAACGTTGACCACTTGAGATAAACGCAGATTGAATAATGTCATGTACTGCCGCTTTGGTATCCGCTACGTCTTTTACGATGAGTGGGTTATTACCACCCATTTCAAGCGCTAGGATCTTACCCGGTTGACCTGCATATTGCTCATGTAGCAAGTGACCCGTACGAGAAGAGCCTGTAAAGAATAAGCCGTCGATACCCGCGTGTGACGCAAGTGCTTTACCTGTTTCAACTTCACCCTGAACTAGGTTAATCACGCCAGCAGGAAGACCCGCTTGTTGCCAGTATTTAAGCGTTAGCTCAGCAACATATGGTGTTAGTTCAGATGGCTTAAAGATAACCGTGTTACCAGCAAGTAGCGCAGGTACGATGTGGCCATTAGGTAAGTGACCTGGGAAGTTATATGGGCCAAATACAGCAACTACACCATGTGCCTTGTGACGGATCACGGCACGGCCAACTGGCATTGGATTTTCAACAACGCCTGTACGCTCTTGATAGGCTTTCTCAGAAATCGCGATTTTACCTACCATAGCACCCGCTTCTGTACGAGTTTCCCAGAGTGGCTTACCCGTTTCTTTAGCAATTGCGATAGCCAGCTCTTCGCTATTTTCTTTTAGTACTTCAGCGAAACGCTTAACAATTTCTAGACGCGCTTCAAAGCTCATGTCGCTCCATGCATAAAAAGCTTCACGAGCCGCTTTTACTGCGCCATCAACTTGCTCAGCAGTAGCTGCGTTTGCGCTCCAAATAACCTCGTTGTTTGCTGGGTTTACAGAGCTAAAGCTTGCGCCTTGTCCTGCAATCCACTCACCGTTTATTAGTTGTGCTGCATGTGTTGTCATAATCTGTTCCCAATCTTAAATCTTTACTAGGCTTACTTGATCGCCTTCTTCAACTTTTAGCGCCGCGGCAACATGTGGAGCAAGCGTTACTTCATTGCTATCAGTCAGGGCTAACTCGATTACCGCCGCGCGATAATCAACAAGTTTACCATTTGCGACCATAACAGGGAATCCACCGTTGCTTTCGCCTATTTTCACAGTACGAGTTTCACTATTGCGAACCGTGCGGATATTCCCTACTTTCGCTTCTACCGTTGGACCCGCGTCGAAGATATCAACATAACCATTAAATGTGAAACCTTCGCTTTTTAGTAGCTCAATAGCAGGACGCGTATTGTCGTGAACTTCACCAATCACCGCTTGTGCTTCTTTACTAAGCAGGTTTACGTAGATTGGGTACTTAGGCATTAATTCAGCAATAAAGACCTTTTGGCCAATCCCCGTTAGATAATCCGCAGTCGGGAAATCCATCGAGAAGAAGTGCTCTTCAAGCCATTGCCAGAACGGACTTTCGCCTTGCTCGTTAGAAACACCGCGCATTTCCGCGATAACGGTTTCAGCAAAACGATCACGATGTTGATTGATAAACATAAAGCGAGAGCGAGACAGCAGTTTGCCGTTTGCGCCTTTGCGATAGCCATCTTTCAAAAACAGGGTGCATAATTCCGTCGCGCCAGTGTAGTCATTACATAGCGTTAAAATATCCACTGCTTTATAAACATCGAGTGTGCGTGAAGAGTGGATCACTTTGCTTAGGTGATAATGATAAAACGCATCATCTAAACCAACCGCAGCTTCGATACCGCTGGTACCAACCACCTCGCCTGTTTCAGTATCTTCTAATACAAATAAATAGCCTTCATCACAAGGCTTGTCTGCTTGCTTGCCAAAGGAAGCAACTGAGCGTGCAATCTTCTTCTGTAATAGCTCTTCGTTAACAGGCAAAGAGGTAAAACCGTGGCCTGATTCGTGAGCAATGTTTAAAAGCGCTGGATAATCGCTTTCTTGGATTGGGCGAAGGATCATCATGAGCCCGCTTACTCCTCAAAAATGTGGATAACAACAAGGCCACCAAAAGGTGACCTTGCAACCAGTATTAAGCGTTGTTAGCAACTACCGCAGCAACGGCTTTTTCAAAACGTGCCATCCCTTCGCGGATGTCACCTTCTGGAATAACAAGAGATGGAGTGAAGCGCACTACGTTTGCGCCTGCAACAAGTGACATCACGCCTTGCTTGATACCTTCAACCAAGAATTCTTTTGCTTTGCCTTCGTACTTTTCAGTGACTACACCACCAAGCAATAGACCTTTACCACGTACTTCGGTGAATACGTTGTACTTTTCGTTGATGTCGTTTAGTAGCTCACGGAACAGCTGCTCTTTTGCTTTTACGCCATCAAGTACTGCTGTTGTGTTTACTGTGTCAAATGCCGCTTCTGCAACCGCACACGCCAGCGGGTTACCGCCGTAGGTAGAACCGTGAGTACCTACTTTTAGGTGTGCAGCAATCTCAGTTGTTGTGATCATCGCGCCGATAGGGAAACCACCGCCAAGCGCTTTAGCTGTTGTTAAAATATCAGGGGTTACGTTTAAACCTTGGTATGCATACAGATCACCTGTACGGCCAACACCAGTTTGCACTTCATCAAAAATAAGTAGCGCGTTGTGCTTGTCACACAGCTCGCGAACACCTTTTACAAACTCAGCAGTTGGTGAAATGATGCCACCTTCACCTTGTAGCGGCTCCATCATCACGGCACAAGTGCTGTCTGAGATAAGCGCTTCAAATGCCGCTAAATCGTTATAGTCTGTGTGAACAATGTCGCCCGGCTTTGGACCAAAGCCATCAGAGTATGCAGCTTGACCACCTACGGTCACAGTGAAGAAAGTACGGCCGTGGAAACCTTTGTTGAAAGAGATGATTTGCGACTTTTCAGCACCAAACTTATCAAGAGCCCAACGACGTGCTAGTTTAAGCGCCGCTTCGTTCGCTTCTGCACCTGAGTTTGCAAAGTAGACTTTCTCTGCGAACGTTGCATCAGTTAGCTTTTTCGCTAAACGTAGTGCAGGCTCATTGGTCATCACGTTAGATAGATGCCAAATTTTCTCGCCTTGCTCTTTAAGCGCGCCCACCAAAGCTGGGTGACAATGACCTAGACAGTTAACTGCGATACCACCAGCAAAGTCGATGTACTCATGACCTTCCTGATCCCATACTCGAGAACCTTCACCTTTCACTGGAATTACCGCTGAAGGTGCGTAGTTAGGTACCATTACGTCGTCAAACAATTCACGATTGATAGTCATTTTATTTCCTCATATTTGGTGAGTGAAAGTGCAAACAAGGAGTCATTTCCTTTTGGAGGTCGGCGCGTTGCCGCCACTTGATAGGATATTTATTCACACCAATTCGGTGCTATGTATTTTGACCCGCCCCTTGATGGCACAAAATTCATACGCTCATTATTCCAGAAAAAGCGCCATTTGTCTCACTTATACCACGTTCTCAGCCCTTAGTATTCAAGGGTTTAACATATATTCTCAACTCAAGTGAATAACTATCTAGGGCAGATATTTAGGGCAAAGCAAGCGCCGTGCAGCCTTGCACAGATCATTTAAGATTAGGTTTTGAATGAATAGTCGCAAAAAAAATTTCAATTTTTTTTACAAAATCGTCAACTGCAGGTTATGGAACGCACATTTTGCCAATTGCTGACGCATTTCCTCGGTAAGTTCTAAATGATTGAGCAAAATCTCGGCTTCGTCATCTTCAATTAACTGACTATCTTTTAAAACAAGTAGTTGTGCGTAGCCATAGGCTTTTTGCATCACTTGTGTCAAAGGTAATGGGTCGGCAATGTTTTTATGCGCATTTGGTAGATAAGTTTGCGCATACTCTTCCATGACAGCATTAAAGGGCAAATAACGTAACTCCATTTTTTCAATTAGCTTACGTGAAATCTCTGCCGAATGTTCTATCAACAAGTTACGTAAAAATAATGGATCAGGAGATAACTCCATTAATGCGGTGTGTAGATCTTTTTGCTTTTTGTCTCGTGCTATTTGCACCTTGGCTTGCCACACCTTTTCGAAGGTGCGTAAATAAAGACGGATCAAGGCCACTTTTCCAAGCTCTAACAACATGCCTAAAGTAAACGCATGCTGTTCTTTTACCCCAAAAAATGGTGCCAGCTCTTTTGCCGCAATGGCCGTACTCATACTCAATTCGCGTAATTTACGTTTCATCAGAGTAAACGGCTCTGTTGCATGCGGCATCCAATGTCTCACCGCCATTGTCGGGATCACCATTTGCAAGTTCTCAAGGCCTAAATACCTTAATGCTAATGCTGGCGTGTCGACCTTAATGGACGTGCCTTTACTGTTTTTTTTGCGATACTGTGGCAAGTTGACAAGCGAAACCAGCTCGCGACCCAGCCAACTTAAGTCATTGACCAAAGGCTCTAAACGTCCAACTGAAGCTGAGCGCACAGCAAGAATATCTAAGATCGCAGGAACGGAGTCTTGAATGCCAATGACTTCATGATAGATATTATCAAGGTCATGCAGTTGCTTTGTGATAGCTTCTTCGATAACGGAATGTAGATGCTTACTCGCTTTGGCAATGTATTTGTGATGACTTGTGCTGCTTTCTTGGCGTTTTGCAGCCGCAGCAATTTCCACCTCTAGCATAGTGCGCTGTGCGATATTCTCACCGTAGCTAATATCAAATGTATGGATATAGCCTATTTGCTTCTGCGCAAAGTTGAGGCTGATAAGGAGGTCATGGGCACGCTCGGATAGCGCTTGTGCCATTCTAATTTGCTTATTTTCTTGCGTCATGCATGCTACTTATCTAAAAGAAAAACACTGAGTTAAGCACTCAACAGAATCGTCTTACTGATTAATATTATACCAGTAAAAGCAATATTATGATTTGATATTGCGCACAATAGAATCAAAAAGTTATCTATCAAAAACTAGGCCATAGTCTAACCAACAAAAGCGTAGCGAATATGGATATATAACACCTAGGTGAAATCCTGTTGGTTTTGTTTAAACTTTAGAAGCGTTTTATAAAGTTATCAAGTAATGCTAAGCCGTGTTCAGTGAGGATAGCTTCTGGGTGAAATTGCACTCCTTCTAGTGCCCTATCGGCTGCCAAGAGCCCCATAATTTCATCACGTTCACCCTCTTGCGTCTGTGTCCAAGCCGTTACGGCTAGAGATTTTGGTAAGCAACTTTGCTCAACAACCAAAGAGTGGTAGCGACATACTTCGTATGGTGATGGCAGACCATGAAATACACCCATATTGTTATGGTGGACTTGAGACGTTTTCCCATGCATCACTTGTTTTGCTCGAATGATTTTACCACCTAAAGCTTGTGCAATAGTTTGATGACCAAGGCAAATGCCAAGAATAGGGATTTGTCCCTGTAGACGTTTTACGACTTCAAGCGAGATCCCCGCTTCATCAGGACTGCAAGGACCAGGAGATAGCACGACATACTTAGGATTAAGCTGTTTGATTTGTGAGGCGCTGATTTCATCATTTCGCTTTACCAACACGTCCACATCTAAGCGCTGAAAATACTGCACTAGGTTGTAGGTAAAGGAATCATAGTTATCAATCATCAACAGCATGTAGGTACCACTAAAAGAACCAAGCGGCCTATTCGCCACTAGGGTAAAGATCTTCGTTATAAGTCTATTTTATCACGAACTCAACAGGAGGGTTTTCTTATATCTCGTATCTACTTTAAGCCAAGGGGCGATAGGCCCTTGTAAAACAAAAAGACACCCTAAATGGTGTCTTTCTTTGTGTTTTACTAACCGCGAGGAATAAAACCGACGGCGTCATACACAGCTTTCAGTGTTTTTTCGGCACGAATACTTGCTTTTTCCGCACCTTTTTTCATGATCTCGTCCAGCAGAGTTTGATCTTCACGGATTTCTTTAAAGCGCGCTTGAATAGGCTCAAGCATATTCACTACCGCATCGGCAGTGTCTTTCTTCAAATGACCGTACATTTTGTCTTCGTACTCTGGCACTAACTCTTCAATTGAGCGTTTAGTTGCAACACTAAGTAGAGTCAGTAAGTTGGATACACCAGGTTTTTCAACACGATCAAAGTAAATGCGTGCTTGCTCATCTGAATCCGTTACCGCTTTTTTCAGCTTTTTCTCTATCTTCTTAGGCTCATCCAACAACATCACAAAACCATTTGGGTTTTCGTCTGATTTTGACATCTTCTTGCTCGGATCTTGCAAGCTCATAACACGAGCGCCAAACTCTGGAATATAAGGTTCTGGGATCTTAAAGACATCACCATACAAGTTGTTAAAACGCGTTGCGATATCGCGGGTCAACTCAAGGTGCTGCTTTTGGTCTTCACCAACCGGTACTTGATCCGCTTGATACAATAAAATATCCGCTGCTTGCAATACTGGATAGGCGAATAAGCCAACGTTTACGTTATTGGCGTGCTTTGCTGACTTATCTTTAAACTGCGTCATACGGTTTAATTCACCCATTTGTGCATAACAGTTCAGCACCCAACCTAGCTGTGCATGCTCAGGAACCTGTGATTGTACAAATAGTGACGATTTATCTGGGTCGATGCCGCAAGCGGTATATAGTGCTACGCCGTCTAATACACGATCGCGTAGTTGCTGTGGCTCTTGGCGAACCGTAATGGCATGCAAGTCAACCAACATAAAGTAACAATCATGATCGTTTTGTAGTTTAAGCCACTGGTTAATGGCACCTACGTAATTGCCTATTGTCATACCACCGGTTGGCTGAATACCACTTAATACTACAGGTTTACTCATGTCGTTCCTTTATTTCTTCATTGAATTAACGTTGATTGATAATGGGAATAATATCTAAGAATCCATCACAAAGGTACTGTGGATTGAACTCTTTCAAATCGAATCCCTGATTATACCCATAATTTAGCGCAATCACAGGTATCTTAGCGCCCTGAGCGGCCAAAATATCGCTTTTAGAATCCCCAACCATAATAAGCTTATCCGCTGGTATACCAAGACGCTCGGCAGCCAGCAATAGCGGAGCTGGTGATGGCTTTTTGTCAGTGTCATCACCACAGACGATACAATCAAAATGAGATGTGAGATTTAATTTATCTAGCAACTTTAGCGTAAATGCACGATTTTTATTGGTCACGATGGCTTTTGGCACTGTGGCAAATGCAGATAACCCCGTCTCAACATGCGGATATAAACCAGCATACTGACCAACTAATTCATCATAATGCACTTTAAAACGCTCAATGGCGGTGTGCGCTAAACTTTCGGATAAGTCTTCGCTAACTTCATGGCTACCGCTTAGACCTCTTTTTACTAACATATCGATGCCGTTACCTACCCATTCACGCACCAGAGCATGACTAACAATTGGGTGAGCAAGCTCAGACAGCGTTAAATTGAGCGCCATATACATATCCTCGACGCTATCAACTAACGTGCCATCGAGGTCAAATAAAATACCCTCAAAACGCATTATTTTACCTTTGCTAATTCTTGACGCATGGCGTCTATTACCGCTTTGTAATCGGGTTGATTAAAGATAGCGGAACCTGCAACAAACATGTCTGCACCGGCAGCTGCGACTTCAGCAATGTTGTCCACTTTAATCCCCCCATCCACTTCAAGACGAATATCGCGACCGGAAGCGTCAATGCGTGCTCTCGCTTCTTTTAATTTCTCAAGTGTATGTGGGATAAAACTTTGGCCGCCAAAGCCCGGATTTACTGACATCAAGAGGATTTGATCAATTTTATCCATCACATGATCGAGATAATGCAGCGGCGTGCCCGGATTAAACACCAAGCCAGCTTTACAACCTGACTCTTTAATCAAAGCAAGGCTTCTGTCTATATGCTCACTGGCCTCTGGGTGAAATGTAATAATGCTCGCCCCGGCTTTAGCAAACTCGGGAATTAGACTATCTACAGGCTTTATCATCAAGTGTACGTCGATAGGAGCGGTAATTCCGTAATTTCTTAATGCGTCACAAATCATTGGACCAAAAGTTAAATTTGGCACATAGTGATTATCCATTACATCGAAATGAACCACGTCGGCACCTGCTGTCAGTACCTTTTCAACATCTTCGCCTAACCTCGCAAAATCTGCGGATAGAATGGATGGTGCAATTAAAAAATCAGACATACTTTTCCCCTAAACGTAAGACCGCGATACTGTACCGTAAATTGCCCAAAATGTCTGCGATTTAAGGCGCTTTATGATTGTGCAATAAACGAACATTGTGTATCATTATGTGATATCTAACTTCTGGGGATAGGGTTATGGTTTCTAGATATAAAGCACGGATTGCTCTGCTTGGGACGGTATTAGCCGTGTCGGCAGGGGTATTTTCTTTCGACAATGATGAAAGTCTTGCCGCAAATTACTCCGCATGCTCTTGTAGCACTGGCAATTTAAGCAGTCGAATAAATGCAGTGGAATGTCAGCAAGAAGCGCACACCAGTTGGGCTGCGTGGTTGACTGGCGGTAGTTCGAGTGGCCAATTCCATTATTTGGATTTGCTTGAGCTATTACTTGGCTCTAAAGACAATCAAAGCAGTAGTAAAGTTTCATCTCCTTACTAATACCAGTTGAGCCAATCAACTGGTAAGAGGTAAACACTATGGCTTCTTCCAATAGTAAATTCGCATTAGTCCAAAGTGTCTGTGCAGCAATGTTTGGTGTGCAGAGTGGTCAAAAACAAGCATATGACTTTAACAAAAAGCATTTTTGGCCGTTTGCTTTTGCGGGCATCGTTTTTGTCGCCGCCTTTGTCATTGGCTTAATTTGGTTTGTAAATGGTGTGGTTTTGGCTTAGTCCTTTATGCCGCGCAAATTACGGACGGTGATATAACGCCATTAGTTCGTCAACTTTATTCCGCCCATTACCTTTAGGGCTAATTGTACGTTTCACCTTGATCACATCTAGCTTTGCTTGATTATAAATCTTTCGAGTCCACACTGTATCGTGATTGGAGATTAACACTGGCGTTTGCTTTTCAAAAGCTGCGGTTTCCGCAAGATTCGCCAGCTGTGCTTGGTCGTCTAAGTTAAACCCACCTTTTGCATAGCTAGTAAATGATGCTGTTTTGCTCAAAGGTACATAAGGTGGATCGCAATACACCACCGCGTTCTTTGGCATGGTTTCAAATACTTGGCTGTAACTTTGACAGGTAAAAGTAGCCTGTTGAGCCTTTTCAGCAAACACATATAACTCGCGCTCTGGAAAGTAAGGCTTTTTGTATTTACCAAAAGGGACGTTAAAGATCCCTTTGAGGTTATAACGACATAAACCATTGTAGCCATGGCGGTTCATATATAGAAATAGAATCGCACGCTCATACACATCAATGCTTTCGTTAAACTGTTGTCGATACGCGTAATACGCATCTGGATGGTTATTCAGCTCGACGAATAGCCTTTTAGCGTCACTGATAAATTCATCAGGAATACGCTTCAACTCTTTATACAGGTTGATTAGATCAGCGTTAATGTCATTTAAGACATAATGCTTAAACTGAGTGTTAAGGAAAACAGATCCCGCTCCAACAAAAGGTTCTACTAGCGTGTCGGCTTCATTACTTGCTGCTTGTAGGCGCTTAGAAATATCTTCTACTAAGCTGTATTTTCCGCCTGCCCATTTTAAGAAGGCTCTAGTCTTTTGTTGCATGCTTGTTCTATGTCGTGAGTGGTTGCGCGATTTTACACTAAATGTGGCTAATTACCGAGAGACTGAGTAATTTCTTGTTTAATTTTACTCATTCTCTTAAAAAATGGCTGACCTTTTCGTAGCGCTTCTGGCAATACTGCCTTTGCTTGCTTCGCTGAGGCCAAACTCTCGTAAGCATCAGTAGTAACTACAAACCAAGTTCGGCCGTTTCTTAAGACAGTAAACTGCTGTGTCACTACCTCGTTATGCTCCGCCATAAACCCAGCTGCAATCTCACTTTCTGTCACCGCAAGTAACTGGATCACCCATTCATCATCTGAACGACTAAGATACCAAGGGTTTCCCGTCAATGCTTCAGGCTCTGCGAACTGAGGCTCTTTTACTGGCGATAAAGTGGCCGGAGTACTACCAACATTGGCTTCTTCAGCTGCATTCGCTTGCTCTGATAGTGCGCTATTGTTGTTTGTAGTAGTTTCTTTTGCTTCAGTTAATGCAGATAAAATACTACCAACAGGCGCTGTTTCGACTTGCGTTGGCGCTTCGGCTGGCAACTCTGGTTGCACGCTGTTTTCAATTTCAACTTTTTCAACTGTAGTAGTTGGCGCTTCAAATACAGCTTGCGCATCAATAGCAGTAGCGACAGTTTCTTCATTACCTTGAGTCGGTGTCCAGTATCGTTTTAATTCTTGCTTATACACTAAAGCAACCATCAACGCTGTCAGTATCAAACAAAGCGCAATGACATACCATTGCCATTGTGATTTGCTACCCACTTTTGAACTTTGTTCACGTAAATTCAGACTCTGTTGCTGCGGCTGCCAAGAAAGTAAAACACTCGGATTACCTCTAGCTTCAGCAACAAACGTATTAAAAATAGGATCTTCGTCAGGCGGTAAGTCTTTGTAAAACATGCTCATCAAGCGCTTACTCTCGAGCACGGATAAAGGCTCGATATGAATATCCAGACTTTCAGGGAGCAGCTGAGGCTGCTGCGCCGTAGCGAGTATGTAAATTGTTTCGCGAGAAGATTTTGCGAGCTTTTGTAGCTGTTCTGCAAGCTCTTGGGTTAAATGCCTAACGTTGTCTAACACCCATAAGCATGGTCCACAAGCTTGTTCATCGTGGAGCAACATGAAGTTTTCACTTAGAGATAACTTCTGATCAATGAGAGGACTGCGAAAGCTATGCTCAAGCAGCTGCCTCACCACATCAAACTCTTGAGTACTGGCTGTCAGCTTTACAAACGCTTTGTTAAAGTCTGGATATTTATCGGTAAGAAACGATTCTGCAAGGTAGCTTTTACCAAGACCCGAAGAACCGACTAAGGTTATCAGGTTTTGGCCATAGTCGAATTGCATAGCAATTCTATCTACCAATGCAGCTCTGCTTGGTAAAATTTGCGACTGCATTTAACGACCTATTAGAGTTACCACGGTTTCATCGCTAACATCATCCACTAGCGCACATTGACCTAGTTGCGTTGGCAGAATAAAGCGAATTTTGCCTTGTTTGTTCTTTTTGTCTTTGCGCATATGTTGTAAAAACTGCGCTGCGCTCATCTCGCTAGGCGCTTCTGTCGGTAATTGATAAAGCGCAATAACGCGACGGATCTTTTCAACATCAGCAGTACTAAGCGCGCCGCGCTGGCAAGCCAGGTTTGCAGCTATCATCATACCGGCAGCAACGGCTTCACCATGCAACCAATTACCATAGCCCATTTGCGCTTCAATCGCATGGCCAAAGGTGTGCCCCAGATTAAGTAATGCACGCAATCCCGCTTCGGTTTCGTCTTTGGCGACGATCTCGGCTTTTATTGCGCAGCACTTATAAATAACTTGTTGAAGGCTTTCAGCATCTAGTGCGCTGAGCTGAGGGTGCTGATCCGTTAATGTATCAAGAAAAGATGCATCATAGATCAACGCATATTTAATGACTTCAGCCATACCCGCCGCAAACTCTCTTGCAGGTAATGTACTTAAGGTCTTGGTGTCGATAAAAACCGCTTTGGGCTGATAGAAAGCACCAATCATGTTTTTACCTAGCGGATGATTCACCGCTGTTTTACCACCGACTGACGAATCGACTTGTGACAACAAAGTTGTAGGGATCTGAATAAACGGAACACCACGCTGATAGCATGCCGCAACAAAACCAGTTAAATCGCCAACCACGCCGCCACCGAGGGCAATTAAACACGTATCTCTACCACAATTATGCTCAAGCAAAAAGGCAGAGATCTTTTCAAACCATTCTAGCGATTTGTATTGTTCACCATCAGGGATAACAAAATGTAGCGGCTCTTGAGCGTCAAATATCGCTAACAGACTGTCTAAATATAAAGGTGCGATGGTGGTGTTGGTGATGATAACGGGACGACTTTGCCCAACATACTGCTTAAGTCGTCCTTCATCTGATAAGAGATGTTCACCGATGAAGATGGGATAGCTTCGCTCGTTTAAATCAACCTTTAATTCAAGCATGGCTTCCCTCCTACGGTGTTGTTATTAGAAATCTAATTTTTCAATAATTTGGTTTGCAACTACTTTAGCGCTTTGCTCATCCGTACGAACAACGTGATCTGCCACTTCTCTATATAGTGGTTCACGCTCATCGGCTAAGCGCTCTAGTACGTCACGTGAGTCTTCACTTGTTTGTAGTAATGGACGACGCTTATCACGCTGAGTACGAGCTACCTGTTTTTCGATCGGCGTTTCTAGGTAAACAACAATACCGCGCGCAGACAACTTGTTGCGCACTTCTTTGCTGATCACAGAGCCACCACCTGTCGCTAACACAATGCCTTGCATTTCTGTTAGGTCAGAGATGACGCTTTCCTCACGCTTGCGGAACCCCTCTTCGCCTTCAATATCGAACACCCAAGAAATATCGGCACCTGTGCGGCGCTCAATTTCCTGATCCGAATCGAAAAATTCAAGGTGTAATTGATCTGCAATGTGACGACCAATCGTGCTTTTACCAGCCCCCATCGGGCCTACTAGAAATATATTACGTTTCTCAGCCATATCTTTTTAGTACAAACGAACTCTAAAATTTGAAATAAAACCCCGCCTAACGACCTGGCCCCAAAATTAAGGAGGGGATTATCTCAGTAATCCGTGAACAATTTCAAGTCAAACCACGCAAAAAGCGTAATACTTTTACTGTCAACGGGCCTATAAACTGTCTTGAATGATCTTAGGTGTCACAAATATCAGCAATTCTCGCTTCTCATTAATATCACGAGAGTTCTTAAACAATAGACCTAAATATGGGATGTCGCCCAAAATTGGGATCTTACTTACTGCTGTTTTCACTTCTTGCTGATAGATACCACCCAGTACGATAGTTTGACCATTTTCGACCAGTACTTGTGTTTGGATCTGTTGGGTATTGATTGCCGTCGCCGGGCCATTTGGCGTTTGCACGGTATCACCTTTAGTGTCTTGTGTAATCACTAAGTCGAGAATTATTTTATTATCAGGTGTAATTTGCGGTGTCACCTCCAAGCTTAAAACCGCTTTTTTGAAACTCACCGTCGTTGCACCACTTGACGATGCCTCTACGTAAGGAATTTCTGTACCTTGCTCAATACGCGCCTTTTTCTGATTGGCCGTGGTGATACTTGGCGTTGCGATTATCTCGCCTTTGTTCTCTTGTTCCAAAGCTGACAACTCGAGATCAATCAATGTACCATCCGCCAATTTGGCAATGTGCATACCAATACTACCAGCGGGAACCCCTTTCACGCCTAAATTAACGTTTAAGCGATTTTCCAAAGATGGGATGTTACCATTGGACAAAGCATCAGCGCCTTCCAGCGTACCAGATATAGCATCACTACCTTGCTGGTCGCTAAAACCCCAGCGGACACCTAAGTCTTCTTGTACGGTATCATCCACAGTAACCATACGCGACTCAATACGCACCTGTTTTACTGGCACATCTAAGGTTTCAACCATCCGGCGCACACTTTCAATACTGCGCGAAGTATCTTTAATTAATAGAGTATTGGTACGTTTGTCAACGGACACACTACCACGATGACTAATAATAGAGTTGATATCTGTTTTGAGTAAGTCTGCAAACTCTTCCGCTTTCGCGTAATTAAGTTGAATATACTCGCTATATAATGGCTCTAGCTCTTCCACTTGCTGACGCGCTTGTAATTCTTTGGCTTCTCTTGCTGCGAGTTCTTCTGATGGTGCAACCATCAAAATAGAGCCATCCATACGCTTATCTAGCCCTTTCACACGTAACACAACATCAAGCGCTTGATCCCAAGGTACACCGTCTAAACGCAGGGTTATATTGCCAGATACCGTGTCACTCGTTACCAGATTAAAGTTGTTTGTATCGGCGATGATCTGTAGTACGGAGCGAATTGGAATATCCTGAAAATTCAACGTGATTGGCTGACCTTTATACTCTTTTTTATCGCCAAAGGTTTTATTACCTTCGTCTTTTTCAACTGATAACGTAAAGATGTTATCAAGCTGCTGATAGGTAAACTTGAATGCCGCATTTGGCTCAATCACAATGCGGCTTTTATTGTCTTCTTTAAAGGTCTCGATACGAGATACCACAGTGCCAAAATCTAACACATCAAGTTCATATAACAGGTCTTCTGCAATATCAATATGGTGGAAGTCCGCAATGATTTTGCCACCGCGCTCTTGTACATCAATAGCCGCTTGATTGTGCTCAAGAAACGCGAGTACTTTCGCCTCACCTTTCTCACCGCGACGAAAATCGATAGCTTGAATTTGGTTAATAAATGCGGTGACTTTTTGACTTTGATCTTGTTCGGAGACAATCGGTTTGTTAGATACTTCCACTATCACCAGATTATTCTTAACCTCGGTTTTATATAGCTTCAGCTCATCCATGTTGATGGAAACGGCAAAACCGCCATCTCTGAGTTCACTAGTAATGCCTTGAATACCCGCCTTGTTAATGCTCAATGCTTTTAAGCTTTCTTCGAACTCAGCCTGCTGGAAAAATAATTCAATACTAGCACTTTCGCCAACAACTCGAACTTTTGGTTCTGTATTGAGTTTTTCGTCAAACACCAGTTGTAGCTGGGTTTCCCCTGTTGGCACAGGGTTATAGCGAATGTCATATAACATAGGAATGGCATGCGCAATTGACGAAAGGCCAACTAAGGCAACACCGAGCACAGAACGCCATAGTGTTCGAGTGCTTTTAATGGTTGATTTTATAACGTTATTGTTAGTATTCACTCGCGCCACCTTGTTCCGCTTCTAACATTTCCACTTTTGTTAGCCTTTCTTTCCAACATCCCGTTCCATCTGGGATCAATTCTAATAATTCTAAATGATCGGCATGCACACTTAGCACTTTGCCATGATATAAACCCATATATTCGCCACGTTTAACACGATATAACCCCTGCGTTGCCGCTTCGATTAGCGCCCAACGACCGTCAGATTTGGCGATAATGCCTTTCATGCGCAGATTATCCAATGGAAACTTCTCTAACGGATAGCGATCTCTATCTGGGTCTGGGTGTAAGCAGTTTTTAATTTGAACCAATTTATTTTCAATTACTTCAGGCTGCGGTGCAACAAAAGGGCTACGTAACTCCGAAGCACTATACTTAAATGGCTCATAGTCCTGCATTTCAGGTATAGGTTCGATTTTTGGCGTTGAGCTTGCTTTTACTTGATCAATAAATTCTTTTTGTTCTGCCGTACTATCATTACAACCTGAGATGAACAGCAATGTGGTTACGCAGAGCACTAACCGGATCATTTCTGACCTCCTTGCTCATAGCGATAAGTTTTTGCCACAACACTAAATACTAGCTCGCCGTTTCCTGCATTTTCGATTCTAAAATCGTGTAGGCTAACTATGCGAGGTAACTCAGATACTTTACTCACAAACTGACCAAATTCATGATACTTACCAATCACTTCTAACTTAATCGGTAATTCGGTATAAAACTCTTTGCGTACCTCTGGCATCCAGCCAATTTTTAGGAAGGTTAATCCGCTTGAGGTACCAACGTAAGTCAGATCATCAAGTAACCCAGGCGTTTCGTTGGAACTTGGCAGTCGTCTCAACAGCTCTGTAAATTGCGCTTCCATATCAATCATTTGCTGTTTATAAAGCTCTAGGTTGTTTGCTCTGGCGTATTTTATTCGGTAGCTCGTTCTCAGCTCTTGCTCCTTTTTAACCGCTTGGTCGTAGCGGTCAATTGAGCTTGAGACCATCAGGTTATAACCCAATACCATCATTAATAAAACCACTAGAATGGAACATAAAACTTTTACAGGAAAAGGCCAATGACCTATGTTGTCGAGCTCCAGCTCATTCCAATCGATTTCTTTTAAACTGCTTAAGTCAAAATTCATGCACTGTGCCTCCGCCCTATTTCGCTTTATCGGCTAAGTGGATGTCTTCATGAGACTTAACATAAAAATGCATGGTAAAATCACTCAGTAATTTTGAACTTTGCTCACCGGCTACTATACCTTGGATCACAGGTCGCTCTAATAAATAAGACGATTCAACTTGTCGTAGCATTTGTGATAAACGGTTGTTCGATTCACTTCGACCAATGACTTTGATCATATTGTCTTGCCGTTCAAGACTGGTGAGATAAACCCCAGCCGGAACCACTCGTGCTATTTCATCGATAATTTGCGTGCCGAGACTACGGTTGAGCTGTAACTCTTCAATAAGCCGAATGCGGCGCTGTAAGTTTTCTTTTTGCTTATTCAAGTCGTTAATAGCAACTATCCGGGAATCAAGTTGAGAGATCTCACTTTCGAGATAGCGGTTCTTAATTTCTTGCCCGGTTTTCAAGCCGTCATAGAAGCTGCCAAGCAAGTACATTAACAACAGACAAGCCGCGATGATCACCGCAATGATAGTCAAAAAGATTTGTTGCGACGCTTGCCTTTGCTGCTCGCGCCAAGGTAGCAAATTTATATGTGGCATGATGAGAAGCTCCTTAGTGCTAAGCCTGTCGCTAAGGCGAACTGCGCTTTATGCTTTTGCAGCACATGCCTATCTACTTTTGGTGCAATCTCCATGTCTGTAAACGGGTCTGCCACTATTGTGTGGATCCCAAGCTCATCAATAAGCAGTTTATCTAAGCCATGTACCAAAGCTGTTCCACCCGTCAACACGATGTAGTCAATATGATCTTTACCACTAGTCGTCATAAACATTTGCACTGCTCGACGAATTTGCTGCAGCATAGAAGTTTGAAAAGGAGCCAAGACTTCAAAGGTATAGTTTGGCGGTAAATCCCCCGTTGTTTTTGCCAGTTCTGCCTCATCGTAGGTTTTGTTGTAATAAGCAACAATACTGTTGGTATATTGCTCACCACCAAACACTTGGTCACGGGTATAAATCGTTTTCCCAGATTGAATAACGCTTATCAACGTAAGCACAGCGCCAATATCTATCATTGCTACGATTTTATCAAAGGCATCATTTGGCAGTTCAGGGTAAATGACGTCCATAGCTCTACTTAGTGCGTAGTTTTCTACATCAACAACTTTCGCTTTGAAACCAGCTTCTTCCAATGCGCCTACCCGTGCTTGCACGCTTTCGGTACGAGCCGCAGAGAGCAGCACATTCATTTTTGACGGATCGGCTTCGTTTACTCCAATTTTTTCAAAATCTAGACTAACTTCATCTAACGGGTAAGGGATCAGGCTATCTGCTTCAATAGCTATCTGGGACTCAAGTTCAGCATCAGTTAATGACACATCCATAAAGATCACTTTTGTAATCACGGTCTGACCGGATACGGCAACTGCTGCATATTGCGTGAGCTTTGGAATGCGCCGCTTCATTTTAGTTATCGCGTTGCCGATCGCTTCAATGTCTTGAATGGCCCTTTCATTTACTGCTCCTTTCGGAATAGGTTCAATCGCAACGGCTTCTACTCGGTAGCTGGAACTTGTCTTCGACAGCAACACCGCTTTGACACAATGGGAACCGATATCGATCCCTATCATCAGAGGTGCTTGTTTTTTTAGTAGTTGGCTCAGCATGTGAAGCGCCTGTTTCCTTTTAAGACTGTGTACCATAAAAATTTAGCACACAAAAATATTAATCGTTTTTTAATCAAGATATACTAGCAGTGTCTACCTGTAATTGGGAGTCTAACTAGGGATAATTCCGTGAAATTATTGAAAAGATTTTTACAATTCGTTTTTGTTTGTACCCTTTTAGGCGTGTTGACACTTATCAGTCTTTATTATTATGTCAAATCTGACATACCAAGTGTAGAGGTTTTGAAAGATGTTCAACTACAAACACCCATGCAAGTCTTTACACGAGACGGAAAACTCATCAATCAGTTTGGTGAAAAGCGCAGGATCCCTGTACGTTTGCAGGATGTTCCACTCCCCATGCGCAAAGCATTCTTAGCGACAGAAGATAACCGTTTTTACGATCATTTCGGCATTGACCCGATAGGTATCATCCGCTCCGCTTTAGTGCTTATCACCACAGGGCAAAAAAAGCAGGGAGCCAGTACGCTCACCATGCAACTTGCCAGAAACTTTTTCTTAACAAGAGAGAAAGCCTATATTCGTAAAGTGAAAGAAATCTTTATTGCGTTGCATATTGAGCAGCTATTAACGAAAGATGAAATTTTTGAGCTTTACTTAAACAAAATTGAACTGGGTAATCGTGCCTTTGGTATCGGTGCAGCAGCACAAGTCTACTACGGTCGCTCACTATCAGAATTAACGTTAGCAGAAATGGCAATGATTGCAGGCCTGCCAAAAGCGCCCTCCGCATTAAATCCAATTCGTAACCCAGAGCGCGCGCAATTGCGCCGGAATGTTGTGCTCGGACGAATGCTTGCTGAAAAGTATATTACCCGAGCAGAATATGATGAGGCGACACAAGCTCCCATCACAGCTAAATTCCATGGTGCCGAGATTGAGCTGTATGCACCTTACATTTCTGAAATGGTTCGCGCCTATATGGTCGAACGCTACGGTACTGATAAAGCCTATAACTCTGGCATGAAAGTTTACACCAGTGTGGAATCTGACATGCAACAGGCTGCTCAGCATGCATTAGTTGATAATTTACATGCCTACGATATGCGTCACGGCTTTAGAGGCGCAGAAGAAACCTATTGGCATGCTGAGACGGAATCGCCGCTCAGCCATGAAGACATTATTACTCGCCTTAAAAAGGTCAATGAAATTGGGCCTTTAAAAGCGGCTGTGGTGCTAAACATTGCAGAGAAAACAGCCGACCTGCTCTTAAAAACCGGTGAGCAAATTACATTGGAATGGTCAGGCTTAAGTTGGGCTAGACAATACATCAGTGAAACGCGTCAGAGCTTACCACCAAAAACAACCGCAGATATCCTCGCGCCGGGCATGCAAGTGTTTGTCCGCAAACAAGACGGCGACTGGACGTTAAGTCAGTTACCGCAGGCATCCAGTGCTCTTGTCTCACTCGATCCGCAGGATGGGCGTGTAAAGGCGATTGTGGGTGGCTATAGCTTTGAGCTTAGCCAATACAATCGTGCTACCCAAGCTAAGCGTCAAGTGGGTTCAAACATCAAACCCTTTATTTATTCATCCGCATTAGAAAATGGCTATACCCTAGCCACCATCCTTAATGATGCCCCGATTAATCATTGGGACAGAAGCGTTGGCGTGGCTTGGCGTCCAAAAAATAGCCCTGAAGTGTATAACGGCCCAATTCGTATTCGCCGAGCGCTTGCACAATCGAAAAACGTGGTATCTGTTCGTTTGATCAAAGGCGTTGGCATAAATAAGGCTGCGGATCACTTGCTTAAATTTGGTTTTCAAGACGCAGATATTAATCGCAGTGAGTCATTGGCGCTTGGTAGTGCTGCACTGACTCCTATTGAAATGGCGCGCGGCATGGCCACTTTTGCCAACGGCGGTCACCTGATTGAGCCGTACTTTATCGATAAAATTACCGACTCATTCGGCACTGAGCTGGGTTCGGCAGAGCCATTATTGGTCTGCGACGAACAGCAGCTGGAAGAACAACCTGAGCGCTGTGCACCGCAAGTGATTTCGGAGCAAAACGCATTTCTGATTGCTGATGCACTTCATAGTGCAATCTGGGGTGGCGGTAGCTGGAAACATGACACGGGCTGGAGCGGCACAGGCTGGCGTGGTCAATGGTTAAAACGTCGTGATCTTGCTGGAAAAACGGGTACCACCAATGACTCGGTAGATACTTGGTTTACGGGCTTTAACCGTAATGTCCTCACCACAGTTTGGGTTGGCTTTGACGATGCGAGTAAATCCTTGGGTCGTGCGGCCTACAACGCTAACCTTGGTGATAACCAACTTGTTGGCGCAGAAGCAGGTGCGATTTCAGCACAACCTGCTTGGATAGACTTTATGCGTGAGGCACTTAAAGATGAGCCTTTGGCCCCGATAGAGCCACCTCCAGGACTTATCTCAACTCGGATTGATTTAAAGACAGGGCTGTTGTCTCGTAAGAACGATTACACATCTCGGTTTGAGTATTTCGAACAAGGTACGGCCCCAACCAAATACGTATTAGATACGGATAGCAGCACACCGTTTGACGATACCGCCCCGCTACCCACTCACGAAGAGTTATTCTAAAATAGAAATGCCGATACAGATGTATCGGCATTTTTGTATTATATCTATTTTCTTAATAGCGTTATTTTAGATTTTGCGTCAACCAGAATAAATCGGAATGTATTCCCGCGGCTGTCACTTCTTTGCCTGCTCCGGGGCCTTGGATCACCAGTGGGTTTTGTTCATACCATTTAGTGTGGATCACAAAAATATTATCACCCGGTGTTAAATTCGCGATTGCCGAGCCGTTTGGTACCTGTGCAATGCCTACTTTTGCAGACACTTTGCCATTGCTTGCAATTTCAAGCGCACCAGTATAGCGAAGCGCAGCGTCATTCGCTGTGGCCTTTGCATAGTGTGTCGCATAAAAGTCATCGAGTTGCTGGCGATTTTCTAAAAACGTTTGCCATGACCCCACACTCAAGGACTCAGGCATTAACGCCTCTAATTCAATATCGTCAAGCTCAAGTTCAATGCCTAACTCTCGTGCTAAGATCAAAAGCTTACGCTGCATATCTCGGCCAGATAGGTCTTCTCGCGGATCAGGCTCGGTAAAACCAAGTTCTTGCGCCCCAAGCACTAGCTCAGAAAATGCTTCAGAACCATCATAGCGACTACAAAGCCAAGATAAAGTGCCAGAAAAGACACCTTCAATTCTCACCACTTCATCGCCACTATTTTGCAGATCAGCCAATGCAAAGTTAATGGGAAGACCTGCGCCAACACTGGTGTTGTAACGCCATAACAGGTTACGCTCTTGCAACTGCTGACGCAGCATTGAGTACCAACCTTGTTGTGCCGTGCCGGCATATTTATTAGCGCTGATCAAATGGCAGTCATGTTCAACAAACTGTGGATACAACTCACTGAAACGCTCGCTCGCAGTAATATCGACCACCACTTTATGCTCGTAATCTAGCTCTTTAATACGAGTGAATAGCTCGGCTTCATTGTATTCGATGGCCTCATTTTGCCATTGCTGTTGCCACGATGCTAAGTTCAACCCGCTTGGACAGAACAACATTTGCTTAGAACGCAGTAAGCCAACCAACTTAAGGTCAAAGTGCTCACTCAGCTTAGCGACTTGGTTTTTGCATTGTTCGATAAACACTTCACCCACATTGCCAACACCAGCCACAATCACAGCAAGCTCTCTGCCTTTATTGACCAAACGTTCGTGCAATATGGCAAGTAGGTCGCTATCAATTGCTTGATCGCTTAACACTAAGCTGTAATGACGCTCTTGCAGCACAAAACGGGTGACAATCGCATGTTCATCCAATAATTCCAGAGCTTGCTGATGTAACCCAGCAACATCCTGACTTGGTGCAACAATAGCAAAGCCTTGAACTTGCGACTCAATAATATTGGCTCGTGAATCTAGCGCTTTGATCACAACATGGCTAAATTCAGATGGCACCAATAAGTGTGCCTCTCCACCTTTAACAAAATGATGAATGCTATGCTGGATAAGCTGGCTTAGCTGTTTCACTTCACCACTTTTTAGCTGCTCAACGCGTAACAGGTCAAGTTGTCCAAAAGTGGTAATAAAGCGCTTCTCTTTGCTATAGCCTGCCTTTACTATCTCAGTGCCAAGTGCATCGGCATCAAAGCTGCTACGAACTTGTAGTTTTATATCGGTATCTTTAAGTGGAGACAGCGTTTTTGCATGCAGTACCGGATTACCTAATCGTGCGAGTAATTCAGCTTGGCCACGACATACCTTAGTGTATTTTATAGCATTGGCGACTTTACGTGGATCCGTACTGAATACGCCAGTTGTATCCGTCCAAATTGATACTTGAGCCGCATCAAGATAACTTGCCAACAAAGTTGCGCTATAGTCACTGCCATTTCGACCTAAAGTCACCGTTTCACCTTGTGCATTTGCGGCAATAAAACCAGTAACGATATAGATAGCGTGGTCATCAATTGCGCGATAGCACGCTTCTTTATTATGGGCGTGTAGTAACACCCCATCCTGTTGTACAAATAACGTACGAGCGTCGATAGCTTTGGCTTCAATACCTTGAGAGTTTAGGTAGTTTGCTAATATACGAGCCGACCATAGCTCTCCATGTGCAAGTAAACTCGCGTAGTGAAGTTGATGCTCTTCTCGCCCTAAAGCGATTGCCTGCAGCTCATTGACGAGCTGTTTGAGTAACACACTGTGTTGTTCACCTACAAACAGAGCATCAATTAATTCTCGTTGATGATTTTCAACTTGTAATAAAACATCGTTGAATGCACGAACATCTTGCTGCTCAAAGCTTTGCCATAACTTCACTAGAGTATTCGTTGTTTTTCCTGCAGCAGAAACCACAACACTGTCACCTAGTTGACATTGCTCTAACACTATCTTGGCAACCGCCTGATAACGCTCTGGCGAGCTTAAACTCGAACCACCAAACTTATGTACTACTTTTGCCATTTACTCACCACAACGCTACTGTATGTGCAGGCGTTAACTTGAATGACTTAGCATCATCACTCGCCTGACTTTCATCAATACATGCAAATCCCGATTCCAGATCTGCAATGAGATCCTGTGCATCTTCAATGCCCACAGAAATACGAATTAACGTGTCGCCCACTCCCGCTTCTAAACGTGCTTGCGGATCCATACCTGCGTGTGTCATCGTCGCTGGATGGCAAATAAGACTCTCAACCCCACCTAAAGATTCTGCCAATGAAAAATGCGTTAGAGACGTTAAAAACTTCGCTGAAGTTTGCAGATCGCCTTTGATATCAAAGCTCACCATACCACCAAAACCGAGTTGTTGTTTTTTCGCAAGTTCGTGTTGAGGATGCGACTCAAGGCCTGGGTAATAAACTTGGCTAACATACGGGGACTTTTCTAAATACTCCGCAATCAGCTGGGCATTTTCTTGATGCTGGCGTAAACGCACGTTTAAGGTGCGCAGTCCACGTAAAGTAAGATAACTATCAAAAGGCGCGCCGGTAATACCGATATTATTCGCCCACCAAGCTAACTCATCACCCAACTCCTGCGTACGCGCGATCACCGCGCCCCCCACGACATCAGAATGGCCATTGATATATTTAGTAGTTGAATGCACGACTACGTCTACGCCAAAGGCAATGGGGTTTTGTAGTGCAGGAGACAAGAAGGTATTGTCGGCGGCGACCAAAGCCCCCACAGCGCGTGCTGCATTTACGACAGCTTCTATATCCGTTAGCCTTAATATTGGGTTACTTGGTGTTTCAATCCAAACTAATTTAGGTTTGATCTGCTGCAGCTGTGCAAGACTTTCAGGTTGCGTGAGATCCAACACGGCTAATTTGAGCAGTCCACGCTTAGCAAGCGATGTAAACAAGCGATAGCTACCACCGTAACAGTCATGTGGAATAACCAGCGTATCGTCATGGTTAAGTAGCTGAGTTACTAGGTGAACAGCAGCCATGCCAGTGGCGGTAATAATGCCACGAGCACCACCTTCAAGTTCAGTCAGTGCCTGTGCAAGCACATCACGATTAAAGTTACCACTGCGGCCATAATCGTAGTCGCGTTTGGTATCAAAATCGGCAAAAGAATAGGTGGTAGAAAGGTAAAGCGGTGGCACTACTGCCCCATGTGCTTTATCAGCTTCTATACCGTGACGCACTGCAATCGTCGATTTGTTAACTTGACTCATAAGGTCACCTAGATAGTTGGATGTTTAGACGTCTAAAAGGTTAGAGCAACAGAAACTAGAAGTCAAAACATTTATACTGCTAAATGGCTAAATAACTAGTATTTGACTATCTTTTTTAAACCGATAAAATTTCGCCACTCTAGGCGTTGCTAATACGACTGAGTTATTGAAAACTATGGCAGAGATTCTTCTATCTCGCTATAGCGGATTAGTTTATTCATCTATTTGAGTTTGGGATTTATCTTTAATTCGTAAGGTTATCCCTATATTCATGCGGTTGGTGAATAATGTAGACCAGAACCCAGTCATATTGGCATTGATGTAACTGAGGCAAGTACACAATTATGGCAAAATGGAACGGTGAGTATATTCACCCATATGCAGAACACGGTAAGAAAGCAGAGCAAGTAAAAAAGATCACGGTGAGCATACCTCTGAATGTACTCAAAGTGCTAACTGATGAGCGTACACGTCGCCAAGTGAATAATTTACGTCATGCCACGAACAGTGAGCTTTTATGTGAGGCGTTTCTACATGCCTTCACAGGTCAGCCACTGCCGAGCGATGAAGACTTGAGAAAAGATAATCCAGAGCGTATTCCGTTAGAAGTAAGACAAATAATGGAAGAGCGCGGTTTGGAGATCCCTGAAATAAACGAAGAGTGATAACTACTCTTTCTCTGTGGACATACAGACACAAAAAAAGCCTCAATCGAGGCTTTTTTTGTGTCTGTATGTCCACAGAGAAAGCCTCAATCGAGGCTTTTTTATTTGGATAATACCAATGGTATTATCCCATATATCCAGCTGGCATATCGATTTGTGCTACACCTGATTCAATTGCAGCTACCGCTACTGCTTTTGCGATACGAGGTAACAAACGCGGATCCATTGGTTTTGGAATAATATACTCAGGACCAAATTCAAGATTATCCACATCAGCCGCTTTTAACACTTCAGCTGGCACAGGTTCTTTCGCAATCGTTCTAATTGCTTCAACTGCTGCAATCTTCATCTCGTCATTGATAGCAGTTGCACGTACATCAAGCGCACCACGGAAGATAAACGGGAAACACAACACGTTATTTACTTGGTTTGGATAATCCGAGCGACCAGTCGCCATGATCAAATCATTACGTGCACCGTGTGCAACTTCAGGACTGATCTCTGGGTCTGGGTTAGAACAAGCGAATACCACTGGCTTGTCAGCCATTAACTTTAGATCTTCAGCAGAAAGTAAGTCTGGGCCAGAAACACCAACAAATACGTCCGCATCCGCAATCACGTCTTGTAACGTACGCTTATCCGTGTTGTTTGCAAACAACTCTTTATATTCATTTAGGTCATCACGACGAGTATGGATCACGCCTTTTCTGTCCAGCATATAGATGTGTTCTCGTTGAGCACCACACTTGATCAGTAATTCCATACAAGCGATAGCGGCTGCACCCGCGCCAAGACACACAATAATCGCATCATGAATATCTTTACCTTGGATTTCCAACGCATTCAGCATACCCGCAGCGGTTACAATTGCGGTGCCGTGCTGATCATCATGGAATACAGGAACGTCACAACGTTCGATTAGCGCGCGCTCAATTTCAAAGCACTCTGGCGCTTTAATATCTTCAAGGTTAATACCGCCAAATGTGTCTGCGATATTTGCCACCGTATTGATGAAGTCTTCGGTGGTGTTGTGCTTAACTTCGATATCGATTGAATCAAGACCCGCAAAACGCTTAAATAATAGCGCCTTACCTTCCATAACAGGCTTTGACGCCAAAGGACCTAAATTACCCAAGCCAAGAATTGCCGTACCATTACTGATCACCGCAACCATATTTCCTTTACCCGTGTAACGGTATGCATTCGCCGGATCAGCCGCGATTTCACGTACTGGCTCTGCAACACCTGGGCTATATGCAAGTGCTAAGTCTTTTACGGTCTCGGCAGGTTTAGTGAGTTCAACACTGATTTTACCTGGAACGGGCTTCTCGTGATAATCTAGAGCTTGTTGACGAAAATCTGTCATGGCGCGATATTTTCCTACGAAGTTAATGTGAGAGTGTGGTAAACGTTCGCATTCTGAATGTTGGCAACCTATCATGCTGGTTACAGCAACACACAGTGCGATTAACTATATGAGCGACGACATTTAACCACTCAACAAGCGTTTGTGCTTTGCTGTCGCGGTATGTCAATAGGACATATAGTTAATCGACCGTATTCACACAATACCGAGTTTTGCTCATTATTCAAGTAAAATCAGGTCTATCCACTAGCACGGTATTTTCTATACTTTTCCGAGAAGATAAGCTCAATTTTAAGAAATATTTCACAAATAATGTGACTAAAACTTAAAAAACAAGACGCTAAAACCAGCACAAAATGTAGAAAATTAGCACAGATGTACACTAACTATAAAAACAATAAGAAAATTGAAACTTAACTAATTTTAACGTCAAGATACCCGCATTTAGTCGCAAAATAATGACTTTAGTTTATATAAAGTGCTCATAGCTGATACTATTTACTATATGAGCTTTGATTATTTTCACAACTTAAGCTCGTAAATGTTCAGTATTTATCTACTAAATAGAGTTTTTACTCTACCCAAGAGATCAGTAAAGTTTTGCTGCCAAACTGGCAAGTTTTCTATTTTAGAAGAATAAAAGACACAATGAAGGCGTGATGACTGACGGTTTGTCTGTTGATGCAGAATAGCATGTATCAATCGGGAAGGTATTTTCAAACAGGCACAAAAAAAGCACCCTAAGGTGCTTTTTTCGACTAGACCAACAAGATTACTTCTTGCTGCTAAGTGCACCGAAACGCTTGTTAAAGCGATCTACACGGCCACCTGTGTCAAGGATCTTCTGCTTACCAGTGTAGAACGGGTGACATGCAGAACATACGTCTAGGTGAATATCTTTACATAGCGTTGAACGAGTTTCGAACTTGTTACCGCAAGAGCACGATGCAGTGATCGTCTCGTAATTAGGGTGAATACCTTCTTTCATAGCAACCTCTAGTTAAGGCCGTATCGCTCTCCAAACCCGAAGTCTGGCACCATACGTAGTTATACAAAAATGTGGACGCGTATTTTAGTGCTTAACTGAACAATCTACAAGCAATATTTCAGAGTTTTTTATCGCCGTCGCAGAGTACGTTTTCAATTCGTACCACCTTAGGTATATACTTCGTCACTGCGCTCACTTTATGGAATTGTAATACATGCTCATTCTTGAAGTAGCTTTAAAGCTGCCACTGCACCGAACATTCGACTATTTGCTAGCACCAACCATGCAAGTTGAAGCAGGAATGAGAGTCACCGTCAATTTCGCCAACCGTCGCTGCACAGCAATTGCGCTTGCTAAAAAAGACGACACCGATGTACCAAAAGATAAGCTCAAGCAAATTATTGAGGTGTTGGACGAGCACCCAGTCTTTAATCAAGCACAACTTAGCTTCTTACACTTTGTCTCTCAGTATTACTGTCATCCAATTGGCGATACCTTATTCACAGCACTACCGGCGGTACTTAGAGATGGTGGAAGCCCAGACAAAACTCAGATCCCTATCGTCAGATTAACGGACAAAGGGCAAAAGCTACCAACACTGCGAGCCAAAAAGCAACAAGCACTGCTTTCTCAATTATGTGAAGGTGGCGCAATAAAATTAAGCGAACTCAAAGCACTCGGATTTGCTAGCCAAACAATTAAAGCATTGGAAGAAAAAGCGCTTATCTCACAATCTATTGAGCATGACAGTGATTGGTCGCAAAACGAATTACAGCTAGGCGAAAAGCCGCGCCTAAACGACCAACAAGCGACTATTTGCAGCGCCGTCAATGCTCAAGTCGGTTACCGTACCTTTTTAATCGAAGGTGTAACGGGAAGTGGTAAAACCGAAGTCTACTTACAGAGCCTTGAAAACATAATAAAAGCGGGTAAACAAGCACTGATCTTAGTGCCTGAAATTGGACTCACACCGCAAACAGTCAACCGCTTCAAAAAGCGCTTTCATAACCTGCCTATTGATTTATGGCACTCAAATCTAACCGATAACGAGCGCCTACATACTTGGCGTCGAGCCGAAAAGGGCCTGAGCGCCTTGGTTATCGGTACTCGCTCGGCCATTTTTTTGCCCTTTCAAAATCTCGGCATGATCATCGTTGACGAAGAGCATGATAACTCGTTTAAACAGCAAGAAGGTCTGCGCTATCACGCCAGAGATCTCGCTGCATTTCGAGCGCATCAGGCACACTGCCCTTTACTTTTGGGAACAGCAACACCGGCATTAGAAACATTACACAAAGCCATAACCAACAAATATCAACTCGTCACACTGAGTAAACGAGCGCAGACCCAGCACGACAACCAATTTCATCTTGTAGACATGAAAGGTCAGCCAGAACAAGGCGGGTTTTCACCGATGAGTTTACATTGGATGGAAAAAACACTCGCTCGCGGTAAGCAGGTTATGGTGTT
This sequence comes from Pseudoalteromonas sp. NJ631, assembly GCF_000276645.1. Taxonomy (NCBI): domain Bacteria; kingdom Pseudomonadati; phylum Pseudomonadota; class Gammaproteobacteria; order Alteromonadales; family Pseudoalteromonadaceae; genus Pseudoalteromonas; species Pseudoalteromonas sp. NJ631. The sequence continues at coordinate 427,983 of NZ_AKXJ01000003.1, forward strand.
TCTAAATCGTCGGGGTTTTGCACCAACATTGATGTGTCACGAATGCGGATGGCTTAATACCTGTAAACATTGCTCTACCAGCGCCACGTACCATAAAAATATGAACCGCTTGGTATGTCACCATTGCGGTGAGCAGGACTTTGTACCGAGACAGTGTCCAGATTGCGGCAGCACCCAAATCATGCCCACAGGGCTTGGTACAGAACAACTCGAAGGCTTTTTAAGCGAACGCTTCACTGATATTCCCGTTACTCGCATTGACCGAGATTCTACGCGCCGTAAGGGCAGCCTTGAAAGCGCCCTTGAAGAAATTAATCAAGGTGGCGCGCGAATTCTGGTCGGCACTCAAATGCTTGCCAAGGGCCACCACTTTGCCGATGTCAGCCTTGTGATTATCTTGGATGTGGACTCAGGACTTTACTCTTGTGACTTTAGAGCAACCGAGCAAATGGCACAGCTCATTACGCAAGTTGCTGGACGAGCCGGACGTGCCGGTGAAGCGGGAACCGTGTTATTGCAAACCCATTTTCCAGAACATCCATTATTGCAAGATTTAATCAATAACGGCTACGGCGACTTTGCACGATATGCCTTACAAGAGCGTGAAGAAGCAATGCTTCCCCCCTTCGCACACTTAGCTATCATCCGCGCCGAGGCAACAAATATAAATACAGTATTGCGCTTTTTGTCGGATTTGGTTCCAGCTACCCCCTATCCTGGTATACAATTGCTGGGTCCAATTCCAGCACCACTTGAACGAATAGCTGGAAAGTTCAGATATCAATTACACATACACGCACAACAACGCACTGTGCTGCGGGACTACCTTTCGCAACTTGCGCGCTATATCGCTACGCATGAGTCTGCCAATCGAGTACGCTGGAGCATAGATGTTGATCCAATGGATAGCTATTAAAATCAAATAACCTATGGCACAGCACGATTACATTAATAAGAAACCTAAAGGCAAGGGGAAAGACAAGCCAGAAAAATCGGCGAAATTTCCTGTTATTGCTGCTATTTTTGCATTTCTACTAATCGGAGGGTTTGCCTACGGTCTTTGGTTTATAAAAACCAATGCCGATCCTAAAGAAGTAGAGCAAGCCAAAAACCCACACCCAGTTGCCGAGCAAAAGGTTATTAAACCAAAACCTCGCCCACCTGAGTTCATTGAAGAAATTAAAAATCATGAAATCAAGGTCGAAGTTAAAGAGATCGAGAGCAAAGGTCCCTATCAAATGCAGTGTGGTTCATTTAGAACCCATAGCCAAGCCGAAGCCATGAAAGCCAAAGTTGCGTTTGCTGGATTAATCGCGGAGATCCGTCGTACCGAAGGGAGTAACGGTGTCTGGTATCGTGTCCGTCTTGGCCCCTACGATACCAAGCGTTTAGCAGAAAGCGATAAAAACAAATTACAACGCGTTGGGATATTTGGCTGCGGGATTTGGGGCTGGACTTGATTTTTATAAGTCCACCCATATTTCCTACTAATCTAGAGTTACACGGGCACAGGCCCAGATAAGGATTACTATGACTACCATCGTTAGTGTTCGTCGCGATGACAAAGTGGTTATCGGCGGTGATGGCCAAGTTTCGCTTGGTAACACAGTTATGAAAGGCAACGCACGTAAAGTACGTCGTCTATACAATGGTAAAGTACTGGCTGGTTTCGCTGGCGGTACAGCTGATGCATTTACATTATTTGAACGCTTTGAAGCAAAGCTTGAGATGCACCAAGGCCATCTCACTAAAGCAGCCGTAGAAATGGCAAAAGACTGGCGTACCGACAGAGCATTAAGAAGGCTTGAAGCCCTACTTGCGGTAGCCGACGAAACCGCCTCGCTTATCATCACAGGTAATGGCGATGTAGTGCAGCCAGAGCATGACCTTATTGCTATCGGCAGTGGTGGTAACTTCGCACAGGCTGCTGCAACCGCACTACTTGAAAATACAGACTTAAGTGCGAAAGAAATCGTGGAAAAGAGCCTGAAGATCGCTGGCGATATCTGCGTATTTACCAATAATTTCCAAACTATCGAAGAATTGTAATAGGATTCGCCATGACAGCTATGACTCCAAGAGAGATTGTGCACGAGCTTGATCAACACATTATCGGTCAGGACAAAGCCAAAAAAGCCGTCGCGATTGCACTGCGCAACCGTTGGCGTCGTATGCAGCTTGATGAAGAGCTGCGTGCAGAAGTTACACCAAAGAATATTTTGATGATCGGTCCAACGGGTGTGGGTAAAACTGAGATTGCTCGCCGTTTAGCAAAGCTTGCTAACGCGCCATTTATCAAAGTCGAAGCGACTAAGTTCACAGAAGTGGGTTATGTTGGTAAAGAAGTTGAAACCATCATCCGTGATCTAGTCGAAGTTTCTTTTAAGCTAACACGTGAACAGCAAACCAAGAAATTCAAATTCCGCGCAGAAGAAGCCGCCGAAGAGCGTATTTTAGATGCACTTTTGCCACCAGCAAAAGACGCTTGGGGTGAGTCTCAGCCAAATGAAAATTCGTCAACACGTCAAGTATTTCGCAAGAAACTACGTGAAGGTCAGTTAGACGACAAAGAAATTGAGATCGACATCGCAGAAACGGCGCCTCATGTTGAGATCATGTCACCTCCTGGTATGGAAGAAATGACCAGCCAGCTACAGAGCATGTTCCAAAACATGTCGGGTGACAAGAAAAAGAACCGTAAGCTGAAAATTAAAGAAGCACTTAAGCTATTGATTGAAGAAGAAGCTGCAAAGCTTGTTAATCCAGAAGAGCTTAAAGAGCAAGCTATTGAGTCAGTTGAACAAAACGGTATCGTGTTTATTGATGAAATCGATAAAATTTGTAAGCGTGGTGAATCTTCTGGCCCAGATGTTAGCCGTGAAGGTGTACAACGCGACTTACTACCACTTATCGAAGGTTCAACCGTTAATACTAAACACGGTATGGTAAAAACCGACCACATTTTATTTATCGCGTCAGGTGCGTTCCAAATGGCCAAGCCGTCGGATTTAATCCCTGAACTACAAGGTCGTTTACCTATTCGCGTTGAACTAGAAGCACTGACTGCGGGTGATTTCAAACGTATTCTAACTGAGCCAAATGCATCTCTTACAGAGCAGCAACAAGCGCTACTGAAAACAGAAGACGTCACTATCGACTTTACTGATGACGCTATCACCAAACTGGCTGAAGCTGCATATCAGGTCAACGAGAAAACTGAAAACATCGGTGCGCGCCGCCTTCACACTGTGATGGAAAAGCTGATGGAAGAGATTTCATTCGATGCCAGTGAAAAGGCCGGTGATACCTTGACGATTGATGCCGCCTACGTTGAACAGCATTTAGACATGCTTGTTCAGGATGAAGATTTAAGCCGCTTCATTCTGTAAATTAAAATCAAAAGCGGAGCCTTGCTCCGCTTTTTGAGTTATACCAATTATGTATCAAGTCACCAAACTTCATTATCATACGCTCAGTAAAGTGCTCGATGTTTATTTTGAGGACGGCCGCTGTTTTACGCTAAGTGCCGAATTCTTACGAACACATTCACCATCAGCCGAAGTGCAAGGACATAGTCCAGCGCAAAAGCAACTCGTGCTAAACAAACAGAATGTCACCATAAAGAAAATTGAACCCGTTGGTCACTATGCTGCACGCTTTGTTTTTGATGATGGCCACGACTCAGGGCTCTACAGCTGGCAATACTTATACACTATAGCTACACAACACGATGCGCTATGGCAGGAATATGTAAACGCTGTAGAAGAATATAAAACCCAAAAGGACAGCGTACCTATCAAGTTTGTGCCTTAACCAAACCGCCATAGCAATGCATGCTGCTCATGGTATTGAATAAAGTCATTCTTAAATGCAATGTACTTCTCCATATCCTGGTTACAGGCGTTTACAGCTTCTTGCTTAACCCTAGCGTATTGCCTCGCTATATCTGGAAAAGTAATTAAATAGTCACGAAAGGCAAGGTGACGTTTAACTCCATCAGAACCGGCTAAAAAAGCATGCAGATGATGAGTTCTAGACGCTATGCCTTTACGAAAATAACGACGCCCAGCAATACCAAACTCTCCCATTATCTCATAACCTAAATCACGCAGTTTTTCTGACTCTATGTCTAATTTATCTAAGTCATTTACTTCCAATAATACCAGTTGTATTAAGTAAATGATCTATCTTGAAGCGGGGAAATAGCTTTAGTAGCAAGGCAAAAATTTTACTATTTAGTTGTTCTAAATGAGAAATTTTTAACGAAGCTAATATGCTATTTCACCCTTCAAATTGATTAGAGAATTAATTCAATTGGTATAACATATCAACTATTGGTTTAGCACACAGCTGTGGCACCGATGTACTGCCTATATGATGTAAAGCTGCTACATTTGCCTTGGATAGATGAGCGAGTATCGCCTGTTTCTCTTTATTGAACTGGTGCGGCCAATCCGAATTGTAACTTACCACTGCTATATTGGTATTCATTTAAGCGATACCTATCTTGAGTCTAAATAAAAGCCCCACTATAAATTAAGTGGGGCTTTGACATAAAGAACCTCAGGTTGAATTGGTGTTTATACCTGATACTTAGCCACAGCTTCGTGTAATACGCGCGCTTGCTCTGCGACTTCTTCACTACTTTGCGCATTAGAACGAGCATGTTCTGATGCACCTTGCGCAATGTCTCTGATTTTAACCACGTTTTTATTTACCTCTGAAGCAACTTGGTTTTGTTCATCAATTGCCGTCGCGATATGCGTGCTCATTTCCATAATCGTTTGCACATCTTGGGTGATCATGCTGAGCAACTCCCCTGCTTTTTCGGCTTGCGACACACTTTCATTGCCTTGCTCACGACATTGTTCCATGATGTTCACCACTTCTCGTGTACGCTGTTGCAGTGTAGAAATGATGCTTTCGATTTCTTGTGTGGAGTCTTGAGTACGCTGCGCAAGTGACCTAACTTCATCCGCCACAACAGCAAAACCTCGACCTTGCTCACCTGCGCGCGCAGCTTCAATAGCAGCGTTTAGCGCAAGTAAGTTTGTTTGCTCTGCAATACCACGGATCACATCCAAGACCGAGCCAATGGTTTCACCGTCACGCTCTAACTGAGCAACAACACTTGAAGCACCACCTAACGATTCCGATAACTGCATGATGTGCTCAATTGTTGCTGTAACCTCACGACGACCTTGTTGCGCATTTTCATTCGTTGTCTCGGCTTTATGCGCCGCTTCACCCGTATTATGAGAAATGTCTTGGATCGTCGCTTGCATCTCGGTTGCAGCGGTTGCGACCATATCTGCTTCGTGCAACTGCTCAGCCATACCAGTACTCGTTTGGGCTGTTGTCTCCGTTAAATGATCCGTGGCTTCATTAATAGTTGCCAACGCTCCATTCACATCTGCAATAAGATCTCTAAAGTCAGAAATTAAGCTATTAAAATCACGAGTCATAATCGTGATTTCGTCATTACCGCTTTGTTCAATTTGTAGACTTAAATTATTTTCACGACGAATGCGCTCAATGGTTTGATAAACACGCTCTACGGGCTGAATAATTGAGCGACTAGTCGATAACACCAAAGTCATCACGATAATACCAGCCACAACAAATACACCGATGGCAAGCATCTGAGTTTTATCAACGTTTTCTTTGATCTCTGCTTTTGCCTGTTCCACGACTTCAGAGACCACCGCATCACTTTTCTCAACACTCACTTTCATCTTGCCAAGCGCACCGCTCGTTAAATCTAAGCCAAGTGCTTCTTGTGCTCGAACTAAACCCGCAAATTTGGATTGATAGGTGCTCAATAAACTAAGTAGCTTAGATTGATATTGAGCGTTAAACCCAGCGCTGCGAATTTCCTGAGAAAACTGTGCAACCAGCTCGTCAAAGCGTTTCAAGTATTTGATGTCAAAACGTAGCATAAAGTCTTTTTCAGCTCGACGAAGCTGCAACATGGTTGAAAGGAGTTGATAATTCTGCTGCTCTTTTAGTAGTGTTTCTACCTCGTGTACCGCACCACGAAGCTCACCGTAAAGAGCATCCTTTGGATGCAAGCCAATTGTTTTTTGTAATTGCACCACTTTTTGAAAGTCATCGTAATAACTTTTTGCTAAGCGTTCAAATTCGTTGATCCGACCTAAATCGATATCAAAATCAGAAAAAGTACCTTGCAACAAAGCGAGCTTAGTTTGCAGCTCACGATACTCGTTTTCAAACTCATCGAGTGAATCTACCTGCTTGTAAAAAAGGAAATTTTTCTCGTGTTTGCGCATTGCTAATTCATGAATGTCGAGCTCCTCTGCATATTGAATGGTTTCATTCAATTTCAGCATAGTACGAGCTTCGTACATGATCATAATTAACATAACAACCAAGGCAATCCCTACCACTAATGCATTCACTTGCAAACGACGTCTGATAGTCAGATTTTCTAATACCGCCATCGGCTTACCTACAATGTTAATAGACTGGCTAAAGTATAGCTGAAGCCTTTCTGCCTTGCCTCATAATAGGTAATTATTCTGGGTTCATATTACAAATTAATATATTTACGCTGCTTTTACATACAAATTATTAACACCGTTCCAGAGTTGATTGTGTAATAAATCAATATTATGCCATTGACCTCCCATCAACCACTCCACTAGCAAGCGAGGATCGGATGGAAAATAAAACGATGCCTTCGCGTCTGTTTGCAGCCACTCTTCCAGCGCGCCAGCATTGAGATAATTCATCACTTGGGCATGACCGAGTTCGGCTAGCGTCTGCGCATTATTCTGCTGTTCAAATTGACCATCTAATGGCTTAAGTAGCAGTTTTTTACCGAGTTTTAATGCTTCACTAGAAAGCTCAAATCCGGCATTTGCAATCACACCACTGGTATTTCTTAAGTCCTGAATAAACCCAGAACGACTCGGTTTTCTCAGGTGAATATGTTGCAACGAAGCATTGTCAGCATCCGGGTGATAGCAGTAAAACTCCTTATCGGGGAAGTCTTTTAACAACTCAATAATGCTATCCAATGCTTCAAACGGCAGATAAACCAAAACTTTGTTAATTATCGATGCACATTGCTCCTGCTCAGCCTCATAAGGAATAAAAGGCGGAATAATATGCTTATCAAACGGTTGCCAGTGCACCCCAAGATGAATATCAGCTGGTGCAAAATACCGGATCAAAGCTTTATGCCAAGGCTGTACGGCAAATTGTGGAACAGCATCATATAAATATGACGCTTGATGACTCATTGCTATCACCGGAACCTTTGTCAGCTTTCCTGCCCACGCGGTGACAGGCTCAAAGTCGTTAAAGATCAAATCATAACCTGATACATCTAATTTTCTAACGTCGCGAATAAACTCACCAAACTTAAGCGACTGAAAAGTTTTTAAACGATTTAACTGGCCACGCTCGGTAACGAATGACAATCCTCGGCAACTGCGATAATCACCAAAATCATGCATATCGAAATAGTTTTCCGAAGGACGTCCAGAAAAAAAGTAGTCAACAGAAATTCCCATGTTGCGAAAGCAATTTGCCATTACCCTAGCTCGAGTCGTATGGCCATTTCCCGTTCCTTGAACACCATATAGTATCTTCATACGCTTCCTAATATCACTATCGCTAAACTTGCACAGGCAACACCCATTGCCGCACCAAGCACCACATCAAGTGGATAATGTACCCCTACAATTACGCGTGACAATGACACTCCTGAAGCCCAAATTATCAACGGAAATGCAGCCAGTGGAATTTGCTCCATCAAGCAAGTCGCATATAGCCAAGCGCCAGCACTATGCCCCGAGGGCAGACTAAACTTATCGCTCGGCGTCAACAAGGCTTTCACTGCGTAGCAGTCACATGGTCGTAATCGTGCAAAACGATTTTTTAGATAGAAGTAAAGCGGCCTTTCAATTGCAAAGGCCAAAATCACGGTGAGTGCAAACTGCTGACCTAGCTGCTCCAAAAACAGAGCACACGCAATTGCGACCAACACATAGAGTCCACCGTTGCCACTTTTGGATAGACCTAATGCTATCAATCTAAACCAGTTTCTTGGCTTAGGGCAAAACACCACAAAGTATAATGCAGCGTCCAGCTCAGCTAGTTTTGCTTTCATCATTCGAGTCACGCCTAATTGCTCACAATATCAGCATAGAAGAGCAAAATAACAAATGGGTGACACTTTTAAGACACAAATATGTAAGTTGAATCAAAGCATTGCTAAGCACAAGTATGAGAGTATACTGGTTATCGACAATCAATATTCGAGGATTCAATATGGAATACAGCACTTCTGATCTTTGCGACCACTTTGCTGATGTGGTTGATGTGCTAGAGCCTATGTTCATCAATTTTGGCGGCCAGACGTCATTTAGTGGTCGTATCACTACCGTCAAATGTTTTGAAAACAATGAGCAGATCCAAGATGTACTACAACAAGACGGTACTGGTCGTGTGCTGCTCGTTGATGGTGGTGGTTCAACTCGTCGTGCACTAGTTGATATTGATTTAGCTGAGCTGGCGGTCGAGAACAACTGGCAAGGCATTATCGTTTACGGCGCGGTGCGCCATGTTGATGAACTAGAAGAAAGCGATATTGGCATTCAAGCTATCGCTTCTATCCCTGTGGCAGCAGATAGCAGTGGCAGCGGCGAAGTCGGCATTCCCGTTAATTTCGCAGGTGTCTCTTTTTACGAAGATGATTTTGTTTACGCCGACTCCACCGGCATTATCATCTCTGCAGAAGAGTTAGTTTTAGAAGACGATAACGAAGACAATTAAGCGCTAGAAGTAACAGTCATGAGTACAGCAGTCCGTATATATGATGAAAGTGATATTGCCACTTTTGTCAGTGCAAGAGCCGGTGAAACCAGAATTTGGCAAAGCATAAGCTTTTTACAATGTGATCATGACTACGCGGCTTCGCTTAGAGACGCGGCCCAATTTGGGATCCGTTATGTGTTGTTGGGGATCCCTGAAGATATAGGTCCGCGCGCCAATTGCGGGCAAGGCGGCGCCGAGCTTGGTTGGCGAGCCTTCTTAAAACGCTTTTTAAATCAGCCCGATAACCAGTTTTTGTCGGGCGATAAGATTTTGTTGCTAGGCGAGGTGGATACCCAGGCTATTCAAACGCGCGCACTATCGCTCGATAACACTAATAGCGAACAGCTAGCGCAGTTACGCGCTCTCTGTGCCGACCTCGACAACCAAGTTATTGCAACCCTAGCACCTATCTTTGCTGCAGGCTTGGAGCCAATTATCATTGGTGGTGGTCACAATAATGCTTTTGGTATTTTGCAGGCACATTTTGAGGCCAGCAAGCGTGCCGCTGGTGCCATCAACTTTGACCCTCATGCTGACTTTCGAGCTTGTGAAGGTAGACATAGCGGTAATGGCTTCAGTTACGCGCATCAAGCTGGTAGCTTGTCGCATTATCATGTAATCGGCTTGCACGAGCACAAAAATAACCAAACAATCCTTACTCAATTGCAAAACGCTGGATTCGGATTTTCAAGTTATCAAGCGATAAAAACCAGACAAACTCAGAGTTTATCCGCATCACTCGACAAAGCGTTGGCAACGATGCCAAGCGACATTCCATTAGGCGTAGAGTTAGACGTTGATGCCATCGTCGGTATGCCTGCAAGTGCCCTGACCTATCAAGGCTTCACAACTAGCGATGCCGAATATTTTGTTTACCGTATGGCTCAGGCTCGAAATGCTAAATATTTGCACTTATGTGAAGCAGCCCCGACTAGACACCCACTTGGTGAGCAGGCGGGTATCGAACATTGTGGCCAAATACTAACGAACCTTGCGAACGCTTATTTAAGTACCCGTCAACAGAGGCGCTAAACACTACCGCAGCCAAAACCCATGTAAAGGTAAGGCGCTCCTAGTTATTGAGGCAGCCTTTGTTTCAGCCAACTGATCAAAATATTACTGTTCTGTGGTCGAGAAAAGTAAAACCCTTGCGCTGCCACCGTGCCAATGCTTTTTACAAATTCGAGTTGCCCGAGAGATTCAATACCCTCGCCAATCACGCGACAGTGCTTTTCTTGATGCATCTCTACAATGCCTTTTACCAAGGATTTGGTATGCCCCATATGCTCAGGCTCTTGCGTCATATTGCGCGACAGTTTCACGTACTCAAAACGCAGTGCCGGTAATTTAGCAAGCACCAGCGGCGCATCACCAAAGCTATCGACACACATTTTTACACCCAAGTTCTTCAAACGACTGATCATCGCAATTTCTTGCTCATCTAGTTCGGCAAGCATACTAGCTGGACACTCGATAATGATAGCACCGGGGCTTAACTGATGGTTGAGCATGGTGTAGTCAATAAACTCGATAAAGCTTTCGCTCAAGAGCTCAGCACCAAAGACATTAATACTGATGGGAACGCTGATCCCTTCCATTTTCAGTGCCAATGCGATTTCGCAAGCGCGCTCTAGTACATATTCAGCAACGGGAATAGCAAGTCCAACTAAACGAATATCATCAATGAACTCATTGGCACTTAAAATCCCTTGCTTTGGATGCTGCCAACGCAACAGTAATTCCACAAACTCAATACTGTTATCTTCATGACGAACGACTGGATGAAAATAGAGCTCAAATTCAGATCTAAAGTTGATTTTAGCTAACTCCGACAACCTAACCTGTTGCTCCAGTCGATGAATTTGCATACGTTGTTGATACGGTACGACTTGTTGATGGCTATGCTGATGCGCTTCTGATTGTGTATCTAGCGCTAAAAACACGCAAGAAATCAGGTTCTCAAGTTGCCCCATTTCTTCATCGCAATTTACGTAACTCGCACGCATCATGATCTCTAACGTACAGCTACCAACATTGAATGGCTTTAAAGTGCTGTTTGATATTTCCTCTATCAACTGCTCATGAAAGTGCTTACCATGCTTTAACGAACAGACAAACGCAAAGTTAAGACCACCTAGATGCGCCATTTTCGCAGTTTCATTGCCATGAGTGATGGCCATAACATCACCGGATTGCAAACATTGCGCAATACGATTAGCCGATTGAGCTAACAGCAAGTCACCAAACTCACGCCCTAAATGAAAATTTACCTGCTCGAAACCCATGAGACGGACTAGCACGAGCATACAAGGGCTCCCTTCCGTTTGGCGATATTCATTAAAAGCACGTTTAAAACTTTGCCGACCAGGTAACCCCAAACTTTCATGCTCGGTGTGGTCATCATTGTGTTCTTTCAATTCAAATTCATTTGCGCTGCTATACGCTTGATAGGCAAGGAAAAGAATATACATAAACACAATGACAATTGCGCCATGCCGGGCAGGAAATGTCCATAGATATTCAGACACAGTCCACATTACCAAAGTGATTATCGCCGCAGCACTTATCAACAATAAGCCACTTTTGTGCTCCTGTAAGCCATGGAATAAATACAAGAGTATCGTCAGAGTAAGCAAATGCAATGTAGTGATATTGCCCGTAAAGGCGAGCAGTATTGCAAGTGTTGCACTGCTAAGGTGAGCCAGCTTGAGCATACCTGAGGGGCGCTGCAGCATTAATGCTAACGCCCCCATTACAATGGCTCCAGCCATGCCAGCCATCATTGGCGTAATTAGTATCGCTATTCCTTCAGACAGCAATAATTCCGTGGCTCCGCCACTAGCTGTTGAAATTGAAAGCATAATTTGTTGCTTATAAAAGGATCATTACTGATTAAGTTTACCTAAGATCCACAAATTTGACAGGTCCGCTACACCAAATTGATAACTTAACTGTGCAGGATGGGTAATGTCCCATAACGCTAAGTCCGCCCGCGTTCCAACTTTCAATACTCCACGATCGCTCAACCCCAAGGCTTTCGCAGCATTAACCGTAACACCGCAGAGCGCTTCTTCCGGTGTCATTCTAAATAATGTGCATGCCATATTCAGCATTAATCGCAGTGAGCACAAAGGCGCAGTACCTGGATTGAAGTCGCTCGCGAGTGCCATCGCTACTTTGTGCTTTCTGAGCAAGTCAATTGGTGGTAATTGCGTTTCTCGTAAGAAATAAAAAGCGCCGGGTAAAAGTACCGCAGTCACATCCCCTCTCGCCATCGCTTCCACACCAGCTTCATCAAGATATTCAATATGATCCGCTGAAAGCCCTTTAAACTTTGCCACCAGCTCGCTGCCATGTTGATTAGATAGCTGCTCAGCATGACATTTAACCTGTAATCCCAACTGTTGTGCTCGAGTAAATACTTGCTCAGTTTGCTGATAGGTAAATCCGACGTTCTCACAAAATACATCAACAGCCGTTGCTAATTGGCGCGAAGCAACTTGTGGCAGCATCTCATCACAGACTAAATCAATGTAGGCTTGGCTATTGTCTTTGTACTCTGGGGGTAATGCATGCGCGCCCAAGAACGTGCTATGCACATCAATCGGGTGATGCTCATTAAGTAGTTGATTAATTTCTAGCAGCTTTAGCTCATTTTCAACGTCTAGGCCGTAACCCGATTTACTTTCAACCGTGGTAACCCCTTCTTTGAGTAAACTATTCAAGCGGTTCTTACCGTTAACATACAGCGTTTCTCTGTCTGCTAATCGTGTCGCCTTAACGGTACTTGCGATACCACCACCTTGCGCGGCAATCTGTTGATATGACGCCCCCAGTAATCGTTGCTCAAATTCGTTGGCCCGAGAACCTGCAAATAAAATATGCGTGTGGCAGTCGATTAACCCTGGGGTCAACCATTGGCCATTGGCTTTATGAATAGGGGTTGCTATGGCGTCAACCTCAGGTAATTCACTACGAGGGCCTAACCAATTAATTTTGCCATCTTTAATAGCGATCGCTGCGTTTTCTATCGCACCATAAGGGGTATCCAAATTGGGATCCATAGTTGCAATATTGACATCGATAATAAGCAAATCGGCTTCTAACATCATACTTGTCCTAATCTAAATCAAATCCATATGCCAACACATTAAAAGAAACTCGCTCACTGCGAGATTTATCCATTGAGTCTATCAGGGATACTTGTATATACAAGAGAAGTGTGCCATCTTTATTTACATAAATATGAACTCGAGACAACAACTGTGCCTGAGCTTCCTAAATTTGCGCTGATAAAACAATATATTATCGATAATATTCGCGCCGCGCGCTGGCTCGAAAACGAGCGCGTGCCATCGGAAAATGAGTTAGCTGACCAATTTAATGTTAGCCGAATGACCGCAAGACGAGCACTAAGCGAGCTAACTGAAGCCGGAATTTTAACTCGTAGCCAAGGTCTAGGTACTTTTGTTGCCAGTTTTAAATCTCAGTCTTCGTTACTTGAGATCCGCAATATTGCCGACGAGGTCAATGCACGCAATGGCAAATACTCATGTACCGTACTGACGCTTGAACTTATTGCTGCAGTAGCGCCTATCGCCATTGCACTGGGTGTAGAAGCGGACGCGCCAGTCTACAGAAGCGTAATTGTACATAATGAAAATGAACAACCACTGCAAGTCGAAGAGCGCTTTGTCAATCCACAGTTGGCACCGGAGTATTTAGACCAAAACTTTGAACTGACTACCCCTCATGAATATTTATCTCAAGTCGCGCCGCTCACAGAGGCTAGACACACCGTTGAAGCTGTTATGCCATCACCAGAGGTTTGCCAGTGGCTTGGGCTTTATAATGAAGAACCATGCTTACAAATGATCCGCCGAACTTGGTCTGCAAAAGGCATTGTTAGCTTCGCGAGGTTAATTTCGCCAGGCAGTAAATATCGCTTAGGTGGTCATCTCACCTTTAAGCAAAGGTCGTAACACATAAAGTGTCGCCAAACATCGCGACAGGTAAATCAAAACGACATGGCGGCCTAGATTGCCATGCAATACAAATAGACTAACAACCTAGCGAAACTAAGCAATCGCAACAACTAGACATTTCACTTAGGTTGTATATACAACAGGAGAGAGCAGAATGAGTGACAACCCAAGATTAGACCTTAGCCGCGAGATCCGCGCGCCACGAGGTGCAGACATTACCGCAAAGAACTGGCTTACTGAAGCCGCAAAGCGAATGTTGATGAATAACCTTGACCCTGAAGTTGCGGAGCACCCAAATGCACTAGTAGTTTATGGCGGTATTGGCCGCGCCGCTCGCGACTGGGCATGCTTCGATAAAATCGTCGAAACGTTAGACCGCTTAGAAGAAGACGAAACCTTACTGGTGCAATCAGGTAAACCTGTCGGGGTATTCAAAACTCATAGCAATGCTCCTCGCGTCTTAATTGCTAACTCAAATTTAGTACCACATTGGGCTAACTGGGATCACTTCAACGAACTCGATAAAAAAGGCCTGATGATGTACGGCCAGATGACCGCTGGCTCTTGGATCTATATTGGCTCACAAGGCATAGTGCAAGGCACATACGAGACCTTTGTAGCAATGGCAAAGCAACACTTTAATGGTGAGGCAAAAGGCAAGTGGATCTTAACCGGTGGCCTTGGCGGGATGGGCGGCGCACAACCACTCGCGGCAACAATGGCAGGCTTTAGCGCCCTCGTTGTTGAGTGTGATGAGTCACGAATCGATTTTCGTCTTAACACACGCTATGTTGACCGAAAGGCAACCACACTTGATGATGCGTTAGCTATCATTGATGAAGCGAATGCTGCTGGGCAACCGGTATCAGTTGGCCTGTTGGGCAATGCAGCGGATGTGTATGCTGAATTGGTTGAGCGCAATATCACGCCTGACGTAGTGACCGATCAAACTTCTGCGCACGATCCATTAAACGGCTACTTACCGCAAACGTGGACTATGGCTCAGGCAGCCGCGCTTCGCGAAAGCGATCCAAAAGCAGTTGTAAAAGCCGCAAAACAATCTATGGCGGTGCAAGTACAAGCCATGCTAACGCTGCAATCGCGCGGAGCCGCAACAACTGACTACGGGAATAACATTCGCCAAATGGCCTTAGAAGAAGGGGTTGATAACGCCTTTGATTTCCCGGGCTTTGTTCCAGCCTATATTCGTCCACTGTTTTGCCAAGGCATAGGTCCATTCCGTTGGGTTGCGCTGTCTGGCGATCCTGAAGATATTTATAAAACAGATGCGAAAGTTAAAGAGCTTATCCCAGATGACCCACACCTTCACAATTGGTTAGATATGGCGCGCGAGCGCATTCAATTCCAAGGCCTGCCAGCTCGTATTTGCTGGGTTGGACTGAAGGACAGAGCGCGTTTAGCACGAGCATTCAACGAAATGGTCAAAAATGGTGAACTCAAAGCACCGATTGTGATTGGTCGTGATCACTTAGATTCTGGCTCTGTCGCCAGTCCAAACCGTGAAACGGAATCGATGATGGATGGTTCAGATGCAGTATCGGACTGGCCGTTACTCAATGCCTTGTTAAACACGGCTGGCGGTGCAACTTGGGTCTCGCTGCATCACGGCGGTGGCGTTGGTATGGGCTTCAGCCAACATTCGGGAGTCGTTATTGTGGCAGATGGCACAGACGAAGCTGATGCCCGCTTATCTCGCGTATTATGGAATGACCCAGGTACCGGAGTAATGCGTCATGCCGATGCCGGCTATGACATAGCCAAAGACTGTGCAAAAGAACAAAAACTAGATTTACCTATGCTGGAAGGAAAGTAAGTATGTACTCACTAAATTTAATCCCAGGCCAATTGACTTTAAACACGTTACGAAAAATCAATCAACAGCCTGTTCATCTCAGCTTAGACGAATCAGCGAAAGCTGCTATTGCTAACAGTGCAGACACAGTTCAGCAAGTGATCAAAGAAGGGCGCACCGTTTACGGCATTAATACTGGTTTTGGCTTGCTGGCCAACACCAAAATTGCAAAAGACGAATTAGAGTTGCTACAACGCTCTATTGTACTGTCGCACGCAGCCGGTATTGGCGAGTTAATGGACGATAGTACCGTTCGACTCATGATGGTACTAAAAATCAACTCACTCTCTCGTGGTTTCTCTGGGATCCGCTTAGATGTAATTGAATTCTTAGCGGCCTTGGTTAATGCCGAAGTCTATCCTTGTGTGCCCAAGAAGGGCTCGGTCGGGGCATCAGGCGATCTCGCACCACTATCGCATATGTGTTTACCGATCCTCGGCGAAGGTCAGGTTCGCTATCGTGGCGAGCTTATTGATGCCATCGATGGCTTAAAAATAGCAGGACTTGAACCACTTACTTTAGCTGCAAAAGAAGGTCTCGCACTACTTAACGGTACACAAGCATCTACTGCTTTTGCACTGCAAGGCCTATTCAGAGCTGAAGACCTTTATGCGCAAAGCTGTGTCGTTGGTTCAATGAGCATTGAAGCAGCTATGGGCAGCCGCTCGCCGTTTGATGCTCGTATTCACGAAGTCCGTGGTCAGCAAGGCCAAATCGACACCGCACTGGCGTTTAGAGATATCTTACAAACTCGCTCAGAAATAAGTGATGCTCATGTTGATTGTGAAAAAGTACAAGATCCTTATTGCTTACGTTGTCAACCACAGGTGCTTGGTGCCTGTTTAACTCAGATCCGCCAAGCCGCTGAGGTGATCCTTGTAGAATCCAATGGAGTAACAGATAACCCGCTGGTATTTGCAGATGCTGGAGATATTATTTCTGGCGGCAACTTCCATGCTGAGCCTATCGCGATGGCGGCTGATAACCTAGCGCTAGCCATTGCTGAAATTGGTGCATTGGCTGAGCGTCGTATCGCGCTGCTTATTGATTCGAGCTTATCAAAACTGCCTCCCTTCTTAGTTAACAATGGCGGTGTAAACTCGGGCTTTATGATTGCGCAAGTCACCGCTGCGGCACTGGCCTCTGAAAACAAAACACTCGCACATCCTGGCAGTGTTGACAGCCTCCCAACCTCAGCAAACCAAGAAGACCATGTTTCCATGGCAACCTTTGCGGCAAGACGCTTACAGGAAATGGCTGACAACACCCAAGGTGTACTCGCAGTTGAATATCTTGCTGCAGCGCAGGGGTTAGATTTTAGAGCGCCACTAAAGCCATCTGACAAAGTGGCTACAGCTCAGCAAATATTACGAGCAGTCGTGAGCTTTTATGACAAAGATAGGTATTTTGCACCTGATATTGAAAGTGCTAATGCATTATTGGGTCAAGCTGCACTGGCGCACTTGCTACCAGCACAACTCTTACCTTCAGCCTAACTCAGATTCATTAACAATCGGATGATGATAGGCAAAGCCGAGTTCGGTAATACGCTCGGCTTTAATAATACGCGCTTCTTCTTTTGACGAAGCGAAACTTGGCATCTCAGTCCCTAACTTTTCACAGTGATATTGATAAAACGCCTGTCTCGTGGGGTGCGCTGGATAGCAAACATTATAAATGTCTGCAGCATCCTGCCACTGCGCGATCATGGTATTGATTGCGGTAACAACATCGCCCCGATGAACCATATTCACTCTACCATTCGCTGAGCTAGACAAGGCCTTTCCTGCTACAAATCGCCCAGGCTCCCTACCGGGACCTTGAAGACCAGCTAAGCGCACAACCTTGCCGCCTGCGTTAAGCACCATCTCTTCAGCAGTTCTTAGTATATCAACACGTCGGTTGGCTTTATCCGCTAACTTACCTTGTTCATCATATTCACCATTTTCGGTGCTATAAACGCCAGTGGTCGAACACAATAAGAAGCCTGCTGCTGACATATTCTTTGCAAGTAACAGCGCCTGCTCTAGCGTTTCTAAATAGTTACTATCAACATGCCTAGCTCTTGGTGGGATCGCACACACCCAATACGCGTTGTGTAAAGAAATTGAGTGCGCTAAGGTGCCATTTTCAGTTAAGACCAGCTGCCTTGACCAGCTATGCATATCGTTAGCTTGGGTTCTGGTGCCTTCTATTTGCCACCCTTGCAACTCAGCTTCGCGACACAACGCTTCACCGAGCCAACCCGCGCCCAGTACGACCAGACTGCGATTTAATACTTTCATATGAATATTACCTTAACTAGGAAGTTACCTTGTATTATCTATGTAAAAGAAGTTAACGCAAACGGTGGCGTTCTCCTGTTATCTATGGTTTGATTACCGTTTGCATAAGCTAAAAATAAGAAGTGTCATGCTTGAGAATTTATCCCTTAGAAAGAAAATATTGCTGCTAATTGGCGGCACCATTTCCGTATTATTAATTATTGCATCAAGCTTTTTCGTCAGCCATATTGCAACACTCTCTCGAGATGGAATTGAACGAGAAACGCAAAGCTATATTCAAGCCGAAAAATTGGCGATGGAAGCATTCTTTGGCCAATACGGCAAAGTAGTTGAAACCTTTGTTTCTACGCCTCACAACATTCATTGGTTTGAAAATTATAATACCCGTGGCGCCGATCTGACTAAAGATAAAGACTATCAAGAGGTCAATGAAGACTTAGTTAGAATCGCCAAAGGTGATGAAAATATTCTCTCAGCCTTTATTGCCTCAGCAAACACCGGTGAATATTTTAAAGAAAATGATCGTACATCAGCATATTCAGATGGTCGACCTTACTATGCTTATAAACGCCCATGGTGGCAGGATACGCTTGATGTAGGTAAATTGTATGTTGGTCCAATTGCAACCGATATCAATACCGGTGCGGTGTCTGCTGTGATCCGTCAACCTATCTACAATAACGGCGGCAAACTCGTCGCCATGGGTGGCGTCGACTTACAGATCAATAAATTGAACGATATGGTTGAACGTATCAAGTTTCAAGATAAAGGTTTTGGCTTTTTGCTCGATGGTGATTTAAATGTTGTGCATTTATCCAAGCGTACTGGTCATTCACTCTCTACCACAGATGAAGGCGAGAAAGGCAAAGAAGGTTTAGATGGCCTTGAATCCCAGTTTTCCAATACATCAGGCTTTGACGCTCTAAATGCCGCTATCAAGCGTAACCCCGTTGGCAATAGTACAGTCACGTTCAAAGGGGAAGCGTATTATGTTGTTTATGACAATGTGAAATTAGACAACCCCCTATTGGATTGGCACGTTGGCCTACTCATTCCGGTGTCGCTGATCGAAGCGCCGGTGAATGACGCCGTCATGAGCACAATCACAGCCTTGATTATTATCTTAGCCATTATCGTGGCAATGATCTTGCTCGCCACGCAAATGATCACCAAACCGATTGTAGCGCTTACCGAAACCATGCGAGACATCGCATCGGGTGAAGGCGACCTAACTAGACGTATCGATATCACCAGTAAAGATGAAGTTGGTCAACTCGCGCTGCATATGAATACCTTCATCGATAAACTTAGAGCAATGATGCTCGATACCGCAGCACAAGCTGAGCAATTAAGTAATGCTTCCGCCCAGTTGCGTGAAGTCTCAAACAATACTAACAGTGAGATTCAGCGCGAAAAAGAACAGGTGGATAGCGTAAGCGCGGCAGTGACCGAAATGGCAGCCACTGTGACTGAAATCTCACGTAATGCACAAGAGACCAACCAAGCCGCTGATGTCGTGCAACGTATTACCAATGAAGGTGCAGGACGTTCATCACAAGCCCAAGAAGTCATGACTGAACTTGCACTTCATATTGGTGAGGCCGCAAAAGTGGTTGCCGGGCTTGAACAAGAAACCAGTAATATAGGTGCCGTTATCGATGTGATTAACGGTATTGCTGAACAAACGAACTTGCTGGCACTCAATGCCGCCATAGAAGCCGCCAGAGCGGGCGAGCAAGGTCGAGGCTTTGCGGTGGTTGCTGATGAAGTCAGATCGCTTGCAAGCCGCACGCAAGAGTCTACCGATGACATTCGTAATATGATCTCTCGTTTACAGCAAATTGCCCAACAAGCTTCAGTGATGATGCAACAAGGTCAAGACCGCGCAGAGGGGACCGTAGAGGAAACACAAGCCGTACTGGATGCCTTGAAAGAAATCACAGAATCGGTCACGACAGTACAAGACCAGAGTCATCAAATTGCGACATCAACAGAGCAGCAAACCGTTGTTGCAGAAGATATTAACAATAGCCTTAACCAAATTAATGAGCTCGTTAATAGCACGGCCAACCACGCAAATGTACTGGCAGATGAAGCCCGTGACTTGAACGACTTAGCCAAGGCGCTCAACTCAACGGTCAACCAATTTAAGCTTTAATCAAACACTAAAACACGTCGCAATCGCGGCGTGTTTTGATCTGAGGCAAACCTAACCCAAGCGGTAAAAAGTACACTGACACTCTTAATGAAACTCGAGAGTGCGTATCGTGATTAATTTACCTATTTGGAATGATTCCCTTATCAACAAGTACAATATATCTGGTCCTAGATATACCTCATATCCAACGGCCTTGTCGCTTGAATCTGGCTACAGCCAAAAAGAGTTACAAGCGGCTATTACGGGCTCTAAATCTCGCTCACTCTCGCTGTATATTCATATCCCTTTCTGTCATCAACTATGCTACTACTGTGGCTGTAATAAAATCATTACTCGTCATCAATCCAAAGCTGACGTTTACCTAGACTACTTAGAACAAGAAATCGCAGCAAAAGCGCCGCTATTTTCTGAGTATCGTGTAGAACAACTTCATTTAGGCGGTGGGACACCAACTTTCTTAACTACCGAGCAAATGACACGTCTAATCGAAATGCTGAATAGTGCATTTAATTTCTCTCAAAGTGCACAGCGTGGTATTGAAATAGATCCAAGATCACTTGCACCAAATATGATGCGACATCTACACGATCTCGGATTTAATCGTGTATCTTTTGGCGTACAAGATTTTAATGATGAAGTACAAGCTGCGGTAAATCGCCCACAGCATCTAGATGAAGTTCTAGCTATCTTAACGGAAGCGAGAACGCTCGGTTTTAAATCTATCAATATGGATATGATCTATGGGCTACCATTTCAAACAGTAGAGAGCTACAAGCAAACGGTTGAGCAACTTATCGCGCTTTCTCCTGATAGAGTCTCTGTATTTAACTATGCCCATCTTCCGGATAGATTTGCAGCACAGCGTAAACTAAAAGAATCCGACATGCCGAGTGCGGGAGAAAAACTTGAAATCTTTAAGCAAACACTGGAACAGATGACCTCTGCTGGGTATCAATTCATCGGTATGGATCACTTCGCCAAAAAAGACGATGAACTGGCTATGGCGCAAAATGAAGGGCATCTACATCGTAATTTTCAAGGCTACACCACTCATGGCGAGTGTGACCTGTTAGGTCTTGGTGTGTCATCCATTTCTCAAATTGGTCACATGATTTTGCAAAATGAAAAAGAGTTAAAACCTTATTATCAGGCTTTAAGTGATAAAAGGTGTGCGATCACTAAAGGGATAACTTTAAGTGGTGATGATGAAATACGCGCGGCTGTGATCAAACAGCTTATTTGTCATTTTGAGTTAGATAAAAAGGTATTCGAGCAACGTTATGATATAAATTTTGACGAATATTTCGTTCAAGCTCTTAACGCTCTCGAGCCGCTAGCAGCAGATGGACTGGTAGAGCTGAATGAACACACCATAAAAGTTACCAGTAGCGGTAATTTATTTATTCGTATCATTTGCATGTGCTTTGATGCCTACTTACAAAACCAAATCAAAAACACCCGCTTCTCTCGCGTTATTTAACCACCTTACTCTCTCTAAGTTACCACGATCTCCCACGTTACTGTGTTTATGGTGGGAGTGAAGTGCGTCTCGCGAGATTTTATGTTTCTCAAATAGCAAAAAACCATCACATTGCTGAAACTGGCTTTGAAATACATGGTTTTTTACCGAAATTTTCATTGCAACCCATCGGCGGGTGAACCACCTCCTACGATGCAGTGTATATGGTAGTAGGAGCAAGTTTACCTCGCGATGTGTTGATTAGCTTGCGAGATTTTTTATATCTCAAATTTCTATACCCCAAACAGAAAAAAACCCGTCGCATTGCTGCAACGGGTTTCTCTTATTTGGCCCTGGCTCGCTACGAAGTAGGATGTTCTACTTTCACATGGGTAATCCACACTATCATTGACCGGGGCCGACCCTTCGGCTGTT